>CAZGFL010000078.1:0-96871 GCA_964524985.1 uncultured Acidobacteriaceae bacterium
CCCGAAGGCATGCCGGGACCCACCTGCCCGTAACTTGGTGGAAAACTAGAACTGCCAACAACAACTTGGCACTTGCTGCTTAATTAATTAAGCGCACGCTTCCCCGGGCTTTGCTCACGGGCCCGGCAAGAGGCGTCGCACAGTGAGCTGGCCCGAACCTTTCGGTCCGTAAGGTTCGGGCAAGACTTATCGGACTAGCCGGCTGCGTTTCTTGCTCATTCTGAGCGTGGCAGGCGAAACCAAGCGAATTGAGCTAAGCATGTAGGCTTCGTGTCGCAGCGCTTTTCGGACGGGGGTTCGACTCCCCCCGCCTCCACCAAGTCTAGGCGGTCCGGACCAGACACAGGGTGCACCACGTTTTCGCTTTTGGTTTATGCCCGCCTGCCGCAGGCAGCAAAAGGTGCCAGCTCTTCTGCGATCCGCTCTGACCTTTGACCTAGGCACGCACAGCACCCCCCATTGTACAATGCCCCTTCGCAGTTCTCCGGAGGCTCCTCGTGAAAAAACGTCTTCTCTTCCTGCTGCTGGCCACCCTCTGCATGCAAGCGCTTGCACAAGCCCAGTCCGCCAACCCCGCCCGCTCCTCCGAAGACAAAATCCTCAAGGCGCGCCCCCTTTCTCTCACCAGCGTCCGCCTTCTCGGCGGTCCTCTAAAGAACGCTCAGGACCTCGACGCCAAATATCTTCTCGAGCTACAGCCCGACCGCATGCTCGCCTTCCTTCGCGAGCGCGCCAAGCTCGAACCCAAAACCAAGCCATACGGCGGATGGGACGGCGGCGGGCGCCAGCTCACCGGCCACATTGCGGGACACTATCTTTCCGCCGTGAGCTTGATGTATGCCGCCACGGGCGATGACCGTTTCAAACAGCGCGCCGATTACATGGTCAGCGAACTGAAAACCATCCAGGATGCTCAGGGCGATGGCTATCTTGGCGCGGAGCTCGACGGCCAGGGTGTCGACGGCAAGCTCCGCTTCCATGAACTCTGCAAAGGCGTCATCAAGTCCAGCGGCTTCGACCTCAATGGCCTCTGGTCTCCCTGGTACGTCGAGCACAAGATCTTTGCCGGACTTCGCGATGCCTACCGCTACACGGGCAGTCGCACCGCTCTCGACGTCGAAATCAAATTTGCCGGCTGGGCCGAGAGCATCGTCTCCAAGCTCGACGACGAGCAAGACCAAAAGATGCTCGCGACCGAATTTGGTGGCATGAACGAGGTCACCGCCGACCTCTACCACGACACCGGCGATCCGCGCTGGCTCGCGCTCTCCAACAAATTCGAACAGCGCGCCATGATCGATCCGCTAGCCGCGGGGCAGGACATTCTCGGCAGCCACCACGGCAACACGCAGGTTCCCAAGATGATCGGCTCGCTCGCCCGCTATATCTACGCCGGCGACGAAACCGATCACAAAGCCGCCGTCAATTTCTGGGACGATGTCGCGCTGCACCACAGCTTCGCCACCGGGGGCCACGGCAGGAACGAGTACTTCAGCGCGCCCGACAAGCTCAACGACTACATCGACGGCCGCACCGCGGAAACCTGCAACGTCTACAACATGCTGAAGATGACGCGCACGCTCTTCTCCACTGACCCGCAGGTCCGCTACGCCGATTTCCACGAGCGCGCGCTCTTCAATCACATTCTAGCCTCACAAGATCCCGACGACGGCCGCGTCTGCTACATGGTTCCAGTTGGCCGCGGCGTCCAGCACGAATATCAGAATATGTTCGAGGACTTCACCTGCTGCATGGGCACGGGCATGGAAAGCCACGCGCTGCATGGTTATGGCATCTACTATGAATCCCCCGAGAAGCTCTGGGTGAACCTCTACGTTCCTACACGCGCCGACTGGGTGGCACAGGGCGTGCAAGTGGAAATGAACACCGATTTCCCGATGGGAGAGACCGCGGCGCTGAAGATCACCAGCAAATCGCCGAAGAAATTCACGCTAGCTTTGCGTCGCCCCTATTGGGCGGGCAACAGTTTCACCGTCAAAGTGAATGGCCATCCGGTGAAGGACCTCCCCAAACCGGATTCGTACGTTGAAATTGCACGCACGTGGAAAACCGGAGACACCGTCGAGCTGGTTCTGCCGAAGATGCTTCACAAGGAGCCGCTGCCTGACAATCCCGAGCGCTTCGCGTTGCTGTGGGGGCCACTGGTGCTCGCGGGCGATCTGGGCCCAGAGACGTTCTCCGAGCGCGACCGTGAAGGCTGGCGAATCGGCCCGCCTGCTCCGCCTCTCGTCGCCGCGAACCAGTCCCTCGACAGTTGGCTCAAGCCCGTCGCCGGCAAACCCGGAACCTTTCTCACTTCCGGCGTCGGCCTCGCTTCCGACATCACCTTTGTTCCCTTCTACCAATTGCCTCGCCGCAAGTACGCCATCTACTGGGACATGTTCACTCCCGACGAGTGGAAGAAAAAGTCCGAAGCTTACGCCGCCGAGCAGGAAAAGCAGCGCAAGCTCGAAGCCGCCACTGTTTCTTTCGTGCAACCCGGCCAGATGCAAGCTGAACGTGACTTCCATCAGCAGGGCGAAGACACCTCTCCTTTCGATCTCGAAGGCCGCTTGGGGCGCCGCGGCCGCAAGTGGTTTTCCTTCGATCTTCCGGTGGACGCTGCTCACCCCTTGGCTTTAGTCGCCACCTTGAGCAGTGATGGCCGCCGTAAGGGCTCCTTCGATATTTTGGTCGATGGCAGGAAGTTAGGAGAACAGGCTACGGATGGTCGCAGTCCCGAGCAACCTGTGCGCTTCTTTGACGTCACTTACGCCATTCCCGCCGATTTGGCACAGGGAAAACAAACGGTCACCGTGCGCTTTGAAGCCTCTGAGGGCAACGACATTCCCGGCGTGTTCGGCGTCCGCATCATCCGCGCCGACTCCCCTCGCTAAGAACCGTCTTAACGCTCGGCCGCGGTCCTGCAAGGTCTGGCCCGTTGATGAGAAGAGCAATCACTCCGGTTTCTTCCGCGGGACCGCGCCGCGGCGCCCAGTACACTGTTTCTTCATTCATTGCTGCGCGTCCGAGCGCGCTAGATTGTCTGTACCCGAGAAATTGTTCGCGCCTTATGAGTTCATCGAACCAGAATCAGGCAATCAGCGATCCAGTCATCTACGAGAAACTGACGACCATTTTTCGCACGATCTTGGAGGATAACGGAATCGTGTTGCGGCCGGAAACGAGCGAGGCCGACATCCCCGGCTGGGATTCCTTCGCCAACGCCAGCCTCATTGCCGCTATGGAAAAGGATTTCGGGATCCGCTTTCGCACCGCGGAGCTGCAATCGCTGCATTGCGTCGGGAATTTCGCCGACCTCATCCGCGCCAAGCTTCAAGGCCGAGGCTGACGCATTCGATTCGAGGACTCTGGCAAATGTCTGTTGTTATCCAAGCAGTGGACGCAAGGCCGAAAGGCATTGACCTCGACGATACGCATACGGCTCGCAGGTCGTTTGCGCTCTATTGCCTGGCCCTCGCTTTGGTTCCGGTCATTACCGTGGCGAGTTCCGTCTTCATCGCCCGCTCGTCGTTTTACATCCGCCATCAGCGCAACTCTTATCTCGCCATCTCCGACTATCCCTTCACCTTGAAAAACAAAAATTGCGATATCGTCATTTACGGCGATTCCTCCGCGCTCACTGGAGTCTCGCCGCCGGTCATCGAGGCCGCGACTTCTCTGCGCGCCTGCAACATCGCCCAGCCGAACACGGCGCTGGCCATCAACGGCACGTTTGCGCTGGATTTCTACCTGAAGCAGAATGCGCCTCCGAAATTCCTGGTCTTTCAGCTCACCGCTCCGGATTTCTCGCCCAGAGACGCCAATGGAGCGCTGTACGAAGAGGGCGCGCTGCAGCTTGTCCGTCACAAACTTGATTCGCAGACCTTTCTCCTTTTTGCACGCCATCCGATGGAGGCTCTCGACTTCTCCGAATTCATTCTCCGGACAGCTCTCGTGAATCGCGCCTGGAAAACCGACGCGTACGACCGGGCATGGCCTGCGGTGCAGGCCACGGGCGGGCTCTATACCGTGCCCGCGCCCCCGCTTCGCAAGTGCGCAGCGAATTTGGAAGTCAAAGCACCGGACGCTTCGTGGATTGCCGGCCTGCGCAGCAAATATTCGAACGTGGCGACGCGCGTCCTGATCTATTCCGCGCCCTACCCGGAGTGCGACAGCTCTTTCGACTATTACTCTGAAAAGCTGGCGAATCTTGCGGACAATCCCCTGCAACGTTTTGACATCCATTTCTTCAACGAACAGAACCACTTCACACGTGAAGGCGCAGACGTGAACTCGAAACGCATTGCGGAGGACATCGCGAAGCTTCTGCAAAAGGGAAAATGAAAATATCGGGTACCTAGAATTGGAAGTACAGGAATCGCGAAGCAGTCTTCAGCAGAACAAAGGAGGCAAAGAACGCTCCCCCAATCAGCAAACTCCAACTCCAGGTCGGCTGCCATTGCAGGATACGCCAGGAACTGGCGCCTTCCGTCTTGGATCCGCTGTCGCCGACGTACTGGCTGAGAATTTCCTGCGTGTTGGGAAACCACCAGATCACCGCGAAAATCATCGCCAGACAAAACCACGGCAAAAGCGTGGCAGCTGTCTGCGGTAGCAGTCCAAACCCGTTGAAGCCGGCAGCTCCGCGCAAAACGGCGTAGGCGGCTTCCATTGAGTCCGCGCGGAAGAAGATCTGTGCCGTCAGCACGGCAAAAAAGGTGAGCAGCACACTGGCCGCTGCGCCGACTCGTCCAGCATCCAGGAAACTGCCCCATTTCGGCTTGAACCTTCTCCACGCGTGATTGAGGCAGAGGAAGATTCCGTGCAGCAACCCGAACGCCAGGAACTGCCTTCCCGCGCCGTGCCAAACCCCGGCGAGAACCATGGTTACGAGAGTCGGCAAGCCAATGACCCGCAGGAATCCTTCCATCGTGAGCACCGCTTTGCGGCCAATGGGCTTTCCTGCCGCCAGTCGCGCTCGGTTGATCGCCAGCGCCAGCGGATTGTAGATGTACAGCATCAGGAAATTCGTCAGGGTCATGTGCCAGCGCTGCCAGAATTCGATGATGCTTTTGGCTTTATAGGGAGAGTTGAAATTGAGAGGGAACCGCAAAGAAAACATTCGCGCCAGGCCGATGGCCATGTCCGAGTAACCGGAAAAATCGAAGTACAGCTGAATGGCGTAACTCAGCGCACCGCACCAGACCCTCAAGAGCGGTTGTCCTTCCGGACTCGCGAATAGCATGTCGGCTTGGGAGGCGATTTGGTCAGCAATGATGACTTTCTTGAACAGTCCGATCACGAACCACGTTGCGCCAACAGCCAGGTCGTCCCATCGCAGGCGGAAGGAGCTGGCTTTATTCACCTGAGGCATGAATTCCCGGTGATGAAGAATCGGCCCGGCAATGAGGTGCGGGAAGAAGCTGACAAAGAAGAGATGATCGAGAAATCCCAGGATGCTGGCTTCGCCCTGTTGCAAATCGACGAGATAGGCAATCTGCGTGAGCGTGAAGAAGGAGATGCCGAGCGGAAGAATGACGCTGCCGAAGTAACGCGGGGGATGTGCCAGAGAACCAAAACTGTTCAACAAGGGAAACCAGTACTTGTAATAGCCAAGCAAGAGCAAGTTGCCGGTGATGCCGATCCAGAGAAGGACGCGTTGCCTTACCGCAAAAGCGGAGGAAGCCGCAATGGCTTGGGCGCAAAAAAAATTGAAAACGATCGACCCGAGCAGAAGCACCAGAAACACTGGATTCCAGTAGGCGTAAAACACGAGCGAAGCCGCGGCCAGCCAGCCAATGGCCACGGTCTTTCCGAGCCGGCCGAGCAGATGGAAGCCGATGAGCACGACCGGCAGAAACACAAAGAGAAATGGAAACGAGTTGAAAAGCATGCACGCTCGGTTGACGGCACGAGACGCTACACCCAGAAAGGGGACGGACGTCTCCACGTGCCATGAGGCGATTCTGCGTGAGAGAAGAGAACCACACAATGGCCGCACCGTCTTGGCGTTTCGGATTTGCCACGTATCAGATAGGCTCCGAAGGCGGCGCTGCAACAAAGGCGCGCTTTGCTGGTTCGTGCACAATCGATGAAGCTACGGTCATGCTCAACACTGCCGCAGGATACCGCACGCTCGTCGAGGCACTTGAAGCCGCGCCCGCGAATCGCCTGTTCGTGCTCGAATGGCACGATGACGAAGGCCAGCTTTCCATCACGTTCGGCGATTTCGTGCGCCTTGCGCGAAAGCACGCGAACTTTCTGAAGCAGCAAGGCGCGCGCCACGGCGACCGCGTCGTTTTCGTCATGCCGCAAGGCATAGCGCTGATGGCCGCATTTGCCGGCGCGATGATGCTAGGAGGGGTGCCAGCCATTCTGGCCTATCCGAATACAAAAGTTGATCCTGCGAAATACAGCTCCGGCCTCAACGGTGTGACCGCCAATCTGAGCGCGCCTTTTATCGTCGTGGACGAAGGATTTCCGGAAGCGCTGATCGCCGACCTGTCGGTGACGAGTTCCACCAAGATCGTCCGCGTCCCAAGATCGATGGACTCGATAGAGGAGCTTCGCCCCTCGGAGCACTCGATCGATCCGCAAGGCCTGGCGTTCATCCAACATTCGGCGGGAACGACGGGGCTGCAAAAAGGTGTGGCGCTATCGCATACGGCAGTCCTGACGCAACTCCGGCATCTTGCCGAAGCGTTGGGAGTGAACGCTGACGACCGCGTGTATAGCTGGCTGCCGCTGTATCACGACATGGGACTGATTGCCTGCTTCGTGCTGCCGATGGCGTGCCACCTGCCTGTAGTGATGCAGTCTCCCACGGAGTGGGTGCAACGGCCAGAGACGATGCTCCAGCTTATCGACAAAGAGAAATGCACGCTGGCGTGGCTGCCAAATTTCACGTTTCAATTTGTGGCTCGGCGCACGCCGCCGGAAATCCGGCGTGGCGCAGATTTGTCATCTGTGCGCGCACTGATCAATTGTTCGGAACCGGTAAAGACGGAAAGCATGAAGGAGTTCTATGAAGCTTTCGCAGCGCAGGGACTGAAGCACGGCGCGATGCAAAGTTCGTACGCGATGGCCGAGAACGTCTTTGCCGTTACGCAATCGGGATCCAGCGGGCCGCGCCAGATCTATGCCGATGGCGAGCGATTTCGCAGTGAACGTATCGTCGCGGAGGTTCCCGCGGGAACTGCGGGAGCCGTTTCTTTTATGTCCTCGGGCCGTCTGCTTGCGCAAAACCGAGCACACATCATGTCAGACGCAGGAGGAGCGCTTCCTCAACTGCACGTTGGAGAGATTTGGATTCAAAGTGATTCCCTGTTCAACGGCTACTACAACCGTCCGGATTTGACGGCGCAGGCGATGCGGGACGGCTGGTACCGCACAGGTGACCTGGGCTTTTTCCACGAAGACGAGCTCTTTGTAGTAGGCCGCAAGAAAGACTTGCTGATTATCGGCGGCGAAAACATCTATCCCCAAGACGTCGAAGAGATTGTCTGCCGGCATCCGGGCGTGCACGATGGGCGCGCCGTGGCAATGGGATTTTTCAATCCCGACCTGGGTACGGAAGATCTGGTGGTCGTCGCCGAAGTGGAAGACGAATCGCTACTCGCAAGAAAAATGGAAATGGAACGCGACATTCGCGCCAGAGTTTTTGGGCAACTGGGCGTCGCGGTGCGCTTGCTGTTCCTGAAGCCCGGCAAATGGATCGTCAAGAGCACGGCGGGAAAGCCCGCGCGCTCAGCAACGCGGGAAAAGCTTCTGCGCGAGCATCCAGAACTGCAGCGCGGCGGATAGGGCCACCGGCAAAGCAGCCTTGTCGAAGTAACTTTGCTCGCCCCACGCCGTTCCCGGACTCAGTGCCTCTCGCGCTGCATCATTCCCGCGGCGCCAGCGGTGCTTCCGGAATCGCCACTCATACCATCCCACGCCTTGCGCGAGATGGGCTGTACGGGCTCCAACTTCTTCTGCGAGAGCGACTTGTTCACCGCGGGCAAGTCCTTCGCGACCAGGCCATCGAATTCCGTCTCGACGTCGCCGAGTTCCTTTTTCAGCGAATCGATGCGCGCCACCTGGTAATCCGTCGGCCGCCCTTCGTAATTGAGCAAATCGCCGTACAGTCCGGTGGTTTTTTCGCGAATACGCTCTTCGCCAGTGATTGCACCACCTTCCTTGGTGGCGACAATCTTCTTGCGCATCTCGTCGGCCTTCTCGGAAAGGTCCTGAAGGCGCTTGGCTAAGGCCGCATCACTTTTTACTTTGGCGGCGCGTTCCGCGAGGGCGTCGCGCACGCTATTGATGCGGTCAACGTCGAAACTCATATCGCCTAGCAGGTTGTAAGCGCGCATGGCAGCGTCGAATTCGAGCTTGCGGTCTTCGGCGTTGTATTTGACGCGAGGATCGAGGCCCACGACAAGCTGGGTTGTGAAGGTTTCGGCGCCGCGCGTCATTTTGACCGTATAAGTGCCCGGCAAAACGCGTGGGCCTTGGTTCGCTTCAAACGCCGCGGTGGCAGCAGGCGGAACGCGAGGTGCTTTCAGACGCATAGCCCACTCGACACGGCTGATACCGCGGCGGCTGTTGGGAGCGAGCGTATCGATGAGTTTCCCTTGCGCATCGAAAACTTCGAGTTTCATCTTGCCAAAGATGTGGCGCTTTTTCTGATAGTAAGTGATGAGCGCGGCGTCGGGCGGATTCGGGCCGGTGAAAGCGGCGTTGCCATCGATCCAACCGCCATTGGCTTCGAGCCGCTGCTGGGCTGGCTTGGCGGAGAGGAATGCGGCTTCCTGGGCCATCACTTCGGGAGTGAGCTTGCGCAGCGGAGTGATGTCGTCGACGATCCAGATGCCGCGGCCATGCGTGGCGAGGACGAGGTCCGATTCGCGGGGATGAACGACGATGTCGCGCACCGCGACGTTCGGGAAGTCGTGCCCTTTGTATTGCGCCCAGTGCTTGCCGTTGTCGAGCGAAATCCACAGACCAAACTCCGTACCGAGGTACAAGATGTTCTGGGCGACGGGATCTTCCTTGATGACGTGCGCATAACCGCGGACGCCGCTGTCGCCGGTGACAATGGGCGTCCAGGTCTTGCCGTAATCCGTGGTTTTGTAGACGTGCGGGTCCATGTCGCCAAAGGTGTGGCGGTCAAAGGTGGCGTATGCCGTGGCGCTGTCGTACAAACCGGACTCGACCCAGGAGACCCAGGAGAATTTCGGCAGGCCGGAGACGTTGCCGACGACGTTGGACCAGGATTTTCCGCCGTCGCGCGTAAGCTGCACGTTGCCGTCATCAGTGCCCACCCAGATGGTCTGGCCATCGCGCGGCGATTCGCTGATGGAGTAAATCGTGGTGTGCATTTCGGCGTAGGAATTGTCGACCGTGACGCCGCCGGACTCTTCCTGCTTCTGCTTTTCCGGATCGTTGGTGGTGAGGTCAGGGGAGATGCGGTCCCACGATTGGCCGTGGTCGCGCGAACGGAAGAGGAACTGCGCGCCGATGTAGATAGTGCCCTTTTCATTTGGGCTCATGTGAATGGGAGTGTTCCAGTTGAAGCGCAGCTTCCCTTCCCCGTAATTGGGCTGAGGCTTGATGGGCCTTCCTTCGAGGGTGAAGCGATTTATGCGACCGATGTAGCCGCCCTGCGATTCGGCGTAAACGTAGGCGGAATCGGCGGGATCGGGAAAAGCCCAGAAGCCATCGCCGCCAAAAATGTTTTCCCAACGGGAATTGCTAATGCCACCGGGATATTGCGAGTCGCCAATCCAGACGCTGTTGTCCTGCAGTCCACCGAAGACGTGATAGGGATCGGCGTCATCGACGCTGACGTGATAAAACTGCGAGACGGGAAGATTGTTACCCTTCCACCAGTTGTTTCCGCCGTCGTAGGAATACCAAACGCCGCCGTCATCGCCGGCAATGAGGTGATCGGTATTGTCCGGATTGACCCAGACGTCGTGAAAGTCGCCGTGGGCCCCGCCGCCAATGCCGCTGAAGCTCTTTCCGCCATCTTCGCTCATGATCAAGGTGAGGTCGGGCTTGTAGACCTTGTTTTCATTCTTGGGATCGACGATGAGGTTGGCGAAATAGAAGGGACGCCAAACCATCCAGTTGCTGCGGTCGCGCTCCTGCCAGGTGGCGCCACCGTCGTCGGAGCGGAAAAGTGCGCTGCGCGTGGATTCAATCATGGCGTAAACGACGTTGGGCTTCGAAGGAGCGATGGTGACCGCGATGCGGCCCCAGGGCTTGGCGGGAAGGCCCTTCGCCGTTTTTTCGTCGAGTTCCTGCCAGGTCGCGCCGCCATCGGTGGTTTTGAAAAAGCCGCTGCCGCTCGGGGCCTTGGGATCCGCGCCACCGGAGCGGAAGGTCCAGCCCTTGCGCCGGAAATCCCACATGCCGGCAAAGAGCGTTTTGGAGTCCTGCGGACTCATCGACATGATGGAGCAGCCGGTGGAGGGGTTCGGACCTTTCAGGATTTTGTTCCAGGTCTTGCCGCCGTCGGTGGTTTTGTACACGCCGCGGTCGTCGCTGTCACTCCACAGTTTTCCCGGCACGCAGGCATAGACGGTGTTGCTGTCCTTGGGGTCAATGAGGATTTTCGAAATGCGCTCGGAGTTGGGCAGGCCCGTGTTGGTCCAGGAATCCCCACCGTCAGTGGACTTGTAGATGCCGTTGCCGATGGAGGTGCTGTTGCGCGTCCAGGCTTCGCCGGTGCCGACCCAGATGGTGTTCGGAGATTGTGGATCGATGGCGATTGCGCCGATGGACTGCAGGGCTTCCTTGTCGAAGACGGGCTTGAAGGTGGTGCCGCCATTCTGGGATTTCCAAACGCCGCCGCTGGCCGCACCGATATAGACGGTCAGCCGGCCTTCTTCCTTGACCGCGGCGATGGCGGCGATGCGGCCACTCATGGTGGCCGAGCCGATGTTGCGCGCGCCGAGGCCGGAGATGGTGTCCGAATCGAACTTGGCGTCCTGCGCAGAGCCGCGCTGCGCAGTGAAACAGGCGGCACAGAACAGCAGAATTAGAAAGGCGAGACGGCGACAGGAATTGCGCATGGCGATAGCGTCCTCAGCAATGGAGTAACCACGAGAGAATTGCAACTTGCAAGAGTCCATGGAAAGTCTGCGCCCACGCATTTATTTCGCGCTCGGAGCGGCTTTGGGCTCCGTTTTAGTTGCGGGCATAGCGAATTGCGTGTCGTCCAGCTTCACATTTTGCTCGATTTTCTCGAAGGTGATTTGCGAGCGCGAAGAGCTACCCTTCTGCGCCTGCTCGATTGCAAAGGGATAGTAAATTCCGTTCACCTGCTCGTAGTCGCCAAAGTAGAGCTCGGATTCCTGGAGCGCGCCACGAATAGTGGTCTGGATTTCGACCTTTAGTTCGAGATAGGAATCGGTATCGAGGTAGTAGTAGCGGACGTCTCCGTTTTTCATGCTGAGCTTGATTTTGAAGCAATCGGTGCCCTCGACCGAGTCGTGCCCGACCAATTCGGCCTTGTGGCCCTTGTCCTTGTAATTTACGAGCGGACCATCGATATCAGCGTCGACGACGAGGCTCTTCATGTCGTCCTGGGACATGAGGTCGGGGTCTTTGCGGCCGCCGAAGGGCGAAATCTGCCAGCCGACTTTTCCATCGTAGGCCTGGATCTGCGCCATACCCTGGATAATGAATTCTTCGCGCACTTTGTCCGGGCGCTTGTTTTCCTGCTTGAGATCGGCGCGAAAAGATCCCTGGCTGAACTTCGCGGACGAGCGCAGGGTCTGTACGGACTTCAGCTTGTCCTGCCCGCCATGCGCCTGGATGTTTTTAGCGATAACCTCGTCGACGGTTTGCGCTTTTGCGGATACAGAAGAAATGGCGAGCGCAGCAATGAGGGGCAGGAGCCGAAGAACAAACCTGGAAATCTCCGTGACCGCGGCCGGCCGAAAATCAGCTTTCATGCGTTCCCCCTAGGACGACACTCTTGAGCCGATAACAATGAATTTAGTTTGAGCGATCCACCCTTTGCTACTCGGACGAAGGACGGCGCCATTTCGTTAGCAGCCGCTCGCCTGGGTTGCGAAGAGTAATTCGGCAGGCCCGCATCATAACACCAGCGGAGGAGAGTCGACAGCGGTTTCAAAACTCGACGTGCAAACGAAAGGTGGGGATGTCGACCGAGCCGCGAGCCTGATTGTAACCGGGATTCTGAATGCGCTGGAAGCCGGGAGCCACGTAAATGCCGCGCCAAACGTGAGCCGTGTAAAACGACTCCACGATGTTCTCCCGCCCGTAGTTCAGATTGCCATCGCCGAGGAGGAAACCGAACCCGCCGTCCGCCAGATAGGTCTGGTGATCTTTCTTGATCCCATTCGATACGAAGGCCACGCCGGCGCGGTCTTGTTTACGATGCCATTTGGCACCATTCACCCTCACGCCCCCGGCGAAGGTTGAATCTACCTCGGCATACGCGAAGGACTCAGTTTTTCCGTCATCCCAGCCCCAGCGGGCAAACGCCGTAAAGTTCCGCGAGAGATTCTGTTCCAGATTGACGCCAAAGCCATACTTGGCGGTGATGTGCCAGGGGTGGTTTGTTATAACCGGTGCTGGGACCAGGCCTGCTTGAAACTGCGCGATTGCGTCCCGATAGATACCCATATTCGCGTGGTTGACGAATGCCAACAGGCGGATGACGCCGCCTTTCTTCGGCACCAGGCCGTGGCGCAGTTCGTATTCGAAATTCTCGGCATGCGCCTGCCACGGCTTCCACACCAAATCAATTCCGTTGGCGACTTTCGGCATGAGTCCTTCTGCAAAGCGAAAACCCCAGTTGCGGTCCTCATAGTCCGCCACGAAGCCCACGGTGTATCCGCGCGTATCCGCGGCGTAGTCCCAGGAGCCGCTGTTGTCCACGGTCCAGTTGGTGAATTGAAAGTGAGTGTCGGAACCAACCGAATTCTCATCCAAGAAGTCCGGCATGCTGAACTTGCCGAAGCGAATTTCCAGGCGGCGGCGCGGCAACTCCTCGAACAGGGATAAAAAACTTCGCTGACTTTCAATCTTATCTTTGCTCAACGCGAATACTTTGTGGATCATGCCGCGCCCAAGGTAGGGTGCCTTGCTCAACAGCGGATTGCGCACGATGTCCAGATCGGGATTTCCGGCCAGACCCAGGCCGGTGCTCAATGCCGCGCCTCCAGCTTCTTCGATGTCCACCAGGATCTCGGTGGAATTGTTCAGCCGCACGCCGGTGTAGAGGGTCATCACGCGCGACGTAGCTTTCTCGTAGTGAGGGCTGAGGCTATTCTTTCCGCTGTAGGCAGCCGGAAAATCAGGGTGAGTTTGGAAGATGAAGTTTGTCTGCCCGGTGAGCCAGAAGCGCGAGTCCTTGAAATGCGGAAACATCGCTTCGGGATCGCCATCGGTGGGAGGGTTGCCCGGATCGTCCGCCTGTGCCGGAGGCGTTTGTACCTGAGCTTGCGGCGCATCTTGCGACCGCACGCCTGACGCGGCCGTCAAGAAAACACCAAGCGTCGCGACCATGGTTGAAATAAGTCTTAGAGTCAAACTCCTCATTACCCAATTCCGTGTTTTCTTTCATCCATCGAGGTCAGGCACGCGACTTACCTGCTGAAGCCTATATCCCGCTTGATGAACGAATGATGAACGCCACCTGGCTGAGCGCCCTCTTGCAATCCTCTACCCCTTTGCTCTACTGTTCCTGACGCCATTGCCTTAAGGCCTGTTACGTTGATACCATACCCCTATAGGGTAGACAAGCGAAATGTCGCACACGTCGCGAGAAAAACTGGACCTGGTCAACCGCACGAAAAAAGTCATCGGGCAACTGGAGAGTGTTTTGCGCGGGCTGAACGACGACGATTCGTGCGCCGAAGTGCTGCAACGGCTTTCCGCTGCGCGCGGAGCCATCAACAGCCTGATGGCCGAACTGATGGAAGACCACATCCGCAACCACATGCCGCGGAACTCCAAATCCTCGGAAGAAGCGGCCGACGACGTCATCCAGATCGTGCGTACCTATCTGAGATGACCTCCGGATTGTTCGCTGAATCTCAAGAGCTTCCCGGCGCCAGCTAACTTAATGTCATTTAACTTACGAAGTAAACTATACTTAATTCAGTTGGATGTCAACCCAAGATTGCTCCAGGCAATCCTGCGCCGCACATGCAAGACCGAAAGAAGTCGCCTTTGCGGGCGATTTTCTATATCTTCTCTCCATCCGAATTGCGGCGACGCCGGCTGAATTCACTGAAGGAGAAGATTCGTTGCAGAGATCGATTCTGGCGATTGGCTTAGTAGCACTGACCTTGGGCGTTCCTGCCGCGCGGGGGCAGGCGGGCCCTGTCGAAGGCGAGCACGAAGTGCAAATCTGGACGGGGGGGGGACACGGCACGAACGGCAGCCAATCGAGCGACAGCGTCTGGAACCTGGGCTTCCGGTATGGATTGATTCTCACGGCACCGCACGGACCGGGTTTCCTGCGCGGCCGGCTCGAGTATGCGCTCGACGCCGTTCCGGCTTTTGTTGTGATGCAAAAGCAAAACACCGCGTACGGAGTAGGAGTGAATCCGTTTGCGTTCAAATGGATCCTGTCGAATCCGAGAACGGTGGCTCCTTACGTTGAACTCGGCGGTGGCACGCTGTTCACCAACACACAAGTGCCGGCCGGAACATCGCGCGTAAACTTCACGACGAGCGGGGCGGTGGGACTGCACTTCCTGCAGAGCAAGCACAATGTGAGCGCCGAGATTCGTTTCATGCACATTTCCAACGCGGGGCTGGCCTCGCGCAATCCCGGGATCAATACGGTTCAATTGCGGATCGGCTTTGGGTGGTTCAGCCAGAAGGAATAGCCGCCATGAAAGTGATGGCCATTTTGCTGGTCGTGGTTCTCCTGCTCGTGACCTTGACGGCTGTGCGAGCCGCACGTCGAGCGACGAAAGCACCGGCTGCGGGGACCGCCGCGCCGGAGTTCACGCTGAAGTCGCAGGACGGCAAGCCGGTAAGCCTGCGCGATTTTCGTGGAAAATGGGTGGTTCTCTACTTCTATCCCAAGGACTTCACGAGCGGCTGCACCAAGGAAGCACGCAATTTCCAGCGCGACTTGGCACAGTTTGAAGAGAAGAACGCCGTGATCCTAGGCGTCAGCGGCCAAGATGAGAACTCGCACGAAAAGTTTTGCACGACCGAGGGTCTGCACTTCAAACTGCTTGCGGATGCGCACTGCAGTTTGTCGGCGCTGTATGGTTCCGTGGTGGACCTCGGCGTCGCGCGGCTTTCGGCGCGTCATACATTTCTGATCGATCCGGCTGGAGTGATTCGCAAGGTGTATCTCAGCGTGGACCCGTCGAAACACAGTGCGCAGGTGCTGGCAGATTTGACCGAGCTTCAAAAAACGCCGTCACGATCCTAGCGCCGGTTCCTAGAACGCATTTCCTGATGCTGCGCCCTAGTTTCCACAGGCCGCGTCGGCGGATACCGTGGGCAACCCAGGTAAAACCGGGAGACTGTTCTTGCTCAAGAGCGTGTTCAGGGCGTCGACGTCTTTGTCTTTGAGCGCCTGCCAAGCCGACAGCGCTTCCTTCTCACCTCTGCAAACGCGCCGAAATGCCACAAACGATTCCTCGGAGGGCGCGAAGTCCGCGCCATCGACCAGCGCCATCAACGCAGTCATGGTGTCGTTTACGGCCATCAGGCTCATCGTCTTCGGCGCCTCGAGAATTGGCGTGGCTTCGCCTTCAAGCGCGCCAGCCTTCTCATCGAGTGCCGTTGCCGCTATTGTGAGCGGATCTTCTTTGTGACGCTTCTTCAGATCCGCCAGACGAGAGCGCAACTGTTTGACCTGCTGAATGGCCGCGAAATTGCCATCGAGCAGCGCGGAAATCTTGAGCTGGAGGTCGAGAGAGCTCTGCAATTCATTTCGAACGGCGTGCACTCGCGGGTCCATCTTCACTTCCAGCGGCTGGCGCAGGATTTGCCCGGCGACTTTGAGCTGGACTTCGTATTTTCCGGGAAGCACGAGAGGCCCAAGGGGAGGCAGCGGCGTGGAACCCACGATGGCCGCAATCGGGTAATTGTATGGAGACTGCACGTGAACGGCGGCGGGATCCGTGTAGCGCAAATTCCATACGAAACGGTGCATTCCGGGATCTTTGGAAAACGGCTGCGGATGCGCAATCCAGTATTCCGCGACGTAAGGCGGCTCGCCCTCTTCTTTCGGCAGTGGCGCGCTGGAATAGGCGTGGATCACTTGTCCATCCTCGCCGTAGATTTCGATTTGAACTTCACCGGAAACCTGTGACGGCAGGAAGTAATCGATGATCGCCCCGTCAGGCGGATTCTTCCCTGCCGGCACTTCCGGAGGCAGCGGTGTGTCCTGATTTTCGTCGCGGCGCACGCGGATTGCGGTTCGTGGTGCAAAAAGATGGGCCCCTCCCGACGCAATGCTGACGTCCACCTGACGAAGCGGCGTCACATCATCGAGAATCCAGAACGATCGCCCATAGGTCGCGGCGATCAAATCGCCCTGTTCGACCGCCAGATCGTGAATGGCCACGACAGGCATGTTCAGGCGCAAGGTTTGCCAGTGGTCGCCGTCGTCAAACGAAACGTAAATACCTTTCTCCGTTCCTGCATAGAGAAGGCCTTTGCGCACCGGGTCTTCGCGGACCACGCGCGAGAGATCCTTCTCTGCAATACCCGACACGATTTCCTGCCACGTTTGGCCGTAGTCGCGCGTGCGGAAGATGTGGGGATGCAGATCACCCAGGCTGTTCCGGTTGACTGCTGCATACGCCGTGCCCGCATCGAAGTGCGAGGCATCGATGATGCTCACCGTACTCCACTCGCTAAGCTGTGGCGGCGTTACTATTTTCCAGGTTGCGCCGCCATCCTTGGTCAGTTGGATGTTCCCATCATCGGTTCCGACCCAGATCACTCCTTCCTTCACTGTCGAGGGAGCAATCGTCAGGATCGTCCCGCGCCGCTTCTTTGAATCTTTTTCGTCCACCTTTATCCGTGTTAGGTCGGGGCTGATTTCGTCCCAGCTTGTGCCGGCGTTTGCGGTCTTCAGGAGGAATTGAGTTCCCAGATACAGCAGGTGCGGATCTTGCGGACAAAACACCATGGGGATGGTCCAATTGAACCGGTACTTGCTCCCCGCGGAAATCGGGGCAGGAGAAATGTCGCGGACTTGGCCGGTGGTCTTGGAAAGCCGGATCACGCTGCCGGCTGGGCCAGCGTTGTACACAACGTCCGGGTCGAGCGGGTCGGGAATCGTGTAGCCACTCTCGCCGGGTCCGACTTGAAACCAATCGTGCTCCGTGATTTGCCCGTTGTTTCCTCGGCTCGCGATGCCTTCCGTGCCGCTGTCCTGTTGGGGCCCGTAGATCCAGTAGGGAAAACGATGATCGGTAGCGAGCCTGTAGAATTCGCCGGTCGGTTGGTTGTACCAAGGACTCCACGTTTCGCCGCCGTTCATGGTGATGGTGGCGCCCTGGTCCGTTCCTAGAATCATTCGCTGGGGATTCGTGGGATCGATCCACATCGTGTGATAGTCGTCGCCGCCGGGCGCGCCTTTTAATGCAGTGAAGCTCTTTCCACCATCCGTCGAACGATAAAAATTCTGCTCCGGAACATAAAGAAGGTCCGGATTCCTGGGATCAGCAAAAATCTCGCTCATATACCAATATCCGGTGATGCGCTTATCCTCGGTTGCTTTCTTCCAAGTCGCTCCCGCATCGTCGGACCGGTACAAACCGGCGTCCTTCTTTTCTTTTGCGTCAATTAGCAGATAGACGCGCTGCCCACGCATTCCGGCAGCAACGGTCACACCTGCGCGGCCCCAATTCGCCGATGGCAGCCCGCCACCGGTAACTTGCGTCCAAGTAAGTCCGCCGTCTTTTGATTTGTAGAGGCCGCCGCCGGGATCGAAGGGCTGGTCCTTCACATCCGCCTTCCAGACGAGATGCCACAGCGTGGCGTAGACGACTTTCGGATTGCCTGGCTCGAAACAGAGATCGACCGCGCCGGTGGTGTTGTCCTTAAACAAGACTTTCTGCCAGCTTTTTCCGCCATCGCTGGTACGGAAAACTCCGCGTTCCTCGTTTGGTCCGTAGCTGTGTCCCATCGCGGCGACCAAGACAATATCGGGATTTCGCGGATCGATCAGAATGCGCGCGATATGCCGCGTGTCTTCCAAGCCAAGGTGCTGCCAGGTTTGGCCGCCGTCCGTCGATTTGTACATCCCATTCCCGTAGGTGACGTCGCCGTAGATGGTGTTCACGCCGGTGCCCACGTAAATGACGTTGGGATTCGACGGCGCCACGGCCAGCGCTCCAATCGATGTAGCCGATTCGGTATCAAAGATTGGCTTCCACGTGAAGCCACCATCCGTCGTCTTCCAAACGCCTCCGCCGTCAGCTCCCATGTAATAAACAGCGGCGTTTCCACGGATGCCCGCCACTCCGTTCACCTTCCCGGCGCGATACGGGCCGATCATGCGCCACTTCATCTCCGAGTACATTGAAAACGGGACTTGCTGCGCGCGTGCGTGCTGCGCGCACAGTGCGAGCAGCACCATCAGTACCGAGGGAAATGCCACTCGAAGAAACCTGCTCATCTTTGACACAATCCTTCCGCGATTATGGCTCATCGTCGCCGCCCGCATCACTGGCCAGCCCTTCGGGTAAAACCTTGTTTATGTCCACTTCCGACAGGCCAGCCTTCTTCAATTCTTTATTCAAAGCTGGTATGTCTTGTTCCTTGAGCTTCTTCAAACGCGATTGCAAATCTTGCAAGGATGCGCGCAACTCCTGGAAGACCGCAGTGGCCTGAGTCGTGGGCGCGGCATCGGCGCTATCCGCCACGCCGAGAATTCCGCTGAAGTGCTGGTTCAGAGTCGAGAAATTTTCCGGCGGTTTCGCTCCAGGCGGGAGGCCAAAACTGCTTTGCGCCGCGCCTTCGAGCTCTGCTGCTTGTTTGTCCACCGCTGCGATCGCATCGGCGAGCTTCCCCTTCCCTGCTTTGGCGGCTGGCACTTTGAGTTGCGCACGCACGGATTGAACCTGGGCAAGCGCCTCATAACTTTGATTCATGCCCTCGACGGAACCGCTTTGCATCTCGAATTGTTTCCGTAAGTCCGTCAGAAAAGTGGTGATGCGTGGATCCATTTTCACCGTTAGCGATTGCGAATAGCTCTTGCCGTCCACGGTGAGTTTCACCGTGTAGTTTCCCGGAAGAGCCCACGCACCCAACGGGTATTTCACCGTGTCGTGGACAATCGCCGAAATCGGAAACTCGTGCCCCAAGGATTCCGGCGGCGCGTAGTGCAAATCCCAGACAATGCGGTGCATGCCGGCCTCGGCAGAGAGAACATGTTCCGGGCGCACCCAATACATCGGAATGGGATGCTCCTTAGCAATTTTTTCCATTGGCTCAGGCTTGTCCGCACTCGAGTAACGCCGCACCAGCTTCTGTTGCTCATCCAGGATTTCCAGTATTACCGGCTTGTCCGACTTCGAAGCGACGAAGTAGTCGAGGATCGCGCCGTCCGGTGGATTCTTGCCCGCGGGAAATTCAGGCGGGAGTGGCGTGTCCGGATTGCGGTTCCAACGAAATCGAATCGCTTCCTGCGGCGCGAAAATATGCACGGAAGAATTCGCGACATCGGCGTTCAGTTGGCGCAGAGGTGTGATGTCATCAAGAATCCAGAACGAACGGCCGTGTGTGGCCACAATCAAGTCATCGCCATGAATGGCCAGATCGCGCATTGAAGTGTGAGGAAGATTTAATTGAAGCGGCTGCCAGTCATCGCCGTCATTAAACGAAACATAGACTGATCCTTCCGTGCCTGCGAAAAGCAATCCCTTGCGCACGTGATCCTCGCGCACGACGTTGCTCGCGCCGCCCTCCGGAATCCCTCGTGTGATTTCCGCCCACGTTTTCCCGAAGTCACGCGTGCGGTAAATATGCGCGCGCAAATCGTCCAAGCGAAAAGAATTGATAGCCGCGTAAGCCGTCCCCGCATCGAAGTGCGATGCCTCGATAATCGAGACTTTGCTCCAGGGCTTCAGTTGCGGTGGCGTGACGTTCTGCCAGGATTTGCCGCTGTCGCGCGTGAGGTGAATCAATCCATCATCGGTGCCTGCCCAAATCGTGTTCGCTTCCCTAAAGGACGGTGCGACAGCGTAAATCACTCCGCGATGTTTCCCTTTTTCCGGGTCGCTGGCGGCGAACACCCCGAGATTCGCCGGAGTCTCGTACGCATCGCGCGTGAGATCCGGACTGATGATCTGCCAACTATTCCCCGCGTCCGTCGTCTTGAACAATACGTTCGCCGCAAAGTAGAGCGTGTGCGGTTCGAAGGGCGAAAACACAATCGGCAATGTCCGCGTGTAGCGGTATTCGCCGCGGCGAATCGCTTCCGGCGTAACTTTCGCGTACTCGCCGATGTCTTGCTTCGTGCGCGTCAGCCAATCGCCGTAGAGCACGTTTGGATCGAGTGGGTCGACCGCGACGTATCCATATTCAAAAATGCCAATCAGGTGCCAATCGCGAAAGGTGATTTCGCCAAAATCACTGCGGCTCAGTGTAGCCACGGACCCGCTTTCCTGCTGTGCTCCATACACCCAGTAGGGAAAACGAGTGTCGGTCGTGACGTGATAGAGCTGGGCGGTTGGCTGGTTGTACCAAGAGCTCCACGTCTCCCCGCCATTGACGCTGATCACCGTACCCTGATCGCTCGATAGCGCGATGATCTTGGGATTTTCCGCGCTGATCCAGATGCGCTGGTAATCGTCGCCGCCCGGCGCGCCTTTAAATCCTACAAAGCTTTTTCCGCCGTCGGTGGATTTCCAAGTGGTCGTGTTCGCCACGTATAGAACATCCGGATTGTCCGGTGCGACGGCAATCCCCATCGCTCCGGGTCCGCGGCCGCCGATTCGGTGGTCGGAATTAACCAATTTCCAGGATTCGCCGGCATCTCTGGAAAGGTACACGCCACCATTTTTCCGGGCTTCCACGGAAGCGTAAATCCGATTCGGCTCACTCGGCGCGACGGCAATGCCGATACGGCCCAACTCATGTTCGACCGCAGGAAGTCCCTTTGTGAGCGGATGCCACGTGGAACCTCCGTCGGTGGACTTGAAGAGCCCACTGCCACTAGAAATGAACGATTCTCCGCTGCGAATCTCCCACGGTGCGACACGCGCAGCCCACAGAACCGCATAAACTGTCTGCGGGTTGACCGGATCGAACGCCAGGTCCGCAGCTCCCGTGTTTTCGTCTTTGTACAGGACTTTTTGGAACGTCTGGCCGCCATCCATAGAACGAAAGACGCCGCGTTCCGTGTTCGGCCCGTAGGGATGCCCGAGCGCTGCGACAAAAAGACGATTCGCGTCTTTGGGATCGACGAGGATGGCAGCAATCTGCTGCGCTTCGCGCAGTCCGAGATGTGTCCAGGTCTTCCCCGCGTCCGTTGATTTGTAGATGCCGTCGCCCGTCGCCAGGTCCGGGCGCTGCAAGCCTTCCCCGCTGCCGACATAGATGACGTTGGGGTCCGACGGCGCAACGGCGAGCGCACCGACTGAACCCGTCGGTTGGTCATCGAAAATTGGATTCCAGGTGTTCCCGAAGTCCGTCGTCTTCCAAACACCGCCGTTCACAGCCGCCATATAAAACACGTTAGGCTGGTGGGGTACGCCGGAAACCGCCACGGCGCGGCCTCCGCGGAACGGCCCGATGCAGCGCCAGCGCATTTCCGAAAAGAGTTTCGGGTCCATTTGCTGCGCTTGCGCGGCCACAACTCCCCCAAACAACAGCCACGCGGCGATCCCATACCGCTGCCATTTGCTTTTCAAGGTGATCAAGCGCCACCTCCCGGAACCACGGGAGAATAGCGCGTGCAGGTCAAGCGAGCAATGCAATCTGCAACGATGGTTCGCAGATTCTGGACACTCGGACTACAGCGCGGGCGAGACAGCTGGTCCTTGCAGGAGACGCATCAGCCTACGAAGCAGATTGAGGCACTCAATCCCCGAGAGGATCATGACGAAGAACATCACGTAGTGCAGAACTTGGTTGACGATATTGAGCGGCTGGACAAGCTGTGTCGCGTCTTGTACGTGCGGAGCCATGACCAGCAACTCACTCGCTCGGGCGAGAACGTATGCGACTGCAAGATTGCCCGCGTTCGTCAGGAATCGCGCGATTGAGTAAAACACCAACCTTTCCGGATAAATGAGGGTGATTATCTGCTGGGCGATCCCGAGGACAGTCAGAACGATTACGGGCACATAAATGGCGCGCCACACCGGGGCCAATGCAAAGGGAAGGTGGTTGGCGAGACCGATTGGGCCCAGTGCGATAATCATCGCCAGTTTCCGAATCGGGTTCACGCGAATCCACCAAAGCAGGAACGCAAGGGTGAAGAACAGCTCGAAGGTAGTCTTGGAACGCGGAATGGGCTTCGCTTCCACAGATTGCGGCAGAGGCCTGGCTGCCGGAAGCGAGCGCGGGTCGAACTTCTCGTTCGCTTCCTTCGTGAATTTTTCCAGAAGATGGAATCTCGCATCGGTCAGATCTAGCACCGCAAAAATGACAGTGATCCAACCGAAGGCCGGCAACACTGCCCCGACAAAGCCGAACACTGCTCCAAGGATCGCGACGATCGACTGGCCTTGCGCAATCATCACCAGGGCCCCCACGGCGTAACCGAACGCCACGATGGCCAGGATGATTTTTACAGCGAACCAATACACCGGGAAAAGCGTCGGGCCGATCAGATAGCGTGACTGGCGATACCGCGTCGCCACCACCAGCGGATGGCCATGTTTTTTCAGGATGCCCGCCACCTCTTCCTCGTTCAGGGGACGGCCCAGCCCAGATTCTTGGTCCTCTATTTGCGAGCGCAGGTTCTCGGACAGCTCTTTGACAATGTCGTCCTGCTGCGACTTGGGCAAGTACGTTCGAACTGCTTGCAAATAACGATCGACAAGCTTCATAGCTCTACTCCTAAATAATCCGGTTCAGGGACGAATTCATGCTCTGCCACTCCTCGAGCAATTGCTGGAGGATTTGCGCTCCGTCCTTGGATAGCCGGTAGAATCGCTTATTCCGTTTGTCCTCTTCCCGCCATTCGCTGGTAAGCAACCCTTGGCTCTCCAACCGGCGCAGCAAGGGATAAAGTGTGCTTTCCTCGATTTCCATTCCGCGCTCAGCAAGTGCCTTGCGAAGTGCGTAGCCGTAATGCTCTTCGCGCAATTGGGCAAGGACGGCAATGATGAGGGAGCCTCGGCGCAGCTCGAGACGTAGATTCTCGAAGAGGTCGGCGGGCAGTAGTTTGGAGAGCTCTACCATGTGCAACACATTGTGTCACACACACTATGTGGCACACAGTATTAATTGTCAAGCGAAATCTGGCAGGCTTCTACAATCACCGTAAATAGCTGATTCTGAGTACTTTACTTGTCTCTTGACTTAAAGCCCGTAGCTGGCGGAGATAGCTCGCCCGTCTCTAGTTCCCAGACCAGGGAGGCACGACCCCCGTCATCCGGGCGTAGGCGATGAGCTGGCCCATGTGTTCGTTGGCATGAACGATAATGCGCAGGTACATGCCATCGGCGTTAGTGTCGCGGTCATAGATATGCACTTTGCGCTCAAGGTCTTTTGGTGTCGCGGCAAGGTGAGCCTGCTTTACCGCCTCAAGTGAACGCTTGAGCCACTGGATGACTTCCGCCTTTTTTGTGACGGACTCTTCCAGTCCTTCTTTCAAGTCATCCGGTTTCTTCGGACCAGTGAAGGCGAGCAGGCCGAAGTTGGCGATAGCGATGTGCATGTAGACTTCACTGGTCGAGCGCACACCGGGAGCGGGTCGCCAGGAGAATTTTTCTTCTGGGGTTGCCTCGGCCAAGGCGATCAGTTGACTCGAAACATGGCGCCACTCGCCATCGTAGCCTTGCCAGATTCCCTCGGGCGCGGTTTGCGCGAGCGTGGGTCTCACGACCAAAAGCGACAACAACAAGAAGAACGATGCTTTTCTCACGGAGTATCTCCTCCTCTCAGCGCTCCTTCGGCCTCAAGGACCCAGTAGCGCGACATTCTATTCCATCTAAGGAAAGGGAGATGCAGCCGCAATGGCGGTTGTCTTGTAAAGATCGGGCAAAGGAGCGGAAATGGCTCAGAGCAACCGCGAGGCGAGCTCATCAACCGGCGGAGGAGAAGAGACCTGCTTCTTGGTGGCACTCTTATTGACATACAGCATCCGGTCGGCGCGCTCCACCAAGTCGGACATCTGGTCGCCAGTTTGATAAGACTTCCAGCCGACCGCCATCATCACCGGCAA
Source organism: uncultured Acidobacteriaceae bacterium (assembly GCA_964524985.1). Lineage (GTDB taxonomy): Bacteria > Acidobacteriota > Terriglobia > Acidiferrales > UBA7541 > Acidiferrum. The sequence goes on from CAZGFL010000078.1 coordinate 24,350, forward strand.
TTCCCTGCCATGGACTTCCACGCTAAATCCTTCCAGGCGGGTGAGGATAGTGGGGAGTTGTGCTGGCTCGCAGTCAACCAGCAGGAGCATGAACTCGTCACCGCCCCACCGGGCGGCCAGATCGGCTCCTCGCGTCGCGCGGTTCAGCCGTTTCGCGAACTCCTTCAAAACGGTATCGCCGGCCTGATGCCCGTAGGTGTCGTTGATCTGCTTGAAATCGTTCAGGTCGATGAGGACCACGATGAGCGGATGGCCTTTCCGCTCTGAACGCGCGATTTCCGCCTTCAGCCGCTGTTCCGCGAAGCGGCGGTTGTAGAGGCTGGTCAGGGGATCGAACATCGCGAGGCGCCGGAATACTTCGGCTTGAATCTGCTGCTCGGCCAGTTCGCGCTGCAAGCGACGAAAACTCATGTGCTGCACCACCACTTGCGCCGTGAAAATCAGCACCAACGTCACCAGGATCCGCACCGCAGTGCTCTCATCAAATCCGAAAAAGGTCTTCTTGCCCGCAAGATAAAAGGAAAGAGAGAAGACCGCAATGGAAAGCGCGAGGATTACCACGACCGCATTGCCCCACACCCAAAGGTCGCGCCGTTCCAGCCTCTGCAGGTTCGCGCGAATCTCCGCGGCCCCGAAGTCGGAGTACTCGTTTTCAATCGGTGAAGTCGCTTGGCTCATGATCCACTGGCCCCTGGAGAACTACCTTAGTTCGAGGCTATTCGGGGCGCGGTACCCGGTCAAGCAGTCACCCGAAGGATGGTACGGGATAGTAACTTCGGAAACGAAGACTAGCCGTAGCGTCTTACCGCTTTCTGCGCCGGGAACGGAGGATCTCCATGCCCAAGGCTCTGAGAAACGCGCGGCCCCATATGCCGATCACCAAGACCGCACCGAACAGCAACACAGCGTCGAGGCTGGCGCGGCCCTCGCTGGTCCAGTAGCCGCGCGCTTCGAGGTTGAGCCACAGCGCGAATTCATCGAGGGTTAGCGCCGCGCCGATCCCGTACAGCAGAGACATCAGGCGACTCGCAAACAGCGATGAAGCTTTGGTTCCCGTGCCTACCTCAATGAGAAAGCAGAATCCAACAACCAACAAGAGAAGGATGCCCCAAACGAGATGGTGCACATGCGTTCCGCGAATATAGACGTAATGAAACGGCCCAAAATTCCGCGAGGCGGCATAGGCCATCGACCGGGCGATGACAAGTGTAAGAAAGAAACCGACGGCGGCCAGGAAGAGGCGCCGCCGCGGACGATCCGGAACATGCTGGTGGAACAACTCAGCGACGCGGGGATGGTAGAGGAACAACAGGACGAGCGCGGTGGCAACTAGAATTAAAGCGCCAAATAGCCAGACCGCTGCCCCCATGAACATCGCTCCTTTCCTGCGCGCGTGTTTAACACGGAACTGTGCCCAAAGGGAAAGGCAAGCGGCTGCGCAGCAGGAGCCTTATGTAGCGGAGGCGCCGTCCGCGAAATGCATGCCGAATTTCTGCAGCATCCGCTGACGGATCCAATCTTCCGCTTGCGGTCGGGAACGAAACGTCATCGTTTCCCACCCGATTTCCTCCATGAAGGCTTCCCACATGCGGGATAGGCCAAAACCAAGATCGCGTGGAGAAGCCACGCCCAGCAAGGCCCCGGGAATCGCGACTTCCGCAATGCGTTTGTTTTGCTCTACGACTGTCTGGATATCCGTGGAACTGATGTTCATGGCTTCGACGAAGGTGAGATCAATGAGGCAGTAGCGCCACTTCTTGATCTCCTCCGGATATGCCAGAAAGCCCAGCCCCGCCTGGAAAAAATCATCAATCGTTACCGCGCCACGGCAATTGTAAACGACACCTACTCCGTTCTGGTGCCCTTCGATTTCAATCGGCATAAGCACAAGTTAGATATCTCATGCGACTATTTTGACACAAACGGCGGGTATTTATGGAGCGTGTGCGGCGACTACGCCAATGTCCGCGATGTTGTCGCCTTTCTTCAAGGAAGGAACGGCGTTGACGTGCAACACGACGCCGGAGATGGGAGCGCGCGGCTCGGCAATCACTTTGCCGACATAATCCGTGATCGTGCCGAGCTTCATGCCCGCGCTGACGTACGTGCCGCGCTTGACCAGCGGATACCAGATGCCGGGTCCGTCGGCGAGAACATCGGATAGCTTTTCAATCCATACCGGGTTGTCGATGGGATGCGGCTCGCCGGGGAGCATCTTGAGGGCGCGCATGGTGCTGAGTGTACCGTTTACCAGCAGCGCGACATCATCGTTCTCCACTGTGCCCGCATGACCCGCCTCTACAACAATCGACGGCTTGCCTCGAACGGTGGCGGTGTTGTCGAGATAGCGCGTGGCCAAAGGCTCGGTCGGGCGCTCGCTCCAGATGATGATGTGGTCGAGACCGAAGGCAAGGACCATCTCCTTGGAAATGCGGTCTTGCTCTGCACGCCCCGTCGGCCCCCAATAGGCATAAGGCCGCAGGCTTTCGTCCAAGTCGCCACCGTGATAGTCGATCAGGTAATCACAGCGGTCAACGATTTGCTTCGTGATGACGTAGGAAGCGCGCTCGGTTTGCGTGCCGTCGGCCTTGCCGGGATAGAAGCGGTTCATGCTCTTGTTGTCGACGGGATTGACGTGCGGCACTTTCTGCTCGAAGGAGGCGATATTGACGAGCGGAACGAGAATCACGGTGCCAATGACCTGAGCAGGATCGAGTTGCGCGATGAGTTTTTCGATGGCGATGATGGAGACGTATTCGGTTCCGTGAGCACCGGAAACCAGCGCCAGCACCTTTCCCGGCTTAGCCCCGTTTACCACGACCACGGGAACGTTCGTGCCCGCATCTACGCCCGCGGGAACTTCCAACACCCCCGTCGCTTTCTGCCCTGGCGCTGCCGAAGCGCTTCCGACAGTAAAGGAAGATTGTGAGCGCGTCGCCGCAGACGCGAACATCACCAAGAAGAGCACGGCTAGGCCCCGCCAAATACATCGCATCTTCGCCTCCCACAAGAAATGGGCCGAGTTCGCACCAATTCTCCCACTTAGTCCGCTGATTTGCCCGCAGCATCGGCGGCGGGTTTTTCGGCCGGACGTGCTGACGTGCCGTCGGCCTTCACGTAGTGGGCGTACCACGCCATGAACCGCTCCATGCGATCCTTCAAATGCGAAGGCACGGTGAAACCATGGTATTCGCCCGGGTACACGACGAGTTCCGTGGTCCGGCCCAGAGTTTTCATCGCTTCATACATCTGCTCGCCTCCGAGAATCGGCACGTTCCAGTCGATGTCGCCGCCCATGAAGAGCGTCGGAGTCGTAATGTCCGCGACGCGGTAGAAGGGAGAGATTCTGTCCCACACGGCTTTGTTGTCCCAGGGATGGCCCAGCTCGATGTCGTAGTCGCGCTGGTAATGGTCGTGGCCATAGAAGCTGGCGATGAGCGCGACGCCGGCGCCGGAGATGGCGCCTTTGAAGCGCTTGGTTTGGGCAATGATGAAGTCGGTGGAGATGCCGCCGTAAGACCAGCCGCCGACGCCAAGTTTTTCGGGATCGGCGATTCCTTCCGCCACGGCGTAATCCACCATCGCCACGTCATCCTGATAGTCCTTGTTGCCCCAGTCCGCGTAAATCGCCGCGCAGAATTTCTGCCCGTAACCGGAGGAGCCGCGCGGATTAGGAAGTAGAACCGCATAGCCGTTGGCGGCGTAAAGCTGGGCGAGGTGATAGAACGACGCGGCGTATTGTCCTACCGGTCCGCCATGGGGATTCAGCAGCGTTGGGACTTTCTTGCCGGGTGTGTAATCCAGTGGCTTGTAGAGATAGCCTGCGACCAGCGTGCCGTCCTTGCTTTTGAAGTGCACGTAGTCGATTTGGGCAAGCTTGAGGTGCCCAAACAGCGCGTCGTTCGTTTTTGTCAGGCGCGTAGGCTCTTTGGCGCCATTCGCGAGATAGAAGACTTCGTCGGGACGGTCGTTGGTGCCAATGACCGTAGCGATGGAGTCGTCCTTGCCCAGCGAATACGTTCCTACCGTCAGCCGGCCGCCGATGGGACGCGAGATTTCGCCGCCGGTTGCGGCGATGCGGCAAAGATTCTGCGTGCCGTCATCTTCCGCGACGAAATAGATAGACTTGCCGTCAGAGGAAAAGCGCGGGCGGCGAATGCTGCGGTCAAACGAAAGCGTAAGGACTTTGGCTGGGCCACCCGCTGCCGAAGCGATGCCCAAGTGCCGAGTGTTGTAATAGAAAAGCTTCGGGTCCACCTCGGTGACGAAAGCGATCCACTTGCCGTCGGGCGACCAAGTGGGCCCAGAGTCCTGCGTTGGGCCCGTCGTCACAGCAATAATGTGAGCGCCTTTGTCGGTGTTGTCGGCGGCGACTGTCCAGATTTTGACTTCATAGTTGGAGTCGGGGTCCGCGGTGCGATTGCTGGCGAATGCGAGTTGCTTGCCGTCGGGCGACCACGCCGGCTCACTATCGTCGAAGTCGCCGGAGGTGATTTGCGTAGTCGTTTTCGCGGCAACGTTGAACACATACAGGTGCGTGCGGCGGCGGTCGAGGTAGCCGACAGTGTCGCGCTTGAATTGTAGGCGATCAATCACAAATGGCGGCGGCGTCTTTGGTTTCGCGGCAGCGCCGCCAGCGCCCTTTTCCTTGTTCTTGGCGGCTTCGAGATCTTCGGGCTTGGGATCGCGCAGAATCAGCACCAGCCGCGTGCTGTCGGGCGACCACTCGAAATCGTCGACGCCCTGCGCGGCATCCGTCAGCTTGACTGCTTCGCCGCCGCGCCGATCCAGCAGCCACACTTGCGACTTGCCTCCGTCGCGGCTGGAGAGGAACGACAGATATTTGCCGTCCGGGCTCCAGCGCGCATGTCCGGAAGAGACGCCCTCGGCGGTCATGGGCAGCGCTTCGCCGCCGTGTGTCGAGATCATCCAAAGGCGCTGCTCGTTCTTGTCCTCCTTCAGCATGCGCGTGCGCACGGCATAAGCGATCCATTGACCTTCGGGGCTAAGCTCGGGCTGACTGACGTCGCGAATCTGGAAAAAATCGTCAATCGTAATGGTGCGCGGCGCGGCGGAAGCGGGCTTGGGAGCCACTTCCTGGCCGAAAGCAGGTACGAGACAGGTCAGAGCAAGAAACGCGAGCGCGCTACAGCGAATGATCTTCATGCGCAGTACTCCTAAGAAGAGAGATGGACTGGAACCGGGAGCGTAGTGTAGCAGAGGGAGCGAGTGAGGATAATTGGAAAAAAATGCGCTGGCAGGCCAGCGAGAGGGCTGCTTAAAGGAAAGAGCCGTGGCGCTCGTTATTCGTAGCGCAAGGCCGCCAAAGGATCGAGTCTAGAAGCACGATAGGCCGGCAAAAAACTCGCGAGCGCGGCAACGGCTAACAAGCCGACAACCGCCATCACCAAGGTGAACGGATCGCGAGGCTTCAACCCGAAGAGCATCGATTTGGCCACCTGCGCCGCGCTTAGCGCGAGTGCCGTGCCAATCACCAAACCTGCGCCGGTGAGGATACCTGCTTCATTTAAAATCATATTCACAACACTGGATCGCCTTGCCCCAATAGCCATGCGAATCCCAATTTCCCGAGTGCGCTGGATCACCATGTAAGACATGACTCCATAGAGACCAATCGCCGCGAGCAGTGCCGCCAACAACCCGAAGAAGCCGGAAAGAGTGGCCATCAATTCGTCCTGCAAGAGCGAGTTATGAACCTGTGTCTGGAACACTTTGAATTCGAGGTCGATGCCCGGATTCACAGCAACGATGGTTTCTTTGAGTGAGACCATCAGGTTCGTCACCGGAAGCGAGGACTTGATCAAAATTTGGTCAGACGGGTCGGGCTTCTCCTGCTGCTGTGCCGGGAAATACATGAACGGGAGGAAATCCTCATGCATGTCCTGGAATTTGTTATCAGCGGTCAGCCCGACAACTTCATACAGCGGACGCGGTTTCCCCGGCGGTTCTTGGATGCGGAATCGTTTGCCGAGAGGATTCGCTCCTTTAAGGACTTTGCGAACAAAGGCTTGATTCACGATGGCAACCTTGACGGAGGTTGCGGTGTCGCGGTCATCGAAGTCGCGACCGGCGAGAAGAGGCGTCCCTATTGTGTGAAAGTAACCGGAGCCCAGGAAGTTTTCCCAAGCCACGGCTTTGTCTTCGTTGGAACCCTCAGGGATGACCGAGTCATTCCAGGTATCGCCTCCGAACGGGACTAGCATCGCCGAAGCAGCGCTCTCGACGCCTGGGATGGCGCGCACGTGCTGAACAATCTCACGCTTGTACTCCGCGTAGCGCTCTTCCGGAAGATTCAGACGGCTGAAATCGACGCTGGTGATCAGGATTCCGCTCTGTTGGAAACCGGTGTTGAGGTTCACCAAGTTGCGCAAGCTCCGGGCGAACAACAGCGCGCCCATCAGCAGGACAACGGAAAGCCCCACTTGCGATACGACCAACATCCGGCGCAGGCCAAACCGCCCGCGGCGGCCAGTGTCTCCCCTGCTTCCTGATTGCAACAACGCGGCAGGTTCAGCTCGAGTTGCACGCAGGGCCGGGGCCAGCCCAAACAAAACTGTCGTCAGAACAGCGAGTGAGGTCGTAAAAGCCAACACGCGCCAGTCCATTTCCAGGTCCAGGAAGATCTTATTGTCTGCCGTGCTGATGAATGCCACAAGCAGGCGGCTAGTAGCAAACGCAAGAAACATCCCACAAAAAGCTCCTGCCGCTGCGAGCAGCAGGCTCTCTGAAAGCAATTCGCGAATCATGCGGCCACGCGACGCACCCAGTGCCAGCCGGATGGTAATCTGCCGTTCCCGCGCCCCCGCTCTCGCCAGCATCAAATTGGCCAGGTTCGCGCAAGCAATCAATAGCACCAGGCCGGAAATGCCGAGCAAAAGCCACAAGGAAGTCTCCGAAGTGCCGCGCAATTGTGAAAATCCGGTGCTGCCCGGAAAAGCGCCTAGCTTGTAGGCCAAGAACTTCTTCACCGCCTCCGCGTCATAGACCGGCGGAATGGTCTCCTGCAAGATGGCAGGAGTAATCGCACCGATTTGCGCGTTGGCGCGAGCAATCGTCCACCCTGGTTTCAGGCGTCCAATGGTTGCCAGCCACCAGGCTTGGCGGATGGTCAATCGATTGTTGCGCGGGCTGAGGGCCGGCTCCGCGCAGATTGGCACAACGACGTCAAACGTATCTCCGACAGAGATGCCGCTAAAGCCGGGAGATGTGACTCCCAGCACTTCAAACGAATTGCCGTCCAGCGTGAAGTGTTTCCCGACCACCGATGGGTCACCACCGAAATTCTGCCGCCAAAAGGAGTAACTGATGTTTGCAGCGCCGACCCCGCAGCCGGGCTGGTCGTCCGATGGGCCAATCAGCCGCCCGAGGAACGGCTCTACGCCAAGCACATGGAAGAAATCGCCGCTCACTTGGATGGCCCTGGCGTATCGGATCTCCCCACCGGTCGCCAGATTGAAGCGGCGATCGCTCCAGGCGGCGATCTCCGCAAATCCTTCCTGGCGCTTACGGATCTCTTCCCACATCGCAAAGGTGAGTTGCGAGTATTGGCTAGAGAATTGGCCTGAACCCCAATGTCGGTCGGCAATCCTTATGGTGCCAAGCTCTTGCGGGTTTCTTGCCGGAATGGTCCGCAGGCGGACGGCGTCGATTAGCTGGAAAATTGCGGTATTGGCCCCGATGCCCAAGGCCAGAGTTAAGACGGCAACGAAAGTGAAGCCCGGACTAAGGCGAAGCAAACGAAGGCTATAGCGCAGGTCTTGCCAGAAAGACATCAAAGGCATCCCTCTGCCTGTATCAGACGTAAATAAAGACTGAATGTCACGTAAGGTGACAGCGAGGCAAACAAAAGGTCGAGAGATTGTCTTGCCAAAGGTCAGCCTACACCTTGCTATTCGCCAGATTTCGAGGCAGGGCGAGGCGGGGCGGGGTCGCCTTTGACGTAGTGACCATACCAGGCAAGGTAGCGCTCCAGGCGGTCCTTGATGTGGGACGGTGTCTTGAATTCGTGGTACTCGCCGGGGTAGACGACGAGTTCCGTGGTGCGGCCAAGGCGCTTCAGCGCCTGGTACATCTGCTCGCCACCCAGAATGGGAACGTTCCAATCGATTTCGCCGCCCATGAAGAGCGTCGGGGTCTTGATGTTACTCACGCGATAGAAGGGCGAGACTTTTTCCCAAACCGCCTTGTTCTCCCAGGGATCGCCCAACTCGGCCAAATAGTCGCGCTGGTAGTGGTCGTGGCCGTACATGCTGGCAAACAGAGCGGCTCCTGCGCCGGAAATGGCGGCCTTGAACCGGTTGGTCTGGGCAATGATGAAATCCGTGGAGATACCGCCGTACGACCACCCACCAACGCCTAGCTTCTCCGGGTCGGCAATGCCTTGCTCGATGGCGTAGTCGACCATGGCCATGTCGTCCTGGAAATCCTTGTTTCCCCAATCCGCCCAAATGGCTTGGTCGAATTTCTGCCCGTAGCCCGTGGAACCGCGTGGGTTGGGGAACAGGACGACGTAGCCGTTGGCAGCGAGTAGCTGGGGCAGGTGGTCGAATTCGGCGTAATAGGCCCAGACGGGGCCGCCGTGAGGTCTCAGGATCGTCGGGTAGCGTTTTCCTGGGACGTAATCCACTGGCTTATAGAGGTAGCCGGCCACTACTGCGCCGTCTTTGCTCTTGAAGTGGACGTATTCGCCGTGCGTCAGCTTAAGCTGGCTCATCAGCGAGTTGTTGGTATGAGTGATTTGGGTGAGTTTGCCATTCGTGACGCTGAAGAGTTCGTCAGCGCGGTCGAGGGTGGCGACCTGCGCGACGACATTCCCGGCAGCACCGCCGCCCATGGAGTAGGCGTTGACCATGAGCCTTCCAGAAACTGGGCGCTCCGCAAGGCTGCCGTCCCCAACATTGACATTGCAGACGTTCTGCGTGCCGTCGTCATCGCATATGAAAAAGATGTGCTTACCGTCGGGCGTAAAGTGAGGGTCGATGGACATGCGGTCGAGCGCCTGGGTAAGTACTTTCGCTTCACCGCCCGAGGCTGGGGAGACGGCGATATGCTTTGTGGCATAGTCAAAGAGTTTTGGGTCAAGCTGGGTGACGTAGGTAATCCACTTCCCGTCAGGAGACCAGGCTGGCGTCGTGTCCGCGCCCGCGTTGGTGGTGACCTTCGTCAGGTGAGCACCTTTGTCGGTGTTATCGGCTGCCACCACCCAGATGTTGATATCGTAAGTCGCATCGGGATCCGGCGTAGACCGGTTGCTGCTGAAGGCGATCAACCTGCCGTCCGGCGACCAAGCCGGCTCGGAGTCGTCGAAATCGTCCGAGGTCACCTGCATTAGGTTCTTTGCTGCTAAGTCGAATATATAAAGGTGAGTACGGCGACGATCCAGATACCCGACCTCGTCCAGTTTGAACTGCAGGCGGTCAATGACATGGGGACGTTCGGTCTTGGGCTTTTCCTTGTGGCCAGCCGACTTTTCCTTCCTCTCCGAGGCGGTCTGCAACTCCTCGGGACTCGGATCGCGCAGAACCAGCACCAGCCGCCGGCTATCCGGAGCCCAGGCGAAGTCCTGGACGTCCTGCACGGTGTTCGTCAGCCGTTGGGCCTCTCCGCCGTGGCGAGGGAGGAACCAGACCTGGGTTTTGCTCTCGTCGCGTTCGGAAAGGAAGGCGATCCACTTGCCGTCCGGACTCCAGCGAGCATGGCTCGAGGAAACCCCTTCCGCCGTGAGCGGCACGGCCTCGCCACCGACCGTCGGGACCATCCAGATCCGCGATTCGTTCTTGTCTTCCTTCAGCAGGGCGCTCTCTACTGTGTACGTTGCGTACCGCCCATCCGGGCTGAGTTGCGGATCGCGCACGGAACGGATTTGGAAGTAATCGTCGATGGTGATGGGGCGAAGCGGCGGTGTCGCCTCCTGGCCGAGCAAAACCGTCGGCGACGGTACCAGAACTGAGCCCAAGACTAGAATTCGCAGCGCTATTTTCATCCTCATCGCCCTCACGCGGATCTGACCGCCATACACAAACGGTCCAGTCTAGCACGGGCTACCGCTGAACTCTCCCACCGGCGCGCCATCCACGCGCGGCCGCGATCAGGAAACCACTCGGCCGTAGTACGAAAGTACGGTTGGCGAGACTGAAAAAAATTCGCTCACCCGCATTTTTTTCCTTGCATGCACAGCCGGCTCTTGTATTCTGCAACTGCGAACTCGCTTCCCCGCAGCGGCGAGAGCGACGTTCCCTTAGGAGGACGAGAGTACAAATTGAGTTCTTTATCGCTTCCGGCCCAGTATCCTTCCCAAGCAATTCCCACAGCGAGAAAATCCATAGCCAAGCTCACGCTCTGGCCGCTCGTGGCCGCCACCTTCTTCATGGTGTCCGGCGGCACGTATGGGACGGAAGAAATCATTCACGGCGCGGGCTATGGCCGCGGGATTTTGATTCTTTTGTTGCTTCCGATTTTGTGGAGCCTGCCGCCGGCCTTCATGGTGGGTGAGCTTTCCAGTGCGCTGCCGGCAGAAGGTGGTTACTACGCGTGGGTGCGGCGCGGCATGGGAAACTTCTGGGGCTTTCAGGAAGCGTGGCTCTCGCTGGCCGCCAGCATTTTTGACATGGCCATCTACCCGACGCTGTTTGTTGCCTACCTGACGCAAGTGGCGCCGTGGTTTGCAGGCGGTGCGGGCTGGCAGATTCTTCCGGGCGTAGTGATTACGCGCGGCATGATGATCGGCGCTTTTGTAATTCTGGGCAGCACGATTATCAATCTGGCGGGAATTCGCGTCGTCGGCATCACTTCCTTGTGGCTGTTCTTCCTGCTTTCTGCCCCATTCGCGCTGGTCGTGTTGCTAGCCCCGTTCAGCGGAGGAACAACAGTGCAGGCGGCGCAAAGTGCGACGAGCGCCGGCGAGCTGGGAGTGCTCGGTGGCGTCCTGGTAGCGATGTGGAATTACATGGGCTGGGACAACGCTTCGACCATTGCGCGCGAAGTGGAACGGCCTCAACGCACCTATCCCCGGGCGATGATCGCGGCCGTGGTGCTCGTGGCGGTCACTTATATTTTGCCGTTTGCCGCAGTGTATGCCGCGGGCGTGCCAGCGTCGGCATTCGAAGGAGACGGCTCCTGGGCACGCGTAGCCGGCATGATTGCAGGCACGTGGCACGGAATGAACTGGCTTGGCTTTCTGCTGGTGCTTGGCGGAATGATGAGCGCCTTCGGCATGTTCAACGCCTTGGTCATGAGTTATTCGCGTCTGCCACTGGCGATGGCGCAAGACGGCATGATGCCGAAGATTTTCGCCAAGACGAGCGCGAAGTCCAAGACGCCTTGGGTGGCCATTCTCGCCTGCTGCGTGTGTTGGACGTTATGTTTAGGGCTGGGCTTCAGACGGCTGGTCACGCTCGACATCATGCTGTACGGCGCGAGCCTGATGCTCGAGTTTGTCACGCTGGTGATTTTGCGGATCAAGGAGCCGGGGTTGAAGCGCGAGTTTCGCGTGCCCGGCGGTCTGACCGGCGCGGTCCTCGTGGGTGTTTTCCCCTTGCTGCTGCTCCTGCTCGCGCTGGTGGAGAGCAATCACCAGTCTATGCTGGGCATGAACGGTCTTCTCTTCGGCGCAATCCTCATGTTTGCGGGGCCGGCAATCTACTTCGTTACCCGCAAGCTGAACCTCATGAAAGTCGCGGCGGTGGTCACCGAGGAAGTGGAATCCGTAAAACCTGCCTAGAAAATCGCTGCAGCCAACACTTCTTCCGCCCGGTTCGTCGAACTGGGCGGTTTTGTTTTTGACCGCGTGCGCTATACTCAACCCTCGTTCGATAACGCACTCGACTCCTCGCAGGAGACTGCCATTGAAATTGCGCCGCCTCGCTCTTGCATTCTTTCTTTCTCTTTCGGCCATCCTTGTTGCCTCTCTCCATCTCTTCGCTGCGCCAGACACGCCCAAACAGGTGGACCCGAAACTCTTCCAGGAGCTTCGCTGGCGCTCGATCGGCCCGTTCCGCGGAGGCCGCGCGCTCGCAGTCACCGGCGTCCGTGGCCAGCCGGACGTCTACTTTTTCGGCAGCGTCGGAGGAGGCGTTTGGAAAACCAACGACGCGGGGCGCACCTGGAAACCGATTTTTGATTCGCAGCCCATCGCTTCCATTGGCGCGATTGCCGTTGCGCCCGCGGACTCCAACATTGTTTACGTCGGCTCCGGCGAAGCCGACATGCGCTCGTCCATTTCCTACGGCAACGGCATGTACAAGTCGACCGACGCGGGAAAGACGTGGTCGCACATCGGCCTAGAAGACTCGCGGCAGATCGCGCGAATCCTGATTGATCCGCGCGACGCTAATAAGGTCTATGTCGCCGCGCTCGGTCATCCCTACGGCCCGAATCAAGAGCGTGGTGTATTTCGCTCGACGGATGGTGGCAAGCACTGGAAGAAAATTCTGTTTCACGACGAAAACACCGGCGCCATCGACCTCGCGTTCGAGCCTGGCAATCCCAAGACGATTTTCGCTGCGCTGTGGCAAACACGCCGCCCGCCCTGGAGCATTTATCCACCATCGAACGGCCCCGGCAGCGGCCTCTATCGTTCGCTCGACGGCGGAGACCACTGGCAGGGCGTGTCGCAGGGCTTGCCAACCGAAGGCCTCGGCCGCATGGGAATTGCCTTCGCGCCGAGCAATCCGAAGCGCATCTATCTCGTCGTCGATGCCAAGGACGGCGGCCTCTTCCGCTCCGACGACGGCGGCCAGACCTGGCAACACATTTCGAAAGACCGTCGCGTCTGGGGACGCGGCTGGTACTTTAATGAACTCGCCGTCGACCCGAAAAATCCTGACGTCCTGTATATCCCAAACACTTCCACCTATCAGTCGCGCGACGGCGGCAAAACCTTCACGGTGTTGCGAGGCGATCCCACCGGCCCCGACTATCACGCGATGTGGATCGATCCGGATGATTCACGGCGCATGGCTCTGAGCTCCGATCAAGGCGTAGTGATCAGCCACAACGGTGGGGAAACGTGGAGTTCCTGGTTCAACCAGCCGACGGCGCAGTTTTACCACGTCGCCACCGACAACCGGTTTCCCTACTGGGCATACGGGGCGCAACAGGACAGCGGTCCTGTCGCCACTCCGACTGCCGGAAAGTTTCGCAATTTGAATTTTCACGACTGGCGTCCACTCGAAGCGGGCGACGAGAACGGCTACATTGCGCCCGATCCGCTGAATCCCGGCGTCATCTTCGGCGGATTCGTCTCGCGGCAAGATCTGAGCAATGAGCAAGTGCAGGAGATGCCGCCGACGCTGGCGCAGATTGGCGACTTCCGCCGCACCTGGACACTGCCTTTGGTGTATTCGCCGATTGATCCGCACGTGCTTTACTTTGGCTCGCAGATTCTGCTGCGCACCGCTGACGGCGGGAGTTCTTGGGAAGGCATCAGCCCGGACTTGACGCGGGAAGATCCCGGCGTGCCCTCCAACCTGGACCCCGCCACCGCCGCCGACGCGCCCAAAGGAAAGCGCCGCGGCGTGATTTACACCATTGGGCCATCGCCGGTAAAGCCTGGAGAAATCTGGACCGGCACCGACGACGGGCAAATCCAATTGACGCAAGACGAAGGAAAAAATTGGGAAAACGTGACGCCACCAGAATTGACGCCGTGGAGCAAGGTGACACATATCGAAGCCTCGCACTCGGATGCCGCTGCCTCTTACGCGGCCGTCGATCGCCATCGCCTCGAGGACTACCAGCCGTACCTCTACCGCACGCGCGATTTTGGCAAGACCTGGCAGCGCATCAACAATGGCATTCCAGAAGGCAGCTTCTTGAATTGCGTCCGCGAAGATCCCTTCCGCAAAGCCTTGCTTTACGCCTGCACGGAAAAGGGCGTCTATGTGTCGTTCAACGACGGCGACGACTGGCAACCATTGCAGCTCAATTTGCCCGTCACTTCGGTGCGCGACCTCGTCGTTCACGAAAACGACCTGGTCATCGCCACATTTGGACGTTCGTTTTGGGTTCTCGACAATGTTACCCCGTTGCGCCAAATCGATGCCCACGCCGCCACATCCGACGTTTGGCTTTTCAAACCTGCGACTGCCCTTCGCGTGCGCCCCGGCTCCGACCAAAGCACGCCCGTCCCCGATGATGAAACGGTTGCATCCAATCCGCCGAGTGGCGCCGCGCTGGACTACCATCTGAAAGAAAAATCTGCGGCTCCCATCCAGCTGGAAATCTTCGATAGCGAGGGCCGGCTGGTGCGTCGATTCGCAAGCGACGACGAAGTGCGCAAAGCGAATCCAGACGATCTCCCCTTCCCCGCTACTTGGGTCCAGTCTCCGCCACCACCTTCCGCTGATGCCGGAATGCACCGTTTTGTGTGGGACTTGCGCTACGCGGGGCCGGGAAGACCGCGACGGGCGTTCCGCGGATCTTTGGGGCCCTGGGTGCTACCGGGCAACTACACCGTAAAGTTGACCGCGCACGGCAAAAGCAGCTCGCAGCCGCTGACCATTCAGATGGATCCGCGCGTGAAGACCACGCAAGAACAATTGGTCCGCCAGTTCGAATTGGCTTCGCTTTTGTCCGTAAGACAGGGCGAAGTCTCCGCGGCCGTGCAGCAAGCCGGCGAGCTGCGCAGACAAATCGACGCACGCAAGAAAGAAGCCGGCGCCAATAGCGAAGCAACCAAGGCGCTTGATGAGCTGAGCCGAAAACTCGACGCGCTGACCGAACAAGAGGGAGGCGGTGGCTTTGGGCTGTTCGGGCTGTCTCTGCCTGCAAGTAAGCACGAGCCGCTGGGGAAAATCGCTTCGGCTCTGAGCGGTTTGTTAAGCGTCGTCGAAAGCGCCGACGTTGCCCCTGGCGCAGACGCCACACTGGCGAGCGACAAATGGGATCACGCCGCCACAGAAGCCCTGGCGCGCTGGTCAACTCTCCAGAAAGAAGATCTTGCCACCACGAACGCGGTGCTCCAGAAGGCGAATCTGAAGCCACTTTCCGTCGTTGAGCCTTCAGCCCGGTAGGCCAGACCAGCACGCGAATTTGATATGCTGCTGAATGTGGGAAACATTGCCCCGTTCAGGATTCTCGTCCTCTCCACGTTAGCCGCTGCGCTCTTCGCGGGCGCCGTCGGCCTTTTTCCTTTTCAGGCGCCTTCGTCGAGCCAGCCCGCTGCGAGCGGAACCTCGCAGCCGCTTCCCTCCTCTACTGTCCCGCAAAGCCAAGCACCTGCATCGGCACTTCCCTCCCCAAGCCCGCAGCAACAACCAAGCACGCTCAACGTGGTCGTTCTGGATCCAGCTCACGGCGGCACCGACACTGGCGCGCGGGGCACAGGCGGAATTCGCGAAAGTGAAATCGTCCTCGATCTGGCCTCCGAAGTTCGTCGCGCCCTCGAATCGCAAGGTTTTCAGGTAGTCCAGACACGCCAGGGCAACGACAATCCTTCTTTTGACGATCGCTCCGCCATCGCAAACGCGCAGCGCGGTGCAGTTTTCGTCACCCTGCACATTTCCTCGACTGGGCTGCCGGCAACCGCTCGGGTTTATGTGCATACGGATCTGCCCCCGCTGGCCGACGCGAACGGGCTGATTCCCTGGGACCGTGCCCAAGCGCCATATCTCAGCTTGAGCAGGAAGTTTGGTGACCTCGTGCAAGGCGTCCTCGCGCAGCGCTTCAAGGGCTCACCCGATTCCGCGCAAACCGCGACCATTCGTCAGCTTCGCACCACGGCCGCACCCGCGATCGCTGTCGAGATTTCCAGCGTGGTGGTGAACGACCGCGCCGAACTGGACCGCATGGCGCCGGAGGTCGCCGAAGCCATTGCCCGTGGTGTCGTATCTTTCAAGCCGCTCTACGTTGTTCCGACATTGACGGGAGCACAACCATGACCGGGCGCTGGAAATTCTGGGCCGTCACCGCGCTCGTGACTGTCATCATCGCCGCGGCAATTTATGTTCCCATTCTGCGGAGGCGCATGCGGCGCGCCGCGCGGCAGCAGCAGCAAAGCGAAGAGCAAGCACGGCGCGAATTGATCCAGCCGGTGCCGCTGAATCCCGGCGACCCACGTGTGAAGACCAAATTCTTCTGGCTGTCGGACTCCGATGAATCCGCGCTTGCGCCTGTGGTGGTAGAGCTGCCTCTCTCCAACGATCCCGTCCTGCGTTCCAAGCAGATCCTGAATACGCTTCTCGCCGGTCCTGTCGATGCAGAGCAACGCACGCTACCGCCGGAGGCCGTGCTTCTCGCGTTCTATATCTTGCCGGATGGCACCGCCGTCGCTGATTTCTCCGAAGCCCTGGCAACGTCCATTCCTTCCGGAATCGTCAGCGAGCAACTGGCTATCGATTCCATTGCGCGAACGCTTGAAGCCAATGTGCCGCAAGTCCAGCGGCTGAAGATTCTGATTCATGGGCAGGAGACGGAAACGCTTGCCGGCCACGTCGACCTGACGGGCACCTTCCTGGTGAACACCAAGCTCGTCTCCCCGCCTCCCGCGGATGCATCCTCCAATGCGACGCCGACACCGCAGCCGTAAAAGAACTCGCCTGAAAAGTGGAAACTCACAAAAATGGAACGGCCCCGCAAAACGTCTTGCGAGGCCGTCGGCAGTCTGTCTGGGATTGGCTGAAGGCGGGTACGCCTTTTGCGAATCCGATTTCGCCAGGACTTAAAAGCTCACGCCTTAAGCCTCAGCCACCTCACGATTGGTACTACAATCAGAAATCTTCATTTTTATGGATCAGCCTCCTTTCCCGTGTAGCCTCATCATAGTTTCACGGCGTCCACGATTCAACACCCAGTTGCAGCATTTATTCCTCTCGGCAATGAGGTCGGAAACGAGCGCAGCGGTTGACACCGGACGTTGCCCCCGGCAAACTGGCCCAGCCTGCGAGTAAACCGTGATCACCGCATGCAGAAACATTTTCGTTCCGGAGGAAGCGTGAGAGCTGACGGCCGTGTCGCGGATCAGATGCGTCAACTGAAGTTCACGCCGGATTTTATATCGACGGCGGAAGGCAGCGTCCTCATCGAGCTCGGCAATACGCGCGTGATCTGCACAGCCACGGTCGACGACGGTGTGCCAACCTTTTTAAAGGGCTCCGGGAAAGGCTGGGTCACCAGCGAGTACGGCATGCTCCCACGCGCCACCGAAGAGCGCACTGCCCGCGAAGCCGTCCGCGGGAAGCAGTCAGGGCGCACGCAGGAGATACAGCGCCTCATTGGCCGCTCCATGCGCGCCGTGACCGACCAGGAAGCACTCGGCGAGCGCACCGTCTGGCTCGACTGCGACGTGATTCAAGCCGATGGCGGCACGCGCACGGCTTCCATCACCGGCGCTTTCGTCGCCATGGCCCTGGCGATGGAGCGGTTGAGCGCCGCGGGCATTTTGAAAACTTCTCCGCTGATTGACACCGTCGCGGCCACTAGCGTCGGCATCGTCGACGATCGTGCGCTGCTGGATCTCGCCTACGAGGAAGATTCGCGTGCCGAGGTCGATATGAACGTGGTTATGACCGGCAGCGGACATTTCGTCGAAATCCAGGCGACTGCCGAAGGCCGCGCGTTTTCGGGCAGCGAAATGCAGGACCTGCTCGCCCTCGCCGCCGCAGGGATCCGCCGCCTGACCGAAGAGCAGCGCGCCGTCCTTCCAAAGAAATTCAGTGCGCGCGCCCGTTAAGCTGTTTCTCGCCTCGTCGAATCCCGGCAAGCTGAACGAATATCGTGTCCTTGCGAACGCGCCCGGCACTTCTTTTCCTGTGGAACTGGAGTTGGTGCCCGGCTTCGATACGCTACCTGCATTCGAGGAGAATGCTCCAACGTTTGCCGAAAATGCCGCTGGCAAGGCGCTTCACTACTCGCGCTTCTGCGACGAATATGTATTCGCGGATGATTCCGGGCTTGCCGTGCCCTCTCTTGGGGGCGCACCGGGCGTCCACTCCGCTCGGTACGCGGGCATCAACGCCACCAATGCAGAGCGCATTGAGAAACTTCTGCGCGAAATGCGCGCAAAGAAAAACAGTGATCGCGCCGCGCATTTTGTTTGCGCCATTGCCTTGGCCAGAAAAGGCCACGCTGTCTGCGTCATCACCGAGCGCGTGAACGGCGAGATTCTCGAATCGCCATGCGGCTCCGGCGGGTTCGGCTACGATCCCGTTTTTTATTTTCCGCCGCTGAAGAGAACCTTTGCCGAGCTGACAACCGAAGAAAAAAACCGCTACAGTCATCGTGGCAAAGCATTCGGTAAATTGTTAGTTGCGGTTTCTACCATGCTATAGTTCAGGCTCTCATGGCGAACAAATCGAAGAAGAAAGCTCCGGCGAAGAAGAAATTGCCGCGCCCGAAGAGCAGGGCAAAGTCCACATCTTCAGCCAAAGCCGCAAAGCAACCTCGCGCGCGAGGCACTGATCCGCAGCGCGTGGCGGCCATTCTGGCGAAACTTGACGAAGCCTATCCTGACGCGACCTGCGAGCTGAAGCACGAGAACGCGTTCCAGCTTCTGATTTCCACGATTCTCTCCGCGCAGTGCACGGACGTCCGCGTGAATCAAGTCACAGAAACGCTGTACAAAAAATATCCGAACGCGAAAGCCTTTGCGTACGCCACGCCCGGCGAACTGGAACAGGACATCCGGCCGACCGGATTCTTTCGTAACAAAACCAAGTCCGTCATGGGCGCGAGCAAAGCCATCCTCGAGAAATTCGGCGGCGAAGTGCCGCGCACGATGGAGGAAATCCTCACGCTTCCCGGCGTCGCTCGAAAAACCGGCAACGTTGTCCTGGGAACCGCGTACGCCATCCCCAGCGGCGTTGTCGTGGATACACACGTGCAGCGCATCGCCAACCGGCTGGATTTGACGCGCAACGAAGACCCGAAAAAGATCGAGCAGGATTTGATGCAAATCATTCCGCAGGACAAATGGATCAAGTTCTCGCATCAGATTATCTGGCACGGGCGGCGAGTGTGCGTGGCACGCAAACCGAGGTGTATCGAATGCAACCTGGAATCGCTGTGCTACGCGAAAGACAAGACAATGTAACGGTGCCGGTGAAAGCTCTAAAGCAACTTTGTGATGCATGTCACATCCATTCCTGGCTCTTTCCCGCACACTGAAATTCAGATGTAGATGGCTGCGAAGCAATTCTCGACCGTTCCTAAAGAAACCTACATCGCCGCCCTCACCCTTGTTGCAATCGCATTGCATCTCATTTTCCGCTACGGAATGCATCTGCCGTCGCGTACCTCCCTGCTTCCTTTGCTTGTTGCACTGGTCATCGGCGGCGTGCCGCTTGTTTACGAACTCTTCGGCAAACTCCTCAGGAAAGAGTTTGGCTCGGACCTTCTCGCCGGTGTCTCGATTCTGACGGCCGTGCTGCTCGGCCAGTACCTTGTCGCGGCTATCGTTGTGCTGATGCTGTCGGGCGGAGCGGCGCTTGAGTTCTATGCAACCGCGAAAGCCTCCTCCGTGCTGGATGCACTGGCGCGGAGAATGCCGAGTGTCGCGCACAAGCACGATGGCTCCGCGCTCAAGGATGTAAAGCTCGATGAGATTCGCGTCGGCGATGTGCTCACAGTCTTTCCGCACGAAATCTGTCCCGTGGACGGCGAGGTGATCGAAGGCCACGGGGTCATGGACGAAGCCTACTTGACAGGCGAGCCGTACGAAATTTCCAAGACGCCGGGGTCGCAGGTGATTTCCGGCGCCGTCAACGGCGAGAAGGCCATCACTATCCGGGCAGATAAACTTGCGGTCGATTCGCGCTATGCACGCATCATGAAGGTTATGCACGCAACCGAGCAGCAGAAGCCGCACTTGCGGCGCCTAGGCGATCAGCTCGGCGCATGGTATACCCCGCTCGCTCTGCTGGTGGCCTGCGCTGCTGCTCTGATCGCGCGCGATGCGCATCGTTTTCTTGCCGTGGTCGTTATCGCTACGCCATGTCCGCTGCTGCTGGCAATCCCCACGGCAATCATCGGCGCGATTTCCTTGTCCGCCCGGCGCGCCATCATCATCAAGAATCCCGCGATCCTGGAACAGATCGATTCGTGCCGCACCCTCATTTTCGACAAGACGGGAACGCTGACCTACGGCCGGCCGACTCTCACGGAAGTGATCTGCGCCCCCGGCTTCGATCGGAAACAAGTGCTGCAACTCACGGGCAGCCTGGAGCAGTACTCCAAGCATCCGCTCGCCAGCGCGATCCTCACGGCAGCAAAGCACGACAATGTCGTTTTGCTCCCCGTGGCCCATGTGAGTGAACATCCGGGCGAAGGCTTGCGCGGCACCATTGATCGTCGCACCGTGCAAATCACGGGACGAAAGAAGATAGCAGCCGAGCAATTTCCCTTGCCGCCGCTGGCGAGCGGGCTCGAATGCCTTGTGTTCCTCGACGGCAAATACGCGGCGGCACTGCGCTTTCATGACGCGCCACGCAAAGACAGCCGGATGTTCATTCAGCATCTGCGCCCGCGCCACGGCGTGGCGAAGGTCATGCTCGTCTCGGGTGACCGCGAGTCCGAGGTCCAGTACCTGGCAGAAACGGTCGGCATTTCCGAAGTCCATGCCGGAAAGAGCCCGGAAGAAAAAGTGGAAATCGTGAGGCGCGAAGCGGCACTGGACAAAACGCTTTTTGTTGGCGATGGCATCAACGACGCTCCTGCTTTGCTCGCCGCGACGGTGGGAGTCGCGTTCGGCACGGCTAGCGACATCACCGCAGAAGCTGCGGATGCCGTTGTGCTCGAACTCGCCCTCGGAAAGATCGACGAACTGATGCATATCGGCCGGCGCATGCGGCGCATTGCGCTGCAAAGCGCGCTCGGCGGGATGGCCGCAAGCATGATTGGCATGATCTTCGCGGCTGCCGGATATTTGCCGCCCATCGGCGGGGCAATTGGCCAGGAACTGATCGACTTGTTTGCGGTGCTGAATGCGGTGCGCGTAGCCCTGCCGACCGACGAACTACAAGATTTTTAAAGTGGATCCCCGAGCGGGTGCCCCTCTTCCCTAGTTTTAGCCAAGACAAAAAGCGCCGGGCTCAAGCCGCCCGGCCTCGGCTCCGCTCGTGGTAAACAAACAGGACGCGAGCACGGGTCCAAACACCCGCCGCTACGCAAGAAAGCGGCGCGGGGGATGTCGGACTAGGCGGGGGTGAGGACGGAAGCGTTGGATTGCCTGGCTTGTTTGGCGTCGCGGGCTTCCTTGCTGGCAGAAGCGGTCATGTCCAGCGCGCCAAAGCAGACACCGATTTTCTTGAGGAAGGCGGTGGGCGGCTCGCCACCGGCGAAGATCCAAGCGTAATCATTGGGAAGCTCTTGCGTTTTGCCGGCAACCTCTAGAACGACGGAATCTCTCCGGAACTCGACAGGATTGGAATTAAAGAGAACCTTGACTTTGCCCTTGCGAATCGATTCCTGAATGCGCTGCGCATTTCGTTCCTTGATGCGCGTGAAGGCTTCTTTACGATAGGAGAGCGTCACCTGGTTGCCGACCTGGTGGCCGAGCCCCATTGCCGCTTCGATCGCGCTGTCTCCGCCACCAACGACCAGGATGCGCTTGTTGACGTAGTGGTCGGCTTCGATCAGGCGGTACATCACCTTGGGCAGCTCTTCGCCGGGGACGCCGAGCTTTTTGGGGCTGCCGCTTTTGCCTAGGGCGAGAATAATGTTGCGCGCGCGATACTGGCCCTTGGCGGTGGTGACGGTGAAGATGCCGTCCTGTTCCTTCTTGACGTCTTGGACCTTTTCGCCCTGACGAAGCTTGAAATCAGCCCGCTCGAGAACTTTCTTCCAGAAGGCAAGCAATTCTTCCTTGGAAAGCTCGGTTTTTTTGAACTTCCCGTGCAGCGGAAATTCGACCGGGCTGGTGAGGACAAGTTTCTGGCGGGGATACTTGGCCACGGTGCCGCCGATTTCGCCTTCGTCGACCGTGATGTAGTTGAGCTTTTTTTCGATGGCGCGGAGCGAGGCGCTGATACCGGCGGGGCCGGCGCCGACAATCAAGACGTCATGGATATTCGAGCCGGAACGGCTTCCTCCCAGCGCAGCGCTGCGCCGGGCGATGGTATCAATGCACTCGCGGCCCTGATTGATGGCGTTCTTGATCAAGGCCAAACCGCCCAGCTCGCCCACAATGAAGAGATTCTTGATGCTAGTTTCGTATTCGGGTGTGAGATACGGCATGTCGCCGCCCATGCTGGGACTGGCCATAACCATGGTGATGGCGCCGACGGGACAGACTTCGGCGCACAGGCTGTGCCCGATGCATTTATAACCGTTGACGATGACAGCTTTGCCGCCAAGCATAGCCAGCACGTCGCCTTCGGGGCAGACCATCGTGCAGGCCGCGCAGCCGATGCAGTACGTGGCATCGATGTGCGGGTGCTGCGATTTTGGGCCTTCGGAAAAGAGCTTTCCTTTTTCCGCAGCCGCCTGAGCAGCTTGCTCGCGCTGCTTCTCCTTGCGGAGATAGTGCCACATGAAGAAGCCGATAATGACGACAGTGAGAGCGAAGGCCGCTAGAGTATCCATGGAATCAGTCCGGTTTCTTGGTGGAAGTCTGCTCCTGCGCAGTGGCAGGAGGATTCGCCGGCTGAGAACCGATCGCAGGATGCCCCGGCGGCAGCGCGCCCTGCCCAGGTGTGCCTGAGGGGTTCAGGATCTCGTTGAAGTTCGGGAGACCGGAATGCACGTCCTGATTCTTGTGCGGGTTTTGACTAGGATCTGGATGCTGGATCATCCCACCCAGGGGCTGCGACTTCATTACTACCCAAGCCCCGTCGCGTTTTTCCAGGTTGTAACCGACTTGCATCCCGGCACCTGGGGTGCCGCCGTTTTTGGGGCGAAACTCGACTTCGGCATGGGCCTGATTGCCGTTGATGGAAACTGTACGAATGTCCATATCCATGGAGCTCATGTTGAGCGTGCCGACCCCAGCCAGGTGCTGCATAATGCCGGCTCGGATGGCGTCGTTGTCACTCGCCTGTTTTTTGCAGCCGCTAGCGGACAAAATCGCCGCAGCGAGCCCAAGGGCCAGGGCCAGACTTTTCATGCGAACTTCCTTTCCCGCTCCAGAAAACTTCCGGTGCCTCGCACTACAGTCTATAGCCCATGAAGAGAGCAATGCCAATATGAAGTATGGCCAGAATGGCGAAGGCGTAACTGAACGGCCGGTGGATCACATGCCAGAGCTGAAAGATCTGCTGGGTGCGCCCCAGGAACATGATGCTTTTGGAGAGCGAAGCCTCCTTCTGGGCCACGCGAATGGCGCGCTCCAACCGCTGGTCGCGAGTGGGCAGCAAACCGAAAAGGGAAAACAGCCACGCGCCAAAGCCGACCTGCTGCAAGCGCACGTAAGAAGCGCGAAACGGCCGCTTAAAATCGATGAGTATCATGGATATCAAAGAGGCGATTAACGGCGTCCTGGATACGTCGGCCGCCGATGGCAATTGATACAGGGCGTCTACGGAGAAACCAAAGGTCTTTTTTTGTTCCTCCAGCTCCTTTTTCAGCGCCTCTTCTTTTTCCTGGATTTCTTTGCGAGAGAGTTCCGCGGCGTTGAGGCTGCGCGGGATTTGCGCGTACAAGTAGCGGCCGACGAAACCGCTCAAGGTCACCATCAGCATGCTCCAGAAAGCCATGCCGGCGATATTGCCGAACTTAAAGGAGGAGTGAAAAGCGATGATGATGGGCGCCACGGTGCCGAGAACGACATGAAAATCGAGCCAGTGGCGGGAATTCCCCTGCCTGCCGAGCCATCCCCACTTCTTGCGCAGCGGATAGAGATAGATCAAAAAGAAGAGCAGCACACCGAGCATTCCCAGCTTGATGCCGATCGTGCCGCTGGGCCGAAGCAGTTCGTGCTTGGGGGAGAACGGCCGCTGGGCGGCACTCAGCGTGTAGTAGTTGTAGCCGTAGCCGCCGATGATAAGAACGACGGCGAGGGCCAGCATCCAGGCCAGGAAGAGCCTGGTGCGATGGCCTCTCTCGGGATCATCTCGCGTCAAGACAGTTGTGCCGACGGTAGCAGATGCGCTCATGGTTTTGCCTCGATGTTTTCAACTTGAATGGTGGCCCGGAATCTCTTGTAAGCGGTGAAGCGATGAATGTTGCGCCAGTGCTGGCGCGGCGTTTCCACGTCGATGATGGCGGAGACCGGCATCCAGTAGGACTCCTCAGGGTCATGAAAACGCACTGTGGCGTAGTGAATTTCGCTGCGCATGCCTTGGAGTCCCAGGTCACTCAGGCTGGAATCCAGCGAAGCGACAAGTTTGGCGACGGCACCGCTTTGCGGCTCGATCCAGATAGTTCCGGAGAGCGGAATCGGATAGTTCTGGCTGCGCAATTGCAATGCCGCCGGCGAAGTGGCTCCGGGAACAGACTTGAAATCAATCTTGACGTAGGTCACACCGTCAACACTTTCCGTTCCGGCGGGAGTGAAGGTGTAACTCGTTTCGTAGCTCGGATGGATGATCAGCAGCATGCCGGTAAAGCCGTTGGTGATCAGTAGCGTGCGGGAGGAATCGCGGAAGGCGGCTTTGCGGGTTTCGCGTGTCTCGACGAGTTTGAGCGAGCCGCTGCTTGTGTTGGCCTGCATCTGATAGTCAAAGACGGAATCTTCGCGGTAGTTGGCCTTGCCATTTTTCCCCATGACCGCCTGCGTCACGTTCTCCGTGCACACCACGTTGGAAGTTTGCTCAAAGAATTTCTCCACCGATTTGCGGGCCTTCAGGAACGCCTGCATTTCCGGCGACACGGGTTTCACCGCAGCGGCGGCGTCAGCAGCGGGCTGCGCCGCGAGTGGCGACTGGGCCTTCGCGGCGGGGCCGGAGAAGAGCAAGGCCGCAAAAACTGCGGCGGAGAACCAATCGC
Source organism: uncultured Acidobacteriaceae bacterium (assembly GCA_964524985.1). GTDB lineage: Bacteria > Acidobacteriota > Terriglobia > Acidiferrales > UBA7541 > Acidiferrum. The sequence goes on from CAZGFL010000078.1 coordinate 49,226, forward strand.
GAATGGAGACCAGGCGGTTCATTTGCGGGAGCGCGAGCCTCCTCCCAGTCGATATCCAAAAACACTGGACCATTGCGTGTAACTCAAGGCCGTTCCGTTGTACCAGCCGAAATTGCCTTCCAGGAAGTAGCGTGCGCCGACGTTCCAATCCACAACGCCATTCACGAAGTTGGAGTTCGTATTGTTCGAAAGCGTGGTGTTGAACACCTGATGGCCGCCATAAACCTGCACGCGGAGCGCATCGGTGAGGCTCTTCGAGAGGGAGAACGAGGTGTATTTGCCACTCCCAAAGGAACTGTCAAATTTCGAGTAGTGAACGTCGGCGAAGAGCCCCGTTTTCCAGATGTTGCCCCAGGAGACTCCGTAGGCCTGATTTAGCGAACTCTTGGTGTCCGTAGTAGTGCTGCTCTTGCCGAGGCTGGCGAACAAGCTGACGTGCTTCGGCAGGTCGAACCGTACGTCACCGCTAAATCCCTGGAAGAGATACTTGTCCAGCAAGCCGGTGCCGAGGAGCCGCGGATCGAATGTCGGCAACGTACGGAAGTAATTGTGGCTGACGCCGAAGCCGAACATCTTGAACGGCTGAAAATGGAGTGTCGAATAGCTTTGTGAAATTCCGGTGGGATTGCTGCCGCCATTTGGAAGAGGCGAAGTGCGAGCCGCATCCGCCTGTAACGAGTTGTAGAGGGATATGTAGCGCTTCCAGGACCAGGTGTTTTCAAAGAAGGCGAATTGCCGAGCCACCTTCCATTGAATGCTGGTCATGGCCACGCCCACCGTGCTGAACAGACGGAAGTGGTCGAAGCTGCCGTACTCGACGTTGACAAGCGTTCCGGCAATGCGCTGATCGGGGTTATAGCTCCAGGAGGAAGGATCGGGAGTCGATCCGGCAAAGAAACCGAACGTGGTTCTGCGCGAAAGCTTTCTGCCGAAGTATCCGCCGTCGATGGTACTGAGGCTCGGAGCCCAAGGGACAAACAAGCGGCCGACGCCTAGAGTGACGGGCGAATAAGGATTCTGGTAAATGAACCCGATGCGGTAAGTGCGGTTCATCAGGTCCGTGAGTGTTTGCGTTCCGGCGCCCGGGAGATTGTTGCTGCTGGATCCAAAGTTGCCGCGCCAGGCACCGACAAAGTTCCAGTAGGTCCCGCCGATATTCTGCATGTCCGCGTCGATGACGAGGCCCATCTGGCGTGAACTGAATCCACCAGACTCGTTGGTGTTGCCGTAGCTAAACCCGATACGGCCGCGCATACGTTGCATCGGGTTCAATTGCGTTTCCTTCGCTTCCCGAACTTCGCGGACCTCTTCATCCAGAGGGTCACCCGAGGTGAACGTCATAACGATGGGGTATTTGTCTTCGTCGGCGGCCAGTTCCGTCTGGTGACGGGCCATCGCGCTTTCGGGGGTGAGAAAGGCCGCCTGACCTACCTTCAGTTCGCCCTTAGCCGTCACCACGTCGCATACGGCCGAAGAGTCGGAAACGGAAGTGACGACGATTTCCGCGACGTGGTCGTATCCACGGTATTGAATTCCCTCCGCAATTACGCCATCCGGGGGAGCTTCTACGGCGGAAAGCTTCATACCCTCTTGAAGGTCTGCGTTTCGGCCAGCCTCAATGTAGACGGTGTTGTCGCCGACGTACTTGACCCGGAAGACTGTGGGCTTCTTCGCCGCTTGCTCGGAGAGATTTGACGGAGGAGCGGCGGGGCCCTCCGGAGCCTGCGCATGCGAAGGAGAGGAAACCCAGGCAGCCAGAGTGCAGACGAGGCAAACTAAAGAGAAAATGCGCGCGGGGGAACTGCTTGGAAACAGCGCCCCCAGAATGGTCCAGCCTGACACGTAAATCCTTCCCCCAGTTCGTCGCGCCGGCTTGGCCGGCATTTTGTATCCGAGAGGAAACTACAAGCCAACACTCTGCGGAGCGTCAGCGTCTCTCAATCAACTCTTGTGACAATTCACACAAATCGTGGCGTTATACGTGTACCCATTCACGCCGCCGTGATTCGAATTCGTCTGCTGCTGGTTCGTATGCGGCGAATTCCCTGTATGGCACGCGTTGATGCAAGAGAACACCGCATAATTTGTCGAATTAATATGGCAATCGGCGCACGCTGAGCCGTGATGCGGAATCTGGAAGTAGGAATGGTTGAAGACCGCGCCAAGCCAAGCGGTGGTGACCCAGGTCGTGTGGCAAGAGATGCAGGTGGTCGGATATGAAGCCGCCACGTGGTTCGGCACGTTCGAACCATAGGTCTGTGCGTTCGTAAAGTAGGTTTGATGGCAGCTATAGCAATCGGTAGACGGATAGCCCGTGGTGTAGTTGCCGCCGATATGGCAATCCGTGCAGGCATTGACCATAGGACCAATCGCACCGGTCACCGTCGTGCGCGGCGGAATCATGTGCGGACCCTGCAAAGGGAAGCCTGTAGTGCTGTGGTCAAACTTTCCGTCCGTCCAGAGAACCGTATCGTGGCAGGTGGAGCAAAGGGTGATCGGGAATCCGGCAGTGATGTGGTTCGGCACGTTGCCGCCATAAGTCGGCGTGTTGTTCCAATCTTTCAGGTGACACCCCGAATTCCCGCAATCCGAAGGCGGGAAGCCCGCCGTGTAGTTGTTTGCCGTGTGGCAGTCCGAGCATTGATTGACTTTGCCGGCAGGAGCCAGTTGGTGAGAACCAGTGAGGGGGAATCCGGTGGTGCTGTGATCGAAAGTCGCCGTGAGGAAGCTAACCGTGTTGTGGCAATTCGAACAGTTCGCCGCAGCAAAGGGGGCACCTGCGGTGGAGTGATTCGGATTGGTCGTCCCTTGCCAGCCGCCGCCATAGAACTTGGAGAGGTGGCACCCAGCGTTGCCGCAATCCGTGGGTTGAGTCGCCAAAGTCGAGTAGTTCCCGTTGTGGCATTGATCGCAACCCGTCACGAGGCCCGCGGGCGCGACCTGGTGCGAATTGGTCAGTGGGAAGCCAGTGTTGGCATGGTTAAAGGTCGAATCGGTCCACACAATCGTGTCATGGCACTGGCTGCAAAGCGAAGTGGGGAATCCCGCCGTAATGTGGTTCGGCACATTTCCGCCAAACGATGGCGTGCTGTTCCACGCGGCCTGATGGCAGCCGTAACAATCGGTGTTGGCGGAGGTAAACGTATAGTTGTTGTTGACATGGCAGTCGGTGCATTGGTTCACCTTGCCCGCCGGTGCCAATTGATGCGAACCCACAAGCGGCCAGCCGGTAACACTGTGATCGAAAACCACGTTCGTCCAAAGCGTGGGGTTATGGCAAGTCGAGCAATTGCCGATGGCGAAGGGCGCGCCCGCAGCGGAGTGCACCGGATTGTTGGTCGTGTTGTAGGTGGTCTGGTGGCACTGCGCGTTGCCGCAATCGTTGGGCTGGATGGCCAAGGAAGAATAATTGCCGTTGTGGCACTGGTCGCAGCCCGTGACCTTTCCAGCCGGAGCAATCTGGTGCGAGTTCGTCAGCGGGAAGCCGGTGTTCGCATGGTTAAAAGTCGAATCCGTCCACAGGAGCGTGTCGTGACACTGACTGCACAGCGAAGTTGGGAAGCCCGCTGTAATGTGGTTCGGAACGTTTCCGCCGAACGACGGCGTGCTGTTCCAGGCGGCCTGGTGGCAGCCATAGCAGTCCGTGTTCGCTGCCGTAAACGTGTAGTTGTTGTTGACGTGGCAATCGGTGCAGGCGTTCACTTTGCCCGCCGGTGCCATCTGGTGTGATCCCAGCAAAGGCCAGCCGGTAGCGCTGTGATCAAAAGTGACGTTCAAGAATGAGGTGGTGTTGTGGCAATTCGAGCAGTTCGCTGCAGCAAAGGCCGACCCTGCTGCAGAGTGTACGGGGTTATTTGTTCCTGCCCATCCGCCGCCATAGTTTGTGTTCAAGTGGCACTGCGAATTGCCGCAGTCGTTCGGCTGAATCGTCAGATTGTAATTGTTGTTGATGTGGCAGTCCGTGCAGGCATTCACCTTACCCGCAGGCGCCATCTGGTGGGAATTGGCGAGCGGAAAGCCGGTCGTGCTGTGATCGAAAGTCGCAGTCTGCCACGAGACGGTGGTGTGGCAATTCGAGCAGGTCGCGATGGGGAAAACGTTCGGGGCGGACGAATGATTTGGGTTGGTGGTTTGCTGCCAGGTGGTCAGGTGGCACTGGGAGTTGCCGCAGTCGGTCGACGCAGTCTTCAAATTGTAATTGTTGTTAATGTGGCAAGAGGCGCAAGGCACATTGGCGTGGCCGTTTGTCAGCGGGAAGCCCGTAGTGCTGTGATCGAATTTGGCTCCCAGCCAACTGTCAAACGTATGGCACGTTTCGCAGGTCTGAGGAAACTGTGCCGATACGTGATTTGGGTTGGTGGTCTTCTGGAAGTCGGACTGGTGACACGAAATACAAGCGGTAGAGAGCCCCTGAAATTGGCCGACGGCGGCGCTCTTGTGGCAATCTTCGCACTGAGCAGCGGCGTGCGCGCCTAACAGCGGGAACCGGTTCTGGTGATCTTTAACCTGCTGCACGGCGATGTTCCAGCCCTGGACGGTGTGGCATTGCGCGCAGTTGGTGCCCATTTTGCGATTGTGAATGTCCGTGTGGCAGTCCTCGCAATTCTTTCCCACATCGGTGAAAACGGGCTTCACGTGGCACTGCGTGCATTGCACTTTTTCGTGCATCCCCCGCAAGGGGCAGTTGGTCTTGTTGTGGTCAAATTCAGGGTTGGCGCGAATGGGTCTCCAAGCGGCAGCCGTATGACAATTTTCACAGGGGATAGAGAGGGCCCCGTGCGGACTTCGAGTGGTCTGCCGCTGAGGCGGCTGCGCTGGAGAGAGTGCTGGCCAGCCGAGGATCAAGAGCCAGCTCAGGACTGGAAGAAGCCTATGCGTAGACTACCCCCTACGTTCTACCCACGATCCGTCACTTCGTCGGCCGGGGGCATGACGAGAAAACTTTGCCACTGTAGAAGTTTTGGGCCGGTTAAGGTCCACAAACAACTGTACTTATGGCCAGTTCTCGGTCAGGCGTGACTGCATCGGAAAACCCGATTCCCAGCGCCTGACAATCGGCTGCGGCAAGCAACTTTTGTTGGCATTTCAGTACTTCGTGTTGCTTGGAGAGGTCAGAAATTTTCGGTGTAGGATTTTCCAACAGTGGGCTTTCTGAGGAGTTAGGCGCGGGGTTTTTCAGGACTCCGGCCGCAGCGGTTTCACGTCCGGGCCGTGGCAGTCCGAGCACTTCGAGGAGGCCTGCTTGTAAATAATGACGGGCTTGTCCGCAACCAGGCGCGTTTGCATGTGACACTTGTCGCAAGCAACGTTCGCGTGCCCGCCCGTGAGCGGGAAGTGCGTGCGTTTATCGTGATCAAAAGTCGAGGGAACCCACCGCTGGGAATTGTGGCAGTCCGCGCAAGGCGTCTTGCCAGCTTTCACAAACTGGCCCGCGTGCACGTCTTTATGACAAGCCTCGCACGCCTGGGGGGTGCCTTTGAACTGCACTTCTTTCGCGCCGATTGGTACCTTGTGGCAAGCCCCGCACTTCACGGCGCGGTGCGCGCCCAGCAGCGGGAACTTCGTTTTCGAGTGATCAAAGCCGTTCACGTCCGCCCAGGATCGCGTGCCGTGGCAGGCCTCGCATCCGAGCGGCGTGTCGTCGGCGCGCGGCTGTGCCATGCGGTCTTTGAATTCCCCGTTATGCACGTCTTTGTGACAAGCCGTGCAAGCCATGTCCGCAAAGTGGAAAGGCAGGATCTTATCGGTCCTTCCAGCCATGCCCACCTTGTGACAATCTGAGCAAGGAACGGCAGCATGCGCACCGGTGAGCGGGTAGCGGGACTTCCGATGCATCGCCACCGTATAGGTAGACTGGTGGAAATCCTTTACGGTGTGACATTCTTCGCACTTGTCCTGGTACGGCGCGGCGGCGAACTGCTTGTCATGCGGATCTTTGTGGCAGTCCAGGCAGGCGGCAAACTTGACTTTGTAGATCGTATCTTTGCCGGCAGGCAAATGGCACTTGTCGCATTCCACCTTGATGTGTTTTCCCTTTAGCGGATATACCGAGGTGTCATGCTCCTTCACGCCAAAGAGTGACGGTTTCCAGCCTTCAACCGTATGGCATTCGGCGCACTCGCCCTTCTTCGGGCGGGCCTCGAATTGGCCCTTGTGCGGGTCCGGCTTATGGCAATCGTTGCAATTGGCAAAGGGCAAAGGCTTCTTGAAGTCTCCGTTCAAATGGCATTCGGCGCAACCGACGGTCGCATGCTTGCCCAGCAACGGATATTTCGTTTTCGAGTGGTCGAATTCGAACTTCGACAAAATCTTCTTCCAGCCCGCGGTCGTGTGGCAGTCTTCGCAAACCTTTGGCTTGAACGAACCTTTGTGCGGATCCACGTGGCAATCGAGGCATGCCTGGAACTTCATGTCCTTATATCGCGCCGGGCCGCCCAGGACATCCGGCTTGTGGCACTTTTCGCAAGGGACTTGAATGTGCTGGCCGGTGAGGGGATAGCGGGTCTTCGAATGGTCAAACTGCTTTGCGGCCTTCCAGTCGGTAAAATTGTGGCACTGCAAGCAATTGTTGCCGAGCTGCCCTTTGTGCACATCTTTATGGCACGTCACGCAATCCTGAGAGAGCCCGAAAAAAGACTTGGAAAGATCCTTGTACTTAATAAGCGCGCGCTCTTCGCCGACCATGTACATCGGCGCATGACATTTCTCGCAGGCAATTCCCGTGTGCTTGCCTTCCAGCTTGTAGCCGGTCTGCTGGTGATCAAACTGTTTCTGGGAAGGTTCCCAGTGAATCAGGTTGAAATCTTCGCCGTTGTGTTCGAGGTGGCAGCGAACGCAATCCTTTCCGTTTGGATTGCGCATTTGAATCTGGTGGTGATACCCGTGCTTGGCCGCGAGGCGTCCCGCGATTTCCTTATGGCAATCCAAGCATTTGAAGGTGGGAACATTCGTGCCGAATAGATGGCAACTCGCGCACTGCGTCGTTCCAGTCAGAGATTGATGGGCTTTGGAGAGGGGCCCGGGAGAGATTTGTGCGCGGGAAGAGGGAGAAAACAGAAGCAAGCCAAAAAGGCAGGCAAAGCCAACAGCGGTCTGCCCCAAAATCAGTGTGAGGATTCTGGATACACCGTTCGCGCGAGTCTCGAAGCAGTGCAAGGGTCCTCCGTCAGGGCGGACGATGTCATTCCAAGCAACCCGTACGGCCAGGTTGCTCCAAGGTAGCACGGCCGAGCGGCGCATCCTGCTACGGTATCCCTACTGTGTCTATTCTCGAAAGTTGTCCCGTAGACCAGCCTGCTCTTTCCCAAGAGAGCAGGTGATGCGTGGGCTTAGCTGGTCCGAAGGCCGTTGGGAACCATTGGCAGATTGTTGAGGCGAATGCCCGTGGCATCAAACAATGCGGCGCCAATCGCCGGCGCCACCGCCATGATGGGCGTCTCGCCCGCGCCAGCCGAAGCGATGTCTTTGCGGTCGAGAAGAATGGCTTCAACCTTCGGAACATCGCGGAAGCGCGGCACGCGATAGGAAGCAAAATGCGCGTTCTGGATGCGGCCGTTTTCAAACTCGACCGCCTCGAAGAGCGCGCCTCCGAGTCCCTGGATGATTGCCCCGACGACCTGATTGCGCAAACCATCGGGATTCACGATGGCGCCACATTCGAACGCCTCCACGACGCGAACGATACGAACGGCGCCCGATGCCTTGTCGACTGCGACCTCCGCGCATGTTGCGACGTAGCTGCCTTTCTCGGCACCGCAGGCAATGCCGAACCCCTGCCCGGGTTGCGTTTTCTTCCTTGGCCATCCAAATGATTTTGCTACTGCCTCCAGAACCGCACGGATCCGTGTATCAGAAAGGTTCCCCAGCCGGAATTCGAGAGGATCCACTCGGGCGACATGCGCAAGAGCATCCATATGCGTCTCGCGCGCAAAATGATTCGCGGTCGCCGCCAAACCCCGGTAAGAGCCGCTCCGCAGAACCAGCGGCACCTGGTGATATTCGATTCGCTGATTCGCGACTTCGTATGGCGTTTCGATTCCGGATGAGCCGGAATGATAGTTGTGGAACTCCCACGCAGTGAGCTTTCCGTCGCCGGTGATGCCGCTTTTCACCTCGATCACGCCGGCCGGCCGGAAATAGGCCCAGGTGAACTCTTCTTCGCGGGTCCAAACGACTTTCACAGGCTTCCCCGCAGCGCGGGCCAACCGCGCCGCTTCGATGGCGGCATCACTGGTGTGTTTCCCACCATAGGCCGCACCAGTGTCCGGAACGATGACGCGAACGCTGCTCTCCGGAACGTGAAAAACCGCGGCGAGTTCGTCGCGGTTTGCAAAGGGACGCTGCGTTCCCGTCCATACCGTGAGCTTGCCGTCCCCCCATTGGGCGACGGCTGCACGTGGCTCAAGCGGCGCATGCGCGATGTACGCAACGTTGTAAGTGGCATCGAGGCGGTGCGCGGCAGCAGCCAGGCCTTCGTCCATCGAACCTTTCAGCCTCCGCGACCGCTCGTTCGAAGTGGGTTCAGCGTTTTTCTTGAGGTAGGAAAAAATCTCCTTACTCGAAATCTGCGGCACTTCTTTCCACTGTACACGAATGGCATCGAGCGCTTTTTTCGCTTCATGCGCGCTGGGCGCGGCAACGCCAACAAAGTCGCCGTCGCGCACGACGAATGCGCCGGGGATCGCTTTCGGCGCACTGTCGTCATAAGTGGAAATCGTCGCGCCAAACGACGGTGGGCGCAGCACTTTGCCGTACAACAAGCCTTCGAGTCGGATATCCGTCGTGTACTGATGACCTCCGGTAACGAATGCACGCCCGTCGACTTTCGCAAGCGGCATTCCCGCGATTTTCCATTCGGCAGCTGGGGTGACAGGGTCTTCTGCTGGAAGGTTCTGCGCCAGCGTTTTGCCGCGCGCGAGTTCCGCATAGCTCAGCGACCGCTTGGAAACGGGATCCGTCACCTTTGCATCGGCGGCCACCAAACCTTCGGGAGCAACGTTCCATTCCTTGGCAGCTACGCCGATGAGCAGATCACGAGCCGCCTCGGCCACGCGGCGGAATTGCGGCGTCATGGTGGGCGTCGTGCGGCTGCCGAACGTGCCGGCGTCAAACGGCGTCAAAGAAGTATCGGCCATGACCAGGCGCACGCTTTCGAATGGAACGCGCAATTCGTCCGCTATCGTCTGTGAGATCGACGTGCGGATGTTCTGGCCCATTTCCGCTTTGCCCGTGAACCCAGTTATAGCGCCGTCCTCGCCGATATGCAGCCAGGACGTGATTTCCTTGGGCAATTCCTCACTGTGGAAGGAGCGATGACCTGGAACGGTTTCCTGTCCCGCCAGTGCTTCTTTGGCGACGACGAAAACTGCGATTCCAGCTCCGAGGATTTTAAAAAAGTCGCGGCGCGCCAGTTCGAATTGATGGATCGGAGCAGAAGAAAACTCATAGCGCTCTGGCTCGGCAATGAACGGATGTTGTTGGTTGCTCATCGCGCACGCTCCTGGATCAATTTCGCCGCGTGCTGCACGGCCTCAACAATACGGGGGTGCGTGCCGCAACGGCAGACATTACCCTGCAGAAACTGCACGACGTCCGCCTGGCTCGGATTCGCATTGCTTTGCAGCAACCCCACGCTGCTCATCACCATTCCCGAAGTGCAGTAGGCGCACTGAAATGCGCCGGCATCCAGGAAGGCTTGTTGCACGGGATGAAGCTTCCCTTCTCTTGCCAATCCTTCAATCGTAGTGATAGGTTTTACCGCCGCCGCGCTGACGGGAATCTGGCACGAGCGGCGAGGCGCTCCACCAATTAGGACGGTGCACGCTCCGCATTGTCCTTCTCCGCAGCCGTATTTTGTGCCCGTGAGTCCGAGTTCATCCCGCAGGACGTACAAAAGCGGTGTGTCGGGAGGATAGTTCACCGAGTATCGCTTGCCGTTCACTTCCAGTTCCATCGGCTTCGGCATAGACCCTCCTTACGTACAAATTTTCCGCCTGATTAGGACTTGTGGCAAGTGTCGCAGGCGGTTTCCGCGTGATTCACTTCGTGGCAGTTCAGGCAGACGTACATGGTGGTAACGCTGGTGACTTCAGACATTTGGTCCATGTCGCGAACCTGGCCATGGCAGGTTTCACAATTCACGGATTGCAGATGGGGACGATGGCTCCAGGCCACACCTGGAAGCACAGTGTATACGCGGACCCAGGGAATGGGCTGCTTTGATTTCGCGTATTCCGCCAGCTCTTGAATTGCTGGCTTGTCTTTCGCGACGACTACGTGGCACTGCATACATTTATCGGTGGCGGGAAACGTCATCAATTTCCCCGGTTCGGGATTTGTGTGACAGTCCTTGCAATTGAGTCCCAGCGCTAGATGTTTTTTGTGGCTGTAAGGAATGGGCTGCGCCGGAGCAGGATGAATGCTGGGATTATCGGGCACAACGCTCTTCGTCGCTTGAGGCGGAGCTGGCTGGTTGCCGTCCACAGTCGCGCAGAAAAACCCTAGCGCCATCACAAGCACTACTACAAAAATCAACGGAACTCTCTTCTCAGTTACCATCGCCAGTGCTCCTTCGACTCAAAATCTTCCTCGGCCCGCCACGCCTACGCGTTCTTCTTCACCACCTCCTCGATGCTGGTGCCCATATCCCTCAGGATCACGGTGGCGGCATTTCGTCCTGGCCCGCCGGTTACGGAGCCACCGGGATGCGTGGTGGCGCCCGTTTGGTACAAGCCGGGAATCGGCATTTTGTGCTGCGCCCAGCCGGGCATCGGGCGCATCGCCGCGACTTGCGAAGCGCTTTGCGCGCCGGCGTGCGCGCTGCCATGCCAGAAATGAGGATTCATGCGCTCGAGGTCCAACGGGCTTTCGATGAATCGTGCAAGAATTTTGTCTTCTGTAAGATTGGGCACGTACTTGCTCAGGAATTTCATGTAGCCGTCCGAAACCTCCTGCTTGATCTTGTCCCAGTGTTCGGGACCTTCCTTCAATTCGTAGGGTTGCCAGCCAATCACTTTGATGGTGTGCATTCCCGCCGGAGCGCGCGTCGGGTCCGCTACCGTGCAACAGATGATTTGCATCGCAGGATCCTCAAGATTGACCACGCCTCGCGCATCGTCGTAGCCGAACCGCAGAGCCCGCTCCGGTGATACAAGAATCCCCGCCTCGACCGGTGAGAGCGTGCCACCTCGCACAGCAAACTTTGGAGGCTCACTGGCCGCGCAATGGGTGACAAACATAGCGTGTTCGGCCTGCCAGGTGTTGACGCCATCGACGAAGTCTTCTCCCCACAGTTCCCGCGGCGCCATGTCCAACAGGTGCTTGATGTGGATGGTAGAGACCACAGCTTTCTCCGCGCGGTACGAACTGCCGTCGCTGCACTCCACGCCGACGCACCTGCCGTTTTCCACGATCAAGCGCTTCACCCACTTGTTGGTGAGCAGCACGCCACCGTGCGCCTCGACGTAGCGCGCGAGCGCTTGCGTCAGCGCGCCGGACCCACCTTTGGGCAAGGGCCGGCCGGAATGCTGCTGGCGCGCTGTGCCGTACGCCAGGCGCCCCGTCACCGGCGCATCCGGCGGTTCGGCGGCCAGGTGAGCCATATAGAGGAAAAAAGTGCGGCAGTGTTCGTCCTCAAACGTGTCGCGGATGATTTCCCAGGCCGACATGGCCAGCCGGCGCTGCCACAATTTCCCTCGTGGCACCTGCGCCAGTTGGTCGTTGAGCGGTTTTCCGAAGCCGATTGGCGTGAAGCTCGCGCCCATCAGAATGGGCTTCACGGCGTCGAATTCCGCGAGCATCTTGCGATAGGCTTCGGCGTCCCTTTTCGAAAATTTCGCGAACTCCGCGCAGGTGCGGTCCACGTCCCGCCACTGCGTCAAGTAAGTTCCGTCCGCAAAAGGGATATGGAAGATAGGATCGGGATCGACGTACTCAAGGCCATAATCGCGGAGCCGGAGCTCGTCGTTCTTGATCATAGGATTGTCGAGCAGGAAGGCGTGCGAGGTGGAGCAAACATCGTCTTTGAAGCCGCGGAGAGTGAGTTGCGCGGTTTTTACTCCGCCGCCCACGATTGGGCGGCCTTCCAGCAACAAGCAGCGATAGCCCGCCTTCGAAAGATACGCTGCCGTGATCATGCTGTTGTGACCGGCGCCTGCTACGACAAAGTCGAAGCGGTCCTGACTCGAGCCTTGCTTACCAAGAGAAAACGGCGTGACGGCTAGTGGCGCCAGTGCGGTTGTCTTTACAAAATCGCGGCGGCTGATCGTGCTCATCTGGACTCTCCTTCCAGAGCAAGCTTCAAGCGTTCTTCTTCACGACTTCCTCAAGGCTGGTACCGAAATCCTTCAGAATGACCGCTGCGGCATTGCGACCCGGCCCGCCCGTGACCGAGCCGCCCGGATGCGTCGCCGCACCCGTGAGATAAAGGCCCGGAATCGGCATGCGATGTTGCACCCAGCCCGGCACGGGCCGCATCGCTCCCGTCTGCGACGCGCTGGAGCCGCCCGCGTGGCAACTGCCGTGCCAGTTGTGCGGGTTCATGCGCTCAAGATCAAGCGGGCTTTTCACGATGCGTGCGAGAATCTTGTCGTCCGTCAAATTCGGCGAGAAGCGCCGTAAAAACTGCAGGTTAGCGTCGGAGACCTTGTTCTTGATTTCATCCCAATGCTGCGGGCCCTCTTTCAATTGATACGGTTGGTAGCCGACGATTTTGATCGTGTGCATGCCGGCGGGAGCGCGGGACGGATCAGCGAGGCTGCAGCAGATTACATGGATGGAAGGATTTTCTGTATTCGCAGAGCCGCGGGCATAGTCATAACTCATCCGCAAGGCGCGGTCGGCGCTGGGCATCAGCCCGGAATGCACGGGGGACAGCGTGCCTCCCGCGACAGCGTATTTCGGGGGTTCCGTCGTCGCATAGTTTGTTTCGAAAAGCGTCAGCCCCGCTTGCCAGGTATCGACGCCATCGAGAAAATCCTGGCCCCACAGTTCGCGTGGCGCCATGTTCACTAATTGCTTGATGTGAATGGTGGCGACGACAGCTTTTTCCGCACGGTAGGCGCTGCCGTCCTCGCATTCCACGCCCATACATTTGCCGCCCTTGACGATCAACCCTTTGATCCACTTGTTGGTAAAAATCACGCCGCCATGGGCTTCGATGAAACGCGCCAGTGCTACGGTGAGCATGCCCGAGCCGCCCTTGGGAAGCGGCCGGCTTTCGCGCTGCTGGTGCAACGGAATGTACGCGGCGCGGCCGGTCATGGGATCCTGCACAGGTTGCAGCGAATACGGGCAGCCCATCATGAACGCGCGACTGTGATCGTCCTCAAACGTGTCGCGGATGATTTCCCAGGCCGACATGGCCAGCCGGCGTTGCCACAATTTGCCGTGAGGATGCTCTGCGAGGCGATCGTTGAGCGGCCTTCCAAAACCAATCGGCGAAAAAGATACGGCGTTGAGAATCGGCTTCACCGTTTCGTATTCGGTGATCATCCTTCGGTAGGCTTCGCCATCTGTCTTCGAGAACTTCGCAAACTCTGCACAGGTGCGGTCGAGATCGCGCCATTGCGTCAAGTAACTGCCGTCGGGAAACGGCATGTGATAGACCGGGTCGGGGTAAATATATTCAAGGCCGTAGTCGCCGAGCTTCAATTCATTATCGCGAAGCAGCGGATTGCCGTGGATGCCGTTGTGCGCGGAGGAGCAAATGTCGTGGACGAATCCGCGCAGCGTCAACTGTGCCGACTTCACGCCGCCTCCGACCAGCGGCCGCCCTTCAAGCACGACGCAGCGAAACCCGGCTTTCGCCAGGTACGCCGCCGTGATCAGGCTGTTGTGCCCGGCGCCAGCCACGACAATGTCAAATCGTTCTGCCATTTTCTCCTGCCGCTGCTTTTACTTCTTTCCTACGCTTCCGCTTCCAAGTTGACCGGCGCAATGAGCTTCTCGCGCAAAGTCTCTCCGTTGATTTCCTTTTCCCATCGCGACACCACAATCGTGGCCACTCCATTCCCAATCACGTTCACCGTCGCGCGGCACATGCTCATGAATCGGTCGATTCCCAAAATCAGAGCCATGCCCGCAACGGGAATTGTAGGAATTACGGTGAGCGTAGCCACCAGCGCAATAAACGACGCGCCTTGTACGCCGCTTGCTCCCTTCGACGTCAGGATCGCAACCGTCAATATCGTCAGTTGCTGCGTCAGCGTTAGGTGCGTGTTTGTCGCCTGCGCCACAAAGAGAGCGCTCATGGTCATATAGATGCTCGTGCCATCGGTATTGAACGTGTAGCCGGTAGGCACAACCAATCCTACGAGCGCTTTTGAGCAGCCCAGTCTTTCGAGCTTAGCCATCAGCGTCGGCATGACCGGCTCGGAAGAGCTGATGGCCAGCACCAGCAGGATTTCTTCCTTGATGTACGAAAGGAATTTCAGAATCCCGAAACCGGCGGCTCGCGCAACCACACCCAGCACGAGCAGGACAAACAAGAGGGACGTCATATAAAACGTGGCAATGAGCTTGGCCAGCGGCCCGAGGGACGCAAGCCCATACTTGCCGACTGTGAATGCCAGCGCGCCGAACGCCCCGATGGGGGCAAAGCGCATCAAGATGTTGACGATTTCGAAAACCGCTTGCGTGAGCGTGTTAAAGAGGTCCAGCAGCGGCTTCCCGCGCGATCCCGCTGCCGAAAGCGCAAAACCGAACAGCAACGAGACTATCAGCACCTGCAGAATATCGCCCTTGGCAAAGGCGTCCACCAGCGTCGTGGGAATCATGTGCATCAGAAAATCGGTAACGTTCTGCGCTTTCGCCTGTCCTGCGTACTCCGCAACGGCTCTCACGTCCAGCCCCGCCGGGTTGACGTCAAATCCGCTTCCCGGGCGCAGGACATTTCCAACCAGCAAACCAACGAACAGCGCGAACGTCGATACGACTTCAAAATAGATCAGCGCCTTTCCGCCGACGCGCCCAACTTTCTTCAAGTCCTCCATCCCGGCAATGCCGGTGACCACCGTGCAAAAGACAATCAGGCTGACGATCATGGTGATTAGCCGGATGAACGCATCGCCCAGCGGTTTCATGGCGATGGCTGTGGCCGGCCTCCAATAGCCAAGCACCACGGCCAAGGCAATTGCCAGCACTACCTGAAAGGACGAGTTTGCGTAAAAAGGTTTCTTGCGCGGAGTAGGCGTCGTCATTGTGAGGGCCGGAGGCTGCGCGGCGCGAAGAATTCCCTTCCCGAAGATTTTTCGTTCGAACCGCTACAGCACCTTGTCCGGCTCGCGCATGGCCTCCGCCAAGTCGCGCAAAAATTCCGCGGCACGCGCCCCATCCACGACGCGATGGTCGCTCGAAAGTGTCATCGTCATCATGGGGCGAACCGCCGGTTTTCCCTCGACAGCGACAATGCGGTCGGAAATCGCGCCGACCGCGAGCACGCCGGTTTGCGGCGGCGTGATAATCGCCGTGAAAGCATCCACCTTGTACATGCCCAGGTTGCTTAACGTAAACGTTCCGCCAGTAATGTCCACGGGACGCAGTCGCCCGGTACGCGCGCGTTCGGTCAGTTCCTGCCGGAGCGCCGAGATTTCGGCGATTTTCAGCGCATCCACCTTGTGAACTACCGCGGCGACGACGCCGCCTTTCACGGCCATGGCCACGCTGATATTGATGTCGGGATTCAAACGTACGATGTCGCCGTTCCAGCTTGCGTTCATCAATGGATGCTTGGCCAGCGTGCGGGCGATGAGCGCGATGAGCAAATCGGTAATCGTCGGCGCCACGGCCTTCGTCTTTTCGGCTGTGTCGTTGAAACGTTTCTGCGCGGCAACCAGTTCACTCGCATCCACCTCGCGCATCAGGAAGAAGTGCGGCACGCTCGTCCAGCTTTGCGTGGTGCGCTCGGCCATAAGCCGTGCGACCTGGCTCAGCGCCTCGACGGCGGGAGCCATTGGTGTTGTTGCAGAAGGTGCGCCCGGCCCTCTCGAATCAGCAAATCTCTGGACATCCTCGGCGGTGATTACACTCTCAGGCCCAGTCCCGTGGATTTGCGTGAAATCCACGCCCAACTCTTTTGCCAGCCTCCGCGCTTTCGGCGAGATTTGCGTAGCGGCGCCCGCCGCTTTTGTTATGGCAGGCGCTGCGACAGCGGCAGCCGGTTGCACCTTTCCAGTCGTTGCTCGGGCCGCGGGTGCGGAGCCTGCGGTCCTCAGCGGCGGCTTTTCTCCAGGCGCCACAAGCCAGGCAATCGTTTCGCCGACGGGAATTACCGCCCCCACATCCGCGGTAATTCCGGCAAGAATTCCGTCAGCCGGTGCTTCCACTTCCACCACCGCTTTATCCGTTTCGATTTCCAGCAGGGGCTCACCTTTGCTGACGCTCTCGCCTTCTTTTTTTCGCCACGCCAGCAGCTTTCCGGTTTCTTGCGCCATTTCCAGCGCTGGCATCACCACACTCATCGCCATAAATGTGCTCGCGCCACTACGGAAACTCAGTCCGTGGCCGCCACTCCTTCCGCCTTTGCGCTGGCCGCGACCATCTCTCGTACGTGGCGGCTTGGCGGCTGCTCGTTTTCTCGCGTGGTCGAAAGTGGACCGTCCACGGTGTGGTAGTGCGCGCCCGCCACCATCAGCTGTTCCGCGGGGAAGCGCGTAATCACTTCGTGCCCCGTCGCCGTGACGACGATCTCTTCCTCGATGCGCGCGGCGCTCCATCCATCGCTCGAGGGCCAGAAGGTTTCGAGAGCAAAGACCATTCCCGGCTTGATCTCGTGCGAATGTTCGAGCGAAACCAGACGGCTGATGACCGGCTTCTCCCAAATCGCCAGGCCGATGCCATGCCCAAACTGCAGCGCGAACGCCGCTTCTTCGTCGGGAAATCCAAACTCCTCCGCCTTTGGCCACACCGACGCAATCTCCGCCGTCGTTCTTCCCGGACGCACCAACTCGATCGCCGCATCGAGATAATCGCGGCACCGTTTGTAGGCATCCACCATCGCGTGCGAAGCGTAGCCAATCGAGAAGCACCGGTAGTAACAGGTACGGTAGCCCATATAGGAATGCAGAATGTCGTAGTACACGGGATCGCCCGGCCGCAGCACGCGATCGGAAAAAACATGCGGATGCGGATTGCACCGCTCGCCAGAAATCGCGTTCACGGCTTCCACATACTCCGAACCCAGGTCGTACAACACTTTGCTGGCCAGCCCCACCGCCTGGTTTTCGCTCATCCCCGGCTTCATTGCGCGGTACAGCTCGTCGTACGCCGCGTCCACCATCATCGCTGAATGATTCAGCAGCGAAATCTCGTCCTGCGTCTTGATGACGCGCGCGTCGCTCATCAACTGCTGCCCGTCGACGATCTTGATGCCCTCTTTCTGCAGGGCGAACAGAATCGGCGGTTCGACCACGTCAATTCCAAGCGGCTCCTTGTGCAGCCCGCGCTTCTCAAGTTCGACTTTGATTTTGCGCGCGACGTTTTCTGCACGGCCCATCTCGGGCGACATGGCTCCACGCAACAGCGGAATCCCCGCACGCGATCGCTCGCCGAGCCACGGGCAATTCTGCTGGTGATGCCGCGCGGCACTCCCGAAATCCCACAGAATCGGCTCGTCGTTTTGCGGCAGCAGCGTGAACCGGCTGATTTTGTCCTGGGCCCAGGTGCCGATGTGCGTCGCGGTGATGTACCGCACGTTGTTCATGTCAAAGCAGAGCAACGCTCCCATCTCCGATTTCGCTAGCAAGGCTTTCGCGCGCGCCAGCCGCTCGCGGCGCAAGCGGTCAAAGTCGATGCGCTTCTCCCAATCCACCGCCATTGGTCCGTAGGTTTTTAGCGCCATGTCCCTCCCCCTTCCGCGCCCTTCAGCTTTTCCCGCACATCGCTCGCGCTGCCTCAAACACCGTCTGCTCCGTTGGCACGGTTACGTCCTCCAGCGGAGGTGAAAATGGAATCGGCACGTGCATCGCCCCCATGCGTTTCACCGGCGCCTCCAGGCTGTAAAACGCGCCTTCGGCAATCACCGAAGCAATCTCCCCCGTCACGCCGTAGCGCCCGTAGCCTTCATCGATGACGATGGCACGCGAAGTCTTTTTCGCCGATTCCACCAGGGTCATCTCGTCGAGCGGCCAAGTCGTCCGCGGATCGATGACTTCGGCGCTTATCCCGATTTTCTCGAGCATTTCAGCCGCGCCCAACGCTACTTGCACCATGCTACTCGTCGCGACGATCGTGAGATCTTCTCCCTCTCGCTTCACATCGGCCACGCCGAAGGGAATCGTGTAATCCTCTTCAGGCACCGGCCCTTTCAGCTTGTACATCATCTTGTCTTCGAAGAAGACGACCGGATTGTCGTCGCGAATCGCCGTTTTCAGCAAACCCTTTGCATCGTAAGGCGTCGAGGGCATTGCCACCTTCAGTCCCGGCACGTGGCTCAGCCACGCATGCAGTGACTGCGAGTGCTGCGCCGCGGAACGCCGTGTGGCTCCCAGCGTGGTGCGCACCACCATCGGCACTTTCCACGTTCCGCCGGACATGTAATGCACTTTCGCGGCTTGATTCACGAGTTGGTCCATCGTCAGTGTCAAGAAATCGCCGAACATGATGTCGACGACCGGCCGCAGCCCGGTCATCGCGGCTCCCACGCCCATTCCCGAGAATCCCGCCTCAGAAATCGGAGTGTCTAGCACTCGCTCGCGGCCAAATTCCTCCACCAACCCCGACAACACTTTGAACGGCGTGCCGGCCTCCGCGACGTCTTCGCCAAAAATGCACACGCGCTTGTCGCGGCGCATTTCTTCGGCGAGCGCTTCGCGCACTGCTTGCGCAAAGGTCAGTTCTCTTGTCGCCACTTCAGGCATAGACGTCCTGATCCACCTCGTTCGGACTTGGATACGGCGCCGCAATCGCGGATTCCACTGCCATTTTCATTTCTGCATGCACTTCTTTCTGAATCGCTTCCAGCTTCACTGCGTCCGCCACTTTGTGCTCGATCACCCACGCCGCGAAGTTCTTGATGGGATCGCGCTTGGTCTTCCACTCCTGTTCTTCGTGCTTCGAGCGGTAATACTCGCGGTTGATGTCGCCGACGTGGTGCCCGTGATAGCGGTAGGTGTTGCAAATCAAAAATGACGGACCTTCCCCTTTGCGCGCGCGCTCCACCAATCTCCGCGCCATCGCGTATACCGCGCGCACATCTTGCCCGTCCACACTCTCGGCAGGAACGCCAAATGCCGGCCCGCGCGCCGCAATGTCCCCTGCCGTTGTCTCCGAATAGTGCGTATATTCGTTGTACAAATTGTTCTCGCAAACGTAGATCACCGGGAGCTTCCACAGGGCCGCAAGGTTCATCACTTCGTACAAAACACCCTGCCCCAGCGCACCCTCGCCGAAAAAGCAGATTGTCACTTGGCCCGTTCCCAGGCGCTTCGACGAAAGCGCTGCGCCTGTCGCAATTCCCGCGCTGCCGCCGACAATCGCGTTAGCTCCCAGATTTCCCGTGGCTGGATCGGCGATGTGCATCGACCCGCCTTTTCCTTTGCAGTAACCCGTCTTTTTCCCGAGCAATTCCGCGAACATGCGGTCGGGTGCCGCTCCTTTTGCCAGGCAGTGGCCGTGCCCGCGGTGCGTGCTAGTAATGTAGTCCGTCTCACGCAGCGCCTCGCAGATCCCCACCGCTACCGCTTCTTCGCCGATATACAGGTGCGCCAAACCCGGCATCAGCGCGCGTGTGTACAGTTCGTTTACGTTTTCCTCGAACTCCCGGATCATCACCATCCGGCGGTACATATGTACCCATTGCTCGGCCTTTACGCCGCCAATGACCTTGGTCGGTTCGGTGGCTATCGTCATGCGTGCACCCCGGACATCTGCGCAAGTACCTCGAAGACTACGGCGAAATCTTTCTCCACTAAACCCATTCCGCGCGCCGCGGTCAGAAACTCGTTGGTCACCGCCGTCGTAGGCATCGGCACGTCGAGTTGGCGGCCCAGCTCCAACGCCAGCAGCATATCCTTCTGCATCATGTTCACGTTGAACCAGGCTTCTTCCGGCATTTTCAGAATGAACGGCCCGCGGTACTGCACCATCGGGGACGCAATCACGCTGTGCGTCAACACATCGACCGCCGTGTCACGCTTGATCCCGCTCTTCTCCGCCAGCAGCACGCCTTCGCAGAAGGCCAGCATCTGCACCGCGAGACTCAGGTTCACGCCAATCTTCATCACCAGCGCCAGACCGTTCTCGCCGACGTGCGTCACTTTCGGTCCGATGTCCAGCAGCACCGGCTTCACTTTTTCAAACGTCTCCTTGCGCCCACCTACCATCACCGAGAGCTTTCCCTCTTGCAGGGTGATGACACTCCCGGAAACAGGCGAGTCCACCATATCGGCGCCCTTTTCGCGCACCTTTTCGGCCATGGTGCGGCTGAAGGCCGGGCTCACCGTGCTCATGTCCACGAAGATCTTTCCTGGCTTCGCGGCCGCCAGCATGCCTTCCGGGCCATTCATCACGGCATCCAACGCGGTGGTGTTCGTGACCATCGAAAAGCAGATATCCACAGCGGAAGCCACCGCTTTCGGCGAATGACCCCACTTCATTCCTTTCTTTTCCAGCCAGTCCGCCTTCGCGCGCGTGCGGTTGTAACCCGTAACGGTGTGGCCCCTGCTGAGCAGTCGGTTCACCATCTCGCCGCCCATCACGCCCAGTCCCACAAATCCCAGGTTTGCCATCACTCTTTCTCCCAACCAGATGGTTGCCGTCGCTCCCTGGCCAATTTCAATTGCCTGGCGCTCTACGGGAGTCCTCGCGTACCTGTCGCATGTGCGCCTTCATGGCCTCGCGGGCTCCCGCCGGATCACGATGCTCCACGGCTTCCAGAATCTTCTTGTGATGGTATTGCCCGCGCTCCGGTCCGCCATCCACTTGGAAGATTCCCATGCGCTGTTCTCGAAGCAGCCCGACAATCGAATCAATTAAGGAGAGGATGATGGGATTGCCGGCTGCTTCGGCAAGCGCCAAGTGAAAATCGAGGTCCGCCTCGATGTACGCTTCCGGCTCTTTCTTCGCATCGTCCATCACCGTCACCGATTCGCGCATGGTTGCCAGATCGTCGGCTTCGGCGCGCGTCGCGGCCATGGCGGCAATCTCCGGTTCGATGATTTCCCGCACTTCCGCCAGATACTTGGAGCCTTCTCCGGGGCTGGTTTTCAGCATGCGATCCAGGGAAAGCCTCATGGTGTGAGAGGTGGATTCCATGATGAAGGTGCCGCGTCCTGGAAACGCTTCCACAAGCCCCTTCTCTCGCAACGCCTTTACAGCTTCGCGTACAGCGGTTCGGCTGACGCCAAACTGCTCGGCCAAGTCGCGCTCGGCGGGAAGCTTGTCGCCGGTCTTGAGATTCCCTTTCTGGATGGACTCTTCCACCTGCTGCACGATCTGCTCGTAGAGGCGTGAGGTTCGCACCAGTTTGTACATGACGCCGCTCCCCGACCGAACCGTGATGTGGTATTACCGCCGTACCAGCAAACCTAGCTATCTGCCAAATATTGCAAGTAAGAGGATCCCCGAGTGGTCAAGTTGTTGGACCAATCTACCACCCCGTCAACGTTCACGCAACTCACCATTCTTTCTAGACTTCTTCCACCCAGACGGTCTTGATGTTCGTGAATTCTCGAATCCCGTGCTCCGCTAGTTCCCGGCCGTGCCCCGACCACTTCACGCCACCAAAAGGCAGGCGCGGATCAGAAGCCACCATGCGGTTGATGAACACCATTCCGGCTTCCAACTCGCTGATGAAGCGCTCGAGCTCGTCTTTGTCGTTAGTCCACGCACTGGCGCCCAGCCCGAACCGGCTGTCATTGGCGATGTGAATGGCATCCTCGACGTCCCTTGCGCGGAACACACTGGCTACTGGCCCAAACAATTCCTCTTTGTGCGCAGGCGACCCCTTGGGAATGTGCGTCAGCACCGTCGGAGCATAGAAGTTCCCGGGACGGTCCAGCGGCTTCCCTCCCGTGAGGACCTTGGCGCCCATCTCAACTGTCCGCTTTACGTCCCGGTCCAGGTCGGCCAACCCATCCGCTGTTGAGAGCGGTCCCAACTCGGTCTTCTCGTCGAAGGGATCCCCTACACGCAGTGCCGCCATTTTCTCGACGAAGAGCTTCTCGAATTTGTCCGCGATTGCTTCGGCGACAATGAATCGCTTTGCTGCGATACACGATTGCCCGTTGTTGAAGACGCGCGCCTTCACCGCTGTCGCGGTTGCAACCTCCAGGTTTGCGCTGGGCATGACGATGAACGGATCGCTTCCACCAAGTTCCAGAACGACTTTCTTGATTCTCTTCGCCGCGCCGACACCCACTTCAATTCCCGCGCCTTCACTGCCGGTTAGCGTCGCGGCCATCACACGCGGATCGCCCAGCACGCGATCCACTTTCGCTGATCCAATTAGCAGCGTCTGAAAAGCGCCTTCGGGAAACCCAGCCTTCTTGAACAGCTCTTCGATCAGCAACGCCGATTGCGGCACGATCGAAGCGTGCTTCAGCAATCCGACGTTTCCCGCCATCAAGGCCGGTGCCGCAAATCGCAGCACCTGCCAGAACGGAAAATTCCAGGGCATCACTGCGAGCGCCGGCCCGAGCGGTTGGTATTTGATAAAACTGCGCTTCGCGCCCGTCTCTACAACCTCATCGGCAAGGAATCGCTCTGCATTCTCGGCGTAGTACTTGCACACCCAGGCGCACTTGGCGGCTTCATCGACCGCCGACCGGAACGTCTTGCCCATTTCCGTGGTCATCACACGGGCGTAATGCTCTTTTTCCGATTCGAGGATTGCCGCGGCCTTCATCATCATCCGGGAGCGCTCGGGGAACGAGGTCTTGCGATAACTCAAGAAGGTATCCGCCGCCTTTTGCAGTTTCACTTCGAGCTGCGCATCGGAAAGTGGCTCGAACGACTTCACCAACTCTCCGGTGGCCGGATTAATCGTCGCAATCGCCATGCTTCTTCTCCATTGGCAATCGTTGGGGCTCTTTGCCTACACGTTTCGCCGCCAGGAGAGTCAAAGGTGCAGCCAGGCTCCAAAACGTGGATTTTGTACGCGAAATCCTCGACAAGGGCTGTCTTATTCCCTAATTGGTCCAACCACTATACCCCAACGTTCTTTTCAATCCAACGCTAACTTATAGAATCTTCTGACTCCGCCGAGAAAGCCCTTGACACCATTTCCCAGCCAGTGGTACAGCGGTCCTACCGTTTCGCAAGCTATGCTCTTGTCTGTTTGCGCGACCTCAGGAGCCCTGGCAATATGCTCAAACGAATCAAGCCCAAAGAACGCCAAGGCAAGCTCGCCAAAACTGCGGCTCTGCCGCCTGCGGACAGCATTCCTTTCCCCAGCCGGCGCCAATTCCTGCGAACCGCTGCGGGGGCAGGATTGGCGCTTGCCAGCTCCTCCGTTGCTGCCTGGGCTGACCACCACGGCCACCCTACCCCCAACAGCATCTCCTACCTCGACCGCCGCATGTACATCCGAAACATGGAATTGCTCTCGCAAATCCTCGGGCACGGCCGCAACGGCAAGATGCAAATGATGTCCGCCGGCAATCGCCGCTACATTTTTCAGGGGGGCGATGTCATCGACGTCAGCGACGTGCGCAAACCTTCTATTAGCAACAAAGGCGGCTTTGAGGGCGGCCAGGTTCAGGTCGCGTACAACAAGGGCCTCAAAAAGTGGATCCTCATGACCGGGGCGCAAACTCCCATCACGGATTCCACGCCCGAAGCCCCCATGGGCAAATACGACGACCCGCATCTCGACGACAAGCGAAAAAACTACAAAGGGCTCCGCGGCGTGCGCTTCTACGATTGCACCGACCCTTCCAAGATCGTCAAGCTCTCCGAATTCAGCACAGGCGCCACCGGCCAGGGCACGCACCGCAACTACTACGACGGCGGCAAGTACGCTTATCTCGACACCGCGCCGGACGAAACCTTCATCCACCAGCCCAGTTATTTCCGTCAGCTCATCAATGGCAACATGATCGTCGACGCGTCCGACCCGGCGAACGCCAAGGAAGTCTCCATGTGGTGGGTTCCCGGTTCACGCAAAGGTGAAGAAGCCGAGTACCACAAATGGATTTGGTCGAAGCTGGTTCCCCCGAAGGTCGTCGCGGACCAAACCCCCTTCGCCGGACTTCATGGGCCAGTGTATGTGCCGAAAAAACTCGAAGACGGCGGCAACCGCGGTTACGGCGCGTTTGGCTGCAACGGTTTCATCATTCTTGACCTCTCCGATCCCACCCACCAGAAAGAAATCGGCCGCTTCGAACCCCCTCCGCAGTATTCCGGCATGGGCATCGCGTTCCATACCATTTACTGCGGCATTCTGGAACGCGGCTTCGTCCTCACCAACGGCGAGACCACCAACTCCGACTGCAATCAAATCTACCTGCCCAATTGGGTCATTGATATTCGCGACGAAGAGCATCCCGTTCCCGTTGCGCAGCTTCCCCGCCCCGTTCCTCCCCCGGAAGCGCCTTATCGCGACTTTTGTTTCAAGCGCGGCCGATTCGGCGCTCACAATCCGCCGCATCTCAAAGCGCCAGGAAAGCCGCGTCAGGAATTCATCGCCTACTCCTATTTCATCGCCGGGCTCCGCTGCTACGACATTGGAGAGCTCACCAATCCCGAAGAAGTCGCCTACTTCATTCCACCGCAAGGCGGCGATCTGAAGAAGTTTGGCAGCTACGACCGCACCGTCGATAATGTCTTCATCGAATGGGATCGCAACATCATCTGGTGTGCCGCGGATACAGGCCTGTACGCGCTAAGCTGTCCGAATCTCGGCAAGCCTATTCCCGATCCCATGCCGGTCGCCGAATGGTCGCTCGACAAACTCAACGAAGGCGCGCCTTGAGCGGCGTGCGTTCAGCCCCGATGACTCCATCTCCGAAAGAGTGACCCAATGAAAATTCTCACGCCCATGTTCTCGCTCGCGCTTTCCGCGACAGCTCTCTTTTCCGTGGCGGCTGGTGCTCAGGAGCAAACCGCGATAAAGATCAAGCTCCTCACCTTGCTCGGCCGGCCGCTCCAGGTGACCATCGCAGAGACGCACGGTCTGTTCGCAAAATACGGCGTAGCGGTGGAAACGGAAAACCTTCCGAACTCCGACGAATTGCGCTCTGCCCTCGCCGCCGGCAAAGGCGACCTCGCGTATCTCGCGGTCGACAACGCCGTTGCTATGGTCGAGCTTGCGCATCAGGATGTGGTCATCGTCATGGGCGGCGAAGGCTCGCAGAACGAATTGATCGCGCAGCCGGAGATTAAATCCATTCAGGATTTGCGCGGCAAGACGCTGATCGTCGATGCGCCAAACACCGCGTACGCGCTGCAAATGAAAAAAATCCTGCTGCTCAGCGGAATGCAGGCCGGCAAAGATTACGAAATGAAAGCATACGGCGCCACGCCGCAGCGTTTGGTGGCCCTGCGCGAGAATAAATCCTTTGCTGGCTCGATGCTCGGCCCTCCTTCCTCCATTGTCGCGAAGCACAGCGGGTTTGCAAGTCTAGGTTCCGTCCAGGACCTCATCGGCCCCTATCAGGCAGCGGGATTCTTCGGCGAGCGCTCCTGGGCAACGAAGAATCGCGAAACGCTGATTTCTTTTCTCGCTGCCATCATCGAAGGGCAGCGCTGGCTGATGGCGCCCGAAAACAAATCGCAAGTGCTCGGGCTGATGACCAATCAAATGCATCTTGCTCCCGACGTCGCGGCGGAGTCTTACGACGCGCAGATGACGAAACCTGGCGGATTCGCGAAAGACGGCGCGTTCGACGTGCCCGGCTTCCAGAACGTTCTTAAATTGCGCGCGGAGGTGGAGGGTTCCTGGGGTGGCCACCCGCCTGCTCCGGAAAAATATTACGACGCTTCGTGCTACAACGCGGCGCTCACGAAGTTGAAAACCACGCCCTGAGGAGATTCGAAATGCGTCCGATTCTGCAATTCCTGATGGTGTCGGTAATTTCTCTTTCCTTCGCAAACGGCGCTTTCGCCCAGGAGCGCACCCTCGACGAAATCAGAGCCGAAGCCATCAAGCGGGCCGAAAACGGCATGTACCCGCTCATCGGCCTCGATCCCGCTGACGTGAAAGAAGCGTTCGCGTCCATCAAAACCTCCGACTACGACGAATGGGCCGCGGCGTTCATGAAAGTTGCGGACCGCTACATGGCGGAAGCGAAAGCGCTCGAGAAAACGGATCCCCCCAAAGCCAACGCTGACTACATCCGCGCGTGGCGCACGTATTCCTTCGGTCGCTGGCCGGTGCCCGCCTCACCGGGCAAACAGCGCGCTTACGCGAAAGCGCTCGAAGCCTTTCTGGCGCACGCGAAATTCATGGACCCGCCGCTCGAAGTTGTGCGCATCCCCTTTGAAGGCTCGGAGATCGTTGGCTATCTGCGCTTGCCGAAAGACAGAAAGGGCCCTGTGCCTGTCGTCATCGCCATCAGCGGCTTGGATAGCCGTAAGGAAGATCTTTCCGAGAATTTTGGCGCCGTGATTCCCCACGGCATCGGATTCATCGGCATCGATTCGCCGGGCACGGGCCAGTCGCCCATCAAAGCGAGCGAAACTGCCGAGCGCGAATTCTCGCGCGTCATCGACTACCTCGAAACGCGCCCTGAGGTGGACAAGACGCGCATCGGCGTCGACGGCCAAAGCTTCGGCGCATATTGGGCGACGAAGCTCGCCATCGTCGATCACGCCCGCGTCAAAGCCGTGGTCGCCCAGTCGCCGCCCGTGGACGCAACCTTCGAGCACGATTTCGTCATCAACAAAACGCTCGGCAATCGCGAATACCTCTTCGGACTAGCCCCCGCCCTGATGTCCATCTTCGAAGGCGCAAAATCTCCGGAAGATCTGGCCACCGTCCTCGGGAAGCTCTCTCTCGTGAAGCAAGATCTTCTCGGCAAGCCGACCGCGCCCATGCTCATCATCTCCGGAGCGCTGGACACCCAAGTCCCGATTTCAGACACCTACCTTTTGCTGAGCAGTGGGGATGTTCCCAAGGAAGCCTGGATCAATCCGCAGGGCGGTCACTTGGGACGGCAAGTGAAAGTCTGGCCGGATCCCGTCATTTTTCGCGAGGTGATCATTCCCTGGCTCGTCCGGAAGCTTCAATAATTAGACTACAATTGCGTAGCTACGTGTCTGTAGCTATAATAGGACGGCAATGGTTCGGTTCGAATGGGACGAGGCCAAGGCCCACAGCAACGAACGAAAACATAGCGTTCGCTTTGAGGATGCCATGCTGGTCTTCGCAGACCCATTTGCCCTGGTCGAACAGGACCGGATCGAGTGTGGTGAGTTGCGGTGGCAGACCCTTGGGATGGCCGGTGGCATTGTCATGCTGCTCGTCGCGCATACGGTCCATGAGGAAGGGGAGGACGAAGTGATCAGGATCATTTCCGCTCGAAAAGCCTCCCGAAAGGAAAGTGCTCGTTATGATGAAAATCGTAAGAAAGAAAATGCCGGTTCGCCTTACAGCAAGGACTAAGCGCCGCTTGGAAAGGCTTGCTCACAAGGCAGACGCGGAGATCGATTTCTCGGACATCCCGGAATTGACCGCGAAATTCTGGAAAAACGCTGTGCGCAATCCGTTCTATCGGCCACTCAAAAAGCAGCTTACGCTACGGCTGGATGCGGACGTCATCGCCTGGCTGAGGGCACAAGGCAAAGGCTATCAGACGCGCGCGAATGGCTTGCTGCGCGAGGCAATGCTACGGGATGTCGAGAAAAAGGCAAGTTGAGAAAGTGATTGCCTTCTACGTTCGGACCATGCACTCAGCCACCGCCGCAGCGCACGCTTCCACAAACTCCTGCTCCGTCTTGGGGAACGAATCCGCAAAATAGCTCTCCACATCGAGCTCGGCCGCCAGCCTTCTGTTCACAAGAATCGGCACCACGATCTCGGACTTCACGGTGGACGATCCCGCTAAATAGCGCGGGTCCTTCGTAACATCCTGCACCACGACCACCTGGCCGCTGGCCGCCGCGGCTCCGCAAAGCCCCGTGCCAAACGGGATGCGCACGTTCGGCGTGAAGCTCCCCGCGTAGGGTCCCACGATCAAATAACTCGAATCCGCCGGATCGACCAGGTAAAAACCAACCCAGTTGTAGCGCGTCACTTTTCGTGCAACCGCTTGGACATCTGCTCCATCACGGACTGCGCCTTAGCGGCGTTCCTGGCTATTTCCTGGAATTCCTGAAGAAGTTCTTTCTGCGCGGGTGTCATCGTGGTTGACCTTGGTTATTCAAGACCAAAAGCTGGATTGCGGTATAACTCCGTTCGGTTCGCGCAATAGTTTACACGAAGGAAAGATCTCCGAAATTCGAGAATGCCGCGCGTGGTAGTGAGCTATCCTTTGCGGAAGAGCGGCACGATGAAGAAAAACGTGTTTGTGATTTTCGTTTGCGTTGTAATTGCGGCCGTAATCGCCGGCTGCAAATATCGTGACGTCTATCCCACAATGTCTGACACGGAAATGCGCGGAAAACTGACGGAAAGACAGCTCAAAGCCATCTATCAGAGCCAGACCGGAGGCGTGGGCGAGTGGGAGGATGTCGTGAAGGGTTCCGGCAGGCAGGCTTTTCCGGGACGTAAGATCGTTGTCGATGTGGAAGCCAAAAACTCCGCAGGAGAGCCGTATGGCGCGGGGCGCATGACCATTTTGTATCCACCCGCTCCGCAGATTTCCTCGGGCAGGATAGACGAAACGCTGTTCCTGGCGCTTTACGGTATGAAAGCCGGGGGCACGCGGCGCATCGCGCTTTCGTCCGCAGTATGCCAAGGACGAACGGACAAACCGTGCGAATTGTCCGGCGCCAATCCGGGAGAGGCTTCCCTCACCTATCTCAAAGGCGCGCCCGCAGTGTTTACAGTAAAGCTGGTAAGTGTCTGCCGCCCCTACATTGTGGAGAAGACCACCTTTACGATCCCCATTGCCGTGGCCGCAAGAAAGACAGAAGAGTGGTGGTGCCGGTGATGGCATTTGAGGCGCGCTAGAACCAGTCGCTGCGATACGCCACCCACCAACTGACAATGCCGATGGGAATCGTCGCGAGCAAGCCCCATAGGATCGGCAATGAAAAATCCGCAATCAGGCCCAGCGCGATAAACACCGTCCAGAAGACCTTGCGTTGCATTCTTCAATTGTAGCGCCGCCCGGAGTGCTTTCGGGTTTTTGCGCCCGCGTTAGTTCTTACCCGTCAGCGCCGTTTCGAAAACATAGCTGCCCGACCCGACATCCACCAGCACCGCATCGCCCGCCTGGCGTGCCTCATGCAAGTCGGGACGCCCGCTCAACGGCTTTTGCCCTTCCGTGGTTTGCTCCAATTTCGCCTTGGGCAACCGCACCGTCGCCGTCGTGTTCGCTGGCACTTCGACGCTCAGCGTCATTTTTTCATCAGCGATCTTCCACCCGGAAGCTACGCGTCCATACATGCTCAGCACAGAGGCGCTCGCAGAAGTCAGTCCGCCGCCGGGATGCGGTTGGATCAGAATGTGTTTGTAGCCCGGATGCTGTTCATCCTGCTCTATTCCCGCCACGTTGCGGTACATCCACTCGCCAATCGCCCCGTACGCATAGTGATTGAACGAGTTCATGCCCGCGTCCTGAAAAGTGCCGTCGGGCTTGATGCCGTCCCAGCGCTCCCAGATCGTCGTCGCGCCCTTTGTTACGGGATAGAGCCAGGAAGGATACTCCGTGCGGTTCAGAAGCATGTACGCCAGGTCCCAATAGCCGTTGTCGCTCAAGGCCTGGGATAGCGCGGGCGTGCCCAAGAATCCTGTGGTCAAATGCCCGAAACTCTTCACATCGTCGGCCAGGCGTGCAGCCGCGGAGGCTCGCTGCCCCTCCGGCAGCAGATCAAATTCCAGTGCCAGCGCATACGCCGTCTGCGTGTTGGACGCCAGCCTCCCATCCGGTGTCACGAACTCTTCCTGAAACGCCCGCTTGATTTTTTCTTCCAGCGCCGAATAGTCAGCCGCGTCGTCCTTCTTCCCGAGCACTTCGGCTGTCTTTTCCAGCAACGCTGTCGAGCGCGCGAAATACGCTGTCTGGAGCAAATCCTTGTCCGTCGTCGCGCCCGGATAATCGGATCGCGTCGTTGCGAAAGCGAGCCAGTCGCCAAAACTGAATCCGCTACTCCAGATATATTTCTCCCCGGCTTGCCGCCGCATGTACTCCACCCAGGCCTTCATGCTCGGATACTGTTCTTCGAGGATGCGCTTGTCTCCGAAAGACTGATACACCGTCCACGGCAGCACCACTGCCACGTCGGCCCAGCCTGCGGAAGCTGCCGCGCCTTTCCGCGTCTGATGCGACAAGGCATTCGGTACGACGAACGGCACCGCTCCGTCGTCCTCTTGGTCGAGCGCGACGTCCTTCAGCCATTTCGTGTAAAAGGCCGCCGTATCGTGATTGAATGAAGCTGTCCGCGCGAACACCTGCGCGTCCCCTGTCCACCCCAGCCGTTCGTCGCGTTGCGGGCAGTCTGTCGGCACATCCACAAAATTCCCCTTCTGCCCCCAAATGATGTTGTGCTGCAACTGGTTCAGAAGAGAACTGGACGTTTCAAACGTGCCGGTCCGCGGAATCGCCGAATGCACGACCACACCGGTGAAATCCTGCGGCTGCACTTCTCCTGGCCAGCCGCTGACAGCCACGTAGCGAAACCCCTGGAACGTGAAATGCGGTTCGTACACTTCCGTTCCCTGGCCTTTCGCCGTATAGCGAATCGTCTCTTTGGCGCTGCGAAGATTTTCAAAGTAGAGATTTCCCGCTTTGTCGAGCACTTCGGCGTGGCGCAGCGTAATCGTCGTTCCCGCGGGCGCCGTCACGCGGAACCTCACCCAGCCCACCATGTTCTGCCCCATATCGATCACTGTATCGCCCGCTGGCGTCTTCCAGACTTTCACCGGAGTGATTTCTTCGATGGCTTTCACCGGCGGCCCTGCGGGCGCCACCAGCTTGGCCTTCGGCGGCTCCAATATCGTCACCGTTTTCCAGTTCTTGTCGTCGAACCCAGCTTCGTTCCAGCCGCGTTGCTCGAGCCGCGCGTCGTACGTTTCGCCGTCGTAAAGGTCTGCCATCAGCACCGGGCCTGTCGTGGCTTTCCACTTTTCGTCGCTCGCCACAACCTCCTGCGTTCCGTCCGAATAACGGATCGTCAATTGAGCCAGAACTAAGAGCTTTTTACCGTAAAGGTCTCTCCTACCCTCCCAGCCGCTTCTTCCGCGAAACCAGCCGTCTCCCAGCATCGCCGCCAGGCAGTTCGC
The DNA here is from genome assembly GCA_964524985.1 of uncultured Acidobacteriaceae bacterium. GTDB lineage: Bacteria > Acidobacteriota > Terriglobia > Acidiferrales > UBA7541 > Acidiferrum. The sequence goes on from CAZGFL010000078.1 coordinate 80,547, forward strand.
GCCCGTCTTCAAATACGGCGTCACGTCGTAGGTCTGATACTGATAGCGAAAATCGTAGGACGTCCATCCCGGAGTGAAATACTGGTCGCCGACACGCTGGCCGTTTAACGACATCTCGTAAAGCCCCATGGCCGTGGCGTACAAACGTGCGCGCTCGACTTTCTTGCTGATCGAAAACTCTCTTCGCAGCAGCGGTGCGGGATTCGATTTTTTCTCATCTTCTGGGATGTCAGGTGTAATCCATTTCGCTTTCCAATCTCCCGGATCGAGAAGTGCCATTTCCCAATTCGCCGGCCGGCTCCAGTCGGACAAGTGACCGTGGTTGTCGCCCACGCGCACTTGCCAGTAATAGGTCTTCCGGCTCTCGAGCGCCGGCCCGCCATACTCCACCTGAATCGACGCATCCGAAGATTGCTTTCCGCTATCCCAGATCAGTTTCCCTTTTGCTAGCTCGCCTTCCGACGCGGCCACCCGTACTTCATAGCTCGTCTGAACCGTTCCCCTCTCCGGACTGGCGAGCTCCCAGCTCAAACGCGGCTTCCGCACGTCGATTCCCAGCGGATTTATCTTGTATTCGCAGCGGAGATTCTTTACGGCAAGCGGAGTATCGCCCAGCGTTACAGCAGGACGCAGCAAAATAGCCGCGGCCGCGCCCCCCAGAACAACCATTTTCCACTTCATGCCTGCCTCCTCACTCGCCTGAATTCACAAGCTGCCTCTGCTTCTGGGTTAGGTTGCCGCGGCAAAGCACACCAGCGCCGCCAAAAGAAGCCAGATTCTACACTTTTCTGATACTCACAGGAGGCCGAAGAGGAATATAGGTCCGCGGATGCATGCAGTGTGCAATAAAGCGAGGATCGAAACAACATGCGCAAGCAATAAGGACTACGAGGCCGCCGCAAAAGCCTGCTGTGTGCGCGCGACGCGCTCGTAACCCCGCGCCGCATAGAACACGGCGCGATTGAAGAAGTGATCGATCAACCGGAACATGTCATGTTCCGCAATCACCTCAATTTCAAAGCCGGGCCAGGACTCACGGTAGAGAAAGTCCCACAGATTGTCTTTTGTCAGGTTGATGGCCCAAATCAGTTCGCAGAGTTGAACTCCCTGGCGATAGCGCCTCTCGCCAATCTCTGAATATTGGCGTTCGATCTCCTCCTCCGTACGGCTCATTAACCATTGGCTCAGCTGGCTATAAATCTCATAGACGCGTTGCTTCAGTTCGTGGTCGGGGACGTTACGGAAAGAAGTGAGGTGCGGAGACTGGTGGGAGCGAATCAGAAGTTCCTCCGCGAGGTCCTTGGAATGCGTTTCGATATGGCGTACTAGCCGGTGGATTGCCATAGCCGAACCCTCCGCCTGTTCTAACCGCAATATGCGTGCGCGGAAGGGTGAAAGGCAACGTTGGCGGACACGTGGGCCTGTGACAGGGGTCACGTGCCTCCACAGCTTCATTTCGCAAGGCCACCGGCCACCGCTCCGTTACTATCTGGGAACTTCGGCAAGAATCCGCGGCGGCGCAGAGCGCATGGCGCGATGATTAAAGTACAGCCCGAAAGGCAGGGGAAGTATGGACGAAACCAAAGAGCAGGAGCCCCTCTCGTCGCCGGAGTCTTTTTCTTCACGGGAACTTGCCTCTTCGCAAGAGCCCGAAATTCCGAGCGAGCTTTCCGAGGCGGCCGCGGAGGAAAGCCGTGCCGAGGCCAAAGAGATTGCCACATCTCTCACAGGATTCGACGACGCGCAAGCCGCACCGCCGGCCCAAGAAAATCCTGCACCTGCACCTCGCCAGAACATCCCATGGCCCGAGCCGGTGGTGAAAGCTCCGCCGCCCCCGAGCGATGAGTTCCTTGCATTCCTGAAGCGCACGAAACACATCTGGTTGATTGCAGCAGGCGCAATTTTTGGACTGATGGCGCTGGTCACTGCGCAAAAGCGCTACGCAGAGTGGGCGCGCATCACGAAGGAGAAGCGGCACGAAGTGGCGGCGACGACAATCTCTCCCGACAACTTGCTGGCACGTTGCGGGCAGCCCGCGGGCGACGAGACCAAAGACATCTACCCCATCAAAATTCGGACCATGAGCTACACTTCGCCTACGAACGAGACCATCTTTTTTTCCTTCAGCCGCACGGCCGAAGAAAAGAGCGACTGGGTGTTTCTCTCGATGAAGGACCAAACCGGCACGAAAAACTTCGACACGCCGGAAACGAAAATCGCGGCACTGCCGTGCCTGGATTCGACGAAGTAGCCTCCCTTGTACTTCGGCGGGAACTCCAAACGCCTGGGCGACGATTCCTCGCTGCGCTCGGAACGACAAGCGAAGTGTCCTTTCTGCACCTCAGCGGTAAGGATTCACGCATGGGCGTTGATTCCTCGCTACGCTCGGAATGACAAACAAAGGGTTCGTTCCGTGCCTCGGGTTCGCTCCGTGTCCCGGCGTTGATTCCTCAAGCCTAAAGGCCGGTGTGATGTTTCAAGACATAAGTCCCAGCCTGGCGTGCAGGAAGTAGGCGTCTCTCCGTTGAACGCGAGTGAGGCCCTGCAGGCTCAGAACGAAAACCACGAGAATGTGTCGCTACATCTCCTCAGGCCCAGGAATACCCGTGCTTGGAGAGCGGCAAGGAGCGGATGCGCTTTCCGGTGACGGAGTAGAGCGCGTTGCAAAGCGCCGGAAGAACCGGAGGCAGAGCCGGCTCGCCGAGACCGGTGGGCGGATTGTCGGTCTTCAGGAAGTGGACTTCGATTTCCGTAGGATACTCATTCATCCGAATGGGCGGGTATTCGTGGAAGTTGCTCTGTTGAGCGCGCCCGCCATCAATGGTGATTTCATACGACATGACCTGGCTGAGGCCGTCGATGACCGCGCCGCGCGCTTCGTTTTCCGCGCCACTAGGATTGATAATCGTGCTGCCGATATCGCCGGCAACCCAAACCTTGTTGACTTTTAGCTTGTCGCCGGGATCGACGCGCAATTCCACCACTTCGGCAAAATAGCCGCGATGGGAGAACTGGAAGGCCACGCCCATCCCAGTGTTCTTCGGAAGCTGGCGCTTGCCCCAGCCGGACTTTTCCGCGACAAGCTTGACGACGCCCGTCATCCGCGCGGCGTCAACGTCGCTGGGATCAGATTTTCCATCGGGACCCGGGACGCGCGGAAGGCTCAGGAGATCGAGGCGGAACTGCACGGGATCTTTTCCGGCGGCGTGTGCGAGTTCGTCGATGAAGGACTGGAAGACCCAAGAGAAAGCATTGCTGCGCGGCGCGCGCAGGGCGTAGGTGGGCACGCCGAGTGGCATAAGGGATGCGGCAAAATAAAAATTGGGAAGGAAGGTGCCGGGAAACTCGTTAGGCGGGATGTTGGCAGAAGGAGCGAACTGCTCGCCTTCGCCGAAGGAGACGAAGTGATTGCGCCAAGCGACGAGCTTGCCGGCGGAGTCGATGCCACCTTTGAGATAGTGGAAGCCGGCGGGTCGGTAGTGGTCGTGCTGGAAATCGTCCTCGCGCGTCCAGAGCAGCTTCACGGGAACGCCGACCTTTTTGGCGATGGCCCCCGCTTCGAGCATGTAGTCGTTGGTGAGGCGGCGGCCAAACCCACCGCCGGCGCGCTTCATGTGTACGATGATGTCCTCGTGAGGGATGCCGAGGACCTTGGCGACTTGCAGGCGGCCGGATTCGGGAGTCTGGCTGGGGGACCAGAATTCGAGTTTGCCGTCGTGATAGTGCGCCAGGCAATTCTGCGGCTCCATGGGCGCGTGCGCGAGAAAAGGATAGGAGTAGGCGCCTTCAACGGTTTTAGCTGCAGAGCCGATCGCGGCGTCGGCATCACCATCCTTTCGCAGAGTGATGTGGGGAGTTTGCGTAGAGAGTTCGTCTGCCCGCTTTTGAAAACCTTCGCTGCTCTGCTGCGCGGTCGTGCCCTCATTCCATTGGGCATGCAGTTTCTTGCGCGCCTCGTTCGCCTGCCACCAAGTGTCGGCGACGACAGCGACACCCCAATGCAGGCCGAGCAAGTCTTGCGTGCCTTCGACTTCAAAAACGTGACGCACCCCAGGCAGAGACTTGATTTCGTCGAGATTGGCACCGACGCACTTGCCGGCGTAGACGGGGCACTTGTCGTAGACAGCGTAGAGCATGCCGGGAACTTTGAAGTCGATGCTGTAGAGGTTCTTGCCGGTAACGATGTTGAGGTTGTCCACACCCGGAGTGGAGTGGCCAATGATTTTGTAGTCCTTGGGATCCTTGAGCTTGACGGATTTCAAGTCAGGAGGCGTGAAAGTAGCGGCTTTTTCGGCGAGCGCGCCATAGGTGAGAGAGCGTTTGGTGGGCGGGTGCATGACGCGGCCCGAAGAGGTTGCGCATTCGGATTCGGGGACGGACCAGCTCTGTGCAGCGGCGGCGACGAACATCTGGCGGCAGGCGGCGCCGACGCGGCGAAGCGGATCCCAGTTGGTGGGCGTGGCAGTGCTGCCGCCCGCGCGCTGCGGTCCGTATTTTGTTTCGTCGAGATCGGCTTGCTCGATGCGGACGTCTTTCCAGTCGACGTCAAATTCCTCGGCAATAAGCATAGGCATGCTGGTCTTGACGCCCTGACCGATCTCAGGGTTCTTGCCGATAATGGTGACGATATTGTTGGCGGCAACGCGCACGAAGGCCGCAGGCAGAAATGCCGGAGCGGGCGGCCGGGGCGCAGCCGCTTGCGCTGCTGCGGCGAAGGCTTTGGCGACTGGCTCGAAGTGAACGGCGAGAAGGAATCCGCCGCCGGCAACGGAAGAAACTTTCAGGAAAGCGCGGCGATCAAGGAGAGCGGAGTTCATAGGACCTCCCGAGGATACGGACGAAAATCGATGAAAATCCGTACGCGGGGCATTGTAGAACGAAGAAGGCGACAAGGAAATAAGGAGATAAAAAGGTAAGGAATAGGGAGGACAGCGGGAACATCCGGAGATTCGCGCAATCGCCGAAGAGAGCAGACAGCTGGTGAGTTGTGAATTGGTGTAGGAAATCTTATGTGGTCCGCCACATAAGTCTTCTTCTGTGGCGTCTGCAATTATGTGGCTCTGGGTTGCGGTTTTGGCTAGGGATACAGACGAACGCTCACGCAACGCCACATAATTCCTATCAAAGGCTTCGCAGGAACTGCATCACTGCGACTGTCGGAGATGTCGGTGCGCGAACAGAACGTTGTGCTATCGTTTCCGTATGAGCAACTCTAAGCCTAGGCTGATCGAACTCCTGAAAAGAACTAGCGGGGACGGCAAGGAACCGGAGTTGGTGAAAGAGACAGAATGGTCATACAAGTATAAGACCGGCGAAAAATCCTACTGCTACATCTCGAAGTTCCTGGCGGACGAAGGGTTTATGGTAAGTGCGTCGGAGATTCGCTCGCGCTGGCCGAACATGGATGAAAACCAGCGGTTAGATTTCGTTCAGAATTTCTGGTCGAAACCAGATTGGAATCAGAACGACACAAAAATCCTTGAAATAATCATGCAAGATGGCAATGACCGATTATGGGAGCACTGTGCTCAAGCGTTTCTTCGGTACCCTGACCGCGACCGTGCTGTTACGTTTCTGATTCGGCGCTTGGAGCAACAGACCGACGATGAACCCCTCAACTACATTCAAGCACTGGGACTTTCCAAGGACCGGCGAGCCACCCCTGCAATCACGCCGTGCTACGAGAAATACCGGAAACAGGTCGAGCGTGAAAGCGAGACCGGTGTACCGGATGACGTGGTCTTTGGACCGATTCCCTACCATGCCTATCTGATTGCTTGTGAAGCTCTGTTGAAAATCGAGGGTTCACCAGAATATGAGAGAGCAATCCGAAAGTACCTCGACCATCCCCACCATCAAGTTCGATGGTGGGCAAATCACGCGCTTAAGACCGAAGAGCCGACTACATAAGCCGACCGCTCATGTTCCTCTTGAAATGAGAAGAAATCCGGGGGCCGCGTTTCAAATTATGTGGCGTTCCCTGCAGAGTTGCATACGACTGGCTGGCCCAGCAAAGTCAGCGCCACATAACCGCGGACGCCACAGAAGAAAAGAGACACACCGGCTGGGGGTCTCGGATGTGTAGCAACTAAAGGAGTTGCGGGCGGGCGATTTTGGATCTGTGGCAAGCAAAGGAGTTACAGGTGAATTCCTGGAAGTGTGGCAAGGAAAGGACTTAGCGCAGTTTTGGTGATAAGCAGGAGAAGGCGGGGTTGGCGGAGCAGGGCAAACGAGGTGATGCCTTAAAACCACAAAACATGTTACAACAATATTTATTGTTCTGTCAAGACAACAATAAGTGCTGATAATGCTAGGAGTTAGAGGCATGTAAGGAGTTGGCATGCGCCGACCCAAAGGACAGTCGATCCACGAGCAGCCTCCTATTCATTTGAAACTAGGGTGTTTAAGTTGGCCAGATGTTTGTGAAGGCGATCTCGTCCAGTTCCTGGTGTCAGCGCTTCATCTCGGGTATGCCGCAGGCGCGGGTTCGAGAGGATCTTCCGGTAACGGTCGCGCTTGTTGCGCTTCACGAACGCGGCGACGAGTGAGCGTTCATTATGCACCGTAGGGTGCTGGCGCAGAATGCCCGAATGCTCGTCCGGCTGATGGTCATTGTGCACAAGTCCGCGCTAATTGCGGAATGCCGTTGTGATATAACACTGCCGAAAAATCACGACGCATTTCCTCGCGCGCTAAATCGATCGACCGTAGATGGAGAGAGTCCATGAATCAAATTCGAAAGAAATCGTTGTGGGTTCCGTTGGGGCTTTGCGTGACGGCTTCAGTGGCGCTCTGCATAGTCGGTGAGTTCGCGCGGGGGCAGGCGGCTCCGGCGGAGAAGGCGCACGAGGCGCGCATCGAAAGATTGCTGAAGCAGATGACACTGGAAGAGAAGATGAACCTCATTCGCGGAGGCGTCGAGGATGCATCGGTCTATCAGGGCCAGGCGGGCTATCTCCCCGGCGTGCCGCGCCTGAACATTCCTTCGCTCCGTTTTGCTGACGGCCCGCCTGGACTGCTGACGCGCGTACCCGCACAGGCAGAAACGGCGACGATGGGAGTCGCGGCGACGTTCAGCCTGAAAGATGCGGAAGCCAACGGCGTGGTCATCGGGCGCGAAGCGCGCGCGCTCGGGATTGACGTGGTGCTGCAGCCGTTCATCAACATCGACCGCGACATCACGTTCAGCCGCGGGTACAACACGTTCGGTGAAGACCCCTTCCTGAGCGGAGTGATGGGAGCGGCGGAAATTCGCGGTACCCAGGCGCAGGGCGTGATGGCGCAGGCAAAGCATTACGTGGCTTACGACTCGAACGCCCACAACATTTTCGTGGACGACCAAACGCTGCACGAAGTGTATGCGGCCCCCTTTGCGGAGGCGGTGAAGGCGGGCGTTTCCTCGATCATGTGTTCGTACAACAAGCTGAACGGGACGTTCGCCTGTGGGAATGCCGATTCGCTGAAAACGATTTTGAAAGAGGAGATGGGATTCAAAGGATTTGTAACGTCGGACTGGGGCGCGGTGCACAGCGCTCTGTTCATCAATCAAGGACTGGACATGGAGATGCCGGGCACGTCTCGTCCAGACAGCCCGTTTGCGGGATTCGCGCACTCGTTTTTCCAGAGCACTCCGCCCAGCAATACTCCCCCGCCAAAATTCAACCCCGCAACACTGGGCGGTCTCCTTGGCGGCGCAATTCCCGAGGAACCACAGGAGCAGTCCAGCCTGGGAGGGTTTCCGCGCGACAACGATGGGACGTCGATCTGGAGCGCAATGAAAGACGGAACGGTGACGGAGGCGACAATTACGGAGGCAGCGCGGCGGGTGCTTTATGAGATGGACCGCTTTGGCTACCTCGACGGAAAGCAGAAGCACTCGATTACGGCGCAAGACATCGAACAAAACGCGGCAGTGATTCAAAAGACCGCGGAAGACGCCGCGGTGCTGCTGAAAAACGAGCAGGCGCTGCCACTGAAAGCGCAGGACCTCGATTCGCTGGCGCTGATTGGCCCCACGGCCGGACAAGTGGCGGCGATCGGGACGTTCGGGGAGCGTTCCGGCGGGCTAACCGAACGCCAGATTGGTCCCTTGGACGCCCTGAAGAAATTTGCTCCGAACGCGCACATAAACTTCTCCGTGGACGACGACATGACGGGCACACCCATCGAAGCGTCGCTTTTCTCGCACGACGGCAAACCGGGATTGGTGCGGACTGGTAAGGCGGGTAAGACGTCAGTCGATCCACAAATCAATTTTGCGAACAGCAACCACAAGTCGTTGCCGCCGAACGGCACGTTCACTTGGAAAGGCACGCTGACGGCGCCGTCGGACGGCGAGTATTGGATGCATCTGCAAGCGCTGGGGGCGCGCGGGAAGTTGTCCATTGACGGCAAGCAGGTTGGGCGGACGGGCGCCGTGAAGGGCACGGTGCATGGAGACATTCAATACGCGACGCAAGACAACGGCCTGCCCACGACGGATGGGTTGGATAATGTGCGGCGTATCGCGCAACTCAATGCGGGGCCGCACGAGATTATGGTGGAAGCGAGCGGCGACACGTCCAACGCGCCAGAGCAAATTCGGCTGAACTGGGTGACGCCGGAACAGCGGAAGAGGAATCACGAGGCCGCGATTGAGGCGGCGAAGAACGCGCACACCGTGGTGGTCTTTGTGTGGACGCGGGGCAAACCCGACTTTGCTCTGCCAGGGGAACAAGACAAGCTTGTCGAAGAAGTCGCGGCGGTCAATCCCAACACGATTGTGGTGCTGAACGTGAGCCAGCCGATTGCGATGCCGTGGCTGAGCAAAGTGAAGGCTGTTCTGCAAATGTGGTGGCCGGGGGATGAAGGAGGATGGGCGACGGCAAACGTTCTACTTGGAAAAGCGAATCCGGCCGGGCGACTGCCGTTTACCTGGGCAAAACGGCTGGAAGATTATGCGGCCAACGATCCGGCGCATCCAGAGCGCTCCGGAAAGGGCGTCGACGGGAAGACGACTTTCTCCGAGGGCGTGGACATCGGGTATCGGTGGTTCGACAAAGAGAAAATCGAGCCGCTCTTTCCTTTCGGCTTTGGACTGTCGTACACGAAGTTCAGCTACTCCGATTTGAAAGTGGCTGGCGCATCGGACAAGGGCGCCGATGTTTTTGTGAAGATCACGAATGAGGGGAACGTGGCCGGCGACGAAGTTGTCCAAGCGTATCTCGACGCGCCTGAGAAGCAGCCCGCGGGCGTGCAATTTGCGGCTCGCACGCTGGCCGGCTTTGACCGCGTGACGTTGAAGCCAAGCGAGTCGAAAGTGGTCACGCTGCACATTGTTCCGCGCAGCCTGGAGTATTGGTCCACCAGCGAGAAGCGCTGGATGCGCTCTGCGCCCAGGCAGGTTCAGGTGGGATCGTCCTCGCGCGACCTCAAGCTCACGGCCATAACACCGTAGTCGAAAATGGCGAGGCAAAGTCCCCCCGCGTAAGAGCGAGGGGGCCAAGGCCCGCCCTTGCCGAGCGAGAAGACGTTGGCAGAAGCAATCGTCAGGCGGACGGCGGGGCCGAAGCGTCGGAGGCATTGGCCATGACTTCGCGCAAGCGGGTGGGGTCGAGTTCGCCCTGCCAGCGGCTGACGACGAGCGTGGCGACGCCGTTGCCGACGACGTTCGTGAGGGCGCGGCATTCGCTCATGAATTTTTCGATGCCAACGAGAAGCGCCAGGCCTTGCACCGGGATCGAAGGAACAGCGGCGAGAATCGCCGCGAGCGTCACGAAGCCGGTGCCCGTGACGCCGGAGCCTCCTTTGGAGGCGATGAGTGCAAACAGCAGAATGCCTGTGATTTGACCGAAGGTGAGCTGAATGTCAGTGGCTTGCGCCAGGAAGATGACGCACAGCGTGAGGTAGATGTTAGTGCCGTCGGTATTGAAGACGTAGCCTGTGGGGAAGACCAGACCAACGACAGAACGCGACGCGCCGAGAGCTTCGAGCTTGCGCATCATGTCCGGAAGCACGGTTTCCGAGGAACTGGTGCCGAGAACAATGAGGAGTTCATCCTTTATATAGGCAATAAAACGGAAGATGGAAAAGCCCACCCCCCTGGCAATGAGCCCGAGGACGACAACCACAAAAATCAAACTAGTGAGGTAGAAGGTGCCGATGAGCTTGGCGAGATTGGAAAGCGACGTCATGCCGTAGGTGCCGACGGTGAAGGCCATGCCGCCGAGCGCTCCGAGCGGCGCCGTGCGCACGATGATGCGGATGATGCCGAAGACGATTTTGTTGGCGATGGCGACGGCGCGGAGGGCGCGGGCGCCGGCTTCGCCCATGCGGGCGAGCGCGAAGCCAGTGAGGATGGAAATGAGCAGGACTTGCGGCACTTCGCCGCTCGCAAAGGCGTCCACAAACGTGCGCGGAATGAAGCTGAGCAGGAAGGGGATGAGGCCGGTTTCCCGCGCGCGAGTGACGAACACAGCGGCGGCTTTTGGGTCGAGCGTGGCGGGATTGATGTTGAGGCCGGCGCCGGGATGGAAGACGACGGCGACGCCGATTCCGATGGCGAGCGCGACGGTGGAGACGATTTCAAAATAGATGAGCGTTTTTAGGCCGACTTTGCCGACTTTCTTGAGGTCGGCCATTCCAGCAATGCCCTGAACGATGACGCAAAAGATGACGGGCGCGATCATCATGCGAATCAGAGAGACGAAGGCGTCGCCGAGCGGCTTCAAGGCGATGCCCGTTTTCGGAGAGAAACGGCCAATGAGAATGCCGATGAGGATGGCGATGAGCACCTGAATATAAAGGATGGTGTACCAAGGCTTGCGACGAGGCGTGGGAGATGAGGCGGTCACGCGCGGTTCTCCTGGGCGTCGAGGAGCGGAGGCCGGGGCGTGGGAAACAATTTCATGTTGGATCAGAGGACCCGATCGAGAGGCGGATCGTTAAGGATGAGAACGCGCTCGACGTTGCGCCAGGCGGAGCGTAACAGAAAAGCTGCGGCTTGGCGCGTGACGCCGGCAATGTGCGGAGTGAAGAGAGTGCGGCGGGAGGCGTCGCCGGTAAGGGCGAAGAGCGGATTGTCGGAGGCGGGCGGCTCGGTGGAGTAAACATCAATTGCAGCGCCGCCAATGCGGCCAGCCTGGAGGGCGTTCGCGAGAGCGGCTTCGTCGACGATGCCGCCGCGCGAAGCCTGGATGAGAATAGCGTCCGGCTTCATGAGCGAAAGCTCGCGCGCGCCGATGAGTCCCATCGTGGAACCGAGGAGGGGCACGTGCAGAGTAACGACGTTGGAGGATTGCAATAGCTCGTCGAGGGTAACCGATTTCGCAGCTATGGCTTCGGCAGCGCTAGGGTCGCGCGGGGCCGGGTCGTAGTAGAGAATCCGGCAACCCAGCTTGTAAAACGAGTGAGCCACGGCGAAGCCAACCGCGCCAAAGCCGACGACGCCGATCGTGAGCTGATGAAGGCCGGGGAGATTGTCGGCCACCATGCGCGCGCGAAACTCGCGATAGCGCCCGGCGCGAATCTCGGCATCAGCCCAGGCAAACCGACGGAGTAGAACCGATGCGGTGGAGACGACATATTCGGCGACAGCCTGGTTGCTGCCGCCGGAAACATTGGCCACGGGGATGCCAAGGCTTTTCAGGAGTGGTAAGTCCAGACGATCGACACCGGCGCCGGTGACTTGAACGAACTTGACGGAAGTGCCGCTAAACAGGGATGGCGCGAGTTTTGGGCCGACGGCGGGAATGACCAGCGCGCGCGCCTGCTTCATGAGTTCGGGAACATCCGCATCTTCTGAAGCACGATACACGATCTTGAGACCAGCAGGGGGATTGGCACCGGCGCGCTGGAAATCGGCTTCGGGGCGAAGGCAAAGCACATCGACGGTCATGATTTGGCGGGAGCGCCCGAAGAAACGCCGGGTTCCGCCGTGCCTTTGGTAATGTCCGCGACGGGGAAAAAACAGAGAAGTACGAGCGGCTCCCTGCCGGTGTTGCGCGTGACGTGCTTTTCGCCAGCAGGAATTAGGAGCGCGTCCCCGGGCTTGAGGAGAAACTCACCACTGTCGGCATAGGTGGCGCCTTTCCCGGACAAGACATAGATGCACTCTTCGAAATCGTAGTGCTGGTGCGGCGAGCGGGGAGTTTCGCCCGGGCGCGGAACGGGGATTTCGACGAGACGCAGCGTGACGCGGCGAGAACCGTTTGCGCCGGAAACCAATTCGAGGGCATTGCGGCCCGGAAGACCGAGTTGCTTCGCTTCCGCTTGCGTGAAAACGCGCGCCATCAGCCCACCGTCTTGGATTGCTTGATTTCGGCGACGCCACCGCCCTGGAGCTTCTCGAGCTGCTTGAAGATTTCCGTGGACTGCGTCGCAATGGAGTTCGCGACGGTGTTGAGCATGCGATGCGCTTTTTCGACGGTGGCGTGCTGCGGGCTACCGTACCAGCCGGTAGGGGCAATGGAACGAACGTCCGTGAGGACCGGTTGATAGCTTCGCGTGCGGCGGAGCGCGTCCATTTTGTGACCGTGGGCGTGGTCGGAGGAATAATCGATGCGATCGAGGTGGACGAGCTCTGGGCGATAGGCCATCACCGCGAGGGCCTCGATTTCCCCGCCGTGCGTGAGGCCGTTGCACTCCTTGCCAAACATTTCCTCCGCAACAAAGCAGGCCTGCACGGTGAGGACGCTCATGCCGTGCTCGCGGTGCAGAATATCGGCGGCAACGCCAAGCGGAGGAATGTTGAGTTCGTGCCAATTGAGAATGAGGAGGCGCTTCGCGCCGTGCTGCGCAGTGGAAGCGCAAGTCTCGATGACGACCTTCATGTAGGTCTCGGGCGTCAGTGTGATGGTGCCTTCAAACGGCATGTGCAGGGGAGTGACGCCGAGCGGCCCACCGGGCAGGACCAGGCCGTCCATGCGCTCAGCGACGGCGTGTGCGATCACGTTGGAAGCAAAAATGTCGGTGCCGGTGGGAAGATGGGGACCGTGCTGTTCGACGCTGCCCTGCGGCAGGATAACGAGCGGATTTTTCTTGAGTTGCGCGGCGATTTCCGGCTGCGTCAGGTCGACGAAGTAGCGGCTAGGCAACATCGTGCACCTTCTCCGCGATGCGCGCTCGCGCGTCGGCTAAGACATCGGCGACGCGTATGGAGCGGCCGTTGTTTTCGATGGAGCGAAGCGCGGCGTACACGATAGCCACGGCGAGGTTGCCGTTGGCGGCGCTGAGTTCGCTGGACTTCCCTGAGCGGCAGCTCTCGGCAAACATTTCGAGTTCCGCGCGGAACATGTCGCTCTCCGGAACTCGCAACTCTTCCCGCTTGGCGTAGCCATCCTTGCCGCGCTGGATGTACAGAGTAGATTTCTTGTGCAGCTGATCGGGAGTGTCCCAGGTCTCGAAATCGATTTCGTAGTGCATCAGCCCCTTGGAGCCGAACACGCGCACGGCGAAAACGCCGGGTGAAGTCCAGCACGAACCGACGTAGCCGACTTTGCCATCGGCGAATTTGAGAAGGGTCATGGACTGGTCGTCGACTTCCGCGCCGACGGGAGAGAGTTTAGAAGCAATAGAGCTCGCTTCGACCACTTCGCCGCCAAGATAGTGGAGAACGTCAAACTGATGAATTGCGAGTTGCGAGAGCGGTCCACCGGGAGCGCGATGCTTGTACCAGCGCCAAGTCTTGGGAGTCAGCTCGAGAGCGCGCTCGTTGGAGAAGTTGGCTTCGATAAACGCCACGCGGCCGAGTTCCCCGCTGTCGATGGCATCACGAATCCTGCGAATGCCCGCCATCAAGCGCGCGCTGTGTCCGACAGTTATGGTGATTCCATACTTCTTTTCCAACGCCGCGATTTCCAAGCCTTCTTCGAGCGTGCTGGCGATGGGTTTTTCGGTGTAGACGTGCTTTTTCGCTTTGGCGACTTCGGCCGCCACGGGCAAGTGCTGTTCGTTCGGAACAGTGAGGATCGCGCCTTCGATCTCCGGATTGGAGAGCATAGACTTCATGTCCGGAACGGCCGGGACACCAGTATTTTGCTCAAAGGCAAGGCGCTTTTCTTCGGAGCGGCTGAAGGCGGCGACAATCTTGATCTTTTCCGATTTGGTGGCGGCGCGGGTTAAAACCTTTGCCCAGCGGCCGAGGCCGACGATGCCGACTTTGACGGGGGATGCGCTCATTCCGACTCCATTCTAATCAATCCGCGTATTAGAACTGAAGCAAGGCCGCTCAGGAGGACTTTGCAGGAGCCGCTTGAATGGTGGTCTGAAAGCTGATGGACATGACCCACTTGCCGTCGCGTTTGATCCACAAGCGGCTGACGTGAATCGGCTTGCCGGTGTACGGCTGATGCAGGCAGGTCATCACTACGGAATCGCCGAAATCAAACATTTGCGCGGAAACCAGCGGGGCGGGCGCCGTGCCACGGCCGGTCTGTTTTTGCAGATTAAGGGTAGCGATGCGGTCGGCCTTGGTAAGCGGATGATCGTTCGTCGAGCCAAGCATCGCGAATTCCTCGGCGATGTGTGGCGACCATGCAGCGGCATCGTGATTCGTGACGCCAGTCTCAAGCGCTTGCCAGGAAGCAATGATGGCTTGCTCGGATTCGTTTTTGGGCTTGAAGGGAACGGTCTTGCACGGATTTTCGCAGTCCTTTACGCCGGAGCCGGAAGGGCCGGCCTCCTGGCGGCCAAGCGCCACTTCATGATAGACGAGCAGGCGCCAGGACGAGCCGCGCTTGACCCACAACCGAAGCACGTGGAGTTTGTCGCGGTTCATCATGACCGCTTGCACCTGGTTCCGGGTTTGCAATTGCTGATGCGCCCCGGCTTCATTGCCGAGTGCAGGTGTCGGGAGCGAACCGAGAACCTCCGCGCGGGTTTGTGTCTTGCCGTCCGCATCGGTCCAGCTGAAATCGGCGTCGAGGAGCTTGGCGACGGTCGCGGTGTCCCCTTTGGCGGCAGCCTGAACAAATTCACGGTCGGACTGAACCGCGGTACGTTCCTGAGCCGCAGCGAGTTTTGGCCAGGGAAACGAAACTAGCAGTGCTGCGCAAACAAAAAAAACGGTGAGAAACACACGGGCAGCGAAACGTCTCATTTTCTTACTCTCCCCTGGACTACCAAAGTTCCTTATACATGAAAAAAGGGCCGGGACGTAGGGCCGGCCCTTTCTGCGTTTCCAAACGAAACCGTTCGAGCTAGAAAATGAACTTCAACCCTAACTGAATGGCGCGGTTGCTTCCGGAACCAAGCACTGGGTTGAAGGCGGCCTCGTCCGGAGTGGCGCAGCCGCAGCCAAAGGTGCCCACCACAGAAGGATCGGCAAATGCTGCCTGACCGTAGCCACTGGTGGCGCCATTCGGGTTTGCAAAATTGGGATGATTGAAGATGTTGAAGGTCTCGATGCGGAACTGGGCTTTCATGCGCTCTCCGAGCCTAAAGTTCTTGCTAATGGAGAGATCGACGTTGTGGAAACCCAGATCACGGAAAACATTGCGGCCCATCGTGCCGAATGCACCAAGAGCGTTGGGCAGTAAGGCAGACTTGCCGTTCTTACTGACATAGCAGCCTCCGGTGCCGCCCGCAATTGCTGCGGTGAGCGAAGCTTTCATGGCGCTGCCCGTCGGTGCGTGCGACTGGCAGAGAGCCCAATCGGACGCTGTCTGCGCATCCGACAAATTCACCGTATTCCCCGACGGGTAGGTTACGAAATTACAGCCGCCGGAAGCGCCGCTCGTGCAAAGGATGAGGGAGTTCTGCCCACCGGACTGGAAGTCAGCGGGATTGCCGAATAGATCCCAACGATCCGCGAGTTCATTGGTGCCACTGAAGTTATTCGTCTGGTCATTGATGTTGTAGGGCTGCCCGCTTTGCATGGTGATAATGGTGTTGATCTGCCAGCCTTCCAGAAGCTGACTTCTCGTCTTGTACTCCGGGAGGGTGTAAGTTATGGAAAAAGTGAAACGATGGCGAATGTCTTCGTCGCCGCTGCCGTGCTCTAGATAGGGCCGCGTGCTGTCCATGGGCAGAAACGCAACCCAATTGGAGGACAAGTCATCCAGCGCATGAGAATAGGTGTAGCCCAAGACAAAATCGAGGCCGTGATAATTGCGAGCCGTCAGTGTGTTTTGCAATCCGTGGTACGTAGAACCGTAAAAGTTTGAGAGATAATTGATGAGATTGAGATAGGGATATTGAGCGGCAAAAGGCTGGGCTCCATTTGCTCCAGGAGTCGGAGGAGCTTGATTCAGGTCCACGACGCCAGGAAGCTTCACTCCGTGATTGCCCACATAGGTGGATTCGAGAGAGAGCTTGTTCGAGAAGGCATGCTGAATGCCAAGCGTCCA
>CAZGFL010000079.1:0-12293 GCA_964524985.1 uncultured Acidobacteriaceae bacterium
AGATCGCATCCTCATCGTCGAAGACGAGGACAACGCGCGCAAAGGCTACGAACAGCTCCTGCAGCGCTGGGGCTATGACGTTCTTGGCGTGGCCACTGCCGAAGAGGTGTTAGCCAAATTCGCCAGCTACCAGCCCGACACTTTGATCGCCGACGTCGAGCTGCCCGGGATGAACGGCCTGGACCTCCTCAAGCAATTGGGTCCCGAGCTCCACGGCGTGCCGGCCATCATCATCACTGGAAAAGGGAGCGAAGAACGCGCCGTCGCCGCCATCGAAGCCGGAGCGTTCTGGTACATCGAAAAGCCGCTGAAGGGCCCGGTGCTCCGCGCCCTCTTGGACCGCGCGCTGGGCAAAGCGCGCGATACCCGCCAACTCGCGGTGCTGCAGCGGCAGTTGCGCGAGTCCGGCCGCCTTGGCGAGCTAGTCGGCGGCTCCAAGCCCATGCAGGAAGTGATGCGCATCATCGAGATGGCCGCGCCTAGCTCGGCCTCCGTGCTTATCACCGGCGAAACCGGCTCAGGCAAGGAAATTGTCGCGCGCACCATTCACAAACTTTCACCACGCGCCGCCGGGCCGTTTGTGGCCATCAACTGTTCCGCGATTCCCGAAACGCTGATGGAAAGCGAAATCTTCGGCCACGAACGAGGCGCCTTCACCGGAGCCGCCGAACGCCGCATCGGCTGTTTCGAGCTCGCCGACGGCGGCACGCTCCTCCTCGACGAAATCGGCGAGATGCCAGCGCCGACCCAGGCCAAACTTTTGCGCGTCCTCGAAGACCGCAAGGTCCGCCGCCTCGGGAGCAAAACCGAAACGCCCGTGGATGTGCGCGTCCTCGCTGCGACGAACAAAGATCCCGAGCAAGCCGTCAGCAGCGGTCAGTTGCGTCAGGATTTGTTTTTCCGGCTCAACGTATTTCACATCAATCTGCCGCCGCTCCGCGAGCACAAGGATGACATTTCACTGCTCGTCGAACATATCCTCCGCGACGTCAACGCCAAACACGGCAAGCAGGTTCGCGGCATCGGCGCCGAAGTCCTGGACATCTTTATGGGCCACACCTGGCCGGGCAATATCCGCGAATTGCGCAACGTGCTGGAGCGTGCCTCCATCATGTGCGAGAAAGATTTAATTACCCGCGCCTGCTTGCCCGGCGAATTCGGCAAGACCGCCGCCAAGGGTCCCAGCGATCTTTCCACCATTAAGTTTCCTGTCGGCACCACCGTTGACGCGATGGAACGCGAACTGATTCTCCAAACGCTCAGCGCCACCAGCAACAACAAGACGCGCGCCGCCGAACTACTGGGCATTAGCTTGAAGACGCTTCACAACAAGTTGAAGGAGTACGGCACCGACCGCCCCGAATCGGAGTAGGGGCGCACGCGCCTCGTCGTGCGCCCCTTACTGGGATGCTGCGTGAACGGCCTCTCGTTCCGTCCTCGCCAAAACGGTCTGCACCAAATCCCCGAGCTGATCGGCGCTGAACTCGTTCCCTTCGAGGTCCGCCACCAGGCTCCGGTCGCGGCCCACAACCAATGTGTGCAGCGAATGAGTCATCAGGCCTTCATCCGGCCAAAAACTGATCCCGAACAAATTGCATACCTTCTCGACTTCCGGCGGCGCGCCAGTCAGCAGCTTCCAGCTTTTCGGATCGGCGTTCCAGGTTTTTCCGTACTTGGCCATCACTTCCGGCGTGTCGTGCACCGGATCGAACGTGATGCTCACAAAAATCAAATCGCGGCCCAGTTGCTCGGCGAAGCGTTTCTGCAGCAGCCGGAAATGGTTGGCGATGCGAAAACAGAAATTGGGCAGCGCGCAATGCGTGTACGTGAACGTCAGCACGACGACTTTGCCCGCGAACTCCGATAGCGCGACCTTCTTCCCTTCCTGATCGACCAGCGCAAAGTCCGGCACCGGCTTCCCCGGCTTGAGGCTCGGCGACTCTTTCGACCCATCCATCACTTCCGCCAAAATCTTCAATCGCCGCGCCGCCGAGGGGTCCAGCTCTGCACTTTCATATCGACGAACGCGAATCGCTTCGATGTGCGCCGATTCTCCATCTACGACAAGCTTGAACTCAATCACGGTTCCAACGCCGACTTCCGCTAGGTTCTCCGTCTTGCTGACGGGGAACGACATCACCATCGCATCCATGTAGCCGGGAATCTTCTCGCACGAAATCACCAGCGTGCCGTTCGCTGGGTCGACCTTCAACACAAGTCCGCTGACGGAGTACGTCTGGGCCGCTCGGCCCGATCCCGCAGCCAGCAATAGCGCCATAATGAAGAACAGTGCGCGCTTCATTTCGTGGCCTTCCTGCAGTATTCAGTCTATCGCAGCCACCCCTCGCCCTGCTTATCTTGCGACGAAACGCTCCCTCCCGAGGCGTGCTGCCCTATCGGCGTGCGATTTAGTTTCTTGACGTCGTTCGAAAACTCCTTGATTTCCACGTACTGGTTCTTGCTGACCTCATGAAATATCTGCCGCGTCTTGCTGGCCGGCCAATACACTTCCAAGCTCGCGATTCTGGCATTCCTGCCCAAGCCGATGTGCTGTTGCAGTGGCGATGCTCCGAACGATCCGCCGCTGTCTACCGTTCGATAGATCGAGCGCGTTCCGTGTCCTTCGTTTTCGACCGTCACCTTGATCCGCGCGCCGATCCCCGGCCGATTCGTCTTCGTTCCAACCAGCCTCACCGTAATCCAGTCATTTTCGTGGCCGGGGTTCCTGTAAACCCGCATCGCGTGGCTGTCGCCGGGGGTCGCCCCGCCCATCTCTTCGACAATGTCCTCGTTTCCGCTGTTGAAAAGGTCGGCAAACGCCACCCCATGCCCTTTGTGGAGCTCCCCGGTCCCCGAGGAGGAAGTCACATCGACAAAGTACCGTCCGTCGTGATTGCGCAGCAAAACGTTGGGCACGAGCGTCGCATACGAGGGAGCTCCGGTTCCGAGGTACATATCGAGGTACCCGTCGTTGTCGATGTCCCCGAAGTTCGCTCCCATCGGCATGAACACTTTGTCCAGATCCGTTTCTTTCGTCGCGTCGCGGAAAGTGCCGTTGCCCAGGTTCTTGTACAGCTTCAGCGTGCTCCCATTGTGCGGCAGGCCGAGGTAGGTTCTCATGGTTTCATCGACGGAGAAGTAATAGCTGGTCACAAAAAGATCCGGTAAGCCGTCGTTGTCGTAATCGAAAAACCACGTCGCAAATCCCCTCTCATTTCCCGTCACGCCGGCTTTTGCCGTGACTTCCGTAAATGTGTTGTCGTGATTGTTGTGGTAGAGAAAGTTCTCTCCGGTCAGATTGGAGGCGTACAAATCCACGTAGCCGTCGTTGTCGTAATCAGCGGCCGTCACTCCCTTGATCATCGCCCGGCCATCTCCGCTGACCCCGGCCAAAACCCCGATTTCCTCGAAAGTGCCGTCGCCTTTGTTCAGATACAGCCTCGAAGGTCCACGCTCATTCCCGACGAACAGATCCAGCAGGCCGTCATTGTTGATGTCCGCCCAAACACCGGTTTGCGTGCTGATGGGTTCCTCCAGGCCGCTTCCCACCGTGACGTCCGTGAACGTGCCGTTGCAGTTATTCCGCAGCAGAGACATGCGCTGCGGCAATTCCCATGCCCCGCGTAAAACCAGAATGTCGAGACAGCCGTCGTTGTTATAGTCGGTCTGTATGAGGTTCAGTCCGCCAACCTGGTCCGCAAGCCCCGCCTTCGCAGTTTGATCGGTGAACGTGCCGTCTCCATTGTTGTGGAAATAGTGCATCGCGCCGCAACTGTCAAAGCTCGAAGTCACCACGTCGAGCAGTCCGTTGTTCTCAAAATCATCCACAATCAATCCACCCGCCATCGAAAACAACTGCAAGCCAGACTCAGCTGCCACGTCCACAAAGCGCCCCACATCCTCTTTGGATTCAAATCGCGAGAGCGGAATCAGGTACTTCTCCGGGACGCCCTCTGGATACTTTCCAAGCGTCATGTACGTCGCGTTGAGCAGCCAACGCACCTCCAGATCGTTGGGCTGCTTTTCCAGATATTTCAGAAAATACTGCTCCGCGTCCTTCGAATCTCGCGTTTCCTGGTAGGCATCTTCCCGCCGCATGGGGAACAGACACTTTTTTCCGGGATTCCGAAACACCCCGTTCTCCATTCCGGACCGGTGCAGATAGGCAATCCCCAGGTCCTCCTCCATCTTCACAACGAACGATGGCACCTCCGCGAGCGCGATTCGGTAGGAAGCTTGATACTCCTCGATGGCACGATCCATATCCCCTTGGTAGGCATACAGCTGTCCCAGCGCCAGATGTGTCTGCAGGATATCCATCGCGCTGCTGCCGGCCAGCGCCTGGCTGTTTTCAGGAGCCAAAGACTGCCGCAGGCGCGTCACTGCGTCCGTCAACGATTGTTTCCGGAATTCGCAGACCCGGTGAGGATCGCGATTCCAATCGCCCGGCTTGGGAAACCGCGCCAGGACTGCCTCTGCCTCCGGCATTCCTCCCACATCGGCCGCGTACCGGATCGTGCCGCTCGCCGCTAAAGCGAAACTTCGCGCGGGATCCGCACTCCCCGCGTCTTCCTTCATGATTTTCAGGATGGCATAGCCGCTCGGGATATGCACGATGCCCGAGTATTGTCCGGGAACCAGTCCCTTCAAAGCATCTCGCAACTCGGCGCGCACGGCGTTGCGCGGGAATTTGCCCATGAAGCCGCCCGCATCCGCCGTGGGATCAATGGACTTCTCCCTGGCGAGTTTTTCAAAATCCTCACCCTTCTTCAGTCGTTGAAGGATCTGCTCGGCTTCTTCCGAAGTTCGCACGACAATCACTTGCAGCCGTACTTCGTCAGTGGAATCACGGGAATCGCTTTGCGAGGACTGAGGATTCTGCGAGGGAAGTGGCACCGACAGAGCCGCAACCGCATTGTGAGAGGGGACTGCCGCGAGCAAAAACGTAGCCAGTAAACTCAACAAACACGTGGCGCCGCAAATCTTTGCGGATTCCCTGTACATCCATTTCCCCCGACTCGGTCGGTTTCCTTTACGCGAATCGCGCGCGCAAGCGTCAATCATACACTCTGCACCCAGAGCGCCTTTCGCATTTGTAGGGGCGCAGCATGCTGCGCCCTAATTGCCCATTCTTATGCCGCGCCACCCCCCAAAACCACGCGCGTGCTGTGCGAACCTTGTCATTCTGAGCGAAGCGAAGAATCTCTCTTGAATTACGGGGAAGATGGGGACGGGAAGATTGGGGAAGACCGGGAAGATCGGGATAGACGGGAAGTTTCTGTTTTTCTTGAAATTGCGACGTTGGTTGACCACAGCGCAAGGAACGCCAAGACGTACACGGACCATCGTGCCATCTCTTCCTGCCTCCCTCCCAATTCTCCATAGCGACCCGTCATGAATCGTTTTCAGGCCCCCGGCCCTATGGAATGTCAGTGAAGCCGGCGAGGCCGTTGACTCCACACCTCGTGGCCCCAAATGGAACCTCCAAGACCGACGTGAGGTACATTCCCGCGGCAGCGTCTATGACCGTGTGGCCCACACGTCGGTTTTACGTGTGGGGCTTTTTGACTTGGCATTCTCCTTCCGATCTGCCCCCTGGCTCCGCGCACGGAATCATACGACACCCAAAGCTCCTGACGTGACCTCTTTACGTGTCAGCTCATCCTCTTTGGGTTCTTCGAATGGCGGGATGGGTGGCCCGGACAATAAATCTTGCTAAGAAATTGGGTGCCCCGCGAAGGACCGCTCGCCACTTTCTTCCCAACCATGCTACATTCCAAATGTCCACCCTAATCGTACAAAATCCGGCGGCCATCGCCCCGAAACGGAGTAAAGACGCGGCATGCAGCTCCGGCTGCGCACCAAATTCACCCTCGTCATGACCGGGCTCGTCTTGCTCGTCGTCACGGTCTTGTCCGGTGTCTTCGCCGCCCAGCTCCTGGACCAATTACTGCAAGACACCGACGTACGAGCCAGAGATCTTGCAACGCAGGTCTTCCGGCAGGCGAAACAAGCGCTGATGGAGGCCGTGCAACAGGGCCTGCGACCCGCCTCGGACACCCCTCAAGAGATCCATGACTATGTGAGGCACGCCTTCGAAATCAGCGAGGGCTTACGAACTCTTTTGAAAACCGCCAAAGAGAATCCGCTGATTTATGAAGTCTCCATCACCGACATCGACGGCCTCGTGCTGGTGTCCACCGATGAGAACTTACCAGGAACCTATCTGCCGCGAAGAACGCCCATTTCGCAATTGGTGCAAAGGAATTTTTTGCACCAGGTAAAAGTCCTCGCCGGCCCTTCGGGCAGGTTTGAGCTCGATTCTCCCTTTAGCAATGGGAACCAGCCGTTTGGAGAAGTGCGGGTAATACTGGACTCTGGTTTCTTGTTGAATGAAATCAAGCCGAGCCTGCTGCGGTCGGGAGGCATTGTCCTCGCAGCTCTGGTGATTTCCACGCTGTTGGCGGCGCTTGTCAGTGGCGTGACTCTCGCTCCGCTGCGCGACATCTCCGCGCAGTTGGATCGCCTCACGGCGGGCCAATACGATGCTCCCGCTGGCGAGCCGAAAAGCCCCGACGCCGGTGCCGACGAACTCGGCTTGGTCAGCCGCAAAATCTCCCAGGTTGGCCAGCAACTCCGCGGCGTACACGAAATCTTCAGCACCATGCGGGAAAACATGAATTCCGTCATGGCCGGCCTCGAAGACGGCTTGGTGCTTTTCACACGCGACGGCCGCGCCGTGATGATCAGCCCCGCCGCAGAAAAATTTCTTGGCGCGCCCGCCGGGAACTTCCTGGGGCGCCGCGTCTCGGAAATCTTCCCGCCGGGCGATCCGCTACGCGACGTGCTCCGCATCGAAAACGATGAGCTGCGTGAAGTTGCCGCGGAAACGGAATTGGAAACCAGCGAAGGCACCAAGCGCGTCAGCGTCAGCGTCCAGGCCATTCAGGAAGACGGCGAGAGCATGGGCGCGATGGTGACTCTCCGCGACCTCGATTCCCTCGAAAGCATCAACACGCAATTGCAGGTGAGCGAACGCCTCGCCGCCGTCGGCCGCATCACCGCGGGCGTCGCCCATGAAGTAAAAAACCCACTGAACTCTATGCGCTTGTGGCTCGAAAACCTAAAAGAATCGCTTCCCCCCGATCACGACAGCGCTTCCCAGCAAGCCGTGCAGGTTCTCGACAAGGAAATCGACCGGCTCGACGCCGTCGTCAAGCGCTTCCTCGATTTCACTCGCCCCATGGACATCCGGCTGGAAGCCACCCAGCTCGCCGATCTCCTGAATGAAGTTCTCGAAGTCGCCCAACCCCAATTGCAAAAATCCGGCATCCAAGTCGCCCGATTGCTCCCCATCGACGTCCCCGCAGTGTATGCGGATCGGGGCTTGCTCAAGCAGGCGGTTTTAAATCTCGTGTTGAACGCCGCGGAGGCCATGCCCGGCGGCGGGCAATTGCGTTTAATGCTGAGCCGGCGCGGCGAAATGGCGGAAATCAGCGTCGGCGACACGGGCAAAGGCATTCCGCCGGAAAACCGGCAAAAGATTTTTCAGTTGTTCTTCACCACGCGGCCGGGAGGCAGCGGCATCGGGCTGGCCAGCACCTTTCGAATTGTTCAGCTTCACAACGGTTCGATAGACTTTACTTCGGAGGTCGGCCGCGGCACGACGTTCCGCATCGAGTTGCCTCTCGCGGCCTAACATGGCGGAAAATCCCAACGGGCTTTCGAATCGCGCGCGGCAATTTCTCTGGCGACTCTGCAGTTTCGCCGTTCTTTGTGGCGCATCGTTGCTGGCTTTGAGCGGATGCGGTGGGAGAAAACGGCCCAATATTCCATGGGCCACGGCTGTGCGCGTGAAGCCGGTCGTTCAAGCTTCTTCCGCGGTGCAAGGGGGACTGCCCGAACTGGATGCTCCGGAATTGCTGCCGCAAGCGCCTCCGTTTGCGGCGCTACTGCTGCCGATGCGGCCCGGACCGGCGCGTCCCCGCGGCGCGCCTTCTCCCACAACTTCTGGAGCAGAATCCGAAAAGACGACTGCGCCGGTGATTGCTCCGCAGCTCTCTCCCCAGGAAACGGCGGCCGCGCAGCAGGAAACGAACCAGAGCCTCCGGATCGCGGAGAAGAATCTGGCGGCAACACGCGGCAAGACGCTCAATGCGTCGCAGGCGGACCTGGTCTCCAAAATCCGAGGTTTTCTGAAAGACGCGCGGGAAGCCGCGCAAACGGGCGACTGGAGCCAGGCGCGCGGCCTGGCAAAAAAAGCGGAAGTCTTATCCGCAGAGCTGGTCGGCTCGTTCTGAGAACGGTCTGCGGTCGCGGCTCTCGCTGTGCGCTATTTGGCGCGGATGAGAAAGAAAAGCAGGCCTGCCAGCGCCAGGAAGCCCCATCCAATTAACGCCAATATCACAATCTGACGACGCTTCTCCGCACTAACCGCGACCACTACCTCATCTTGAGGGGAAACAAAACTCGAGAGCGCCTTCTTGTAGGATCTCCAAAGCCATAAATAGGGGACGCCCACGACCAACACATAGATGAAAAAGGCGATCGTCATGCTCCGCAGCATGTGCTGCGCCGGCCTGCCCATCCCTTCCAAATGAATGACAAACGTCGACCAGGCGTTTGCCAGCAAGAACCCAAAGATGAGCATGTAAAAATGCGCAAAGTAAAACATCTTGAGGAAGGATTTGATTTTGAGTTCGTCGGATTCCGACCGCACGATGTAGCCGCGATTCCGGCGGCCACCACTAAAAACGACGACGCGGCCCGCTTCTTCGTCGCGAAAGGCTGTACTCACGATGGTGTCGAGAAGACCCATGGCGCTCTCTCCCAGTATGAATTCCGCAGACCCCAATTACGTTCGGAAAACAACCCTGTTGGCAGGTTACCAATGGCAGAAACCGTACCACTACCGTACGAAAGGACAGGTTTGGCGCTATGGTTAATGCGGAAGTGACTCGTGATTGATGACTGGTGAGTGAGCCACGATTCCTCTCTTCGCAGGGAATGACAGCGAGGTTGTGCAGGGGATAAGATGGCCGCATGAAAAAATTTGACGTGGCCATCGCCGGTGGCGGAGTGATTGGCGCGTCCATCGCGTACGAATTGGCGCGCGCCGGCTTGCGCGTCGGCGTGTATGACCGGCAGCAGCCGGGCCAGGAAGCGTCATGGGCCAGCGCGGGAATCATTTCGCCGGCGCCAGAAAACCCCGGCCAAATCGCGGTCGTCGAGCTGGCCAAGCGCAGCGCGGCATTGTATCCGGAGTTTGTCGCGCAGGTGGAAGAAATCTCCGGCCAGACCACTGGCTACCGCCCCAAGGGAACGCTCGAAGCGCTCTTTTCCCACGACACGAAAGCGGAATTAAGCACGATCATCGCGCTGCACCACGGTCTCGGCCTGAAAGCCGAGCCGTTGCGCGCCGAAGACGCGCGTGAGTTGGAACCAGCCTTGAGTGAAGACGTCGCAGCCGCTGTCCTTCGTCCTGTGGAAGCTTCCATCGACAACCGCGCGCTGACGGCGGCGTTGCTCGAAGCGGCGCGGCGCAGCGGGGCCGAATTGTTCCCCGGGACTGGCGCCAAAGCAATCTGGCGCGAAGGCGGCACTTGCCGCGGGCTGGTTCTGCAGAACGAACACGTGGAAGCGAAGTGGACGGTGATCGCCGCAGGCTGCTTTTCCGGCACCATCGAAGGCGTTGCGCATTTTGCTCCGGTGCGTCCCGCCAAGGGCCAGATGGCGGCGTTGCGCTCCGACGACGTGAAAATCGAGCGCGTGCTGTGGTCGGAAAAGATTTATCTTGTGCCACGCAACGATGGGCGCATTCTTGTGGGCGCAACCGTCGAACACGCGGGCTTCGACAAACGCGTCACCGCCGGGGGCATCGAGAAAATTCTCGCTGCCGCCATCGAGTTGGCCCCCAGCCTCAAGGACGCGCGCATCGAAGAAACCTGGGCTGGCCTGCGCCCGGATTCGCAGGATCACCTTCCCATTCTTGGGCCGACCGACCTCGACGGCCTGGTCATGGCCACAGGGCATTTCCGTAGCGGGATTTTGCTGACGCCCATTACGGCGCGTCTGGTGCGCGAGTGGATCACCGAGCAGCGCGTCAGCACGGATTGGGACCGCTTCAGCCCGCTTCGTTTTCAGTCTGCAGAAGTGAATGAGGAGTAAGGAAGTAAGGATGTAAGAAAATATGGACGTAAGGGAGAAAGGAAGCAACGAAGTAAGGAGGTCCGAAGCATGAGGACCATGCGGCGCCTCTTTTACGTACTGTTGGGAGAACTGGCGACCACCCGCTTCTTCTATCTTAATAGAGTCAGGCATCCTTCAAATCATCAAAGTGAGCCAGTCAGAACCCGCCAGGCTTCGCTCCAGGCAAGGATGTTATGTTCAAGCGCGCCCATCTCGGGCTTTTTCTACTCCTGTCGCTCATCTGTACTGCTGCAGCTTCAGCCCAACAGGATGCACTCCTGATGCAACCTTCAAGTGGTGAGATCCACTTGGACGTTGTCGTAACTACTAAGTCCGGTCCGCCGATCACGGGACTCCGGCAACAAGACTTCACCTTGCTCGATAATAAATTACCTCAAACCATTACGTCCTTCCGGGCCGATGGCCGCAGTCAGACTCCGCTTGAGATCGGTCGCCGCTGCAAAAGAGGGGCACGATGTTCCGGCTGCTGCCCGGAATCCCGATATCGTGGCCCTACGAGGATAAGGCGGTCGGAGGGGACGCGCTAGAGCGCGCCCCTATACATACGGATCGAGAAGACAAAGCAGATCTCTGCCTGCGGCAGGCAGGCCTCACCCCCGTTCGCGTCATTTTCTGCAAGCGGCCCTAACCGGGGCCAGAGCGACCGGGTCCAGGATGACAGGTCTGTGTATTATCGTGTTCGCGGAGGCGGGCCAGTGGAGCTGCCGAAAAATATCCTGAAGGATTTGGCCGAGCTTCTCCAAGCGCTGGCAAGGGATTTCCCCGACCTACTCCGGGAGAATCTTGCCGGCATTTATTTGTGGGGTTCGTTGACCTACGAAGCGTTCGACGAGAGTTGCAGTGACGTGGATTGCATTGTCGTCACAAAGCGAGATCTCGACGACCGGAAATTTTCCGAGATCGATGAGTGGTTCAGGGGAACGGGCAAGCGCAACCGCTGGGTGAAGCGCATGGACATGCGCTTCGTCATAGACAAGGAATTCCTGGACAAAACTTCGCGATGCTGCGGCTTCTACCCCTACACAGGAAAAATGATCCGCACTGGATCGGATGGAAACCCGATCATCTGGGTGAATATCGGGCAGTGCGGGATCACCTTGTGGGGCGAAAACGCGAAGCTCATCGCGCCGCACGTGTCTGAGCAATGCCTCCACGATGGCCTGGTGCTGGAACTGAACTACTTGAAAGAAGGTCTGGCCTCCAGAGTCGGCGATCGCTCCGACAAGGCGTTCGTTTACAACGCCTACGCGGTGCTGACGGCTTGCCGCATTCTTTATTCGGCTCATCACGGAACACTGATCTCGAAAGACCAAGCTTTCAGGTGGGGGATGAAAAGAGTTCCACACGAATGGCGCCCGGTCATTCGTGCAGCCAAGCAGAATCGCCTAAAAAATCGCGGCGCAACGACGCCGCAACTGGAACGGGATGCGATGCGGTTTGTAGAGTTTGTGAGTCACGAGGTCAAGGAAGAGGTCGCTAGAAGGCGGCGAAGACGGAGGACTTAATGCCTGCTGGACTTACCTAATAGGTAAAAATAGCGCAATTTACACAAAAGGCAGGGGATGTTATGTTGAACGGCTGTGGAAAAATGGGGCGAGGCGGGACGCGCTGAGCGCGCCCCAACGAGGAGCAGGTAAGTGCTGAAAAGTGCGCTCCGACCATTGGTCGGGGCGTTTCTGTTTTAGGGCAAGCAACCGCGCCGAGGAGACGCCCGGCCTCTACATGCGAAGTTCTGGGATAAGCTAGAAGCGATTGTAAACGCACATTGTCTCGGCACGGCTGGCGACGACGACTTCGTTCCAGGGGGCCATGACCAGTTGTATCCAAGTCAGTCTAACCAAGAATTAGTCCGCAGAGGGGGACCTGATGAAGCGCACGTGGACGATCATAGGCGTACGCGACGTGCCGGGCAGCTTCAAATGGTACCAGGCGCTGTTCGGTCAGCCGGCTATCCTTCCTGCGCACGATTACTTTGGGCAAATCCTCGATTCAGATGGAACTGTCTTGCTCTGCCTCCACGAGTGGGGCGCCCCTGAGCATCCCTCATTGATGAGCCCAGATCACGGGACACCCGGCAACGGCCT
>CAZGFL010000080.1:0-66096 GCA_964524985.1 uncultured Acidobacteriaceae bacterium
AAAACGAAAAAGGGGGCCGGTGCAAGCCCCCTCTTTCCAATTGACGCCCCAAACCGGATACCGAGTCGAGGATCGGTTCCGGCCACCCCGGGAAGCCAATCTTGTAAGTTGCGGGGATAAGGTGCAACTGGAATGCCAGGAGTTCCGCGCCGAGCCTAGCCTGGGTAGCGCGATGATATTACAGCGGTTATACAAAAACAGTGACCAACGAACATACGCTCGCCGTATCCGGGCCTACAAAATCCCACAGAATATTCCCCCACCTCCTACATTCTTTGGGAGCGTACGCCCTCAGCCGGCGCTTGCCGGACGCTGCCCTGGAAAACCAATACTCTTCCTTCCACGCTGTGACGTTGATCGCTTGACGCGAAATACCGTTATTGTGGTCGCGCACCGTCGCTGCCCTGAAAAGGAAAATGCAAACGCTTTCATTGCCCGTTGCGCCCCCTGCTCACGCCCCGCCGAGCGAGCCCAGCACATGCATCCGCCGATAGCGCCGCCACAGCAGCCGCGCCGGAAAGAAGAGAATCGCAACCCACAGAAGCAGAGTGGGACCGGACTCGGCAAGGAAAAGGATGACGCTGAGCAGGCTCTCCGAGGCTTTGCGAAAGCCATCGACGATCGCGTTGCGCAGTTGCATTCCAGCCGAAGGAGTGGGCGAGGTGAGCTGCGCCTTGTATTCCTCGGCAAGCTTCAAATCAATGGTGGCAAAGTCCACGCGGTGCTCGACATCTTTTTGTTCGGCTTCCATCTGCTCGATCTCCCCGCGGACTCGGGCGATTGCCTGTTCTGCGTTGAGGACCTCATTGACGTTCCCGGTTCGCTCACGAAGAATCGCAAGGAAGCGCCGCTCCGTTTCGCGGGAGACTTTGAGGCGGGCGACGAGGTCGGCATGCTGTCGGGTAACTTCCTCACCGCTTTGAGTTTCGATTTCGACGTGGCCAAGGGCCTTCAGTTCGCTGATTGTCGCCGCCAGTTCTGATGTTGGAACCCGCAAAGAAGCTTGGAGTGAGCGCGGGGCCCCTTGTGGGGTGTTGACGGTTAGATTGGCGGAGTGGCCACTATGGCGAACAAGAATTGCGTCGAGGCCGGAGCGCGAAGCGTCGAAATCCTTCACGACAAGGGAAAGTGAGACCGTGCGCGCAATCATGGGCCCAGTGAAGACCCGCGATTGCTGATCGCTGAGCGAGTGGCCATCGAGAGAGAACGAGTTTTCAACGTGATCCCCGAGCCCGTGAAAAAGACCGTTCGAATCCGCAGCAGCCCCCGGCGTCGCCAGGGTCACGAGTGAATCGAAGCCTGTTGATTTCTGCGCGGTGATGGCGGAGCCCGGAATCGAATTCGAGAAGACCTTTGCCTGCTGCTCGGTGATGTCCTCGTTTGCAGCCATTTTGGAGCGGAAATAGTTCGGGATCCAAATCCCTAAGAGCAATATGAATGCGCATCCAGCGGCTGCCAGCGTCAGCAGCCAGCGCTTTCGAGTCCAGTAATGAGACCGGGGCAATCTACAGGAAGCAGTGGCGTCAAGCTGCGCCGCTATTTTCGCCGTGGCATGCATGACCTTGTCTTGGAGGGTGGACGGAACCGCTGTGACTGTCCAGCTAGCAAGGGATTGCG
The DNA here is from genome assembly GCA_964524985.1 of uncultured Acidobacteriaceae bacterium. Taxonomy (GTDB): domain Bacteria; phylum Acidobacteriota; class Terriglobia; order Acidiferrales; family UBA7541; genus Acidiferrum. The sequence continues at coordinate 1,618 of CAZGFL010000080.1, forward strand.
AAGTATTGCGCAGCGAGTCCTGAATTTTTTCGCACTCGACGCACTCTTTAATGTGGAGGGAGATCAATTGGGCTCGGTCGGCGGGGAGTTCACCGTCGACGAAGCTCATAATTTCTTCAGGTGTGAAGGGATGCGTAGTGGCGCTCATGCGCTTTCCCCTTTCTGTGCAATGGACCGCGGAGCGTCCTTCGTCGAAGGTTCTACCCGCGGTTCGAGCAAACTGCGCAGCGCCGTGCGGGCTCGAAAGAGGCGCGAGCGAACGGTGTTGACCGGAAGCTGCAAAAGGTCGGCAATCTCGGCGTAGCTCAATTGTTCGAATTCCCGCAGGAGCAGTACTTCACGGTCTATGCTGTCGAGCTTCGCGACGGCGTGGCGGACCCACAAGCCGGACTCCGTGGCGTCTGGCTTAACGGGATCGGGAATTGAGTCGCTGTGTCCAAAGAACGTCGCGCGAAAAGCGGCCTTGCGGCGGTCAGCACGCAGAATCCTGAAACCAATGGCGTAGAGATAGGTGCGAAAGAGCGCTCGCGGCTGATACCGCCCCGCGGCACGCAGCAGCACCAAGAAGGTCTCCTGCGTCAGCTCCTCGGCGCGGCCCGCGTCCGCCACGCGCCGCCGGAAGAAGCCAAACACCGGCTGTTTGTAGCGGTGGAACAGTTCCGTGAAGGCTTCCGAAGACCCCTGTGCGAACGCCAGCATCAGTCGTTCATCGCTCAACCCGGACTCCCGGGAGCCCGCTCGCGCCGCAGAGGCCGCCGGATTGTCGGGCGCTTCGTTCATGGCACGTCGCGAAAGCGCCTCCGAGTTTAGAACGAGCGCGGGAAATGCGTCCTGCATCGAGAGCCGCCTGAGTCCTTCACTAAGTGTAATGTCGCGAGGTGGGAAAAAGTTCCCGGGCCGGACTCATTTTCCCAATGCCGAGAGCCCGGCCCGGTGTGCTCGTAGGTGTGGTCACGAATTCTTGGAAGCTTCCGCCTGGCTGAACGCCAACTGTGTGCGCCGGCGCCAGAAGAACCGCACCGGGAAGTAGATCAGCGCCGCCCACAAAATCAACAGCGGGCCCCGGCCCGCCAGGAACAGCAGGATCGCTGAGATGCTCTCGAACGCATCCGAGAGCCCTGCGAGGGCGGTGGTCCGTAGCTTTGCTCCAATGGTCTCGGCCGGCAGCGCGCGCTCCTCGCGCAACGAGAACGAAATATTCGCGAACGTGACGCGGTTATCCGGGGAATACCGCTCCGCCTGCATCCGGTCGATGTCGTTGCGCAGCAAGTCCACCTGGCGTTGCAGCATCTGCCCGTCGCCGGCTTTGTCCTTGTCATGCAGCAGGCGCAAAATGCGTTGTTCCTCGTTTTGCGCGTTTACCAGGCGCGCTTCCAGTTCGCTGTGCTGTTGCGTAATCTCGTCCGCGGCCTCTTCTTCATGTTCCAGCACGCCGACCGTCTTGAACTCCGTGAGCGCCGATCGATATTCCGAGGACGGAACGCGCAGCGTCGCGCTCAGGACACTTCCCGATGGCTGGCCCACCATGCGCAACCGCGCGGTGTACCCGCGATGACGCTCCAGAATTTCCTCCAGGCTCGCGCGCGAACGCGCAAATTCCCGCGTCACGACGGAAAGTTCCGCGGAATACGCGATGCGCGGCTCATGAACGGCTCCCGCGATGTCGCCCGGACCATTCCTGTAAAGTTCGGCTGTCATACCCAAGGGCCCTGCACTCGGCGCCTTTTGGTTGCCTTCTCCTGGGCGCGCCATTTCCATTGAGACGCCTTCGCCGTTTTGGCCCCAACCTGCAGCCGCGGACGGGCCCGTAGTCTGGTGAACCGGCGGGTGGTTCTGACCCAGCGCGTACATAAACAAGAGAAAGACTCCGGTGAGCAAGCCGACAACTAGCGCAAACCGCCTCCGGGCAGCAAGAAACTCGCGCACACGAACGACAACGGACTTCTTTCCGTCTTCCATGGGAATGCCTCCTCCAGTGACTTCATGTTTAGAACGAGAAGGCGGCAATTCCTTGCAGCGAGTCAGCGGAGAAATTAGAGAGGTAACAGGAACACCTTGGAATGCCAGGGACTTTGGAAATAGTAACCGCTTAGGCCCCGATCGAAGAGCGCAACGCGTTGGCCAGCGACTGGCTGAACCGCTGCACGTCGGTTTCGTGTTCCGCCTCGACCATCACCCGTGCCAATTGCTCGGTGCCCGAATAGCGCAGCACGATTCGCCCGTTTTCGCCCAGCGCCGATTGCGCTTCCGCCAGCGCGCGCGACACTTCCGGCAACGTATCCAGCGGTGGCTTCGACCGCACTTTCACGTTGACGATCAGTTGCGGATAATCCTTCAAGCCTTCCACAAGCGACTCGATCTTTCCGTGCATCGAAACCAGCGACGCAATCTTCACCGCTGTCAGCAAGCCGTCTCCCGCCGGGCTGTCGTCCAGAAAAATAATGTGCCCGGACTGCTCGCCTCCCAGCACGTTCCCGCTGCGCAGCATCTCTTCCAGCACGTACCGGTCGCCCACCGCCGCGCGCGCCAGGGCGATGTTCTCCCGCGCCAGGACGCGCTCCAGCCCGAGGTTCGACATCGACGTGGCCACCACGCGGTCGCCCTTCAGTTTCTTTTGCGACTTCAGGAAGCGCGCCGCGGCCAGCAGCACCCCGTCGCCGTTCACCACTTTTCCCGACTCGCACACAAACAATGCTCGATCCGCGTCCCCGTCAAACGCCACGCCCAGCCGCGCCTTTTCCGCCACCACGCGCTTCTGCAAACCTTCCAGGTGCAGCGAGCCGCAGCCCGCGTTGATGTTGCGCCCGTCCGGTGAAACGCCCATAGCCACGACGTCCGCGCTCAGCGAACGGAACAACTCCGGACCGAGTCTGTACGCCGCGCCGTTCGCGCAATCCAGCACGATGCGGAAGCCCTTTAGCTTTGCACCCGGAATGAATCGCTTTTGCAGAAACTCCAGATACTCCGCATGGAGCGATTCATCCGCCGCCAGCGGCGGCAAATGCTTCGGCGCGGCCTCTCCGCGATGCTTGAAAATGTCTGCTTCGAGCTGCTCTTCCACGGCGTCGGGAAATTTCATCCCCGCATGCGAAAAAAGCTTTACGCCGTTGTCCTGGAAGGGATTGTGCGATGCGGAGATGACCACGCCCGCCTGAAAATCGTTCTGGCGGACCAGGCACGCCACTCCCGGCGTGGTAATTACGCCGGCAAACGCCACGGCTCCTCCGGCCCGTTCCACACCCGCTGCCAGCAGCGCCGCGATGTGCGGCCCCGATTCGCGCGTGTCCACTCCAATCAGCACGCGCGCTCCGCCATGTTCTCTTTTCAGATAAGCGCCCAGCGCGCGCCCGGTGGCATACAGCGTAGCGTCGTCCAATGGCGGCGTTCCGGGAACCCCTCGAATGCCGTCGGTTCCAAACAGTTCTTTGGCCATGCAGAATTCCCGCTTCTCCTGAGAATGACAACGACCGGCTTCCCTGAGGGTAACTTAAAGAGCTTAGCACAGGCAAAAATCGCGTCGTTTCCGCACACCTCAGTGCATGTCTTCTGCAATAAGAGTCCAGTACTGTAAGCGTCTTTTGATCTTTGGCGTGTGCGCCAGCTAAATCTCGTCGCACGTTCCGATAGCGGGTCGGTTTGGATTTTTTGTTTCGTGACACAATAAGGCAAAAATCCAAACCGACCCACTACTCGCGTTCCAAGGACCCATTTGCCAGAGTATGTTAACGTGTAAGCCCGGAGCCGCTCTGTGTCCGTCACGCAAACGCCGCCATCCGTCGTCCGCCTCACCGCTTCCAGCTTCAGCATGCGGATTATCGCTGCGGCCATCATCTTGCTCTTTTTCTATTACGCCGCCGGCGTGGTCATCACTTTGCTCCTCTCCATCCTCCTCGCGTATTTCCTCGACCCCGCCGTGGAATTCCTCGAAAAGATGAGCCTGCCGCGCACCATCGGGGCCATGCTCATGGTGCTTATCCTCATCGCCGTACTCGGCGTCTTGGGCTATGGGCTCTGGACGCGCGCCGCAGACTTTGCCGCCGATTGGCCCAAGTACAGCGGCCTTGTCCGCCAGGCAGCTGGCGCCGTCGAAGGCAAGATCCAGGGAATCGAAGGGCAGGTCTCGCAGATTTCGCCAGGTCAAAGCGCTATCTCTTCATCCGCCCCGCCCGCCGAACCCAGCATCGTTCGTAACCTGATCATGCGCGGCATTGGCCCGCTCTATGCCATTTTCCTGGAAATCACTTTCATGCCCTTCCTGGTCTTTTTCATGCTCGCCGAGAAACGCCAGGTCTGGCACGGCACGCTCCAGCTTTTTCCCGCTTCGCGCCGCACCCAGGTCAAGGAAACGCTCGAAGATTTGCGCGACGTCCTGCGCGACTACCTTGTCGGCATGAGTGTCGTCACCCTCCTGGTTATTGCCGCCAGCAGCCTGTTCTTCTGGATCCTCGGCATGGAGTTTCCCATCCTCACCGGCATCGTCTCCGGCCTCTTGAACATGGTGCCGTACATTGGCGCAGTGCTGGCCTGGCTTCCCGCATTTCTGATTGCCCTCGCGAAGTGGAAGACCTTCAGTCAGTTCGCTTTGATCGCCGCCGTGCTCATCACCATTCACATTCTCGCCATCAATTTTGTCGCGCCGCAGCTCGTGGGACGCCGCGTGCGCCTGAACGCCGTCGCCATCACCATCGCCTTGCTCTTCTGGGGCTGGGTGTGGGGCGGCATGGGCCTCATCCTGGCGATTCCCATTACTGCTTCTCTCCGCGTCATCTGCGATCACACCGAAAACTGGAAGCCCGTCGGCCGCTGGCTCAGCGGCTGAATTCGCGGCTCCTGCTTGTTCGTCCCAAATTTCGCAAAGGCGCTACCCATGAAATCAAGACTCGTTCTTTCTTTCGCCACGCTGGTTCTGTTGTTCTCGCCACTCGCGATTCCGCCTCCGGCTCACGCCTGGGGCTGCAAAGGCCACCAGACCGTCGCTCTCATCGCCGAGAGCCGGCTTTCTCCCGAAGCGCGCCAAATGGCCGAGAAGCTTCTTGCCGACAACCCCATCGATCCCAAACTGCACCGTTGGTGTGGCAACGCCACTTCCGATCTTCTCGTCGACGCCTCTACCTGGCCCGACGACATTCGCAACGAACGCCGCAACGGTCCCTGGCACTACATCGACATCCCGCGCGGCAAGCACAAAGGCTCGCTCGACGAATTCTGTGGCGCCGAAGGCTGCGTCTCGCGCGCCATCGACGAACAGCGCGCCATCCTCAAAGACAAATCCGCCGATCCCGTCAAGCGCGCCGACGCTCTCCGCTACTTGATTCATTTCGTCGGCGACCTCCACCAGCCGCTGCACACCATCAACAACGGCGACAATGGCGGCAACTGCGTCCCCGTGAAGTACCTCCACCACGAACCCCTCGCCAATCCCGCGCATCCCGAACGCGAAGACTACTCTCCCAATCTGCACCAGATCTGGGACACCGAAATTGTCGAGCGCGACATGGAAGTCTCCAATCCACATCGCTATGCCGACGAACTCGCGGAAAAATTCCGTGCCGAAATTCCTCCCTGGGAAGCGGCGGGCATTCACGTGGACCAGTGGGCCTGGGAAGTTCACGAACGCGCGGAAACCGAAGTCTACGATGCGTTTCCCGAAAAAATCGCTATCGAGCCGGACGGCAAGCCCAAGGGCTGCTCCGACAACAATCACATCGGCAAACGCATGTTCGAGAAGCACCTGATCGCTGGCGACGCTTACCAGGCCCGCGCCGCCAAAACCGTCGAACTCGGCATCGCCCAGGCTGGCATTCGCCTAGCGATGATTCTCAACGACGCCGCGAAGGCGAATCCCTAAACAGCAACTCTCACCCTGTCATCCCGACTGGCGCGTCCCGGTCTTCCGCGGCGCGCCGCGGAGTGATCTCTCCTCAGCGCTCTCGCCGAACCGGGCCCGCGTGCGAATCAGGCTGAACACCCGCCGGTCTAGCCGAAGCCGCAAACGACTTGATGAAACTCACGATCTGCCACCGCTGCGGTTCCGGCAGCTTCGACCACACCGGCATGCCTTTGCGCACCACGCCGTTCGTCAAGATCCAGAAAATCGTTCCCGGCTCCGCGTTCTGAATTTGTGCCGCGCGCAGGCTCGGCCCTTTTCTCGAGCCTTCGCCTTTCTCGCCATGGCACTCCGCGCAATGCTGCTCGAACAAAATTCCGCCGGCCGTCACCGCCTCTGGATCTCTTTCCAGCGGATTCTGTTTCGCCCGCGCCTTCTGCGGCGCCTGGGCAATTTCGTCGTAAACCGATGGCCTCTTTTTCGTCTGCTGTGGATTCGAGTCTTGCGCCCTCGAGGACGCGGCCAACGGAAACAAGCCAATCACCAGCAAGATCATACGCACGCTTTTCACTGGCGCCTCCCCAACAGCCTGCCGAGCATCGCGTCAAACCCTGAAATCTCCCGCGAGATTCCCCAGCGCAGCAGGAACCTGTGGCTGTTGTCGTTCAATCCGAATCCCGGCGAAATCCGCAGCGTCCACCCCGACGGCAAATTCCAAGCCGCTACCGGTGCCAGGTAGTGCGAAGTGTCGTGGAAGCCGAAGCTGTAGCGATCGCCCAGACCGCCGTACATCTCGACTCCGGCGGCAAAATTCTGCGGACAAAACGAGCATCTCCTGGACGCTGCCTTCAACGCCAGCGGCCGGCTCGCCCCCACTGCGTACCCAAATTCCCACGGCGAATTGGAGAGGTTTTTCGCTGCCAGCGTATTCTGCGAAAAGTTCCACCCTTTCACCGTGCTGGAAAGAATCAGTTTCAACTCCACCTCATTGTTGAGATTCTTGCGGGCCTGCGCATTGGGCGTCAGAAAATCCGCTTCCACGTCGTGGCCTTCGCCCTCTTTCAAAATCTTGTCCGCATCGCTCTTGTGCTCGTATTCCACGTAAAGCACTGGATTGATGAAGTGCTCCCGCTTCAGCGGCCTCAACCGGTTTTCCCAGCGCATCCCCGTGAACACGGTGCTGTCGCCGAACGTGCTCTGCCCATCCAGGTAAAATTCCGTCGTCCACCACCCCTTCACTCCATATTCAAACTCCATCCAGTACGCATGAAAGTCATTCCCGCCGCGTTGCGTCCCGAACGTCGAGAAATACTCGATCTCCAGATTGCCGGGCTCCTCCAAGTAATGGTCATAGGTCACGATGTACGGGCTTTCCTGCGCCCGGGTCCGATTTGGAAAAAAGATGGTCAGCAGCATGAGTAGGAACAGCGGAACAGCAGCCTTTCGAGGGTCCACGAAGCGGTTTCTCCTTGCAAGTAATTTGCAACTATATGCGCAAGTAGGTTGCAACTAGATATGAGACTAACTTAGTCCGCTTTGCTCCGCAATGCCTATTTTCGACATCACCAGCCGCAAAAAATCCGAGGAGCAGGCGCTCTATCAAGCGCGCCACGACGCCCTCACCGGCCTCGCCAACTACCGCGAATTCATGGACCGCCTCGAAGCCGAAGTCCGCCGCGCCGAGCGCAGCCACCGCTCCTTCACCTGCTGCTCCTCGACCTCGACGACCTCAAGCGCATCAACGACCTCCAGGGCCACCGCCGGCAACCGCGCCCTCAAGCGCCTCGCCGCCGTCATGAACGAGCACTGCCGCTCCAACACTTACAAATCTGTATCAAAACAAAGGACTTTATCTACCTTTAGAATCAACACTGACAAAAAACCGGGGGGAGGGGGGTGGGCAGAGTTTCCCCATTTCTTTCCGCATTTTCATTTTTCAATCGCAGATCCCGGCCCCGCCAGGACGTTCCAACCTTCAAACCTTCTAACGTTCCCTTCCATTGTCGAAACCAATACCTGTCCGTTGGGAGTGCATCGGGCGTACTATTGGCGCGAAAAATTCCCTGGGGCACAATTTTTCCACAGCCCGCCTGCGGCAGCTTGCCTGCTGGTGCGTTGGGCAGGGCCCCATTCTGGTTTCGCAGACTTAGTGGGAGGGTGTGATGGGTAAGTTTTTTCGCAGTTGGGAACTCGTCAAACAGAGTTTTGCCATTCTCCGGTCGGACAAGCAGTTGATGCTCTTTCCGGTTCTTTCTTCCATCTGCTGCCTGTTCGTCACCATTTTGATCGGCACCGGCGGCACGTTCCTGATGCTCCCGGCGCGGACCGCGGCGCTGGCGGCCGGCGAGCAGTTCCGCCCCAGCGATTCGCCATTCTTTCTGGTGGGACTGTTCACGCTGTACGTCGCCAACTACTTCATCATCGTCTTCTTCAACGTGGCGCTAGTCGGCGTGGCCAATAGCCGCCTGATGGGCGGCAGTTGGACGTTTCGCGACGGCATCGAACTGGCCTGGGCGCGCAAAGGCACCATTCTCCAGTGGGCCATCGTCGCCGCAACCGTCGGCATGATTCTGCGCACCATCCAGGAGCGTCTGGGCCTGGTCGGGCGCATCATCACCAAGATTATCGGCATCGCTTGGGCACTGGCCTGCTACTTCGTGGTTCCCGTGCTGGCCTTCGAAGATCTCACCCCCATCGAAGCCATCAAGCGCTCCTCGAAGCTCTTCAAAGATACCTGGGGCGAGAAGGTCATCGGCGGCTTCAGCTTCAGCCTGGTGTCCATGGCGCTGATGCTGCCTGGCATCGGCCTCTTCGTCGCGGCCATTTTCCTCGCCGGCGTATGGGGCTTCCTCTTTGGCATGCTGGCTTTGATTCTCTACATGCTGCTGCTCTCGGTGGTCATGTCCGCCGTGCAGGGCATCTTCAACGCCGCACTTTACCGGTACGCCTGCTTCAAGCAGGTGCCGCCGGCGTTTGACGCGGCGCTGGTCACCGGCGCCTTTGCCCCGAAGAGCTAGTTCCGGCTGAAGCTCAGTCCGGGTTAGCGCTAAAAAAGAGGAAGCGCACAGCGCTTCCGCCGTTTTCACAGGATCAGAGGGCGGATGAAAATTCCGCCCTCTTTTCTTTGCTAAACCTTGTTGAATCTACAGGTTACAGCAGTCTCCCCCCCTGCAATGCTCCGACGCAGGCTTTCCCAAGTCCGCTTCCGACGAAGTTGGCCAACATCCCTGACTGTTGGTAACCTCCGCGGAAAAGGCGTTGCGCTTTGAAACGTTTACGCTACGCCGCGCGTCTCATGGGCACGTGAGTGTGTTGGCCCTCTTTATCCGTGGCCAGGTGGTTTAAGCGACACAACGCAGGCGTCTCTCGAAAATGTCATTCACCCTGGGAAGGAACGCTGCGTTCGTAGAGTTCGCTTAGGGCGCCTGGCCATCGGCTTTTGCTCAATACCGACAGTGGCCGTGACGATTATTGAAGTTCGTACTTCAAATTTCAGCGTTCCCGCAAACACGCACAAAAGCGTAGAATAACCAACCTCATAGGCCTCCGCGCCCGAAAGACGCGACAATGCGGAACGCGGAACCCATTTGGAGCGGCGAAAACCGAGACACGATGATTCGCTTTTTCAAAGATCGCATTCTAGACGCCTGGGAAAATCGGACAGCCTGGGAACTCGGCCGGCTGGAGTTCGAGTTGATGGCGATCCTGTGGTCGCGTGGCGAAAGCAACGTGCGGGAAGTGTCAGCGGCGCTGGAAAGGCCGCTCGCGTATACCACGGTGATGACCACGCTGGACCGGCTGTACAAAAAAGGCTTGCTGATCAGGCGGATGCCGGAGCGAGCCTTTGTGTACGAGCCGCGTTTGTCGCGCGAAGAATGGGAACGCGAGCGAACGCTAAAGATGGTTGCCAACTTGTTTCCCAGCGCGAGCCCGTCCCGGGAACTGCTGGTGTCCTCGTTTCTTGACGCCGTCGAGCGCCACGATTCCGTGCTTCTGGACGAACTCGAGAAGAAAATACGCGCGAAGCGCAAAGAGCTTTCTCGAAGGAACCGGCCATGATGGTTTCCTACGGATTGCGGCTGGCGTGCCTCTGCCTGGCCACGTTTTTCCTGGTGAACGCATGCTTAAGTTTGCTGGTGTCCGCCGGTGCGCGCGCGGCAGTGGGCATTGCGAAGAGAATGCGGGCGCGCTCCGCGGCACGCTTCCTGCTCTTGCTGCGGCTGCTTCCGCCAACAGCGGCGCTGGCGGCGGTGCTAGCGCTATGCGTCCCGAGCTATTTATGGCTGGAGCCGGAAAGCGTTCCGGAGCGCGTCAGCTGGGTGTGCTTTTTTTTCGTGTTCCTTGCCATGGTCCAGACTTGCGGCGCTCTTTTCCGGGGAATACGCGCCTTGCGCATTTCGCTTCGCTTCCATGAAAGATGGACGCGTAGCGGCCGCCCCGCGCGCCTGGCGGGCAACGATTTACAAGCGGTCGTGGTCGAAAGAGAGGCGCCGCTTCTGGCGCTCGCCGGCATTTTCCGGCCACAACTGTTTGTTTCGGAGAGTGTTCTCCACGCCTTGAGTGCGGAACAACTGGAATTGGCGCTGCGCCACGAACAGGCCCACCATTCCTCGCGGGACAATTGGAAGCGCCTGCTTCTGCTGCTGGCGCCCGCCGCGGTTCCCTTTCTCCCCGGAATATTCCGGCTGGAACGGGAGTGGGTGAAGCTTTCCGAGTGGGCCGCAGATGACGATGCCGCGCAGGGAGATGCGAAGCGCGCGCTTTCGCTGGCTTCGGCGCTAGTGCGCGTGGCGCGTCTTGGCGCTGGGCCGCAACTGCCGGCCTTGCACTCGTCGCTGGTTGGCGGTGAGCATGAGCTGGCGGCGCGGGTGGACCGGCTGCTGCACATTGGGTCCCGCCTCGAGAAACCGTTGCCGAAGGGCAAGTACCTAGCGGCAGTTGTCGCCGGCGCCCTGGCGGTATGCAGCTTGCTGACGGCCAGCGCCCCGGCGGCGCTTTCTTCGACCCATCGGCTGCTGGAATTGGTGGTCCGATAGACCCCGTCTGAGTGCGAAGCCGGGATATCTACGACCTGTGGTAGTAGTTGCTCCCCTTTACTAGCCTAGCGGTCATCATGGACAAGGTGAGAGCGCGCCAAAGCAGTGCGTTTCTGAGGGCATCGCGCCTTCTTCTCGCAGGGCTTCTCTCGCCAATGCTGCTGTTGGCGCAAAACCCGCGAGGGACACTGCGCGGAGTGGTCCAGGACGCGAGCGGCGGGCGGGTTCCGGGCGCGCGCGTGGCAGTGCAGGCGGCCGATTCATCGTTGCAGCGTGAGGTGTTGTCGGACGCGAGTGGTGAGTTTCGCATCGATGAATTGCAGCCGGATTTGTACCACGTGACAGTGCAGGCCAAGGGCTTTGCGGATGCCAGCGCGGACGTGAAAGTGGCGGTGAGCTCGGTCCGGGAAATCACCGTGACGCTGAAACTGCCCACCCTACAGCAACAGACGGTGACGGTGGAGGGCCAAGCATCGTCGATCACCACGCAGCCGATCGATACCTCGAGCGCGGTGCACCAGACGGTAGTCAGCTCGCGAGATCTCGACACCATTCCGCTGGCAGCGCGGAGTTTCGCGAATATTGCGTATATGACTCCGGGGACGGAGCCGGTGGAACCTTCCGATCCGACAAAGGCGCGCATCACGGCGGTTTCGACCGGTGGAAGCTCCGGATTGAACAATGAAGTGTCCGTCGATGGCGTGGACAACTCCGACGATTGGATCGGAGGGTTCCTGCAGAACTTCTCGCCGGAAAACATCCAGGAGTTCGCGGTGCGCACGGCGCAAGAAGACGCGGACACGGGACGCACCACGGCTGCCTCGGTGATTATCACCACAAAGCGCGCCACAAATCAGTGGCACGGCGAGGAAGGCTTCTACGAGCGGGCCTCGGGGCTGAACGCGCGCTTTCCCATTGAGAATCCGGCGCCGAATCCGAAACAGCCGTTTTCGCGGCAGAACTACATCGGGACGCTGGGAGGCCCGCTGGCCAAGGACAAGTTCTGGATGTATTCGTCGCTGGAAGTTGTGCGCGAAAACGCCAGCATCGCCTATAGTCCGGCCAGCCAGAGGCAATTCCAGGCACTGGCGCAATTGGCGGCGCAGGGCCTGATTGACGTAAACGGAACCAGCGTGAACTCCATCGGGGCGCCAAGTTCGGTGAGCGTACCGTTTCGCGATTTTCTCGGGTCGGTGCGGTTCGATTGGCAGCAATCCAGCCGGTCGCTCTGGTTTCTCCGCACTTCGGTCGACAGCTACATAACGCACAACGCGCTCATCCAGCAAGGGACGCTGCCCTCCACCGGTGCAACAACGCACAACAATTACGAAAACGTGGCACTCGGCAACCAGTTTATGTTCAACGCCAATTGGTTTGGCTCGTTTGTGTTTGGCGGCAGCCTGCTGCACTTGACGCAAACGCGAAATGCGGACCTGGGGTTTGCGCTGGCGTTTCCCTTCAGCACAACGTCCAACACGACGTCGGGGCTGGAGACGTTCGGAGACAACCAATTCGTCACCGCGATTACCGCGTTTCCGGTGCTGCGGAATCAGGAAAAATACCAGGTGCGATACGACGTGACACACGCAGCGGGAAAGCATACGACGAAATTCGGCGTCAATTTCATTCACGAGCCGGTGATGAGCGGGGCCTTGACGGCTAACGCGGAGACGCTGGTTAGCTTGGTGCTCAACCCGAACGACTACGCCGGGAATCCGCAACAGTTCAGCACGGATTTGACGGCGTGCGACCCTGTACCCTCGGCGAACGTCACGCCTGGCACCACCTGCAATGTGAGTTCGGCGGGGGACGGAAGCTTTTCGCAGAACGTCCAACGTCTGGGGTTGTACGCGGAAGACTCGTGGCGCGCGACGAGGGAGCTGACGATCAATCTTGGACTGCGGTATGACACAACGTACGGCTTGTTTATCGCCTCTGGGCATGATCAGAGTGCGAATCCGGCTTTGGCGGGGAACGGAGTCATCTCCGGGATTCCGCACGACTATCGAAAAGCGTTCGGGCCGCGGTTGGGCGTGGCGTATGCGCCGCACGGTTCTTCTTCAACCGTGTTGCGCGCGGGAGTTGGGCTGTATTTCAACGATCTGGCGCAAAACGGCTGGGTGGAAGCCTTCAACGCCGTTACGAAATTCAACATTCAAAATGCCTCCGGGCCGCCATCGCTTATCGACCCGAACTACAAGACGCCCTATGCGCTGCACGCAACTGCGGGCGTGCAACACGCGTTCACTCCGAAATGGATTTTGAGCGTGGACGGAACGCTGGAGACCGGGATGCACGGATACCGCCGCTACGATTACGCGAATGTGTCGGTATTTCGGAGCGACAACCGGTCGAGTTACAAGGCGCTGGGAGTGCACCTGCAGGGAAATGTGGCGCCGCGGTTGAGCCTGGTAGCGAACTACACGCTATCAAAAGCGGAGACGTGGGGCTGCGTACTCGGCGAATTGTTCGATTACGTGAATGGAGTGTGCAATACGTCCAATCCTTTTGGGCCGGGAGACTACGGACCGTCGGGCGAGGATGTGCGCCGCCGGTTTGTGCTGGCGGGAACGCTGCATGTGCCGGGCGGAGTGGAGCTGATGACGCTGACGCAGGCGGAGAGCGCGCGGCCATTCACGATCACGACGGCCGACGGGAGCGAGCGCATTTCAGTCAACGGCGTTCCCACGGCACTCGATGTCTTCCGGGGGACCCCGTACATCCAAGCCGACTTGCGGGTGAGCCGGCCGTTCCGTGTCGGCGAACGCTGGAGCCTCCTGCCATTCATCGAGTTTTTCAACCTGTTCAACCGCAATAATCCCGGAGCGAACTATGTGGGGAACGTCACGGCGCTTCCGGTGCCGGCAGCGGAGGCGCAATCGGGCAACGTGACGGATATTTGCACCAACGCTCTGTGCACCACGACACGGCCGGTGACGCGACTCAGCCAATTGGCGATTCCGGCGGGAGCACTGGGGGACTTCTTCGGGCCGGGAACCACGGTGGGAATTCCGTTCGCGGCCCAAATTGGAGTGAAGCTTACCTTTTAAGGATCACAGATCTGTCTTCTGAGGAGACGACCGGGCAGCGCTACGGTCGAAAAGTCTTCCGATTCTTCTGCCGCTCCGTTTCCAAGTCGTCGGTCTTTCTTTTCTGCCGCTCCGCTTCTTTTTGCGGGCCTTCTTGCTCTTCTAATTTGACGGCATCCGCGGTGGCCATTTCCGCTTCGGCAGTGACGCGCTTGGAATACATGGTGAGCCCCAAACGATCGGTGAAGGAAGAACGGACGAGATTGAGGGAATAATGGTCATCTGCCCAAGTGGCGAGAAGTTTTTGCCGCAATGGGTACACGTCGTCTTTTGCCGCATTGGTTTCCGGCACAACGCTTGCCGCCGGGCCATACTTTGCAGAAATGGACATCATCATATCCTCCGCAGTGAGGCCTTCCGTGGAGGCACGATCGTAGGTCACAGAAATCCTGTAGAGTTCGCTGTTGTAGAAGGAGAACAGAATCTGCTCGACGCTATCCGACTGGGATGAGATCCCCGGAAGAGCCGGCGGCCACCAAGCCAGTTCCTGAATCTGCGCGGGATGGCTGTGAATCGTTCTTACGTCGGCGACCTTTTGCTCCGTACGCTCTAAAACCTTCGCCAAGCTCATTCCAAGCGTAAAGTGCCGATACTTGGAAAGATCCTGGGAACGAAGCAAGGGTGGCGCGAGAAGCAGAACAACAAAGCAAACAAGCGAAATGCAAATGGCCTTCATTTTCATATCTCTCACCAAGTCCTCAAGACTTAAACCCACAACTCTCCCTGGTTCCATGGCGCGCACTCCGCAATGCTGCCACTGGCCAAGAGGCCGCCCCACCGCTAGAGCTGTCGCGCGTCCAGCCTTCTGCCGTTCACGAAACCCGCGAGCAGGGTCAGAACAACCGCGCCAATCATGGCGACAAGAGTCGTACTGATGGCACCCACAGTTCCGCGAAGACCTGCGGATTGCATAAGAATGCCGCTTGCCACAGCCCCGCCGATGCCCATGGCAATGTCCATGAACCTACCGTATCCGTCACCTTTGAGAATCTTTCCTCCCAACCAGCCGGCACATATACCGATCACGATCCAAGAGATGAGATACATAGAATTTCTCCTTTCACCGATCAGAACCTTAGCTTCGGCGAGTCCCTTCCTTGCGCGCTGAATTCAAAAAGACTTTCTTCCGAGACCGCCAGCGGGGAGGACAAGGCCCTAAGCTGGCGGGACGAGCCGCCTTCGCATCGACAAGCCATCCAACCGCTAAGCGACAACCGCTGCGAGGGTCCGTTTGATCGTTGAATTGAGGACTTCGTAGGTTTGCACACGCGGGGAACCTTCAATCACAGACGCAATGATCTTCGTCACTTCCGGGTATGTTCCGCGGTTGTAAGCCTCGGCGTCCTCGGCCGACTCCCAGAGACTGAAGGCATGAACTTCTCTCCCGGTTGGATAGAGGAGGGTGATTTCGTCGAGGAAACCCTTCTGCTTGCGGAGCAACGGAATGATGTCACTTTCCATCTTCTGCTTGAAAGCCAGGGCGCCGTCGTTCTTCAGGTGCATGGATACCTTGCGTGCGAACATGTCAACCTCCTTGGTTGGCTGGCCAAGGGGGGATTCAGATAACCACTGGAGGTTTAGCCGACCTGAAGACTCCCTCGGTATATTAACCATTCTAGGTTAATTCACTTGACTTGTCAAGTGTGATCTAAGATGCTTTCCTTGAGTTAATCAGACGTAGTTAACTGGCCGAGGGACCCAATGGATGTGAACTTAGTGCTCAAGCGCAGGCTGGAAGAACTGGGGCTGGAGCAGGGGGAATTGGCGGCCGCCGCCGAGGTCACGGAATCCTACATTTCCCAGTTGCTGACCGGAAAGAAGCTGCCCCCGGAACCCAGCCGGACGGACATTTACGAGAAGATGGGCAAGTTCTTGAATCTTCCGAGCGGGGAGCTGGCGAAGCTGGCGGACCACCAGCGAAAGGAAATACGGAAGCGAAACCTGGAGGATCCCCCGCGGCCCTTGTTTAAGGAAGTCCGAGAATTGATTCTTCGCAAATGCGCACCGGCGGAAGAAAAACAAATACGCGGGATTTTTGAGAAGCAGCCGTTCGGCGAGCTGGAACGACTGGTCACGCAAAAACTCCTGGATGTGGTCAAGAAAGTGGCCAGAGACGAATTGAATAGTGAAACGTGGCTGCGCTCCGTAGCGCGACTCAGCGGACGAAAGTATGAATCCTTGCGAGTCAGCATCCTCGAATTCCTGGATGAGGATATCTTCAACTTGTCGGCGGAGAATTGCGTCTCCTTCCTGGACCCGCTAATCGAATCCTGGAGCATCGATCCCGCCACCTTCGGGATGGAAATTATCATGAATCGAAGATTGATCGGGGGTTATGCGAAGAGATTTGAGTTTGTCGAAAAAGAACCTGCACAAAGGGAAGAAGAACCCGGGCTCAGGGAATTCCTTCGGCTGCAGTCGGTGAGCGGTGACGCGAGCGAGGAAGAAATCGCTTTTCTAAAGAAGCTAAGGTTCAACGGGAAGCACCCGACTCCGCTTTATTATTACCGGGAATTGCAAAACCTCAGGGACCCGCTCCATTTTCGTGCGCTCCCGGCCTCCAGTTCGCGAAATAAATCACGGGGCCAGTCCCAGCCCGGGGGCTCAGTGGCCCCGATGCATAAATACCTGGAGGCGGATGGCATTGAGAAACAAATGCAGCTTAACGGAAGGAAAAAGGCGCTGCAGCGCTGGGCAGAGAGCCGGGGGAACTCGGTCAGGAAGCAGAAGGAAAGCCGTGGAGAGCATCGCCCGCCAAAACAAAGAGGGATCAGATGAGTGAAAACATAAACGTCCAGTACATTGGATTTCAAGCGAAGGAGCTCGTGCGGGAGTACAGCTTCCTGGTGCGGGAAGGTTTGAACGAGGCTCGCGAATTTACGCTGACGATTGTCAACGAGGCATTCATTTCCCGGCGGGTAAGCTATCAAGATGGTCCCGGAATCTGCTCGGCCAGACTCCACCTGGAATTGGCGGATGTCTCAAACCATTCTCCGCGAACACAGTACTCCATCAGCGAGATGGATTTGGATGAGTACCGCAAGACTCACGCACCAAAGTCTTGGGGCTACCCGTATAAGCCCAAACCAAAAGCGCCTACTTTCTCGTAACCGCTGGCCACAGAGCACCCGGCTGCGGCGCTGGGAAAAATCCGCGAGGCGCAGAATGATGTCATACTGACCTTCTAGCCGAACGCAAACTTGCACCGAGGATAACGGCATGGAAGAATGCCGCGATGCGCACCCTACAAAAACCTTGCCTGTTTTGTCTTGCTCTGTTTCTGAGCGCTTTTTCGATTCTTTGCGCTGACTCAGCACACGCTCAGGCCACGCGACCGGACGCAGAAAAACAACTGGCGCGCGCCATTTACAAAGAGTTTGTGGAGATTCCGTCGGGATTCACAACCGGCGCGACGACGCCCGTTGCGGAAGCGGCGGCGGCGCGGCTACGAGCCGCGGGATTTCCCGAAACCGATATTTTCCTCGGCGGAGCGAGCCCCAAGAAAGGAAACCTGGTGGTGCGCTATCACGGGACAGGAGCGCGCAAGCCGATTCTGCTGCTGGCGCACATCGACGTGGTGGAAGCCAAGCGCGAGGACTGGAGCGTGGATCCGTTCCAGTTCCTGGAGCGCGACGGCTATTTTTACGGGCGGGGCACAGGGGACGACAAAGCGCAGGCGGCGGTGTGGATTGCGAACCTGATCCGCTACAGGCAGGAGGGGTTCAAGCCGGACCGCGACATTATCGTGGCGCTGACCGCCGACGAAGAGGGAGGCGGGCCGTTTCACGGCGTGAGCTGGCTGCTGAAGAATCATCGCGAGCTGATCGACGCGGAATTCGCGCTAAACGAAGGCGGATGGGGCGAAGAAGCCGGTGGCAAGAAAATCTCCAACAACCTGCAAGTAAGCGAAAAGTACGTGATGAATTTTCACTTCGAGGTGCGCAACAAGGGCGGCCACAGCTCGCTGCCGGTAGCCGACAATGCGATTTATCACCTGGCGGGCGCACTCGAGCGGCTTGCGCACTTTGGGTTTCCGTTGAAGGTCAATGAGGTAACGGCGGCGTATTTCAAGGAGATGGCCAAGCTGGAGACTGGCTCACGAAAGGATGATCTGGCTAAAGCGGCGGAGGGTTCGCAGGAAGCGATGCAGCGGGTGGCTGTTGCTACGCCCGCGTGGAACGCGACGCTGCGCACAACGTGCGTGGCCACAATGCTGGAAGGCGGGCACGCCATCAATGCGCTGCCGCAGCTCGCCGCGGCGACCGTGAACTGCCGCGTGCTGCCGGAAGATTCGCCGGAGTACGTGAAGGGGGAACTGCAAAAAGTGGTGGCCGACGATCAGGTGACAGTGAAGCAACTGGGCGATCCGCATCCGGGGCCGGCTTCTGCGATGCGGCCGGACGTCCTGCAAGCGGTGCGACGCGCGACGGAAGCGGAATGGCCGAGCGTGCCCGTAGTTCCGACGATGGTGATGGGCGCGACGGACGGGGCGTACCTGCGCGCGGTGGGGATTCCCACGTATGGCGTGCAGGGATTCTTCATGGACCGCGACGACATCCGCTTCCATGGACGTGATGAACGCCTGGGAGTGCAATCGTTTTACGAAGGGCAGGCATTCTTGTACGAATTGGTGAAGCTGCTGGCGAAGACCGGAAACTGAAAGCGGCGTTTCTTAGATGGAGGTAGCAAAGTGAAGCTAAATCTCAAAGTGATCGCCAAGGGAATCGCGTGCGCGGCCGTTTTTCAGCTGGCGGCAGGATTGTCGGCGCAACCGACGAGAGCGGCGGAGACCAAATTTGAGGTGACGTTTCCGGCGGGGGTGCATGCGGGGGCGATTACGGGGCGGGCGTTTGTGGTGGTGACGAAGTCGGATAAACCGGAGCCGCGGCTGGTGGCGGGGAGCGGTGGGGATGCGGGTGTGCTGTATGGAGTGGATGTGAATGCGCTTGCGCCGGGGGCGGCGGCGGTGATTGATGCGGGCACGTTTGGCGCGCCGGTGCACAGTTTGCGGGACATTCCTGCGGGCGATTATTACGTGCAAGCGATCATGAATATTTATACGGAGTTTCGTCGCGCGGACGGGCATGCGGTTTGGCTGCACATGGATCAGTGGGAGGGGCAGCACTTCAATCGCTCGCCGGGAAATTTGTATAGCGAGGTGCAGAGAGTGCATTTGGATGCCGGTGCGGGATATGACGTGAAGCTAAGCCTGACGAAGGTGATTCCGCCAGTGAAGATGCCGGAGGATACGGCGTGGGTGAAGCACATCAAGATTCAGAGCGAGATGCTGACGAAATTCTGGGGACACCCGATGTACCTGGGGGCGACAGTGCTGCTGCCGAAGGCGTACGACGAGCATCCGAACGCGCGGTACCCGGTGATTTTTCAGCACAATCATTTCAATTTGCGGCCGCCATTCGATTTTTCTACGGAAGACTTTGCGATCAGCGCGGAGCTGCGAGAGTCGCTGAACAACTTGAATCGGGAGACGGGGTACGAGTTTTATCAGGCTTGGAATGGAGAGCATTTTCCGCGGATGATCGCGGTGACGCTGCAGCATCCGACGCCTTACTACGACGATTCGTATGCGGTGAATTCGGTGAACAACGGGCCATATGGCGATGCGCTGGTGAAAGAGATGATTCCTTATCTGGAGGCGCATTTCCGGATGATTGCGAAGCCGTATGCGCGGGTGTTGACGGGCGGGTCAACGGGCGGATGGGAATCGCTGGGGGTGCAGGTATTTTATCCTGATTATTTTGGCGGGACGTGGACGCTCTATCCGGATTCGGTTGATTTTCGGCGGTATGGGACGGTGAACGCGTATGAGGATGACAACGCGTTTTTCGAGCCACGGCACACGTGGGTGCAGGTGCCAAGGTCCATCATGCGGACGGCCGAGGGACAGGATGAAATAACGATTCAGCAGTTCAGCGAGATGGAAGACGTGTTGGGGAGCCACGGGAGGTCGGGGGAGCAGATCGAGATTTGGGATGCGGCGTATGGGCCGGTGGGGGACGACGGGTATCCCAAGCCGCTGTGGGACAAGAGAACCGGGAAAATCGATCATAGCGTGGCGCTCTACATGCGCGACCACGGATACGACTTGAGCTACAACGTGAAAACCAATTGGGCGACGCTGGGGCCGAAGCTGAAGGGGAAGATTCATATTTACGTGGGGGACATGGACAATTTTTATTTGAACCTGGCGGTATACAAATTTGAAGAGATGACGAAAGAGCTGAAGAATCCGGAGTGCGAATGCGAGTTTGCCTATGGGAGGCCGATGAAGGGCCATGGGTGGCAATCAGTGACGACGGCGAATCTGGTAAAGCGGATGGCGGAGCATGTGGAGAAGCATGCCGGCGGAGAAGATGTGAAGCAGTGGCACTACTAAGAGGAAGTAATGAAGTAGCGAAGTAAGGATGTAAGGAAAAAGTGGGTTGTCGTTACAATAGAAGTGGACGACATACATGTTTGAGAACCTGACAGAGAAGCTGCAGCGGGCGTTCAAGAACCTTCGCGGGCAGGGCAAGCTCACCGAAGAACACCTGGACGCGGCGCTGGGGGAAATCCGCGAAGCGCTGCTCGAAGGCGACGTGAACGTCGGCGTGGCGGATGAGCTGCTGGTCAACATCCGGAAGCAAGCCATTGGCAGCGAGGTGATGCTGCAGCTTTCGCCGGACCAGCAGGTACTGAAAGTCGTGCGCGACGAGCTGACGGCGCTGCTGGGGAAACACGCCAAACCACTGTTCGCGTCGCGGCCGCCGTCGGTGTGGATGATCGTAGGGCTGCAAGGCTCAGGAAAAACGACAACAACGGGGAAGCTGGCGAAATGGCTGTCGCAGCACGGGCATCGGCCACTGGTGGTTTCGACCGACGTGTACCGCCCGGCAGCGCGAGAACAACTCGCGCAAGTGGCAAAAGCAGTGGGCACGGCGCTCTGGCCCGGCGCTGGGACGGACAAGCCGCTCGAAATCGTGAAAGGCGCGATCAAGGAAGCGAAGCTTTCGGCGAGCGACGTGATTCTAGTGGATACCGCGGGGCGGTTGCACATTGACGACGGGTTGATGAACGAGTTGGGGATGCTGAAGAAGGAATTGCAGCCGAGTGAAATCCTGTTCATTGCGGACGCGATGATCGGGCAGGACGCGGTGCGTTCGGCGGGCGAGTTTCACAAGCGGCTGGGATTGACCGGAGTGATCCTGACGAAGCTGGACGGCGATGCGCGTGGCGGCGCGGCGCTAAGCATCAGCAAAGTTTCCGGGGCGCCGGTAAAGTTCGTGGGTTTGGGCGAAAAGTATGACGCGCTGGAGGGATTTTATCCCGAGCGCATCGTGTCGCGCGTGCTGGGCATGGGCGACCTGCTGTCGCTGATCGAGCGGGCCGAGCAGGCGGTGGACCGCAAAGCCGCTGAGGAGCTGGAACGGAAGCTTCGCAAATCCGAGTTCACTCTGGAGGATTTCCGCGATCAACTGAAGCAGGTGCGGAAAATGGGGCCCCTCGATCAGATTATGGACATGCTCCCGAAAATGGGGCCGCTGGCAAACCTGCCGAAAGACGCGACGGTGGACGACAAGAAGCTGAAGCAGGTGGAAGCCATCATCAATTCGATGACCAACGAGGAGCGGCGCGACCACAACGTAATCGACGGCAAGCGGCGCAAACGCATCGCGAAGGGCAGCGGCACCACGGTGCAGGACGTCAACACGGTCCTCAAGCAGTACCTCCAAATGCGCACGATGATGAAGCAGTATGGCGCGATGGCCGCGCGCAGCAAGATGAAAGGTCTCGGCAAGCTCTCCGGTATGTCCTAAAAGGTTGTCGAAGCGGCGGATATCAGCTCGATTTGCAACGCCAGTTTTTCCGGATCGAGGTCCGTCCGGTTGCACAGGATGATGATGGTCACGCCGGGGCTTTCCGTGAAGCGCTCAATCACCGTGCGAAAACCCATTGTCGAACCGGTGTGCCACATGCGCGCGTGGTTTTGATACGGATCGAGGAACCATCCAAATCCGTACGAAACGGGCTTGCCGGGATGGAGATTGTCGTCGTTCGGCTCCTTGGGCCAGTTGGGCTGCGAGCCGTCGTTGAGCTTTACGGGTGAAAGAGCGGGCTGCATTTCCTTTTCGCTAAGCAACGAGTGCTTCCGCAAAGCTTCGTCCCATTTCGCAAGATCTTCCAGGTTCGAATAGATGCCGCCGCCATCCCCGAGCGTCGCGGACGTCGAACTCTGGTCGGTTTCCTCCAGCTTGCCGTCTTTCTTCGAATGACCGAACGCGCGATTGGAAACCGTGTTTATCCCCTTTTGGTAGACGATCGTGCGGCTCATCTTCAGCGGCGCAAAGATGCGGTCGTGCAGAAATTCGCGATAGGGCTTTCCGGAAACTTCTGCGACGATCAGGCCCAATACCACGTATCCGGAATTGCTGTAGGACCAGCTCGTGCCCGGCGCGAACTTCCCTTTCGTCTCTTTTTTGAGCAGTTCCAAAACCTCGGCGTCCTGGATTTGCTTCTCCGGCGACCAAATGGGCCCCTTGGACTTCTCGACGGCATCCATTAGGTCTTCGTAGTCCGGCAGGCCTGAAGTGTGGTTCAGCAGGTTTCGCACGGTAATCTGTTTGCCGTACGCAGGAAAGTCCGGGAAGAATTGCGTCAGCGGGTCGTCGTATTGCAGCTTGCCGTCGTGAGCCAGCAGCATGATGGCCATGGCGGTGAACTGCTTGGTGAAGGAAGCCAGCCGGAAGTTGGTGCGCGATGTTATCTTGGCGTTGGTTCGCAGATCGGTGACGCCCTCCGCGTGCTGATAGCCATTTCTTCCGCCGTGGCGGACGAGCGCTGCAAAGCCAGGCTCATTCGATTGCACAAGGCCCGAGAGGACGGACTCTTCAATGCTTTTGACCGGCTTTTGAGCGCGAGTTGGGCACTGACCTGCACAGAGAAAACCCGCGCAAGAAGACGCTACTATCCACCGAAAAATTGCACGCCGCATGCTGCACCTCAGTGAAACAGCAAGAGCATACCATTCGCGCGCGATGTTCATCCGGCTGTAACGCGCGGGAGTTATCTGTCTCGTTCACGAAACGGGCCGGAGGAGCGGCAGTGGTTTATACTTTCTGTTTCAACAGCGGCTCCCGAGGTCATGCGAGCCGGTAACGCGGCACAGGACGATTCGAATGCAACCTTATGACCTCGTGGTGATCGGTTCCGGGCCCGGCGGGCAGCGCGCCGCCATCCAGGGCGCGAAGGCCGGCAAGCGCGTCGCGGTCATTGAGAAACAAACCTCCATCGGCGGCGTGTGCATCAATACCGGAACGATCCCCAGCAAGACCATGCGCGAGGCCGTGCTGCACCTCTCCGGCTTCTACGACAAGAATTTTTATGGCACGAACTACAACGTCAAAGAAAACATCACCATGGCGGATCTCAACTTCCGCATCCAGCACGTCATCGAGAACGAGGCAGGAGTGGTGCAGAACCAGTTGCAGCGCAATGGCGTGGACCTGACGCACGGTATTGCCCAATTTGTCGACGCGCATCACATCCGCGCGGAAAATCACACCGGGTACTCCGAGTTCGAAACGGAGTACGTAGTGATTGCCACGGGCACCAAACCGGCAGTGAATTCCAAGGTGCCCATCAACGGCCGGAACATCATCAACAGTGATCAGATTCTGAACATGCCGCATATCCCGAAGACTCTGATCGTGGTCGGGGGCGGAGTCATCGGCGTGGAGTACGCGTGCATGTTCGCGACCCTGGGCGTGCGCGTCATCATCGTGGAAAAACGGCCGCGGCTGCTGGAATTTGCGGACACCGAAATGGTCGAAGCACTGAGCTATCACATGCGCGACCAGCGCGCCACACTGCGACTGAACGAGGAAGTGGAGGGCGTCGAAGAGATGCCCGACGGAAAGGTCGCGGCGAACCTGGTGAGCAAGAAACGCATTGTGGGCGACGCGTTGCTGTATGCGGTCGGCCGCTCTGGAAACGTGGATGCGCTGAATCTTAAAGCCGCAGGAGTGGAAAGCGACGACCGCGGACGCATCAAGGTGGATGAGAATTACCGCACCACACAGCCCAACATCTTTGCGGTGGGAGATGTGATTGGCTTCCCAAGCCTCGCTTCCGTCTCTATGGAGCAGGGCCGGATCGCCGCCGCGCGCGCCTTCAACTTGGACGTGCACACGGACCCGGCCGGCTATCCCTACGGCATTTACACGATCCCGCAGATTTCCTTCATCGGCAAAACGGAAGAGCAATTGACCGATGCGGACGTGCCCTATGAAGTGGGCGTAGCCTATTTTCGAGAGATCGCACGCGGCCAAATCACTGGACAGATTGACGGCCGATTGAAACTGCTCTTCCACCGGGAAACGCTCGAACTATTGGGCGTGCACATTTTCGGCGAAGGCGCGGCGGAGCTCCTGCACATTGGACAAGCGGTTTTTCTGCTCAAGGGGAAGATCACCTATTTTGTGAACACCGTGTTCAACTATCCGACGTTGGCGGAGTGCTACAAGGCGGCGGCCTTCAACGGGCTGAACCGCCTTGGGTAGGTCCTCTCTTCTGTCTTCTCAAGGACCGTGAGTGCCCATCCCTGCTACTGCCTCTCGACGTTTACCCCTCAGTTGAGTTAGACTGTAAGAAGACCCGGTGCGCGAGGGGGTTGATCCGGCCGGGGGGAAGTGGAGGAACCATGATTGTAGGCGAACGGCTCCGCAGCGTACGCGAACAAAAGCAATTGTCGCAAGGAGATATTGAGAAGCGTTCCGGTCTCTTACGTTGTTACATTTCCCGCGTGGAAAACGGCCACACCGTGCCGGCGGTGGAAACTCTGGAAAAGCTGGCGCGGGCGCTAGAGATTCCGATGTATGCATTGCTGTACGAAGGCGAAGAGCCCCCCAAACCGCTTGCAACAAGCGGAAGGGGAGCGACGGAGAAGCTCTGGGGAGCTTCGGGAAAAGAAGCCCGCTATTTAAGAAAGCTGCAGCAATGTCTGTCTCGAATGAGTGAACCTGACAGAAACTTGTTATTGTTCACCGTTGAGAAGATGACCAAGCCAAAAAAGAGTGAAAAGAGCAACTGAGTAGAGTTGCGCCAAGCCGATCTCGCCAGAGGCCGGCGAGAGAATCAGTTACTCAACCCCTCGGACTCCACGATTTGGCGGATCATTTCGTCATAAGACTGCATCGCTTCGTCCACCAGCGGCCTTGCCGTTTCAATAGTCGTCAGGAGATTATTGCGGTAGTCCAGCATTTCCTTGGGATCCTGAAGGACGGTCCTGCGAAGGGCGGCGACATCGGCCATCATGGCTCCCACAGTAGCGTGCAGAGTTTTTACCTGCTGGACCGCGGTCACCAACAATTGATGTAACGTCTGAACATCCCCAATCTCAAAGGCTGGATCAAGCATTTTTTGTCTCCTTTCGACTGCGCCGCATTCAGTTCAATGCCAGTGGTTGCCGGCACCCGGCTCCTGCCTGCTGAACGAGTCCACCAGGCATGCACACGTTGCGAGGGGACACTCCCGGTGAAAATGCTCGGAACAGGGAGCAAGAGTGTTCGAATCAGGAAGCGATAAGGCCTCAGCCGGTCCAGCGTCAGACCGGGCCGAGAATGGATTCCCCAGGCGGCGGATGATTTGCCGCGGGATGTGGGAAAGCAATACCGAAAACTACGTACGTCGAAATACGTAAGGGCTATTGACATTTCATAATTATGAAACTACTGTACGCAGTACCTGATAGCTTATTATGCACAAAATGAAAAACTGAGTTAATCAACGCTCCCGAGAGGATTGATGCCAGCCTAAACCTGGCGGCAAAAGAGAGGAGGGATGCCTAGTTTCTCTAACTCCCAAGGTATCCGACATTGTCCTGGAAGGCTTCCTGAAGCTCGGCGCAGAACTGAACAGGCCGGAGCAGCCCGCGATCCACCCCACGCCGCGTGAAACCGAGATTATCCGGTTGCTCGCGAGCGGAAAAAGGGAACAAGGAGATTGCCACGGAGTTGGGAATCACGGTGAGGACGGTGGAAACGCACCGCGCGCGAATCATGCTGAAGATGGGATTCCATTCGCTGACCGAACTGATTCACTTTGCCATTCGCGCCCAGATTGTGCCCCCGCCTGATTCCCTGCACCTCAATTGAGGCTCGGACCGGCTTTTTGCGCGATTCCGTGATTGCCGCAGGCCGTCTCCACAGGCTAGAATAGATGGGTTCAGGAGGACTGATTTAGTGTTAACGATTCGTCTGTCAAGGATTGGCAAAAAGAAGAAGCCCTTTTACCGCGTGGTGGTCATCGAGAGGACCCGGCCACGGGACGGCCGCATCCGCGAGGCCGTGGGCACTTACGATCCGCTCAAGAAGCCGGCGGAAATCAAGCTCGACGCGGAGCGCATCAAGCATTGGATGAGCCTGGGCGCGCAACCCAGCGACACGGTACGCAGCTTCCTCCGTCAGCAGAAGATCGCGTAAGCGCCAGCCCCAAATTTTCCCGACATGGCATGTTGCGGCTGAGCCGTGGGTGTCGTTTCACGGCCGTCGTGACGCAGCGTGCTGGCGGTTCCAGTATGGCGTTGACCGCGCCCTCGGGGAGCGGTAAGGTGCGGTGTTGGGGCCGCGTCCCACTGGAGGTGCCCAATGAAGGAACTGGTGGAAGCCATCGCCAGGTCCCTCGTGGACCATCCGGAGGATGTGCAAGTGAAGTCGGTGGAGGGCTCGCAGGTAACGGTGCTGGAGCTTCGCGTACACCCGGACGACCTGGGCAAAGTGATTGGGCGGCAGGGACGCACGGCCAAGGCCATTCGCACGTTGCTGGGCGCGGGCGGGATGAAGCTGCGCAAGCGGTTTACGCTCGAGATTCTCGAGGATTGAAAATTCCGCGGCGTCTCTTTTCCGCGGCCAGCGTTTCCACGTATTGCTTTGAACTCCGAAACTCCACGATGGGTCCTGGTAGCGCGCATTCTTCGCGCGCGCGGCAACAAGGGTGAAGTGGCGGCTGAGCTGCTCACCGATTTTTCGGAACGCCTCACCCGATTGAAGGAAGTCTTTGTCGGAGAGAGCAGCGGCAGCGCCGAACCGCGGCGGGTTGCCTTGCAAGCCTGCTGGCTGAGCCAGAACCATCGCGGGCAGGCGGTATTTCACTTCGAAGGCGTGAATTCCATCAGCGAGGCGGAAAAGTTTCGCGGGCTGTACGTGCTGCTGCCGATTGACCAGCGCGTGAATTTGCCGGCGGGCCAGTATTTTGTTTCCGACCTGATTGGTTGCAACGTGTTTGAGACGCCGGCGGCGCGGCCCGTTCTGGCGTCTTCTCCGTGCTCCCTTGCCGAAGCGCCAGCTTTGCTTGGTACTGTGCGGGACGTGCAGTTCCCCGGCGAAGATTTTCCCGGAACGCCGCTGCTGGAAGTGGACACCGCACAGGGGGAAATCCTGATTCCCCTGGCCGTGGACATTTGCACGAAGGTCGACACGGCCGCGCGGCGCATCGATGTGGAGCTGCCGGAAGGGTTGCGGGAACTTAACGAGCGTCAGTGAATGTCAATGGTTGTGACGCTGTAGGCCGGGAGCGTGATCGTCAGTGCTGAGCCGCTGGCGGCCATCGTGCCGATGGACACTGGCTGCACTACAGCTTGACCTGAGGCCGAAGCAGCCGTCATCTGATAGATGTGCGCCGTGCCCGAAAGAGCCTGGCCGTTGATCGCAGTCACCTTCTGAACGTTTGCGCGGTTGATCGCCACGAAGACAACGCGGCCGGGGGTCGTACTCTCTGTGCTTGCATATACAACGACACTGGCAACATCGGTCGAAGTCGACTGCAAGTTGGTGTCACCGAAATTCGCGCCGGCGCCGTCGAAGTCGCGATAAGCGCGAAATCCAGCGAGGGTGTAAGAGTACGTTCCTCCGGGGGGCCAGAAGTTCGCCGCGAATAGGCCCTCCGACCCAAAAATGCCGAGGTTGTCGGCTTGCGCGATGGTTCCAGCGATGTCATTGAACCCGCCGTTCTCATACTCCGAGATCGACAGCTTCATACCGGGATTGCTGGCATTAATCTTGGTTTGCAGATGCGTCAAGATCTGAATCGGCTGCCCGCCGGTAACTGATTGTGTGATCCAAGAAGTCTCGACAAACGTTGGGTCCCACAGGCTGCGGGGACTCTGCACAATGGCTTGTCTCTGAGGATCTGCAAGGTTCGATCCAGTCATATTGGTTACCCGTGTCGTGCCGTCCGTTGCTTCCGAGTACCAATGGAAGTCGTAGACATCCACAAGGGGCGCACCGTATGTGGTCGAAGCGGTGTTGATCCCAGCCAGGTATTTGTCTGCGAACCAATTGTTTCCGGTCCACGTAGGGCTCAGCGTCGGGTCCCCTTGCCAGCTATAGATTCCGTTGAAGCCGTAGTTGACGGGTCCGAAGATCATCACGTTCGAGAAGTGGCCAGCCGGAGACTGCGCATTCTTGCTCAGATCTTTTAGCGCGGTTGAGAGATTAACGGTCTTGGTGATGAAGTTTGCTGTGGAAACATTAGTGGAACCTTGAACTTCCGCATGTGTCGCACTCCAAAGATCCGGTTCATTGTCCAAGCTGATAAACGTCGGATGCGTGGGACTTGCGCCAAATATATCCTGACTCAGGAACTTCTGATCCAATGCCCAAGCAAACTCATCCATATAGACATTGTTGTCGGTGGATGCCGCGGGAGGTGTGGTCGTGAACGGGACGGCGGATGTTGTGCTTTTCTTATCGACGACAGGCCGGAAATACGTGAGATTCGGGAAGGGCATCGGTACCTGGACCGTCGTTGTGTCTATCGACACGTAGCCCTGCATTTGAAGCGTGACCAAACTCGCCAGCCCAGCAGCTTGATCACCGGCGATGAAAGTGCGCACTGCTTCGGCAGGAATGGTTGCGTTGCAGCTGCCGTTGCACAGATAGTTGTCGTTCTCGTAGAGGTAGTCGCTGCCCGCATTTGAGGCGTTGTTGATCCAGTTGTAAGCCGTCCAGCGGTTCCCGCCGTCGCGGTCGAACGTGAAGTTTGGCTGCGGGCTGGTATTGCCGGAATAAAAGTTCGTGCCGTAGATGTACGGGGAAATCGCCTTGGAATTGCCCGGATTGATGGTAATGGTCACATCAGGAACAACCACGTTCGGCGTCGCCGTGGCCTGACTGGAGTTGCTGCCTTCTCCGCTCGCATTCACGCCTGAAACCACATAGAAATAGGCTGTGCCGTTCGTCAGGCCCGTATCCGTGTAATTCGTCGCCGTCGGTGAAGCGATTATCGTGTAGGGACCGCCGGTCGTAGTCGAGCGCTTGACGTTGTAACTCGATGCTCCAACGCTTGCGGTCCAAGAGAGCATGACCTGCGTGTTACCGGGCGTTGCGACAAGGTTCAAAGGCGCGGGAGGCGGGGCCAGGTTGGGCGTGGCTTTCACCTCCGTTGAAGGAATGCTCTCGCCGCCGGCGTTCAGCGCGGTGACAACGTAGAAATATGACGTGCCGTTGGTTAGACCTGTATCCGTGTAATTGGTCACCATAGGAGAGGAAATCGTCGTGTAGGGCCCGCCGGTAACGGTTGAGCGCTTGACGTTGTAGCTCGTCGCACCGCTGCTGGCAGTCCAGGACAAGGCGACCTGTGTACTGCCAGTGTTCGCTGTTAGCCCCGTTGGCGCGGCAGGCGGGGGAGGCAATGCAGGCTTAGCGGTCACTTCGTTGGAGTTGCCGCTTGTGCCGTAGGAGTTGTAGGCGGAAACAACGTAGTAGTAGGTCGTGCCGTTGGTGAGTCCGCTATCCGTGTACGATGTCGTCGCGATGGCGGCAATCTGCGCTTCACTTCCGCTGGTCGTCGAGCGCTTCACGTAGTAGCCGGTGGCGCCGGAACTCGCGGTCCAATTGAGTGCAACCTGCGCGTTCCCGGCGTTGGCGGTCAGCCCTGTGGGAGCAGTGGGCGCGGAGCCGCCCCCTCCCCCACCCCCGCCACCACCGTAACCGCCGCCGCATCCGGCAAAGACGAAAGCACAAGCCACGGCCAACACGAGGGACCACATCCACAAGGAGCGACGCGTGAAATTCATGCTGCCCACCTCCGGAGCCCCACTCCGGCGCGCAAGGGCCAAGTAACGCGATGTGCAGGCGGCCTCGCACGCGAGTAACTTATTCAGCAGAAAGACGTTAAGCCACACTGGAAACGCTGCCAAGCTGTCCACTAGGTCAGAAAAAGGGCTAGACCGCGAGAAATCGTAAACGTTCACGAATCTCTTTGCAAGCGCTCTCTTTTCTACGCTCAACTCCGCATGGCAGCGGCTCGATGGTTTGGCTACACTGACGTGAGATGCGCTTCGACCTCATCACCATCTTTCCGGAGTTCTTCAGCGGGCCGCTCGATCACGGCATCGTCCGCCGCGCCCGCGAAGCGGGAATCGTGCAAGTGCACGTCCAGGATTTGCGGGAATTCACCAAGGACCGCCACCGCTCCGTGGACGACCGCCCGTTCGGGGGAGGCGAGGGCATGGTGCTGAAACCCGAGCCGCTCTTTGAAGCGGTCGAATCGCTCCTGGGACATGCTGTGGGCGATGCCGCATCGCCCATGCGTCAAGACGCGCAAACCGCGATCGTCCTTATGTCCGCAGCGGGCAAGCTCTTCACCCAGGAAACCGCCCGGCGCTTCGCCAAACTCGACCGCGTGATTTTTCTTTGCGGGCGCTACGAAGGCGTCGACGAGCGTGTCGCGGAGTACCTGGCCACGGAGGAAGTCTCGATTGGCGATTTCGTTCTGAGCGGAGGTGAACTGGCGGCGATGCTGGTCGTCGACGCCGTCACGCGCCTGCTTCCCGGCGCTCTTGGCAACGAAGCGTCTTCGCAAAACGAATCGTTTTCCGCTGAAGCTACCTCGGAACCCGCAGAGGGAGTGCCTCCTTCAGCGCGGCACTCGTCACTCGCCACGCGCCACTGCCTCCTTGACTATCCCCACTACACACGCCCCGCCGAATACCGCGGCTGGAAAGTTCCCGAGATCCTGATCAGCGGCAATCACGCGGAAGTTGCTAAGTGGCGCCGCGCGGCCGCTCGTGAAAAGACCCGGCGCAACCGCCCCGATTTGCTTTGAGTTTGAGGAAGAACGAGCCATGGTGATTCGCAAACTCACGGAAAGCGACGCACACTCCCTGTGGCAACTCCGTTTGTGCGCGCTCGAGACGGAGCCGGGTTCGTTTGCGGAATCGGTGGAAGAGCTGCGAAAGATAAGCGTGGAAGAATATGCCTCGCGGCTGCGCGACGGCGGCCTTGGAAATTTCATTTATGGCGCGTTTGAGGGAGAAACACTCGTCGGCATGACGGGCTTCTACCAGGAGAAACAGCTCAAGCTGAACCACAAAGGCCACATCTGGGGCGTGTTTGTTCAGCCGGCGGCTCGCGGAAAAGGAGTGGGCCACGCTCTCTTGACGAGCGTTCTCCAGGAAGCGAGAACGTTGCCCGGGATTCGCTGCGTTCTCCTGACCGTTGCCAGCAGCCAGAGTGCGGCCCGCCGCCTTTACGAAAAGCTGGGATTCCACTCCTTCGGGCGGGAAGCCGCTTCCTTAAAAGTCGGCGATCGCTATCTTGACGAAGACCACATGCGGCTGGAGCTCGCTTCTAGTCGGTAGCCGGCGTGTTCACCACGCTGACCCAGGAAGCGTCGCGCTCTTCCTCTCGAAATACCACCAACTGATTGCCATCAGCTCCCCAAAGCCAGATAAATGTTCCGGCAGCCAATCGCTTTCCCTTTTCAATCTCATTCACGGTGCCAACGACGGGGAGGAGGCGTGCGACTGGATTTCCGGGTTCCGTCTTCACCTGATACAAACCCGTGAGGCCGACTGGACCGCTCATTCCATGAGCGCTGAAGCTTAGATAGACCTTCCCGTCATCCGTGATCGCTAACCCGCTCGCTT
Organism: uncultured Acidobacteriaceae bacterium; assembly: GCA_964524985.1. Classification (GTDB taxonomy): domain Bacteria; phylum Acidobacteriota; class Terriglobia; order Acidiferrales; family UBA7541; genus Acidiferrum. Next base: position 33,496 of record CAZGFL010000080.1, read on the forward strand.
TTCCCTGCTCCACTACAGCCTCATCGAGTTTCCAGCGCTTCAACTCAAACGATGAGGTGTCGATCTCCACGTATTCATCCGTGAAGTTCAAATAAACAACCACTTTTTCTTTTCCGCAACGCAGATAGCTGTCAAAGGGGACAAACCACGGGTGAGAGGAGTTCACCACCGCTTGAACGGTCCGCTCCGGCAAGAAGCTGTGGAGCAACCCCTTTTCAAAAGTGTAGTGGCGAACGACCTCGGTGTCCGCATCGGGCATACCATCGGGACGGCCCGCTTTTCCGAGACTCCACACGGTTCCATCCGGCGCTTCGCAAATCTGCTCCGGCTTGAAGTCTCCTGTTTGTACGGATTGAATTGTGTTGCCCTGCGCATCCGTTTTTGCAAGGTATCCCGATATTGCCCCGTTTTGGAGGATGGCCCGGCCTCCCGCAAGGATTCCACCTTCCCGAGTCATCGCCGTGCGCCGGATGCGAACACTCCCAGCGCCCTTGGGCCAGATAAGCCCTTCGAGGACGCGCTTCCCGCTGGCGTTATAGACAGAAACCATCGGCTGCGTGTTCTGGGAATACGCTTCGATCTCATGGTGGATCATGTAGCCGCGGTCAAAGTCGGGAATGAGGCTGTGGCCATAGATGATTTCCGGATACGCCTGCGACCGCACCGGACTGGCGATGCGGCCAGCATCGGCTGGGGAAGCCTGCTCCTGCGCTCGAGCTGGGAAGGAGATGAGAGCGAGCGCGCAAGCCCAAAGCAATACGTTTGCGAAGAATCGGCGCCCTAGTTTATCCATCGAGGCACCCCCTCTTTTGCCGTTCGGCACGTGATAATTAAAGTACCGCGCGAAGTTGCCGTCAATAGTCTCCTGAGTTGACGGTCCGAACTGCTACCGGGGCTGAAATCGGCTAGGCAATTTCGCCTAATTTGTCTATAATTACAGTTTGTCTCAAGAGAGTTGGCCCCGCCTGAGTGGGTCTAGCGTCTAAAAGGAACACGAACATGAATCCGGTAATTCGTAAATTACATGAGGCGCAACTGCGCAACGACCTCCCTGACTTCCGCACCGGTGACACCATCCGCGTGAACGTCCGCCTGAAGGAAGGCGAAGGCGAGAAGGAAAAAGAGCGTTTGCAGGCCTTCGAGGGGGTAGTGATCTCGAAGAAGGGCCGCGCCTCCGGCGCCACCTTCACAGTGCGCCGCGTCAGCTTCGGCGTGGGCATCGAGCGCATCTTCCCCCTGCATTCGCCGTCGATTAGCTCGATCGAAGTTGTCGGCAAGGGCAAAGTTCGCCGCGCTCGCCTCTACTACCTGCGCGAGTTGAAGGGCAAGGCGGCGCGCATTCGCCGCGCGGGCCGTGAAGAAGAAACCGCTGCGGCGGCCACCGCTGGCACCGAAGCGAAAGCGTAACACTCACTTCTTGATTGCATATGCTTTGAAGAAAGCCCCGGTTCTCTGGGGCTTTCTTATTGGACTTGCCATTTTCTGGGTGAAGAATTCCCAGCCCCTGCTCGCCGTTCTTCCTTCGGTTACTTCAGGCCAACCAGGGCGAATTTCCATGAACCATCGCTCTGTCGTTTCAGCACGCGCATGCCTTTGCCTTCGGTGCTCACTGAATTTTCTTTTGCCGATATTTTGTACGTGCCCGCAAAATTGCCCACCTCGATCGCCCAGCCATCCGCAATTTGAACATCTCTGATATCAGGCTCGTATTTCAACACTTTGAATTCCGGGTAGTCGATTCGGAATTTCTGATAGGCATCTCCCATAGCTTTTATACCCACGACGGGTGGGCCGGGGAACCCGAGGTTTACAGCATCGTCCGACCAGAGAAGAGTCAGAGCGCTTGGGTCCTGCGTCAGTGTGGCCGCAACGTCCGCTTTGTGCAGTTTTTCGATGGCTGCGAGGTCCGCAGCGTGTGCGTCCGTGTCCTTAGGCAAGACCATTCCCACGCTTCGGGTGAAGTAGCCGATGCCAAGTCCAGCGACAAACGCGATGGCGGTAAGCAGAGAATTGCGGCTCATAAAGCCTCCTGCGCACTCCCACTTGTCATGACGAAAGAGCGTTTGTCAACGGCTTGGGCTCTTCGCTGGAGGATTCGAGCTGTTGGCTTCGCTGTTTTGCGTGGTTAGCGAGCCGCTAAGGTTGGACGTTGGTGATGCCTTCCGCGCTGGGCTTCGGGAAATGCTTCTCGTACCACGCGATGCTGCGGTCGATGGAATCGATGTTGTGCCCGGTCTCGGCAAGCCCGTGCCCTTCGCGTGGATAGCGAACAAAAATCGCTTCGGTTCCCACGTCCTTTAGCGCGATAAAAAACTGCTCCGCTTCCGCAATCGGCACATCGTTGTCGTTTTCGCCGTGCATCAGCATGGTGGGCGTGTGCGCCGCGGCCACATGCTTCAGTGCCGAGCGTTCCCAGGCCACGTCCATCAGGTTGCCCTGGTGGAGGAACTGGCCGAACTCCATTTCTTCGTACTGGTTGTAGTAAGTCATGTAGTTGTAGCTGACGAGATTGGCGATGCCCGCAATCGGAATGGCGGCCTTGAATTCGTTGGTCTGGGTGATGAGCCAGTCGGTCAGTTGCCCGCCATAACTGACGCCCTCGATGCCCATGCGCTCGCGGTCGATCCACGGGTAGCGGCGCACCGCCGCGCTGACGCCGTAGAGAACATCTTGCCCTTCGTTGCCGTTCTGATCGCCAAAAACAGCGTCGGCGAATTTCTGGCCGTAGCCGGTGGAGCCGCGGTAATTGACGTTGAGCGTGGCCCAGCCGTGCGCGGCGTAGACCTGGTTCTTGAAATTGAAAGACGGGCCGTTCTGTCCGTGCGGGCCGCCGTGAATGTTGACGATGAGCGGGTGCTTGGAAGTGGCGGTCATGCCGAGCGGCTTGGTGAGGAACGCTTCGACTTCAAATTTGTTGTCGTTGCTGATGAAGGTGAAGGACTCGACGTCGGCAATCTGTTTCCCGGCGAAGAGCTGCGCGTTTGAGTCGGTCAGTCGGCGCGGAGCCGCGTTGCCGCTTTTCAAGTAAAGCTCTGTCAGGTCGCGCGGCGACGCGTAACTGTAAACAATTGTGCCGTCTTTCCCGATTGAGAAGGAGGCCACAAAGCCCGGCTCTTTGAGGACATATTCGGGCTTGCCGCCGTTGATGGGCAGGCGCACCAAATAGTTGTTTCCGCGCTCCTGCACGGTGAAGTAAACGGAGTTTCCATCCGGCGCCCAATGCGGCGTGCCCTGGCGGTTGTCAATCGCCGCGCCAATCTCACGGCGGTCGCTGCCATCAGCATTCATCACCCACACGTGAGTGTCTTCCATGGTGGTTTCGCGATCGGTCAGGCCGCGGCGGGTTCCGCGAAAGAGAATTTTCTTGCCGTCGGGCGACCACAGGGGATCGTATTCAATGAATTCCGTTGCAGTGATGCGCCGGCTTGTGTTGTCGGCGACTTTGAGCGCGTAGACGTCGTAATTGAAGAACTCGTCTTGATTTGGCTCAGGATTGGTCAGGTACAGGATTTCCTTGCCATCGGGCGACCAGTCGACGGAGTGCTCGTCCGTATCGCCTTTGGTGAGTTGCCGCGGTTGCTTGGTAGCCAAATCCACCACAAAAATGTGCAAGCGCTGATCATCGTTGAAACGCGTCATGCCTTCGCCTGCGTCGGGCTTGTACAAGTAGCGCGTGATGACCATGGGGTCGCCGCTGGCTTCGGCGGCGCGGCTGTCCGGCGTCGAAGAGATGTATGCGAGTTGCTTGCTGTCCGGGGACCACGCAACTCCATCGTTGGCGCCGGGCAGGGGACTGTTCGTTCCTCCGGAAGAAGCCAGAACGGTAAGCTCCGAGCCATCGGGACGCGCAATCATCAGGCCGTGTTTGTCGCCCTGGCGGCCGAAAAAGGAGATCCACTTTCCGTCGGGCGACCAGACCGGCGAGCCGCCGCGGTCTTTGTCGCCGCCGAAGCGCACGGATTTCTGCGTCTGCAAATCCATCATCCAGAGCTGGCCGTACGGGCGGCCGGGCTCATCGCGCAGGGCTACGGTGTAGGCGAGATGATGCCCGTCGGGCGAAAGCGCGACAGCGCCGACGGAACGCAGCTTCGACAGATCGCTGCTGACCAACCCCTGCGCGAATTCGCGCGGCGCCAAAGCGAGCAGGAGGAAGGGCAAGAGAACAGCCGAAGCGGAACGGCAGAGAAAGAACCGCAATTTGTGATGCATGGCGAAAACTCCTTTTCGAAAAGAAAGACGGTGGCAAAGCACAGGTCGTCTTGCCGCAAAGCCACGGCGAAAGGCGACCTTCTTACTTCAAATACTGATCCATCCACTCGACGCATCGGCGGTACGCATCCATGCGGCGCACGGGGTCGCCTGGAGAATGGCCGGCCACGGGAATCGCGACGAATTTGACGGGAACGCCGTTGTCTTTGAGCGCGTGGTACAGCGCGTAGCCCTGCGTGACGGTGACACGAGCGTCGCCAGTGTCGTGCAGGATGAGCGTGGGAGTTTTCATCTTGAAGGCGTAGGTAATGGGCGACTGCGCGCGATAGTCCTTGAGGTTGTCGCCGACGAAAGGAGACCCCTTGAAGCTGTAGCGTGCGGTGACGTTGCCGTCGGAAAGGTTGTATTCGTCGTAGAGGTCGGTCACGGGAGCGCCAGCCATGGCCGCTTTCCAGATTTGATAGTGGCCGATGAGCCAGGAAGTCATGTAGCCGCCATAACTCCAGCCGGTGACTCCGATTTTAGATTCGTCGACAAAGCCCATCTTCTTGACGGCATCGATGCCAGCGATGACGTCGCGGCCGGGGCCGTCACCGGCGTCGTTCCAGATGGCGCGCTGGTAGGCGTTGCCGAGGTTGTCGCTGCCGCGATAGTTGGGTGAGAAGACCATGTAACCGTGGGAAGCCATGAACTGCGAGAGAAACGCGAACGCAGTGGTGGACGCAGCCTGCGGACCGCCGTGAATGATCAGGACCAGCGGGTACTTGCGGTCCTTCTGGAAGTCGGGCGGATAGAGGAGCGCGCCATCTTCCTGAAAGTTGTCGGGGCCTTTCCAAGCAATCCTCTCCACTTTACCCAGTTGGAGTGCGGCGATTTCATGATTGAAATCGGTCAGGCGCCGCGGCGTGTCGTCCGGCGAGGCCATGTAGTAGAGCTCGTTTGGCTGCGTGGGAGTGCTGCCGGTGAAGGCAATATCGCCTTTGCGGCCGACAAATGCGTCGATCCAAAAGAGCCAGGAGGGGCTGATGTCACCAAGCGCCAGCTTTTGCGCGGCGCCGCCGGCAACCGGCTGTAGCCATAGGGAAACTTGCGTGCCGTCGTTTCCGCCGACGAGGACTGAGTTGCCGTCGGGCATCCAGATCACGCGCTGGAGGTCGCGGTCGATGGCGCGTGTGAGATCGGTGCCGTCACCCCCGGAAGTGTTAGTGACATAGATTTCATTTTCGTTGTTGGGGTCGCCATCGCGTGAATACCAGTAGGCGACGCGCGAGCCGTCCGGGGAGAAGACGGCGAAGCTTTCAAACTTTTCGTGCTTGGTCAGTTTGCGAGCTTCGCCTGTTTCGACGTTGAGTACTTGCAGCGTGGTGAGGTCGGCGTCGCCCTGATGCGGATGTTCCTGGCGCGTGTAGAGCAGAAACTTGCCGTCGGGGGACCAAGAGATCGGTGATGCCGGAGGGCTCGGTGGCGCGCTCTTTGGCAAACTCCAGGCACCGGAAGTCAGGCGCTTCGTTTTTCCGTCATCCGCGGAAACCAGCCAGAGGTGGGAGGGAGTCGGAGCTTCGGTCGCCAAGTAGTCATTGTCGCCCACTTCAAAGGCATCGTTGTGCTTCTCGATTTCTTTCTTGTTCTCCGGCTCGTCTGACGTTACGTACGCAATGCCTTTTCCGTCGGGTCTCCACGCGTACTGCTCGATGCCATTCGGCGCGTCCGTGAGCTTTTTGGCTTCGCCACCGGCCATGGGCAAAACGAAAATCTGCGGCCGCATCTCCTTAGCGGTTCCGGCGTTGGCGGTGAAGGCCAGCCGGTCGCCGTTCGGCGACCAGCGCGGCGAGCCGGCGGATTTTCGATCGAACGTCAGAGGGCGCTGGGCGCCGGTGATGATATCGACGAGAACGAGTTCGCGTTCACTACGATCCTGCTCGAGGTTCGGACACGAAACGACCACAACGATGCTTTTGCCATCGGGGGAGATTTGCGGGTCGGCCACCGAGACGATTTTCGCCAAGTCGTTCAATTCGATGCGGCGCGCTTGCGCGGCGGACGACGGAGCAGTCAAGCATGCCGCAATCAAAGAGCCGAGGAAAACCCGCAGCCAGTGAGCTGCGGAGGTGGGAAAGCAAGTCAGCATGGCGGATGCGCTCCTTCGCAATAGGAATCCAACGGCATGGTGTGCGAGTTCCGTGTTTGTGGCAGGCGTATGCTGCCACGCCGCCGGAAGCGGCGTCAATCGAAGGGAAGGCCCTGTTGATATTCAACAGGAGAAAGCGTAAGCTCCTGTTGTTTATCTAAAGGAGGGGGTTATGGCGCCCCGCGACGAGGTCCTGCAAGGAACGCTCGACCTCATCGTTTTGCAGACGCTGCACGCGATGGGCCCGCAGCACGGTTACGGCATTGCGCAGCGCATCAAGCAAGTTTCGGGAGAAATGCTGCGGCTGAATCAGGGCACGCTGTATCCCGCATTGCTGCGGCTGGAGCAGCGCGGCTGGATTGCCTCGAAATGGGGCGCCTCAGAAAACAACCGGAAGGCGAAGTTCTATTCGCTCACACGAAAGGGCAGGAAACAACTACAGGCCGAAACGGAAAGCTGGGAACGGATGGCGGCCATGATGACGCGGCTGCTAGGGCGCGCGGAAGGAGCCTGAGATGGAATGGCTGCGGATGTTCGGCTCGCGTTTGCGCAACCTCTTCGGCAAACGGAGACTCGATGGCGAGCTCGACGTGGAGCTGCAATCGCATCTGGAGATGCTCGCGGATGAGTCCGTCCGCCGGGGGATGAGCCAGGAGCAAGCGCGCCACGAGGCGCGCCGCGAGTTTGGAGGTCTCGAACAAACCAAGGAGTCTTACCGCGACCAGCGCGGACTGCCATTCCTCGAGACGCTAGCGCAAGACGTGCGTTACGCGTTGCGCATGTTGCGGAAAAGTCCGGGTTTCACAGCGGTCGTGGTTTTGACGCTGGCGCTGGGCATTGGCGCGAACACCGCCATTTTTTCCCTGATGAACGCCGTCCTGCTGAAAAGTTTGCCGGTGCGCAATCCCGAGGAACTGGCGGTCTTGCGGCATACCGACGCGCAAGCAGAGGGGGCCAACGAAGATTTTTCCTATCCGATGTATGCAGCACTCCGCGACAGAAGTTCGGTTTTCAATGGAGTCTTGACGCGTTCGGGAGTGAGCTTTAACGTCACGTACGCGGGGCAGAGCGAGCATGTTTCGGGCGAACTGGTCTCCGGAAATTATTACCAGGTGCTCGGAGTGCAGCCGTGGCTGGGCCGGTTGCTTTCGCCCGAAGACGATCGGACGCCCGGAGGGCATCCCGTTGTGGTGATCAGTTACGGCTACTGGCAGGCCCGTTTCGCCAAGGATCCATCGATTGTCGGCAAGAAGATTTTGCTGGATGGGCAGCCCATGACGGTGATTGGAGTATCCGCACCGGGCTTTTATGGAACAGAACTGGCGAGCGACCCGGCCATCCGCGTGCCCATGATGATGACACTGGCCTTCAAGCCGGTGCCGACAGATCGCATGCAGAGTGCGCGGCACCGGTGGCTGACGATCCTGGCCCGGCGCAAGCCGAATGTCAGCACCGCCCAAGCGCAGGCCGCCACGGACGTTCTGTACCATCAAGCGCTCGGAGAGCAATTGGACGCACTGGGGTCCAGCGTCAAAGCGCATGACCGCGAACGCGCCCTCTGGACTCACATCCGCCTGGACGACGGCAGTCAAGGCTTCGCGCACCTGCGAGGCGAAATGCAGCTTCCGCTGGTCCTGATGTTTTGCGTCACGGCGATGGTGCTGCTGGTGGCGTGCGCGAACCTGGCGAACCTGCTGCTAGCACGCAGCGCCAAGCGCCGCAAGGAAGTCGCCGTGCGGCTAGCGATTGGCGCCGGACCCGGAAGACTCATCCGTCAGTGGCTGACCGAGAGCATTCTGCTGGGATTATTGGGAGGCGTGGCAGGAATTCTTTTTGCGTTCTGGCTGAAGAGAGGACTCATTGGCTTCGTTCCGGCAGATTTCAGCACTAATTTGCAGGCGCCGTTGGATGCCCGGGTCCTTGGTTTTCTGGCGATCGCCTCCGTGTTTACTGGGCTGCTTTTCGGCCTGGCTCCGGCGCTGCAAATCTCGCGGTCTTCGCTAACCGAGGCGATGCACGGCGAGGCGGCGGTGACAGTCTTACGCGAACGTGTTTTCAGTTTGCGCAACGCGCTGGTTTTCCTGCAAGTGGCGCTCTCCCTGCCGCTGCTGATTGGCGCGGGGCTCTTTCTGCACAGCCTGCGGAACTTGCGCGGCGTGGATACGGGGTTCGTAAAGGAAAACGTCTTTCTCGCCAATCTCAATCCTTCGTTGAACGGGTATTCCACGGAGCGCATCCGCGCTTTGTACAACGATCTTCTGTCTCGCCTGAGAACGCGGCCCGAAGTGCGGGCGGCCAGTCTGACGACGAGTTCGGTCATATCCGGAGGCTGGGACCAGGACTCCGTAAGGGTGGAAGGCTATCAACCGCGGCAAGATGAGGAGGTGAGTCCCAACAACGCCATTATCTCGCCTGGCTATTTCGAGTCCTTGGGGATTCCATTTGTCTCGGGCCGCGATTTTACGGACCAGGACACCGCCGGGCGCCCGAAAGTCGTTATCGTCAATCAGACCTTCGCGCATTACTTTTTCGGCGATGCGAATCCCCTGGGCAAGCGTATGTCGTTGGAAGATGACCCGAAGGCTCCGTTGGACATGGAAATCATCGGGGTCGTCCGAGATGCGAAATACGTCAGCCTGCGCGAGAAACCGCTGCGGCATTTTTACACTGCGTTGGCGCAGCAGCCCCGTTTGTTTGACATGACGCTGCAGGTGCGCACGACAAATGATTCGCAGCGCATCGGTGACCTGGTGCGCGCGCAGGTGCGCGACCTCGATCCCAATTTGCCGCTCTACGCCACAACTACACTGGAGATTCAGATCGACAATTCGCTGACGGCCGAACGGCTTCTCAGCTGGCTTTCGAGTCTGTTCGGTCTGCTTGCTGCGCTGCTGGCCGCAGTCGGGCTTTCGGGAGTGGTAGCGTTCTCCGTGGCTCGGCGAACGCGGGAGATCGGCGTGCGCATGGCACTCGGTGCGCAACGCCGGAACATCCTTTTTCTTGCCATAAGCCAGATGGTTCCGCCGGTGGGCTTAGGCGTGGTGGTAGGTCTTGTAGCCGCGTACGTCCTAAACCATTTGCTGGGCAGCATGCTATACGACGTCGGATCCACCGACCTCGCTACGTTTGCCGGCGCCGCCATTTTGCTGGCGAGCGTCGCGGCCTTGGCGGCCTATCTGCCTGCCCGCCGGGCGACCCAAGTTGATCCGCTAATGGCATTGCGGTACGAATGAAATCTCGCAGCTCCGGTCTCGCTCGGCGCTTGCTTCACGGGAGTTGAACGATGAATTGGCGCGGTACTTTCTTTTCACGTTTTCTTGCGCTCTTTCGCCGGCGTCAACTCGATTCCGACCTTGGCGCAGAACTCCAAACACATCTGGAAATGCTAACCGAGGAAAACATCCGGCGTGGCTTGAGTCCCCAGGAGGCTGTGCGAGAGGCTCGCCGCGAATTTGGCGGCGTCGAGCAAACCAAGGAACACTATCGAGACCTGCGCGGCCTCCCCTGGCTGGACGCGCTCATCCACGACCTGCGATTCGCGATGCGGGGCCTCGTGAAGCAGCCGGACTTCGCCGCCGTAGCCATTCTCACGCTGGCACTGGGCGTGGGCTCGACCACGGCGGTCTTCAGTGTCGTCGACCGCATTCTCTTCCGAAGCCTACCGTATCCCCACGACGAACAACTAGTCAGTTTTGGCGACAAGGCGCCCTTCGAGTCCATCGAATTCGTGCTCGGTCCGGACTACTTTGACTGGCGCAAAGCGCAGACGCCCTTTGCGTCCGTCACTTCGTTCGTGCCGGGTGGTGCGGATTGCGACTTGACGGAGCAGAATCCGGTCCGCCTGAGATGTGCCCTGGTGGAATCGACCTTCCTCCCGACTTTCGGCATTCAACCGCTCCTCGGCCGGAATTTCACGGCGGAGGAAGATCGTCCCAACGCACCGCGGGTGGCGCTGATTTCTTACGGCTTGTGGCGCTCGCGATTTGCCGCGGACCCGAATTTGCCCGGCCGCACGATTTCTCTCGACGGCCGGCCAACGCTGGTAGCCGGCGTCCTGCCGCGCGAATTCGAAATGCCGAATCTCGGCCACGATGACATTCTGGTGCCCTCCGCGCTCGATGGATCCATGGATCGCGGACCGCAGGCGCGTCAGATCTTCCTGCGGGCGTTTGCACGACTCAAACCGGGAGTCTCGATTGCGCAAGCGCGAGCCGCCATGCAGCCGTTGTTCGAGCAGTCGCTCCAATACGTACCGCCGCAGTTTCGCCGCGAAGTGTCGTTCCGCGTGCGGTCGCTCCGAGATCGGCAGATTCAAGACTCGCGCGCGGCCGCGTGGGTCCTGCTCGGCGCAGTCCTGGCGGTGCTGCTCGTGGCGTGTTCCAACGTGGCCAACTTGCTGCTCGCGCGCGCTACCGGGCGCACGCGGGAATTGGCCATCCGCAACGCTCTTGGGGCTTCCCGGAGACGGCTAATTCGTCAAGCCTTGACGGAGAGCCTGCTGCTCGGCGTGCTCGGCGGCCTTGCGGGATGTGGATTTGCATTGCTCCTGCTGCGCTTGTTCGTTTCCATCGCGCCGGAAGGAATTCCGCGGCTGGAGCAAGCGGGGTTGGATGTTCGCGTCCTTCTATTTGCGCTCGGCATGTCCCTCGTGTCCGGCGTTCTGTTCGGACTCGCTCCTGCCGTGCGCCGTCCCGCGCCCGAGTTGCTCGCTGGAAAGGAAAACCAGTCAACACCGCGCAGCCTGCTTCGCCAGGCGCTCGTGACAGTACAAATTGCCGTCTCGCTGATTCTTCTTGCGGGAGCCGGCCTGCTGCTGCGCAGCCTGTGGAAGCTGCAGACGGTGGCGTTGGGGATGGACGCGAAGAGCGTGGTTACTGCCGGGCTGGATCTGGCGGAATACCGCTACCCAGACTCCGTGAGGCAATTGGCTTTCTTCCATCAGGTGGAAGAACGGCTGAAGCAAATGCCGGGCGTCACCGCGCTGGCGATGAGCGACACGCTGCCGCCTTCGGGCGGTATGCAGGCCACGTTTCTCTCTTCCATTGAAATTCCCGGCCATGCGCGCTTCAGCCAAGGCACGGGCGGGATGATCGGCTATCGCTACATCACCCCCGGCTATTTTTCGGCGCTGGGCATTCCCATCCTGCGGGGCCGCGGGTTCAGCGAAGAGGATCGCACAGGCTCGGACCGGCCAGTGATTCTGAGTGAAGCACTGGCGAAGAAGCTTTTCCCAAGCGGGGAAGACCCGGTGGGAAAAGCCTTCCGCTTCGGCTCGCAACCTGATTGGCGCACCATCGTGGGGATTGCCGGCGACGTCAAAAATAACGGTCTAGCCGCGCCAGCTGACCCCGAGTTTTACGTTCCCTGGAAAAACGAACCCAATGGCTACTATCGCTCCGCGCATGTCATCGTGCAGACGGCCTTAAGTCCGGAGACCATTGCCCAGTGGATACGCTCAGAGACGGCGGCGGTCGATGCCACAGTCCCCGTCACCATTGAGAGTATGCGCACGCGCGTCGGCAAGCTCACCGAGCGCCCACGCTTCAACGCAGTGCTCCTGGCGCTGTTCGCGTTCCTCGGCGTCTTGCTCGCGGCGATTGGGATCTATGGAGTGGTGGGCTTCCTGGTCGCGCAGCGCACGCGCGAAATTGGCGTGCGCATGGCCCTGGGAGCGGCTCCCGGAAACATTTTGCTCATGCTCTTTGCCAGCATCGCTCGATGGACGCTTGCCGGTGCCGCGTTAGGGCTTCTCGGCGCGTGGTTCTGTTCGCGTCTACTGGAGTCGCTGCTCTTCGAAGTGCGCGCGCACGACTTGTCGCTTTTTGTCACGGTGCTGCTTGTTTTGCTCGCGATGACGTTTCTTGCGGCCTGGATTCCCGCGCGGCGCGCCATGAGGGTCGATCCCGCCGAGTCGCTGCGCTACGAATAAAGGCACGAGGATTCGGCGCGAGACACAGCACGCTTTTCCACAACTTCTCGTGCTAGAATTTCGCGCGATAATGTCCCGCCTCTGCTCTTCCCGTTTCGAGCGAGCGGCGCGCAAACTGGGCTGGACGCGCATTGCCGGCATCGATGAAGCCGGTCGTGGCGCGCTCTTTGGCCCGGTGGTTGCTGCCGCGGTGATTCTCAATCCCAAGCGCCGCATTGTCGGCTTGGACGACTCGAAAAAGCTCACCGCCGAACGCCGCGTCGAACTCCGCGAACGCATTTGCGAACACGCCATGGCTTGGGCGGTCGCGGAAATCGACGCGCAGCGCATCGATGCGTGGAACATTTATCAGGCTTCGCGGCAGGCGATGACCGCGGCGCTTCAGCATCTCGCGATTTCGCCGGACTACCTGCTGATCGACGCGATGCAGCTCGACGTGCTTATCGAGCAAAAGTCGTTGATCAAGGGCGACGCGCGTAGCGTGTCGATCGCGGCGGCGTCGATTTTGGCGAAAACGCACCGCGACGCGCGCATGGAAGAGTGGGACGCGGTCTATCCACAATACGGGCTGGCGCGGCATAAGGGTTATGCAACACCGGATCACCTGGAGGCGTTGCGCGTCTACGGGCCCACGCCGTTGCACCGCTATTCGTTCGCGCCAGTGCGTGATGCGACGTGCTGGGCCGCGGGCGCAACGCAGGTGGCGCTGCCAATCTTCTAAGGTTTTAGGAAAAGACCTTTCCGCGACGGAGAACTGCTTCAATGCGATGGCTGGCCATGACGCTCGTATTCTTCGCCGGTCTTGCCTTGACTAAGCCCACTGCTTCGCAAACCGCTCCCACGCTGGCCGCGACGCCACCAATGGGTTGGAACAGCTGGGACGCCTACGCCGAAACGGTCAGCGAGGCGGATATTCGCGCGAACGCGAAATGGATGGCCGAGCATCTGAAGAAGTTTGGGTGGGAATATGTCGTTGTGGATTCCGGCTGGTACGTGACCAACCATTCCGCGGGAACAAACGCGGCGAATGCAGAGTTCAGCCTGGATGCGTTTGGGCGCTACACGCCCGCGGTGAACACGATTCCATCGGCAGCGGGTGATGCGGGCTTCAAGCCGCTGGCCGACTATGGGCATTCGCTGGGCCTAAAGTTCGGTCTGCATATTTTGCGCGGCATTCCGAAGGAGGCCGTTCGCAAAAATCTGCCGATCGCCGGGACTTCATTTCACGCGACCGACGCGGCGAACACTTCCGACACTTGCCCGTGGAATCCGTTCAACTATGGCCTGGATGCAAGCAAGCCTGCGGCTCAGGCTTACTACGATTCGCTGACGCAACAGTTTGCCGGTTGGGACGTGGATTTTCTGAAGGTGGATTGCATCGCGGATCATCCGTACAAGGGAGACGAGATTCGGTTGATCAGCCAGGCACTGCGCAAGGTGGGACGGCCCATCGTCCTAAGCCTGTCGCCCGGGCCGACCGCACTCGACAAAGCCAAGGAAGTCAGCAAGTACGCGCAGATGTGGCGGATCTCGGACGATATGTGGGACCTGTGGCACAGCGACACGGAATTTCCGTCGGGCATCCTGAATCAGTTCGAGCGAGTGGCGAAGTGGGCGCCGTACTCCGGTCCCGGCCACTGGCCGGACGCGGACATGCTGCCGATCGGGCGGCTCGAACCGGCCGCGGGCTGGGGCAAACCGCGCGCGACGCGTCTCACGCACGATGAACAGCGCACGCTACTGACGCTGTGGGCGATGGCGCGCTCTCCGCTCATCATGGGCGGTAACCTGACGCTTTGCGACGAATGGACGGAATCGCTGCTGACGAATCCAGAAGTGCTGGACGTCGATCAGCACTCGCACGGCAATCACGAAGTCTTGCGGACAGACAAAGTGGTTGCGTGGTACGCCAACACAGTGGACGGTGAGCAATCGATCACCTCATTTATTAACATCACCGACTACGTCCTACCTTTGGAACTTTCCTGGAAAGATGTTGGGCTTACTGGTGGGAGCTATTCTGTGCGCGATCTTTGGCAGCGCAAAAATCTTGGCTCGATGGATCGCGTAAAGATCACACTCGCGCCGCACGCCTCGGTGCTCTACAAAGTCTCGAAGCGCTGATGCCCTCCTAGTGAAAACGTGGGCTCAGGCTTTCGCGTCCACAACCACTTCCTGCTTCGCGTCATCGAAGGTGACGCGCTGGCCGGTTTGGATGGCCGTGATGGTCATGCACAACGCCACCGAATGGCTATAACCCGCTTCGATGCTGGCGTTGGGCGTCTGGCGGCTGCGCACGCACTCCATCCAGTTGCGCATGTTGCCGGACGTAGCCGCGTCCACACCGGCGTCGGCGCTCTTGTCTACGGCGCCGTCGCCGCCACCTGTCAGTGAGCGTTTGCTCAGCAGGTTCGGCTTCATGCCCATTTCTTTGGCGTAGCGCTCTTCCAGTCCGCCCTCGGAGGTGATCACGTTCTTGTCGAGGTCCAGCGATCCGCCATTCGAGTAATAAATCTCCTTCACATCTCCGGCGGAATTCGTCTGGCGAGACGAGTACACCACCTGGAAACCCTTCGATGAATCGTCGAGCGGGCCGTAGTCGAATACCGCCGTCATGGTATCCCAATTCTTGCGCCCGTCGTGCCAGTGATAGATGCCGCCATTGGCCACCACGCTGCGCGGGTGCGGAAATCCGGTGAACCAGTGGACCGTGTCGATCTGGTGGACCATCCATTGATCGGCGATCCCCGAGGAATACGGCCAGAACAAGCGGAATTCCACGTACCTCCGCGCGTCGAACGGTACTTCAGGGCGGTTGACCAGGAAGCGCTTCCAATCGGTGTCTTCCTCGCGCAGCGTTTCCACCAGGTGCGGCCGCCGCCAACGTCCCGGCTGGTTGACGTTCCAAGTCATCTCCACGCTGACGATGTCGCCGAACTGTCCCGAGCGGACGAACTCATACGCGCGCTGGTAGTTTGCCGCGCTGCGCCGCTGCGTTCCGATTTGTACAATTTTGCCGGTGCTATGCACCGCTTCACGGAAGGCGCGCGCATCCGACATAATGTTCGCCATCGGCTTTTCCACGTACGCGTCGCGGCCCGCCGTCACCGCCTGCACGCCATGTTGCGCGTGCTGAAAATCCGCCGTGGCCACTATCACCGCATCTACCTCCTTGCGGTCGTACAGCTCTTCGTTGTTGCGCGCCGCGGCGATCGGTTTTCCGGTGACCTTCCCCACATGCTCGACGCCTTCTTCGCGCCGCCGCTTCCATATGTCCGAGAGCGCGACGAACTCAAAGTTCAAGTCCTTTGCGTGCGCCTGAAACGCCGGCAGCAGCGCTTGCCGGAAGCGATCCGAGAATCCCACGATGCCCACGCGCACGCGGTCGTTTGCGCCCACCACGCTGGAGTAACTTGACGCCGTGCTGCTTAGAACCGTCCCCGCAAGCCCCGCTCCTGTCCATTTCAGGAAATCCCGTCGCGTGTTCGTCGTCATTTTACCCTCCGCAAATTCCCTCTCTTTCACAATGCTCCCGCTCTTTGCAGCAGCGCCTTCATTCCCGCCCAGCTTTGCCGCGAGGATTCCTCCTCGGACCCCGCGCCGCGCCAATGCGTTTCCAGGCTCATCGTCCCCGTGTACCCCATCTGGAGCATGGCGCGGAACTGCGCCTCATAATCGATGATGCCGCGGCCCATGGCTTCCCATTCGAAAGTGCCGTCCGCTTTGCGCTTTACGTCTTTGCAGTGCATGTGTCCGATGCGATCCTTCGGCACTTTCGCGAATCCATCCGGGTACGCCTTCTCACCCCGATACGCCGCGTTGCCCGGATCCCAATTCAGCTTGAAGTTTGGCGCCTGCGCCGCCTGCAACGTGCGTCCGGACTCCTCGCCTGTCGCGGTGTTGCAGGCAAACTCGTTCTCCAGAAGCAGCGTGATGCCCTTCGGCGCAACGGCGGCTGCGGTCTCGCGCAGTTTATCGTCCATCGCCGCGCGAAACGGCTTTGCATCTTCCAGACGCCAGAAATCAAAGCAGCGCACGCGATCCGTTCCCAGCGCCTTGGCCGCCGCAATGGCTCGCTCCAGCACCTCTCCCTGCTGCGCAAAAGTGTAATCCGCGCCAAACTGCGGTTTCTCCGGACTGTATTTGGATTTTGGCGCCCCCGGCCAATCCGTTTTGAAAAGTGGGGCGGCAATGTCCGTTACGGCCAGCTCATACTTCTTCAGTAGCCTCTGCACTTCCGCCGTTTCCCTTTCATCGAGGTTGATGATGTTCTTCTTCCACATGCTGCGCAGTTCCACGTATCCCAGCCCGAACTCGCGCGAGGCAATTTCCAGCGCATGACCGAGATCCTGCGTAATCTCGTCGGTAATCACGGACAGTTTGAACTTGCTGGTCATGGTCGAGCTTCCGGCAAAAATGGGGCACGGGCTCAACAGCGAACACCCGGCCATTCCGCCCAATGCTACAAGCAATTCCCGCCGTGACACCTCAGTTCGCATAGACCACCTGCTTCTGTTTGGACCCGCTCCGGAATCGTACCACCAAGTCCTTTGCCGCAGCGCGGACTCTCTCCCAGGTGGATCCCCAAGGAAGGCGGAAAGCGAGTTCCCGTGGATTCGCCTTGTTTTCGCTAACGAGTTTCCTAGCTCGCACGGGGATAACTGCCTGCTCACAAGAACCTCTAGGTTCGTTGACTTGGCTTTTTCCCGCCTGTTAGCGTAACCAAGTAGCTCCAAAGGTCGTTCTACGGCCACGGCCAAACTGTACAGAACACTGGGGGCACGCCGTTAGGGAAGGTCTGTCTTTTCACACGCATGGCTTTTAACAAGAGCAAAAACGTCGAAGCCGCACAAAAGCTGCTCAACCAGGGCAAGGTCGCCCAGGCCATCGCCGAATATCAGAACATTCTGAAATTCGAGCCCCGCGACCAGGTCACCCTGATGACCATCGGCGAGCTCTATATCCGCCAGGGCGAGACCTTTCAGGCCATCGATTACTTTGAGCGCCTCGCGCAGATCTTCGTCGGCGACGGCTTCCTCACCAAAGCCATCGCTGTTTACAAGCGCATCGCCAAGCTCGCACCCGAAGAAATCCGCCCGCTCGAAAAGCTCGCCGACCTCTATGTCCAGCAGGGAGTAATGAGCGAGGCCCGGCCTCTGTTCCTCCAGTTGGCCGAACTTCATCTTAAGAGCAACCGCCAGCCGGAAGCCGTTGGGCTGCTGAAAAAGCTTTTGCAAGCCGAGCCGGACAATCTGCGCATTCAGGTGCGCCTCGCGGATTTGTACCAGGCCATGGGCCAGACGCGGGAAGCCATTGACGCGTACGTTTCCGCTTCCCAGCGCGCCCTCGCCCGCGGCGACCAGGCCGAGAGCGAAAAGCTCGCCGACAAGGCGCTCAAGCTCGAACCCAACAATCTTGCCGCCGTCATCGTTCGCGCGCGCTCCTATTCTACGCAGGGCGATCTGAAGAAGGCCGCCCAGCTCCTCGAGCAGGTGCCGGATCTCGAGAAAGGCGGCGAGCAAACCGAGTTGCTGCTCGATCTCTATATCAAGAATTCCAATTGGGATCAGGCCACGGCGCTTGCCATGCGCGTCTTCGAAGCCGACCAGAAGAACTTTGGCCCGTTGCAAAAAATCGTGGAACTGCTGCTCCAGGCCGGCCAAGACGAGAGAGTTTTGGGCCTGCTCGAGCAGTCGCGACTACCTATGATCGATGCCGGCGAACATGAAGGCGTCGCCAGGATGCTGCAGGAGCTCTCCACAGCCATGCCCGACCGGCTCGAGCCTTACGAATGGCTCGTCGAATTGTACGGGCGCACCAGCGACTCCTTCCGTTTACCTGATGCCTTGGCGAATTACGGAGATGCGCTCGTCGTCCACCATCAATACGAGCAGGCCAAGAAAATCTTTGAGCAACTCGTCGAGCGTCAGCCGGATAGTGATTCGGCCAAACGCAAATTGAACGGTGTTCTCCGGAAGATGGGTCTCCTCGAAGGCGAGGCGGTTCCCGAGATTGCAGGAGAAGAAACCCTCCAGGCGCAAATTCCAAAAGCTGCGGAGCCCAAGCTGCGCGCCGATGTGGATGATTTTGCTCCGGGGCTCGATAACAAGCCGCAAGCCGCACCGGTAAGTTCCTTCGAGCCGCAGCTTGACGATGAGACACAAAAGTTCATCGCGCAATCGCTTACAGACGTCGATCTGTTTGCCAGCTACGGGCTGACGCAGAAAGCCATCGGCCTGCTCGAAGCCATCCTCCGTCGCGCGCCGCGTCACACCCCGACGCTTGAAAAGCTTCTTGACTTCGTTCTCGGCGCCGGGGACGACCGCCGCACCGCCGAGCTAGCCGCGCAACTCGAGCAGATTCACACGGAAAACGGCGATAAGCGCAACGCCGAACGTTTCGGCGAGCTGCGCCGGCGCTTCCAGCGCGCCGCCGGGCTTTCCGACGCGGACCTCGCTGCGGCCGCACCCGCGGCTCAGCCTGCCGCCAAGGCGGTTGTCCAGGAAGAATCCGCCGAGATTCCGGAAATTGCCGCGGTGCCCGCTGCCCCCGTTGCCCCGCCCGCCCCAGTTGCCGCTCCCGAACCTCCGCCGCCACCTCCTGCGGCCAAGGCCAAGCCGGAGCCCGCGGAGATCGAGGTCGCTCCTGCAAAGCCAAAGCCCGAGCCGGAACCTGAAGTTCAGGAAGTGGATCTCTCCGCTGAGTGGGATTCACTAATTGAAGAAGCGGCTCCCGCCGAAGAAGCCGGATCGCCCCCGCCACCGGCCCCGGCGAAACCTGCCAAGCCCGCTGCGCCCGCGCCTCCCGCAGCCAAGAAGCCGGAGCCCGCGCACGTCGAAGAGTTTCACATCGCCGAAGAACCGGCAGCTCTTGCTCCCATGGAAGAGGAAGCCGAAGCAGCTCCCGCGATTCCCGTGGAGCCCGAACCCGCTCCCGCACCACCGAAGGTCGCACCGGCTCCACCAAAGGCCAAAGAAAAGCCGAAAGAAAAGCCCGCGCCGCCTCCCGCAAAGAAACCGGTGGCACCGGAACCCGAATTCGAGCTGGAGCAGGAGTACGAGCTTGTTTTGGAGCAGGAACCTCTGGTTCCCGCCTACGATCAGAAGCCTCCCGAGACCCCGATTGCCGTACAGCCTCCGCCGCCCCCAGCGCCGGCGCAGCCCGTGGCACAGAACAAAGCGGCGCAACCGCCCGCAGCCAGTGGCTTCGACTCCGATCAGTTCCTCGCCGACCTGGCGCAAGAAATCGATCAGCTCGGCATGGATTCACTCTCACCCACTTTCTCCAACGCGACGCCCGCAGCTCCACCTCCCTCCGCGGCCAAGCCCGCAGCGCCTGCGCCAACCGAAACCGGGCCGCTCAAGGAAGTATTCGAAGAATTTCGCGCCGAGCTGGGCGAAATGGGCTCTGAAGACGAAGATCTGGAGACGCACTACAATCTCGGCATCGCCTTCCGCGAGATGGGCCTGCTCGAAGAAGCCATCAGCGAGTTCCAGAAGGTCGCCAAGGCCAACGACCGCGGCCGTGCGTTCCGCTACACCATGCAGTGCTGCACGCTGCTGGGCCTGGCGTTCATGGAAAAAGGCCAGCCCGGCATCGCCGCTATCTGGTATGAGCGCGCCCTGCTGACTCCCGGAATTGACCCGGAAAGCACCCTCGCGTTGCGGTATGATTTGGGCGTAGCTCAGGAATCAGCGGGCGAGCCCGAAGCGGCGTTGAAGAGTTTCTCCCAGGTCTACGCGATGAACATCGACTACCGCGACGTAGCCGAACGTATCGCCGCTCTGCAGAAGCCCATCCGTTGATCCGGCATCTACCTGACAGGACGCATTCCGCTCTTCCATGAACCGGATTTACCGTGCACTTCTCGTGGTGCTCGCGTTCGAAATGGGCGCGCTCCTCCTTTATCTGCCGTGGTCGATCTACTGGGAGCAGAACTACTTCCTGAGCCACTATCCCTCGCTCATGCCTGTTGTCCTGCATCCCTCCTTCCGCGGCGTAGTCAGCGGTCTGGGCGTTCTGGATATTCTGCTGGCCATTGGCTGGATCGGCGCCCGCACCGACCAAGATGCCAACCGTGTCCCTCCTCGGTAAGCCGTTTCGCGCGCCGTTGCTCTGCTATGTGACGGACCTGCGCGCGATTCCTTCCTCCGAATCCGACGGAGCTCGCGAAGCATTGCTGGAAAAAATCGCGGCGGCGGCAAAGGCCGGCGTAGACTGGATCCAGATTCGCGAGAAACACCTCACCGCGAAAGAATGCAGCACGTTGGTACGTGAGGCGTTGCAGCGCGTGGCAAATACGGCCTCAAGTGGCGCACGCGTCCTCGTCAACGACCGCCTGGACGTGGCGCTCGCAGCACAAGCCGGCGGCGTGCATCTTGCAGAAAACAGCTTGCCGCCGCAGGAAGCTAAGCGGTTGGTGGGCGAGCGAGGCCGCGACCACGATTTTCTGGTGGGCGTTTCCTGCCACTCGCTCGAAGCCGCGAAGGCCGCCGAACAGGCCGGTGCGGACTACCTCTTCTTCGGGCCGGTGTTCGCTACACCTTCCAAGGCTGCTTACGGCCCACCGCAGGGACTCGACCGGCTCGCCGAGGCTTGCCGTGCCGTATCCATTCCAGTGGTCGCGATTGGGGGCGTCACCCTCGATAGTTTCGCAGACTGCATCTCCGCGGGAGCGTCCGGAATCGCCGCCATTCGCCTCTTTCAGGACGCCACAGATTCTCCCGCGCTCATCCAGTTACTGCGAAAAACGTCCGCCTAATCACGCTCCTGGAGTCGGCGCAGCAGGCGGATTTGCCCCGCGTGGTAGACGTCGTGAAATGCCACGCCGTATAGCTGGAACAGGTACTTGTCGCTGCGCGGTTTGCGCAGCGCTTTGGCAATCGCAGCGCACATCGCGCGATGTTCGCGCTCCAGCAGTTTCTTGTCGGCGTTCCAGGCGGCTTCGGTGGCTTTGCGTATTTCCGGGCGAGGGAAAAAGTTGTGGCCCTGCAGGACGAACGAGCCGCGCTTGCCGCCCTCAATTCTGCGCCGCACCGCATATTTCCAATAGGCGGCGTGCAGTGTCACTTCCCAGATGTTGTGCCGGCCCGGCCCGGGACGCCACGCGGCCTGCTTGGCCGTGACGCCCTTGATCGATTGCCGCAGGTTCGGGCCGTGCCACGTTTTCTTCTCGTAGCCTTCGTCCAAAAGAGTGAGCACGAGCTTTGCGGTTTTCACGCTATCCTCCCGAGCCACGATCGCCAGCAGCGTGGTCCATGGTAGCAGAGAGTGTGAGCGTGAACCGGGTTCCGTCAGGGGCGCAGAGGTAGTAGAGAAGCGAAGCTACCGCTCCGTTTGTAATCGAAGACTTGCTACCTGCCGTCGAGCTTGATCTGCTGGGAGTCCTCAACGACGATTTCGGGCAGACCGTCGTAGGCGGTGATTTTGCCGCTCACGCAGATGTGTTTGCCTTTGTAGGTCTCTTCCGGGGTGCCGAACTTGCTGCGGTTATTGCCCCAAATCACCACAGTGAAGATCTGGTTGGGATAGGCACGGTCCAGGTTGAGAAAGGTGGGCTCGCCTCGGGAGGTGTTGGCGTACCGAGCGCTGACAACATCGCCGCAGACGGTGGCCACCTCGCCATAGTGCTCTTTGGCTTCGGCGGTCGTAAGTTTTTTCTGAGCGCTGGCGGTGCCTGCCAGGGCAGCGAGAAAGAAAAGCAGCACGAAAATGCGGGGCACGAGTTTCGCCATAGCATCCTCTACGCCTGGAGACAGCTTTCCAGGTCGTCCAGAATCCATGTTCACACGGGGCAGCGGAGGGCAAAGTACTGTTTACGGTCAGTTGTTAACAAACGGCCACGTTCGAGATAGGGAACAAGCGTGGTCGCCGAAAAACCCTTTTTACAAACCGAACCTGGGACAGTGGCGGAAGCTTTTCCCAGTTAGGACCTGCGCAAAAACCCAGCTTGGTGGCTACTTCCACCAATGTTGCGTGGCGAACTGCTTGGGATCGAAGACGCCCGGGTCGAGCTTGGGATTCGCTACGATTTCGGAGTATTCCTCGCTGAAGACGTTCTTGCCGTCGAGGAAGAACTCCACACGAGCGGCAACGAGGCCCACGGGAAGCGTGCGGTAGTCGAGGAAGCGCGAGTCGGCGGTCTTCGCGGCGTTGTTGCGATCAGGCTGAATCAAACGAAGGAAGAGAAGCCGTTTCTTTTCGATCCAGAACTGCTTCGACTTCGCATCCCCTTTGTCCGCACCGACGACGTAAACGGGCTCGCCTTCCCAGGTGTCTTCGTGGAGCTTCGAAAGTTCGAAGCCTTCGCCCTTCGCGACGTCGATAGTGGTCTGCGTGGGCTGGCGGTAGACGTCAAAGCCAAGGACGAGGAGCATATGCACGAATGGGCGCGAGTTCGTGGCTTTGCCGTCCTTGAAGGAAGTGAGCGTGCCGTCAGCGAACAAGATTCCGTTACCGTCCGCGAGCGGGCCCATATCGATGCGGAGCGTGCCGGGAACGCGCGCGGCTTCATGCCAGGTCTCGCTCTTGTCCGTGCCGTCGGGATTGTGCGTGGTGCTTTTTTGCGTGAAGGTGAGGGTCTCGTACCAGTTCTTCTCGTAGCGGTCGTGCATGGCGCGCAAAAGCGCCTGGCCATCGCGAATCTCTTGCGCGCTGACCAAAGTGGGGGCCAGTCCGGAAACGGCAACCAAAGACAGAATCGCAATTCGCAATAGCCGAACGTTCGTTTCGGTATTCATTTTCCCTCCTGTATCGGGGGTTTCGACCCAAAATAACGCCGCGCCAAGATAAAACGGCAGAGCCCCGGCTGCAAGCGGCGGCGCGCCCAGGGAGGAGGCTACCGGCACATCGCTGGCAGTTGACGCCGGTGGAACCGCAATTCACACTGCTGGGCGCAATTATTGAGGCGGTTCTGCGTAGTAACAGACGGAGGAGCACCATGAAGCGATCCCTGAAATCTATAGCAATGCCCCTGGCCCTGCTGTTGGCCGGCAGCGTCCCGGCCCTTTCGCAGACGGCCCCCAAGGCGAGCGCATCGGCGAAGGAGGACCCGCTCCCGAGCGTGGACCAACTGGTAGAAAAGTGCGCCAAGGCCAACGGCGGCAAAGAAGCTTGGGCCAAGCTTTCAACCATGGTCATGACCGGAACGATGGATCTGCCTACGTTCGGCATGTCGGGAAAAGTGGAAGTCTACGCCAAGGCCCCAAACAAGGTTTTGCGCATCGTGAACATCGGCGAGGGCCAGTTCGTGCAGAAGCAGGCCTTTGACGGAAAGACGGGCTGGAAATCGGATCCGCAGTCGGGCCTGAAGCAGCTCACGGATGCGGAGCTGGAGGAAGCCAAGGTGGAGTCGGTCTTCGACACCGAAGTACGGCTAAAAGAGATCTATCCCGATATGAAAGTGACGGGCCGGGCCAAAGTGGGCGATCATGATGCGTACACGGTTCTCACACACGAGGGCAGGAAGACCCTCACTTTTTATTTCGACGCACAAAGCGGTCTGCGCATCGCCGAGGATTCGGAAGGCCCCGATGACAATGGAACGGTGCAGAAAATCAGCCTCACGTTTGAGGATTACCAGCCCGTCGGCGGCGTCCAGGTTCCCCACAAGATTCGCGGCACCTCGCCGGTCATCACCTTCGAAATGCATATTCAAGACGCGCAGGTCAACGTGCCCGTGGACGAAGCAAAATTCGCCATGCCCCCAGCGGGCTCGTAGCCGCCTTCCTTCAGGAAGCAGTGGGTCAGTTGGAGGCTTTCTTGACCGTCTCGGCGGCGGTCGCATACACTATTTAATTCTATACCAGCCGCTGAAGACAGCAGGGCGGTACCGCGATGCGGGTGATAGGAAAGGCCCGCCGGTCGCATATTAAAAAGGGGGATTGCTTTGCCAAAGCGCACATTTCAACCGCGCCGCCGCCGCCGTTCGAAAACGCACGGGTTCCGCGCGCGCATGAAGACGAAAGGCGGCCGCAAAGTGCTAGCGGCGCGCCGCAAGAAGGGACGCCATCGGCTTACCCCCGAATAAACTCGGGAGCCCGGGCGAGGACGGGCGAAGTTTTCCGCGCGAAGTGCAGCCGGCGAAAGCAGGCAAGCCTGCCAAGGCAGGTAAATTGGTGCGGCGCGGAGAGTTTGATGCGGTGTACCGCGCCGGGAAGCGCCGCTCCAATTCCCACTTCACCGTATTCTTCCGCGCCAATGAACTGCCGCAAAGCCGCTTTGGCTTCAGCATCAAAAAGGAGCTGGGGGGCGCGGTAGTGCGCAATCGAATGCGGAGGCGCTTGCGCGAAATCGTGCGTTGCCACCGGACGGAGATACCCGCAGGATGGGACATCGTCATACACCCGAAGAGTTCGGTTCGCGAGGCGAAGTTTGCCGCGCTGACGGCGGATTTGTTGCGCTTGCTGAAGAGCGTGTAGGGGCGCGCTTTAGTTTACCCAGAGGCACGAAGGGCGCCTCCCTTGCTCCACCAGGCGAGACAAGCTCTGAGGGTCGATCAAACTCGATTCCAACAGCCCATCCTGTCCGGATGGCGCTGTTCGCGCTGCGCTTCTACAAAGCGTATCTATCCATTTTGTTTGCGGGGAGCTGCCGATTTGAGCCCACCTGTTCGCAATATGCCTACGAAGCGATTGAGCGGTTCGGCGTGGTGCGCGGCATTTGGCTGGGCACGAAACGCCTTCTGCGCTGCCATCCGCTCTCGCGGCGCTTTGGCTACGATCCCGTCCCGGAAAATTGGCGCGAGCGTTCTACAGAAATGAGCGAGACGCAGGCGGACGCCAGCCGCGCGGCAGCAACTCCCCATGAGGTGCATTCTTGAATTTCCCACCGCAAAAGGACAAGTTCACGCCGGAACTGCGGATCATCGTGGCCTCGCTTCTGTCGATGATCGTGATTCTGCTGTGGGCCAAATATTTTGGGCCGAAGCCGCCCGCGCAGCCGCCTCAAGCGAACCGGCCCGCGCAATCCGCACCGGCGACCCCGGGCTCCACCGCGCCAGCAACGACCGCCACTTCTAAGCCGTTTTCGGCTCCAGCAGCAACCGTGGCGCCCGCGCCGGCTGCGCCGCTTACCGTCCCGCCGAAGAGCGATTCGCAGGAACACATGATTACCATCGAGAACGCGCTCTATCGCGTCGAGATCTCGAACCGTGGCGCGGTGGTGAAGAGCTGGCAGCTGAAAAACTACAAAGATGACGCCAAGCCGCAGCGTGTGTTGGACGTGGTGCATCCCGATGCTTCGCAACAAACCGGCGGCTGGCCGTTCGCGCTGGTGCTCGATGATGAGCAGTGGCAGAACGCCGCGAACAACGGCCTGTACAAGATTTCTTCCGACGGCAGCACGCTAAATGCGCCCGCCGACGTGGAATTCGCCTGGAGCGACGGTCACCTCGAGGTCACGAAACATTTTCATTTCGACCACACCTATGTGGTACGAGCGGACACCAGCGTGAAGTTGAACGGCAAGCCCATCGTCGCCGGTTTCGGCTGGCTGGGCGGCTTTGGCGACCTGACGGTGACGAATCCCGCCCCGGTGGA
This sequence comes from uncultured Acidobacteriaceae bacterium, assembly GCA_964524985.1. Classification (GTDB taxonomy): domain Bacteria; phylum Acidobacteriota; class Terriglobia; order Acidiferrales; family UBA7541; genus Acidiferrum. The sequence goes on from CAZGFL010000080.1 coordinate 59,300, forward strand.
AACCATCACGACCTACTACAGCGAAGGCGGGAAGATCACGAACTACCCGCACAAGAAACTCGAAGGCATCGACAAGTGGGGCCCGGGAATTTGGCAGGGCGGCAAGGATTACGCGGGAATTCAAGACCGCTACTTCACCGCCGCGTTTTTGCCGCCCAATGGCGCGGCGCCGGGCACCTTGCAAACGCGCTACTGGAAGGCCTGGCGCAACGTTCATACCGTTGACTCCAACGGGCAAGGCCAGGATACGCCGGAGCCCGTGCCGCAGGTGGCGGTAGCTTCTTCCGCGCAACCGATGGCGCTGCGTGTCTACGTGGGGCCGAAAGACTACGACGACCTGAAGAAAATGAACCCGCCGCTGCACGGCCTGGTGAATTTCGGCTGGCTGGAGTTCATTGCGGACCCGCTCTTTCACGGCTTGAAGTGGCTGCACAACTACATCCCCAACTGGGGATGGGCCATTGTCGCCCTTACGCTGATCATCAACATGCTGCTCTTTCCGATGCGCATCTCCAGCTACAAAACCACGCTGAAGATGCAGCGCGTGGCGCCGGAAATCAAAGCCATCAACGACAAATACAAGAAATACAAACTGAACGACCCCAAGCAGCAGGAAAAAAACAAAGAAATCATGGCCATCTACCAGCGCGAGGGCATCAACCCCGTGGGGGGATGTTTCCAGATGTTCTTGCAGATGCCGGTATGGTTCGGCTTGAACACGGCGCTGCGTTACGCCATCGAAATGCGGCACGCTCCGTGGCTGTGGGTTCGCGATCTATCGGCGCGGGATCCCTATTACGCGCTTCCTATCTTGATGGGTCTTTCGATGTACCTGGTCTCGAAGATGACGCCCATGACCACCACCGACCCGCAGCAGCAAATGATGATGAAAATCATGCCCATCAGCATGGCGGCCATCTTCATGATTTCGCCCATTTCCAGTGGCCTGGCGGTGTATATTCTCACCAGCAGCGTGGTGGGCATCGGCCAGCAATGGTATTTGAACCGCAAGCACCCCGTAACGGTTCCGGCCCCGGCCAAGCCCACACGTGGCAAGAAATCCTAAAGGTGCGCTCCTGAATAAAGTTGTGTCTGCAACAAGAACAAAGACTGCGAGATTCGCAGACTCGCGCTGCGCCGCGCGTTGAATCCACAATGCCCCAGGAACTTATCCGCGAAGGCAAGCTCGACCGGCAAGCGACGGTTGAGGCTCTGCGGCAATTTCTCGAAAACATCACGCGCTCGGCCAAGCTCGATTTGAAAGTGAGCGTGCGGGCAGTTGCAGGCGAAAGCTCCGGCGCGGCAGGCGACGCCGAGGTGCTAGCCGACCTCGACGGGCGCGACAAAGAGATTTTGCTCGAGCGCGGCGCCGAATTGTTGAAAGCCATCGAGCATCTGGCGTTCCGCGCGCTGCGCCTCGAGCCGGCCTACCACGAGAAGATTCACATCGACAGCGGCGGTTACCGCGCACTACGCTTCGAAGAATTGAAAATGACGGCGCGCGTGGCCGCGGAACGCGTGCAAACTTCCAAACAGCCGTTTCGTCTGAATCCCATGTCCTCGCGCGAGCGGCGCATCGTGCATCTCACGTTAAAAGAGATGCCCGGCGTGCGAACGGAAAGCGTCGGCGTCGGTGAAGACCGCCAGGTCGTGATCCACCCCGCCGACGGGAAACCGAAGAAATAAGCCAGGCGCAATGACCCAGCTCTTGTAGGGGCTCGATTCATCGTGTCCTTGTCGTAGCGGCGACTTTACGTCGCCATCTTTCTCTCAATTGCGGGGATGCAATGTAGGGGTGCGCTCCAGTTTACCCAGAGGCACGAAGGGCGCGTGTCCCTTCTTCTCTTAATTCTTATGCCTGACATGCATCACCGTGTCAGCCACCCTTGGGAGAGCACGTTGCCGTCCGGGCCGAAGCGCACGCGATAAGTGAACGAAGGCGGCCCGGGGCCTTCGCGGCGAAAGCGGATGTCCAGGAATTCGACGACTGCGTTTTCGCCTTCTTTGTGAAACCGCGTGACGGGAAACCGCGCGAACCACAGGACTTTCTGCACCTCGGGCAAACGCCGGGCCGCTTCGATGTAGGAATTGGGCAGTGAATCGGGAAAGTAGTGATGTTCCAACGCAAGCAGGTCCCCCTGCTTCACTTGCCGATCGCTCAGGTCCATACGCAGTTCGTACACGCCGCGTTCCGCGCGCACCAACCCATCCCAATGCCACAACGACGGCGGAAGCGGCAGCGCGCCGATGGTTTGCACGTTCAGATGGTCTTCTTGAGCGAATTTTTGGATGCGCGCGAGCGCTGCGCGGTGCGCAAAGAACGTCAGTGCCACGTAGAGCAAAGCCGCGGTGAAGCCCGCACGATTCCACGCCACGTAGGGAATCTTCAGTCCCGCGCGTCGCGTCAACGGGAGCAAAATCAGCACAGCCAGAAACACCATGGTCCCCAAAACCGTCCGGTCCGAGATCGGCGCGCCGACGCGTTCCGCGATGCGGGCAATTAGAAACGGCGCGGGCATAAAGACCAGCCAGAGGCCAATGACGCGCGGGCGCATTTTCTCCGGCTGCGAATAGGCCCACGCCAGGAACTGCGGCAGAAGCACAATCGACGTCAGCGTGAAATCGATGATGAAGATGAGGTCCCAGGCCGGGCGCGACCATTCGAGCGGCGACCAGATCATCGTGCCAAACGAAGTGACCAGGTCCAACAGGATGTGGCTCAAGATGCCGACAGCATAGATTCCAGTAAGTTCTGCCAAGGTCGGCGATGGCCACTCCTTCTTGCCTTCCAGAAGACGGCGAATCGCACTGGTAAATATGCGAAATCCAAAGACTCTACTGATTAGTTCGGCTACGGGTCCTCGCCATTCCTTGCTTCTTGCAAACCAACGCGTGATGGCTGCCAGAAGCAACGCCCAGAGAGGAAGCATCAACAGCGAATGGGTGATGCTGCGGTGCCACGTAAGAATCAGCAGCTTGTCGTGGGAGAAAATGTCGCGGACGACGTCGGAATCCGGGAAGATCGCGCCCAGCATCAGCGACCACGTCAGGATACGGCCACGGCTCATCAGGTGTAGTGGCGGGTCTTCAGACCCGTTCTTTTTGCGTGTCAACGTGTCGCCTGCACGCGAGCCAAACAAATCTTCGCCCCGGAAAAGCGCTTTGCCGATTAGCGCGCCCGCGATGCCGTGGGTGATGGTGTCCATATCGAAAGTCTACCGGAAACTGTGAGGGGGTTTCGAATGTAGTGGCGGGTCTTTCTTTTCTCTGCTTTCAGCGGGCAAGCCACGGGCGCTTCAACTCTCACGTTACCGCACAAAAAGCAGCGGTTTGCCTTTCGGGACTGCCACGCCGATTCGGCGTGCGTGAACCCCGTGATGCTCGAGAGAAGCGAGCGCATCGTTGCCGTGTTCCGGCGCGACCGCAACGAGTAAGCCGCCTGAGGTTTGCGGGTCGAAGAGCAGGTCCCGGTATTCCTGCGGCACGGCTTCCGCGAACCCGACGCAATCGCCAAGGAATTCGCGGTTGTTCTTCAGCCCGCCGGGGAGGAAGCCTTCGCGCGCGGCCTGTTCCGCGCCGGAAAGATAGCGGAGCGCCGTGTGATCGATTTCAAGCGATACCGATTCGATCTTGTGGGCAGCATCGCCCAGCGCCATTTCGCGCGCGTGCCCGAGCAGGCCGAAGCCGGTAATGTCGGTGACGGCATGCAGAGCGTGCACCTCTTTTTGCTGAAAATCCCGCAGCGCTTCCGAAGCCGCGCGATTCAACTCGCACATGGACGCGATGGCTGCCTGCAAATCGGCGTCAGCCGCGCGGTCTTTCTTCAATGCGGTTGAGAGCACGCCAGTCCCAATTGCTTTGGTCAGCAGCAAAACGTCGCCGGTGCGCACGCCGACGTTTTTCCAGACGCGCTGCGGATGAATCTGCCCCGTGACCGCGTACCCGAATTGAATGTCGTCGTTGCGAATCGAGTGACCGCCAATTACGCTGCACTTCGCTTCCGTCATTTTGGCAAGTCCGCCGCGAAGTATCTGTTCGAGGATTTCGGGATCGCCCTTGTCGGGAAAGCCCACGATGGAAAGCGCGGAAAGCGGCTTGCCGCCCATCGCGTACACGTCACTCAGCGAATTCGCCGCCGCAATTTGCCCGAATGTGAATGGGTCGTCCACAATCGGCGTGAAAAAATCGACTGTTTGCACCAGCGCCATGTCTGGGCCGAGCAGATACACCCCGGCGTCGTCGTTGGTGTCGAAACCAACGAGCACATTCGGATCATCAGGCCGCGGCAAGCGGCGCAAAACGGAGTCCAGCAACCCTGGGCTCAGCTTCGCTGCTCAACCCGCTGCCTTGACCATGGCCGTAAGTTTCACGGGATGGGTCAAGCCACACCTCACTGTGTTGCGTTTTGATTATAACGATGTGCCGCAGTTCGTGCTTGCATTCGGCGGCTTGGAGGTTGGTTGGCTTCGGTTTGTGGCGTTTTTGCAAAGTGGCGGCAGCGAGCTTTCCGGCTGGTATCAACTGCCGAGTTAAGTTGCGGGCTTAATGGCCGTGGGACTGAACCCAAGCGGCAAAAGCGTGCCACGTTGCTGTTCTGCCGATAGGCAGACGAATCTGTTGCACAAAGACAAGGAAGGCGATCGCCCAGACCGTGGCGCGATGAACTTTGTGCATGGACCACAGGTCGTAGGCCACTAGGATGAGCAGGAAGATGTAAGTCAACAGGGCCGCCGCAGGCGCATGCCTGGAGACGAAGGCGAATGGCCAGCGCGCAACCGCTGCGGTCAATAGGGCTGTCGTTGCGACAAGGATAAGGCGCTTGTGTGCGGGAGGATTGAAGCGGGCGCGAACAGCGAAAAAGATAAGCGTCGCAAAAATCAGCATGTCCGTAATAGGAATGATGTAGAAAGTTTGCGCATCCCGCCGCGCAGGGCCAGCCGCTCTCGCAAGAGAACCAGTTGCCACCAAAACTCCGAGGACAACCATCAGGCAGGCAAGAAGGAAACCGCCAATGCCGAAGCGGCGATGGACGTCCACTCGGCCAGCGGAGACCAGGGATGTTTGCATAATCAGTAGGATGATCCAGCAGGAAAATGTCGCACCATGGATATGAACGGTCAAGCTGGGTAGCGGTGCGCGGAACACCCCGGCAAGATAGTACGTGCGCGCAAACCCAACAAAAACCGTTCCCAACATAAGGAATGCCATTACCGAGAAGAACCAATGGTCGTAGCGGCGGCCGGGCAGGCCGTTGCGAGATCGAGCGGGATTGCTTGCATTCGCAACCGTTGTGGCCATTGTCTCTCGTCGAACGAAACTCTGGGTGCTAACGGAAGTTGCGGGGAGTGTAGGACAGACTGCATTGGGATGGCTAGCGATTCTTCGCGCTTACGTACCATGCAAGTCGTTGGGAACTAGTTTATGCGTCAATGGTCCGCGTAAATTCATTCCGGAAGTTGCGCCTGTTCTGGTTCGCGCAGCCAGAAACTTCCGATCAGCGATCCCGCGTAAGCGAGGACCGCGAGTATGGCTGCCGAGTAGGCCAGGCGAGCAGCCGCATTGGCACCGGGCATGATGTTAGCGAGTTGCGTCGTGAAAAGGACCCCCGACGCACCAATCACGCGGGCTCCCATGTTGATTGCGAAGCTCTCGCCCGTACCGCGCAGATGTGTCGGGTACATTCGCGGCAGATAGTTGCCCCAAAGGCTGAATGGCCCGTTCAACACCAGACCGGCGAGAAAAATCCCGTACTTGACCAGCATCAAACTGTGCGTGGCCGCAAAAAAGTAGACGCAGGAGAAGATCACCAATCCGGGAACCAGGAAGACACGCAGAAGGCGTCTCTGCGTTGCGATTCGTACCACAAGGAAGGCAAACAGCAACCGGCCAACAATGGTGCCCAACTCCTGAAACAACTGCACGCTGCTCACCGTCTGCTCCACCAAGCGAGGCGCCAGGTTCCTTACCTCCGGAAGGCTTGGAACCATGCGAGGAGTCTGTAGAATGACCCCGGAGGCCAGCGCGTAACTGCAAGCCACCAGGAATGTGGTGACCAACGTGGTCCTTCGCAGTGCCGGCCGGAACAGTTCTGCGAAGCTCGGCCGCTTCAATGTCCCCTTGGATTTCTTCTCCTGCCAGGTTGGCGACTCCGGCAAAAACGGCCGCGCAAGAATCAGTGGAATCGCGGGGATCAGTCCGGACAGCAGGGTGTAACGCCATGCTTCGTGGCTGCCATGGATGGCGGGAAATTTCTCGGCGTAGGTGACTGCGACATAATACGCTCCCGTCACCATCAGTCCTCCAAAGCCAAAGGCAGCCTGTGTGTACCCCAGTACCGATTCGCGTTGCTTGGGATTCGAGAACAGCTCAGCCACCCACGCCACGCCAGCCACGTACTCAACACACACGCCGATGATGGCTGTGCAGCGGAAAACTAATAGCTGCGGCAACGTAGCTGACAGGCTGGCGGCGCAGGCGGAAAAGGCATACAGCAGGATGCTCCATACCAGTACACGACGGCGCCCCAACAGATCGGTCAGGTAACCTCCCAGGAGCCCAAACACACCCCCCGAAGCCAGTGGCAGATAAAACAGCAGTCCTACCCATAAGTTGTAGCCCGGGCTGCCAGGCTTGAAGCTTCCAAGTGCGGCAAATGCCGGACGGACAATGAGCGGCATCACCAGGGCCTCGTAAAGATCGAAAGCAAAGCCGAGTGCGGCGACGCCACAGATCAGCCATTGAACCGGTGTCAAGCGAGCGAAGATTTGCTCCCGTTGAGGAATTCCTGCGGCGTCGAG
>CAZGFL010000081.1:0-18421 GCA_964524985.1 uncultured Acidobacteriaceae bacterium
TGGTCTGCGCAGAAACTCTATGAGCAGCTCTACTGCGCGAGAGGCGAAATGGAAAATCGCATCAAGGAGCAGTTGAGCCTGTTCGCGGACCGCATGAGCACGGAGACGCTGCGTGCCAATCAGTTGCGGCTGTACTTCTCCTCGCTGGCCTATGTGCTTGTGGAGGCTTTGCGGCGGTTGGGCTTGGCGGGCACGGCGTGGGCGGAAGCGCAAGCCGACACCATCCGACTGAAACTGCTGAAAATCGCTGCGCAGGTGCGCATCACCGCGCGCCGCATCTGGGTACGCTACAGCTGCGCCTATCCCTGGCAGAATGTTTTCGCCGCGGCCTGGACGGCGCTGCGCTGCTAAAAAAGAAGAAAAATAAAACCTTGTCGCGCACTCCCAGAAGCACTCGAGGTCTGCCTGAAAAACGTTTCCAACGGGACTCGAACGACCGATAGCCTCCCCAATAGGCAAAACGCAATTCAGTAGAGCAAACCCACCAACACAAAGCCTCAATCGCTCACTCAGCCTGCCCCTCGTGAGAAAAGGCGGCTAGAATACGGTACGCCGCTGCAGGGAGGAACTATGAAACGAGTCGCATTTGCTGCCGCCATCTTTTTGCTGGCCATTCTCCCAGCCCACGGGCAATCTAAGCTATCCGTGAAGTGGGAAGAGCTCACGGCCGCTGATTTTCGCCAGGCCATTCAGCAATCCAAAGGCACGTGTCTGCTGCCCTTTGGCATTCTTGAAAAACACGGGCCGCACCTTCCGCTCGGGACTGACCTCCTGAACGTGCGCTACGCGTCACTCCACGCCGCCGAGCAGGAGTTCGCGGTCGTTTTTCCCGAATACTACTTCGGCCAGATTTTTGAGGCCAAGCACGAGCCCGGCACGGTTGCCTACAGCATGGAATTGCAGCTGAAGCTGTTGCAGGAAACCGCGGACGAAATGGCGCGGAACGGCTGCAAGAAGCTGATTATCGTCAACGGCCACGGAGGAAACGAGCATCTGCTTCCCTACTTCGCGCAGGCGCAGATGGCCAGCCCGAAGGATTACGTCGTGTACGTGCTGGACGGAGAGCGCAGCCGCCCTGGCGGGCCGGCCAAGAAATCCACCGGCATCGATTACCACGCCGGAGAAAACGAATCTTCCAATACCCTGTACACGCATCCGGAGATCACGCACATCGATCGCGCTGCCAGCGAATCCGGAGCCGATCAGAAGCGGCAGAACCTGCCGGAATTCCTCTATACAGGCATCTGGTGGTATGCCCGCTTTCCGGAGCATTACTCGGGCGATGGGTCGGTGGCTACAAAAGAGTTGGGAGAATGGAACGTCCAGGGCTGGATTTCGACCATCGTGGAAGCGATCCGCGCCGTGAAAGCGGACGATGCCAGCTTGAAAATCCAGAACGAATTTTACGAAAAGAGCAAACATCCGCTCGATACCAAGCAGTGAGCGCGCGCCAATGCACTCCGGGGCAGAACCAAGCGCGAGCCCGAGAGTTTCGTAGGGATTTTCAGCAGAACAGCTAGCGGGTCTTGCTGAGCAGATCAACCCAGCGGTTCAGCACTTCGTCGTAGGGCGAATCCACATCGATAAATTCCACGCCCATGCCGATGCGCGGCTTGACGATGCGCACCATGCCGAGCGCCTCGACTTTCTGGTCTTTGCGGGTCAAGGTGACGCGGATCCGCGTATTCGACGGCAGCGGCTTGCTGGTGCAGACAAAGATCCCACCGATGGAAAGGTCGGAAGTGACGCCCTCGCTGCGTTGCCCGGATTCCAGGTCGAGCACCACCACATCGGCGGCAAAGGGGTAGCGAATGCAGTAGCGGCGGTCCCGGATGGCCAGTCCCCGGGAGTCATGATTCAGTGTTCGATCGTCCATGAAGATAACGTTGCCCACAATCCTACGCCGGCCTGCAAGGGGTCTTGCGTGCTGGGAACAGTGTCCGGCTCATCTCAGTTTGCCTGAAAAAGGGCACGCATTGCGGGCCCCGAGGGCCAGGTATCGCGAAAGAGGCAACACGCGCCGCGAAGAGGCAGGGCCTGAAGTGGCGCCCGGCGGTTATTACTCGGAACGACAAAGCGATACCACTCAGGGATATGCGCTGTTTGACGCCATGCTAGCCTGAAGCCAGGAATTTCCTGTCTCCTATGAGCATGAGTACTCTCTCTGACGGCTTGCGGCAAAGCGACCGCGTGGCGTTCCGTATGCCCGTGGAGGCCTCCTGGGCCACCGCGGCCGGGGCCACCTTCACGCAAACGGCGGAAACCCTGCTGGTCAGCCGGAATGGCGGCGTCCTGCGGCTTACCGAAAAGCTGGACGAGGGCCAGGAATTGCACCTGCGACGGCACCTGGAAGGCGACCACTGGAAACATACGCGAGCGCGCGTGGTGGCGGAAATCGACCAGGATACTCAGGGCTTTCTTTACGCGATTCACTTGCTTGAGCCGCGCTGCGACTTCTGGGACATCGACTTCCCTTCTCCGCACAAGGCCGACGAAGCGCTGGCGCGCCTGCTCATGGAATGCAGCTTCTGCGCGCGGCGCGAAGTGGTGTACCTGAACGAACTCCAACTAAAATCATTTGAGATTCGCAAGTGCGTGGCGCGGCACTGCCGGCATTGCGACTCGCCATCCATCTGGATCGAATCGCTCTCGGAAGTAACGGCTCCAGAAAAGGACGGAGACCAAGCGACGGTGGAAGAACGCGTGGTTCCGCGGCGGAATCGCACCCGGGTGAAGGCGCGCGTGCTGGCGTGTATCCGGCGGCGCGGGTTCGCGGAAGAGATAGCGGTTTGCGAAGACCTCTCGAAAGGCGGGCTGAGCTTCCGCAGCCGGAATCAGTATGCCGAGGGTTCGCGTGTCGAAGTGGCAGTGCCGTTCACGCCTGGCACGGGGGCGATCTTCGTACCGATTCGCATCGTGTTTTCCCAAGCGATCCCCAGTGCGGGCCTGTATCGTCACGGGGCAGCCTACATCAAGCCTCCGCTCGACATTTAATCCGGCGGAAGGCCGCCCCAAGTGGAATAGCTGATGCGTGGGGCTTTCTCCAAAAGCATGGAAATCTGCGGGTCCGGAAAACGGCGGACATACGGCTTGGCCCAGCCAATCAAGTCCCCTTGAATGGTATCGGGAATGTCCTGCGGCTTGCCTGTCTGCGCCTCAAAGTAGCTATGGTCCTGAAGGCCGGAGATGCACCGGGCCACGAGACGTTTGATGGCGTAGTTTTTTTCGGCGTATAGGTCTAACCCATTCGCTTCGCCAAACTCCGCTAGGAAGATCAGCGGGCCAACGGCAAAGAGATGATAGTGAAGCGCGCGGGCGGCGCGTTGCATTTCAGCAGGGAGAACGCCATCCGAGGTAATCGTGCTCACCCCATGCTTGTAGGCGTCCATACCCCACTTGAAGAGACCGCGATCATTGTAGACCACGCCTGCGGCGGAAACGGCCAAACCCGCCCAGTAGTAGAGATTGTTCGGCGGACCGGAGCGCGGATTTTGGAGCTTGCGGTCGTAGTTTGCGCGGACGCTCTCGGCAAGATTCTTGAGCCATTTCGCGATGGACTTGGTTTGCTCCGGTGCGTCCATCCCATTCCCGCGGACCTTCAGGTAAGTGAGGGCCCAGGAAGAAAGTGCCCAAGCCTGTTCGTAATACGCCTGACCGCTCAGCATGCTGCCGGCGAGTGCTCGATCATGAGCAGCGGCCTCGAGCAGAGTGATGACGCACTGGGCAGCGGCGCGGCTGCCGGTGGACCGGAAGTCGTCGGCGGCCCGAGCGAGTTCGTTGCTGAGGTCGTGAATGGGCCGGGAAATGCCGTCGTGCGCCTCTTTCCGTGCGGGATCGACGATGGAGTGGTGCTCGTCGGTGTAGTAGCTGCCAATGTTGAGGTCGCGTGGGATCTGGGGAGAGGCAGGACACGTATAGGGAGCGTCAGTCAGAGCAATCGAGTGAGAATCCCAGGGCGATTGCAAGGGCGACTCGGCGGCGCGAGACAAATCAACGCCGCCCAACACCGCCAGGAAAAGCGCTGCCAGAGACCGTCGCATGTTATCCGAAAGCCTCGCGGAGGAAGGAGAGCATGCGGTAGCCGGCGATATAAGAGAAGGGGGCCAATTCGAGCGAGTAATGCCCGCACGCGAGTTCGAGCGTTTGCGCCGCAGCGCCGTGACGGCGCAGCGAATCGAGCATCTGGCGCGTGAGCTCGGGGAGCATGGTAGGGTCGTATTTGCCGTAAACCATGAAGCACGAGCGGCCGGCGCCCATGCCGCGCTCGACGTAGGGCATGGGACTGATAGGCGCCCAGTATTCACGAAGCTCGTCGACCGTGACCTGGTGGCGCAGGCCTTCCCAGACGTGATTGGTGGTCATGCCGCGGCTGACGACATCGGCGTAGTAGGTGGAAACATGGAAGAAGCCGCCAACGCGCACCGCCGGGTCATGCACCATCGTGATGTAGCCAACGGATGAGCCAATGCTGGTGCCGAGGATGCCGAGCTTCGTGTAACCCTGCTGCTCCAGCCAGCGCAGGCAGCAACGCGCGTCTTGTACGGCCTGGCGATTGGACTGAAGCGTCAGGCCGATATTAGGCCCACAAATCTGATCGGCGCGCTCCTGGCCTTGGGGCATGCGCCGGTTGTGATACGGCAGGCTCATCTTCAGCGCGGTGATACCGAAGCGCGAAACCCAGTCGCACAGGCCGTCCTGGCCCTGCCATTTGGCGTTCCAGTTAGGCAGAACGAGAACTGCGGCGCCCTTGGGAGCTTTGAGGGGGAGGCTAAGGTCTCGCCGCGCAGGCCAGAGCCGAGCGTAAACGGAATTGTTTTCGGGCCAGGGCGACTCGTAGGAACTCGTAAAGGTGAGAACGTTTTCCTGTTCGTCGAGGCGATAGTCATCCGCGGGAGTTGGGGCGAACCAGTCCTGGCTGTGTTCGATGGCGTTTTGCGAGTAGCGGCGAACGAAAGCGCCGGGGGCGGGATCTCCCGACGAGCCGCCGATATGCTCGAGGCCCCAATCAAACGGCTGGACGCGGCGGTTGTCGTCGGTCGTCCAGCGGCGATGCTCGTAGCGGCGGATGTGGCGCTCGAAGAGGTTCATGGGAAAAGCCCACAGCTGACAGTTTACCGTCGACAGCTTCAGAGACAAAACGGCTGCAAAAAGGCGTTAGGGATGGGGCACGGGCGCGCGCAGGTTGATTGAGGCACCTGCCTTCCTGTGGCAGAGTCAAAACAGAGGCTGCCCGGCAGCCCATCCAATGGCGGTCATCGTCGGAATTTTCTTTTTCCTATTTGGGATTGTGATCGGGAGCTTCCTGAACGTCTGCATTACGCGGATTCCGGAGGAGATCTCGATTATTTCGCCGGGGTCGCGGTGCCCAAAGTGCAGCACACCGATCAAGCCGTACGACAATGTGCCGGTGTTCGCGTGGCTGTGGCTTAGGGGCAAGTGCCGGGCGTGCGGCGCGCCGATTTCGGTGATGTACCCGTTGATGGAGCTAGCCACGGGCCTGCTGTTCGTGGCGGCGTTCTTCGAGTATGGGATTACGCAGGCAACGGTGAAATGGCTGTGCTTTACGTGCCTGATTCTGGTGCTGACGGTGACGGACCTCCGCGTGCGGCTTCTGCCGGATGTGGTTACCTGGCCGGGCTTTGCGGCGGGTTTGCTTTTTTCGTTTTTCGTGCCTCCCCGCGACGGTTTCGCGGTGCTGTTGAGTTGGCGCCTGCTCCATCAGCGCCTGCCCGCAAGGGCTCTGGGGATTCTCGACGGCCTGCTCGGTTCGGCATTCGGCGCCTTCCTGTTGTGGGGGTTGGCGACGGCGTACAAGGCGGTGCGCAAGCGCGAAGGCATGGGCTTGGGTGACGTGAAAATGATGGCCATGGTCGGCGCATTTCTCGGGCTGCGCGGAACGTTTCTTACCATTCTGCTTGGCAGCTTGCTTGGAAGCGTGATCGGGTTGGCTGTGGTTGGTGGGCTGTATCTGGGGGGATGGCGGCGAACTCTGGCCGAGCGCGCGAGCCGCCGCGGACTGGGTACAGTAAGTGGATTGCGCTGGACAATCGCCAGCCAGTATCAATTGCCCCTGGGAACGTTCCTCGGAATCGGGGCGCTGGCGATCATCTACCTGGTGCCCATAGTGGCGTGGCAATGGCCGGCGTTTGGGAGATTGTTCGGATGACATGGTCGACCCCACAAAGCGGATCGGCAGAGCAGCACCTGTGGATTCTGGTGGCGGGGCTGGGTGTAGGACTGCTTACCTTCACGGGCCTCATCGTCTACCTGCTACGCAAGTTCCTTCATGGATCTCACGGCGAACAAAAAGAAGAACCGGAAACGCAAACACCCGGCACGGTGAATCCTTCGGCGTTCATGACCGCCTCCATGCAAGGCGTCATCCTGAAGCTGAGGGAGCAGGAAAGAGAGCTCGAGCGGCTGCACAAGATCGAAAAAGAACGCGCGGAGAAGACCGAGCGGTTGAGCGAGGAAGTGACGCGCAACATGCCCGCCGGTCTGCTGGTGGTCAACGCCACGGGGATCATTTCCAGCTCGAATCCTGCCGCCGAACAAGTCCTCGGGTTTCGCACGCTGGGTTTTCGGCGGTACAGCGAAGCTTTGGGAGCGGAATCCAAACTGACTGGTCTGATCGCCGAATGTCTGAGCACTGGAAAGATTTTCCGGCGCGAGGAAGTCGAGCACATTCCCCCTGCGGGTGATATGCGCCACTTAGGCGTGACGATTTCTCCCATCCAGCGCGGCGGAGGAAAAATCAGCGGCGTAATCTGCCTGCTGACCGACTTGACGGAGCTGGCAGCGTTGCAGCAACGCATGCAGCTCAAGGAGAATCTGGCGGCGTTGGGAGAACTGTCGGCGGGTATCGCGCACGAGTTCAAGAACGCGCTGGCGACGATTTCCGGCTACGCTCAGATGATTCCGGAAGCTTCGCCCAGCGATGCGGCGGACTACGCACAGCGCATCTTGGAGCAGACACGCAACATCACACACGTCGTTGCAGAATTCCTGAAGTACGCGCGGCCACTCGAAATCTCGGACGAGCGCGTGGGTCTGGAGACCCTGGTAGAGCGGGTTGTGGCGGAAGTGGCCCAATCTCTTCCGGACGTGAAAGTGTCCTGTGAGGGTTCGTTCGGCGATGTTGCAGGTGACGAGAGCTTACTTCGCCAGGCGCTGCTGAATCTCGTTCGCAACGCAGCGGAGGCCTGCGCCACCGCAGAAGGCGGCGGGCATGTTCAGATTCGCGGCAAATCCTCCGAGGCCGACGAAGCAGGATTACAGCACATCATGGTCATGGACAACGGGCCCGGAATCGCGCAAGCCACGATGCCCAAACTGTTCCGCCCGTTCTTCACGACGAAAGCCAACGGCACGGGACTTGGGCTGGCGGTGGTGCAGAAGATCATTGTGCAACACGGCGGCCATGTGGAAGTGCGCAACCGGCCGGAAGGCGGGGCCGCCTTTATCATTACGTTACCGTTGGCCAGGCACGTCCCCGTGGCGGTAGAATAGAGAGCGGACCAGTTCGAACGTACCGGGGTCTCCTGGCTGCCCCAGAAGGGCGAACTCTATGAAAACGAGACAGTGGATGAACGCGACGGTCTTGACCGCGGGTCTGTGTTTGCTCGCTCTGCCGCTCTGTGCCCAGCAACAGAGCTCTTCGCAACAAACCGGCGATCCCGTCGCCGATGCCGCCCGGAAAGCGCGAGAAGAAAAGAAAAACGCCGCCAAACCCAAGAAAGTCTTTACCGATGACGACGTGAAAAGCGCGACCCCCGAACCCACTCCCGCGGCCGCGGGCACGGCCAACGCCGCCGCGAACACGGCGCAAAAGCCAGGGGATACGGGGCAAACCGAAGATCCCAACGGCGAGAAGGCATGGCGCAAGCGGTTCGCGGAGCAACACGCCAAGATCGATAAGGCTCAGCAGGAACTCGAAGTCCTGCAGCGGGAACTGGACAAGTCCCAGCTTGAGTACTACAACGACCCGCAGAAGGCGCTGAAGGAGCAAAACACCCGCGCCGACATCAACGACAAGACGGCTAAAATTGCAGCCAAACAGAAGGAACTGGATCAGCTTCGCGCAGAATTAGATGATCTGGAAACACAACTGAGAAAAGCGGGCGGCGATCCCGGCTGGGCGCGCTAGAAAGACACAGTTGCAAGTTGTTGGTTGCAGATGATTAAAAAGGCCCCGATCTGAGCTAGTTGTGAGGCGGCGCGGTTTCCAGCATGGACATACCGCCGATGATGCGCCAGTTGTTCCCGTCATTGAGCCAGGTATGGGTGACGCGAATAGTGTGCGTGGCTCCCTTTCCGTCTTTATCCAGCCATTGGTAAGTCATCCAGTAATACGCTAGCGCTATGTTCCCCGTTAATTGAATCGCGGCCGGTTTGAATTCAACGGACTTGAAAGCGAGACCCTTCCTGGTTTGCGAGGTGATCCAGTCAGTGATGTGGTCCTTACGAACGGGTGCGGCGCTGACTGAAGGCCAACCAAGGAACTCCTCGTGCCACAGACCTCTATAGGCGATCAAGTCGTTGTCCTGAACACGGCGCCAATACTCGTGCTCAAGATCCCAAAGCGTTTTTTGCGTGTTCACGGAGGTCTGGGATTGCGGCTCCTTCGCAGGCACCTCCGAGAAAGCACCGGCCGAAAAACAGACCGCCGCGCAGAGCATAACCATGTTCTGGAACCTGGACATCCTTGCCTCCCACGTTAAAACACTTGAGTTGCGAAAAACCGAGGTATGCAGAGCATACACGAGAAATTGTTTTTAGCGGCCTACCTGCTTCCCTTCTCCGCACACGTGTCTCCCGTTGTGCCCTGACCACGCAAGATTCGTGGTAGAAACGAAAGGGATGGAACCTCTTCTCCTGGTCGAAGACAAGAGCGAACTGCGCACCATGATGCGCAAGGCGCTGGAGCGCGCCGGTTATACCGTGGACGAAGCTCCTGACGGGGCTGCCGCCATCCACAAAGTGCGGGCGCGGCGCTATTTGCTGGTCATCACCGACTTGAAAATGCCGGGCGCCTCAGGCCTCGACGTCCTTCGCGAAACGAAGCAAGCCGATGCCACGATCCCGGTTCTGCTCTTAACCGCGTATGGCTCCGTCGAAGAAGCGGTCTCCGCAATGAAAGACGGCGCATTTGACTTCCTGCAAAAGCCCGTCGACTTGGATCATCTCAAGCTGCTGGTGAAGCGCGCCGCCCAGCAGCAGGAGTTGCTCCGCGAAAATCTGTTGCTGCGCGAGGAGTACGCCGCACGGTACGGGTTTCCAAGAATTATCGGCGAGCACCCTTCCCTTCGCGAGGTAAGCCAGCAGATTCAAAAAGTGGCCGCGACGGACAGTACCTGCCTGCTGCTCGGCGAAAGCGGCACGGGAAAGGAACTGTTTGCCTTGGCGATTCATCACCTGTCACCGCGGAGAGAGCAGCCGTTTGTGGCGCTGAACTGCGCGGCCATTCCGGAGGGACTCGTCGAGAACGAGCTCTTCGGGCACGAAAAGGGCGCGTTTACAGGAGCAGGCACCCGCAAGGTCGGCAAGATGGACCTGGCGCACAGGGGCACGCTCTTTCTCGACGAAATTGGCGAGCTGCCGCTGGCTATTCAGGCTAAGCTGTTGCGCGTTCTAGAGGAAAAGCGCTTCGAACGCGTAGGCGGAACGCAATCCATCGACGTGGACGCTCGAATCGTCGTGGCCACCAACCGTGACTTGCAAAAACAGGTGCAGGAAAAACTATTCCGAGAAGACCTGTATTTCCGCATCTCCGCTGTCCCGATCACCATTCCCCCGCTGCGCGACCGCGGCAACGACGTGCTCCTCCTTGCGGACGACTTCCTGGAAAAGTTCAGCCGTGAGTTTGGCAAGGCCGGCTTGGAACTATCGGCGGACGCACGCGACCGGCTGCTGCACTATCGCTGGCCAGGGAATGTGCGCGAACTGCAAAATACACTGGAACGTGCGGTCATTCTCGCGAACGGTATAAGCATCCGGCCAGAGGCCTTGCAATTGCCCTCCACAAAGCCGAACGCCGGGGATGTGCCCGCCGGCATGCTGTCGGAAAAGTTCAATTGGGAAGGCTCACTCGAAGAAGTCACCAACCGCGCGGCTGCTCACGTGGAAAAAATTCTTCTGGAAAACACCATGCGCAACTGCAAATGGAACAAGACGCGAGCCGCTGAAAAACTGGGAATCACGCCGAAGACCCTGCTGGCCAAGCTGCGCGCCGCAGGATTGGAAGAATCCTAGAGCTTGTTCAGCACGGGGCGCACGCCCGTGTGCAAGGCCACCGTGCGCATCGTCCATTCCTCGAAAGCCACCGATGCATAGCCTACGCCGCGGAACAGCTCCGCAAACTCATGGGGACGAAAGAACCGCGCCACAGACTTGGGCAAATAGGTGTAAGCCGACTGATGTCCCGAGATCACCCAGCCTACGCGCGGCAAAACCTTCGTGAAGTACCAGCGGTAGAAATCGCCCAAGAAACCCGCCGGAGGCTCCATGAATTCGAGAATGGCGATGGTGCCGCTGGGTTTCAGCACGCGATAAATTTCACGGAGTCCCGCTTCGTAGTTTGCAAGATTCCGGAAGCCAAAAGCACTGGTCACCAAATCAAACGACGAATCCGCAAAGGGCAGGCGCAACGCATCGGCCTCAAAGAAATCCATGCCGGCCACAGCAGGCCGTTTGCCGGAGTTACCCAGGGCAGCGCTCTTGGCTCGCGCCCGCAGCAGCATAGTGTGGGCGAAGTCCGCGCCGATGATGCGCGCCGGGCCTTCACGCGATAAGGCAAACGCTAGATCGCCAGTTCCGCAACAAAGATCCAGAGCCACGGCATCCGCGCGCACCAGGATTGGCCGCAGCATTTTGGCAGCCCTCGCGCGCCACAGACGGTCCAGTTCAAAGGAAAGCAAGTGGTTGAGCAGGTCGTAGCGCGGCGCGATCTGCGAGAACATCTCACGCACGCTGCGCGATGCGTCGGCCTCGCTAACGGCGCCTTCCGGTCGAGTGCCCTTCACGGGTGCGGCAGCCTCAGTCATTTCGCGTCCCAACCCGTCTGGCGCTGGCTGCGATCAGCGGCGGCGTAAAGTGCAGCACGCGTTCGACCGCGTGGAGGGGAACCGCATCAAACGACCGCGCCTCGCCGATCCGCGGAGAAAGCACGAAGCGCAGAACACCCCCGCGAGCCTTTTTGTCGGAGCGCATGGCCTGCAACAGTGTTGCAGGAGAAACGCGCGGCCAAGGTGGCAACGGTCCCAAGCGCCGAATCAACGACACGATCCGCGAAACCTCGTCGGCACGGGTTACGCCAAGTTCGTGGCCGAGAAAAGCGGCGGCCATCATTCCCCAGGCTACGGCCTCTCCGTGCTGGTAGCGGCGGTAATGCGTGAAACTTTCCAGCGCATGCGCGAAGGTATGCCCAAAATTCAGGACTTCGCGTAACCCGGATTCTTTCTCATCCCGGCTGACCACGCGCGCCTTGATCCGGGCATTGCGCGGAATGAGCTGATCGAGCAATCGCCGATCTCGCCGCAGCACTTTCTCGAGATCCTTTTCGAGCAGAGCAAACATCGGCGCATCCGCGATGATCGCGTGCTTGATTACCTCCGCCAGGCCGCACCTAAATTCGCGTTCCGGAAGGGTTGCCAGAAGCTGCGGATCAGTGAGCACCAGCTTCGGCGGATAGAACGCGCCAACAAGATTCTTCCCTTCCGGAAGATTCACGCCCGTTTTGCCGCCAATCGAGCTATCGACCTGTGCCACCAGGGTCGTCGGAATATGCACAACGGCAACGCCGCGCAAGTACGACGCGGCGGCGAAGCCGGCAACATCTCCAACGACTCCCCCACCCACGGCAACCACCAGCGACTTACGATCCGCTCCCGCCCTGCACAGCAGGCGCGAAATCTCCTCGACGGTACGGAGGTCCTTCGCAGACTCCGCATCGTTAAAAAGATGAATCGGCCAGCGACGGGGAACCCGTAACGCACGTGCCACCGTCTTTCCGACCGCGCGCCATACTCTGGGCGAGGACACAATATGCACGCTGGAAAAGTGCCCGAGCCTGGCGATTTCGCTTGCGGCGCCACGCACAGCGCCCGCGCCAGCGACAATCGCGTACGAACCTGCCGAAGATTTCACAGGAATGCGCTTGAGTTTCATTCGTGAATCCGCTTCAATGTAGCACACGCCCCACACAACCGCATTTCCCGTTGCGACTTTCTTATCCGCTCATTTTCTTCGTGCTACCATGTTTGGGCGCTGAATTCTTCTCTCCATGACGAGCTCCCCCAAAACCTATCACGCCGATTACGCTGTCGTGGGCAGTGGAATCGCGGGTCTGCGCGCCGCCATCGAACTGAGCGCCTCCGGCACCGTCCTGGTGTTGGCCAAATCCAACCTGAGCGATTCCGCCACCGCCTGGGCCCAGGGTGGCATCGCCGTCGCACTCTCCGACGAAGACGAGATCGGGCTTCACGAGCAAGACACCATCAATGCCGGAGACGGCCTCTGCCGCGCCGAAGCCGTTGCGCTGCTCGTGGAAGAAGGCCCGAAATACATTACGCAGCTCATCGAATGGGGCACGGAATTCGACCGCGCCGGAACAAAACTCGCGTTCACGCGCGAAGCCGCGCACAGCCGCTCGCGCATTCTTCACGCGCACGGGGATTCCACCGGCCGCGAGATCAGCCGCGCTTTGCTGGCGCGCGCGCATACCATCCCGCATCTCCACCTTCGCGCCCACGCCTTCACGACCGAGCTCATCGTCGAGAAGGGGCGCGTGACCGGCCTGCGCTTCATTGACGAAACCGATGGCACATTGCATGAACTGCGCGCTGGTGCCGTTCTTCTGGCCACCGGCGGGCTCGGGCAAATCTACCGCGAGACGACCAATCCTGACGTGGCAACCGGCGACGGCATGGCCATTGCCTACGACGCCGGCGCCGCTCTCGCCGACATGGAGTTTGTCCAGTTTCACCCCACCGCACTGGCCATCCAGGGCGCACCGCGGTTTCTTCTTTCCGAGGCGCTCCGCGGAGAAGGTGCAGTTCTCCGCAACATCGGCTTGGACCGCTTCATGAAGCGCTACCACGAAGCACAGGAATTGGCTCCGCGCGACGTCGTGGCTCGCGCCATCGTCAGCGAGATGCAGCGCACGCAGAGCACCCACGTCTATCTCGACATGACCAAGAAGAGTGAGGAGTTCCTGAAGACGCGCTTCCCCCGCATTTACGAGACCTGTCTGAGCTACGGCCTGGACCTTGCCAGCGACCTGGCGCCTGTCCGCCCGGCGGCACATTACATGATGGGTGGCGTAAAGACCGATTTGTGGGGCCGCACTTCCCTGCCCGGCTTGTACGCCGCAGGAGAGACCGCCGCTACGGGAGTACATGGCGCGAACCGTCTGGCCAGCAATTCCCTGCTGGAAGGGCTCGTTTTCGGCGCTCGTGTTGGCCAGGCCATGATCGAGGACGCGCCCGCGGGAAAACGCCAGCCCGGCGCATTGCCTGGGAGCCCTGCGCCGCTGCCTGGCAACTCTGCCCCGGCACAGAAAGAAGCAGCTAAAGCCGCAGACAAGAAGTCCGCCGCTTGCGCCGCACTGACCAAGATCCGCGATCTGATGTGGCGCGAAGTCGGCATCATGCGCAATGGCAAAGAACTGGCCGACGCCATCAAACAGTTAGAGTCTATGGAGCTTCCGAAAGCCGAGAAGCCCAGCCGCGGTAGCCACGAACTGCGCAACCTGCATACTCTTGGGCTTGTGATGACTCGCGCCGCACTCGCGCGCGAAGAGAGCCGTGGTAGTCACTACCGATCCGATTTTCCCTATCGCAATGACGAGGACTTCGGCAAGCATTCCCTCGAGCAGAAGGGTAACGATGTGCGCTTCGAGAAGTAGCGGGGCGGATCCTCCCTGGAAGGGCCGACTACTTCGCCTGCAATTGCTTAATCGTTTCCAGAAAAACGTGGCCAACCATGCCCAGGGTCTTGGCGCTGATCACGTCCATGGTATCTTGCGTCGTGTGCCAGTAGCCGTTGTTGATGAAATCGGCGATGACGTCGACGGACGGAACGCCGCGCTTGAGGAAAGAGTCATGGTCGTCTTCCGCGGAAGTTTGACCGTCTAGAAAGAGCGCCGTGTAACCCAATTTGTTCGCATTCTTCCAGACCAGGTCGGTCAAGGCCGGCGTGGAACTCGCTTCACGATAGAACTGCGCTTTGCGGCCACCGACAATGTCTGCGAGCAAGAATGCTTTGATTTTCTTGATGTCGCCGCTCACCGCGAGCTTCGCCGCCATCTGCCGGCTTCCGTAACGGCTGTCGGTGTCGCTCCACTGCTTCATCGCTTCTTCGCCGTCAAAAAAAGCAATCCATACGGCGTACCTGCCGTGCTGTGGGCAAAGCAGCCGCGCCAACTCCAGCATTAAACCCGTTGAGGATCCGCCATCGTCCGCGCCGACAAAATTGTCTTTCAACAATGTGTCGTAGTGAGTGCCCAAGAGAATCACACCGGGCCTTTCCCCGGGAATTTTCGCGATTATGTTCTTCATCGGCAGCCGCCCGATGGGCGTGTCCGCCGTAAAATTGTCGGTTTCTACGGTGCAGCGATAACTCTTCAGTTCGGCCTGGAGAAAATCCTGCACTTTCATAATCGCTGCCGAGCCGGAGGGATGCGGGCCAAAACTCACTTGTTTGGCCACTAAGTCGTACGCGCGCTTGCCGTCGAATCCACCCGTTTGCGCGGACGGCAGCGCATCATCCGCGGCGTGAGGCGGCGCAGCCGCCATGGTGCTCATAAAAGGCGGCTGGCCCGCGGCGCCCACCGAATCCTTATCGCTCGCTTTGCAACCTGCAAATGCTACACACAGCAATCCGACGGTGGCTGCCAACTTCGAGAGATTCACCCAGCGTGAACGCATTTAACGTGCCTCCGCAGGAGCCGCCAAGCGCCGCTCCCGCCGCCGCGTGACCACCGCGGACACCGCGATTCCCACAAAATAGAGCCCGACCATCGGCGCCATGAAAATCAACATGCTCAAAGCGTCCGGCGGCGCGGCAATGGCTGCGCCCACTGAAATGAGCAAAATGGCGTACCGAAAATTCTTCCAGAGGAACTTCGGCGTCACGATTCCAAACAACGACAAAAAGAAAATGAGCACCGGCAGCTCAAACATCAACCCAATGCTTAAAAGTGTCAGCAGGATCAAATCGAAGTACTCGTTGACGCTGATCATGGGTGTGACGTCGTGGCCCAAATTAAATAAGGGACTGGGACTTACTAGAAAATGCAGGATGTACGGCAGGGTGATGAAATAACCGAAGAGAATCCCAGCGAGAAACAAGAGAACCGTGGAGAAGAGAAAGCCTGTGACGGCGCCGCGCTCGTGTTTGTAGAGCGCCGGCGCGACGAACAGCCAGATTTGATAGAGCACAATGGGAGACGCTAGAGCAATACCGAGATAGACGCCCACTGTGAGAACAAGATTTAGTCCTCCGGCGGGATGCGTGTAAATCAGCTTGGGATCCAGGTGAGCATCCGCCAGTGCTTTCAGAACCGGTTTGTCAATCCACTTGATGAAATACTTCGAGAAATAAACGCCCACAAGAGCCCCAATGCCAATCGCATACAGCGAGTTGATGATGCGCTTGCGAAGTTCGGTGAGGTGCTCGAAAAACGTCATTGCCCCACCGGGCTCTTCCCCAGAACCGGAGTTCTTCGCGTTGGGAGTGTCTTCGGGCACGGATTCAGGCCGCAGGTAGGCCGTCCTGGTGAGATTCGGAAGCGCTGGCTGTCGAGGCCGCTTCTTCTGACTTAACGTCCTGGGATTCCTCGCTCGAACGCGGCACCGCTTCGGCAACCGGCGCAACCACGGGAGCTTCCGGCGCGCCCGCTTCTTGTTTCGTCTCGGTTGTAGCTGTTTCTGTCTCCGCCGGAATGGGCAAAGCGGCGGGCTGGGTGGACGCTGCGGCAGCAGAAGCGGCAGCCGCATCGGCAGCCTTCTTCCGCTCGGCCACAAGCGACTGCCGTTCCAGGTCCCGCATCTCTTCTTCGAACGCGCTGCGAAAATCCGTCGACGCCTTGCGAAACTCCGCCATCAGCTTCCCCAGGCCGCGGGCAAGCTCCGGCAGCTTCTGTGGCCCAAACACGACCAGGACCACGATAAACACCACAATCATGTGTGGGATGCTCAACATTGCGTCTGGCAGCCGTCTAACGGCCTATTGGCATCATAGAAAGGGTGTTCAGGCGCTGTCAAACCGGAGTTTATGGTGTGCTATAATTTTGTTTTAGGTTCACGCGCGAGGTCACGATGAAATCAGAGCGTCGCGGGCTGGTAATCGCCGTTGCGGTACTGCTGCTATCTGCCGTTCTGGGAGGCATTTACGGGCCGAACGTAAAGGCCACGACCGCCTCGGCCGATGACTACCAGACCGCCGTCCGGGAGTTTACGCGCGTTCTGGATGTGGTCCAGAACAACTACGCCGACCAGGTTGACGTGGACAAGGCCGTCTACCAGGGCGCCATCCCGGGCATGCTGCGCATGCTTGACCCCCACTCCAGCTTCTTTGATGCCAAGCAATTTTCCCTACTGCGCGAAGACCAGCGCGGCAAGTACTACGGCGTGGGCATGATCGTTGCCCCCCGCGAAAACCACACCGTCGTGATGGCGCCTTACGCCGGCGCGCCTGCGTACATCGCAGGCATTCGGCCGGGTGATGTCATTGTCAAGGTTGATGACAAGTCCACGGAAGGGCTAAGCACCACCGAAGTGGCCGACCTGTTGAAGGGACCAAAAGGTACAGTCGTCAAAATTACGGTTTCGCGCGAAGGCTATTCGGAGCCCCTCGTCTTCACTGTCACGCGCGACGAAATTCCACGCCACTCCGTGGACATCGCCTTCTTGCTGAAGCCAGGCGTCGGGTACATCCGCCTCTCCGGCTTTAACGAAACTACCGACCGTGAAATCGCCGACGCCCTCAAGCAGTTGGGCGCGTCTTCCCTCGACGGAATCATTCTCGACATGCGCGGCAATCCCGGCGGATTGCTCAACGAAGCCGTCGCTGTCGCCGACATGCTCCTGGACAAAGGTCAGCTCATTGTTTCGCATCGCGGCCGCACTTCGGCGAATCATCCTTACACCGCGGTGCGCGGGAACCAGGGCATGACCACGCCGCTGGTGATTATCGTGAACAACAACTCCGCGTCCGCTACGGAAATTGTCTCCGGCGCCGTGCAAGATCACGACCGTGGTCTGATCGTCGGCGAAACGACTTTCGGCAAAGGCCTGGTGCAGACGGTCACAGCGCTCAGCGAAGGTACGGGTTTGGCCTTGACTACCGCGCGTTACTACACGCCGAGCGGGCGCCTAATTCAGCGCGACTACAAATCCGTTTCGCTGTACGAATACCATTACGAACGCAAGGTTCCTGAGCATCCGACGGAAGTGAAGCTCACCGACAGCGGCCGCCAAGTCACCGGCGGAGGTGGCATCACCCCTGACATCCTCGTCGAAGCGCCAAAGCTCACAAAATTCGAGCAGGCGCTCTTCCGCTATGACGTGTTCTTCCCCGCGGAGACCGGCGTAGGCGGCTTCACTCGCTACTACCTTGGCACCAAGCCGACCATCACGAAGGACTTTGAAGCGAACGACGAAGTGATGCGCACCTTCCGCGATTACTTGAGCAAGCACAACGTCCGCTACACAGAGCCTGACATCTCCGAGAACCTCGACTGGATTAAGCGCAAGATCAAGCAGGAAGTTTTCATGTCCACGTTCAGCCAGCAGGAAGGCTTTAAAGTTCTCCTCGAAGCGGATCCGCAGGTGCAGAAGGCTGTCGACGCCATTCCGCAAGCCCGCGCTCTGTACCAGAACGCCCGCAAGATTGTGGCGCAGCGCATGGGTGGTTCGCTCGATCAGCCCTAAGCCTTAACCGATCTCACGTTCATCGCCAATGGCACAGGTTAAGGGCGCAGCTGCCTGCGCCCTTTTTTGTTTGCACGACGAAACGAGGCGAATGCGGCGTGTTGGCAAGCTACGGAGCCTTTGCTAAAATTGGTTCGCTGCTCGTGGGCGAGTAGCTCAGCTGGGAGAGCGCCTCGTTCGCAACGAGGAGGCCGGGGGTTCGAATCCCCTCTCGTCCACCAAAATCCCTTTGAAAAACGGCGTTTTCCGGGAGTCCCTCCGGCTCGGAGGCGGATCGGTTTAAGTTTAGTTTAAGCTGGACGCGTGTGCTTCTTCAAGAAATCTTCTTATCGGACCCCCGTCCAGCTCGCGCCTCGAAATCATCAGTTCGCCTTCCTCTTCCTTTCGCCGAAAAAACTGGCCCTTAAAGCTCTTACCTACGCGCGGGGAACTCTCCGAAACCACCATTCTTCCATCCTGTGATTGCATGTCCCGACACGTCCAGATAATAT
>CAZGFL010000082.1:0-39332 GCA_964524985.1 uncultured Acidobacteriaceae bacterium
GGGGAACGGCAGTGACGGTGTCGTTCAGGATGCAATCGAAGGGGGCCCGATGCCGCGATTCCTTGACTTGCCATGGGAGCGCCTGAATAATGGTAAAGCATGAGCGAACGCGCCGGAGGCGCTGAACCGATGTTCCTGGACGTCAAGGAATTGGCGGTCCGCAAACTGCGCATCCACAAGACCTATCTCCCCGGCAGCATTGATTACCACTCCTCGGAGATCAAGCAGGTCGAGCCGCTGGAAGTGACGGCGACCGCAGAGTTGCTGGAAGGCCAGATTCGAATCGAGGGCAACCTCGAGACCAAGATCGAACTGGTGTGCGCGCGGTGCCTGGAGCCCGTGATCGAGGAAGTGAGCCGTTCGTTCGACCTCTTTTACGCGCCGCTCCCAAAGGACACCAAGCACAAAGAAGATCGCTTGATGGATGATGATACGGAGATCGGGTTCTACGAAGGAGACGGACTTTTCCTGGCGGACGTTTTGAAGGAACAGGTGCTTCTCACTCTGCCGGTCAAGGTGATTTGCCAGAGCGATTGCAAAGGGTTGTGCCCCAATTGCGGCGCGAACCTGAATCACGAAAACTGCCGCTGTGAGACCCACGCGACGGACCCCCGGATGGCTCCTCTCGCGCGCCTCAAGCAGGACTGGCTGAAAAAACAATAGCTTTTGCGGGCCGAAAGCCCTATATAATCCGCCCAACGCGGCGGGAATGAGGTGTAGTGTTATGCCTAACCCAAAACGACGGCATTCAAAGAGACGGACCAGCACGAGGCGCGCCCATGATTTTCTGGCGAAGCCCGGGCTCGGCAAGTGTCCGAACTGCCATGAAATGAAGCAGCCGCACCAGGCCTGTCCTCACTGCGGCTACTATAAGGGCAAAGCTGTTCAAGCATCGGCCTGATTCTCGAGGTCTATCGTTTCGCTGAGCCTGCGGGCGAAATCCCATGATCACCATCGCCGTTGACGCCATGGGCGGAGACCACGCGCCCCGCCCCGAGGTCGAAGGCAGTGTGCTGGCCGCACGGGAGCTCGGGGTGCGCGTATTGCTGGTGGGGCAGCCAAACGTGGTGCGCCCAGAGCTGGTGAAGCACGCGGTGCCGAATTTGCCCATCGAGATTCTGCCGGCCAGCGAGGTGATCACTATGAGTGATCATCCGGCGCAGGCCTTTCGGAGGAAGAAGGACAGCTCCGTGCACGTGGCCGCGCGGCTGGTGCGCGAAGCAAAGGCCGACGGCATGGTCAGCGCGGGAAATACCGGCGCGGTCATGACCGTCGCCAAGTTTCTGCTCGGAACGCTCGAGTCGGTGGACCGAGTGGCGCTGGCGGCGCCGTTTCCGAACGCCCGCGGAGGCGTTTCCGTGCTGCTGGATGTGGGCGCGAACGTCGACTCGAAGCCCGAGCACTTGGTGCAGTTTGCCGTGATGGGCGAGGTCTATTACCGCGCGACGTTCGGCAGCAAGCGCCCGCGCGTGGGCCTGCTCTCCGTAGGTGAGGAAGAAATTAAAGGCAACGAACTGACGCGAGAGGTCTATACGCGGCTGAAGAAGAGTTCGGTGCATTTCGTGGGCAACGTCGAAGGCGGCGACCTCTTCAACGGACGCGTGGACGTGATTGTCTGCGACGGTTTCGTGGGCAACATCGCGTTGAAGATTTGCGAGGGCCTGGCGGTTTCGATTTTTGGGTTGCTGCGCCGGTCGATGAAGAGTTCCATCTTGTCGCAAGTGGGCGGCATGTTGTCGCAGGGGGCATTCAAAGGCTTGAAGAAGACCATCGATTACACGGAGTACGGTGGCGCGCCGCTGCTGGGCGTGCGCGGCGTATGCGTGATCGGTCACGGCCGTTCGAACGCTAATGCCGTGAAAAACGCCATTCGCGTAGCCGCGGGACTGGCCCGCGCAGGCATGAACGAGAAAATCGAACAGGAGCTCTCCGCCACCGCGGTTCCCGCGTGACGGCCAGAGAGGAATCAGTCATGGGCAAAGTCGCATTTGTGTTTCCCGGACAGGCTTCGCAGTACCCCGGTATGGGCCGGGAGCTGGCAGACAAGTATCCCGTCGCGAAAGCGGCTTTTGACGAGGCCGACAAGGCGCTCGGCTTTTCGATTTCGAAGGTGTGCTTCGAAGGTACGGAAGAGGACCTGAAGCTGACGGCCAATACTCAACCGGCGATTTTGACCTGTTCGGTAGCGGTGCAGCGAGTGTTGGCGGAGCGCGGGCTGACGCCGGATTTTGTGGCCGGCCATAGTCTTGGGGAGTATTCGGCGTTGGTGGCTGCGGGCGCATTGAAGTTTGCGGACGCCGTGCAACTTGTCAGGAAGCGTGGCACCTACATGCAGGAGGCCGTACCGGCCGGCGTGGGCGCCATGGCTGCGATCATGGGCTTGTCTCATGCGCTCGTCGTGGACGTGTGCAAGCGCGCCGCGGAAGGCGAGGTTTGCGCTCCCGCTAACCTGAATTCGCCGGACCAGACGGTGATTTCGGGGCACGCGGGAGCGGTGAAGCGCGCCGTTGAACTGGCCTCGCAAACCGGCGCCAAACGCGCGGTGATGTTGTCCGTCTCTGCGCCGTTTCATTCCGCGATGATGATGCCGATGCAGGAAAAGCTTGAAAAGGATCTGCGCGCGGCGGAGTTTTCGCAATTACGGGTGCCACTGGTGACCAACGTGGACGCGGACACGATTGAGACAGGCGAGGAGGCGCGCGAGGCGCTGGTCCGCCAGGTATCGATGCCGGTGCGCTGGGAAGAGTCCGTGCGGCTGCTGATCGACGAAGGCGTAAACACGTTTGTGGAAGTGGGACCGAGCCGCGTGTTGACCGGATTGTTGCGGCAGATTGAGCGCTCCATTTCCGCGCTCAACGTCGAGGATGAAAAGAGCCTGGCGGCAACGGTTGAGAAGATTGCGGGGGCGCGCAGCGACGCCGCGTGACTAGCACAGGCTGAGGCCTGTGCTCTTAGGGTTTCTGGTATTGGGAAAGCTGCACAGGTTAAAGCCTGTGCCACAAAGAGACTCAATGTTCAGCTTGAAGGACAAAGTGGCGTTGGTGACGGGCGCGTCCCAGGGCATTGGGCGCGACACGGCATTGGCCCTGGCCGAAGTGGGAGCCAAGGTCGCCGTTGCCGCACGCAACGAAGAGAAACTCGCGGCGCTGGTGAAAGACATTGCTGCAGCGGGTGGCGAAGCGTTTGCGGTGAAGATGGATGTGGCTGATGCAGACCAGGTGAAGGCGGGCTTCAAGGCTGTCATCGAGAGATTTGGGCGCTTGGATATCTTGGTGAACAACGCGGCCATTACGCGCGATGGCCTGGCCTTGCGGATGAAGCTGGACGACTGGGACGCGGTGATTCGAACGAATCTGACCGGGGCGCATTTGTGCATCCAGCAGGCGTTGGGGACGATGATGCGCGCCCGCGCAGGCCGCATCATCAATATCGCCTCCGTCGTCGCGCAGATGGGCAACGCGGGCCAGGCCAACTACGTCGCTGCAAAGGCCGGCCTCATCGGTTTGACCAAAGCCATCGCCATGGAAATCGCTTCGCGGAATATCACCGTGAACGCCGTCGCGCCCGGCTTCATCCAGACGCCCATGACCGACGTGTTGCCCGACAAAGTGAAGGAAGAGTTGAACACGCGCATCCCCCTCGGGCGCATGGGGTCCGCGCGCGACGTCGCCGCCGCCATCGTTTTCCTGGCCAGCGACGATGCCGGCTACATCACCGGCCACGTCCTCGACGTCAACGGCGGCATGTACTTGGCATAGGACTAGGGTGTGAAATTGTAGAGATGAAGATCTATCTCGAACTGCTTGGTGAAGGAACTCCGGTTTGGCGCCTAGTCGAAGCCGTTCACATTCATGACGATCTTTATCGGATTACCCAAGTCAACGCGCAACCCGACGATGAATGCTGGCCCTTCGAAACGGACTCCATCGTCAGGTGCATGTCCAAAACGACGCAAGAGGGTGACGTAATTCTAGTCGCCCACGAACGGGGGAAGGACAGACCCCAAAGTTGACCTTGGGGGGAGGCCTGTCTAGAATGGGCAGGTTATCTAGGGGCGTAATTTCAGCACATTTGGCCCTGCCTGCGGGCAAGCAGGCTGCAACCGCGCCGGGTAGACGCGAGTCTGTATAGGCGGGCCGTTCAATACGATTTTCGCGCGGCTGTACTCCGCGCAAGCAGTGCAGGCAAACAAGCCTGAAGCAAGCGGACCTAATACAGCACACACGGCGATCACAAGTCGCGGAGGAAATCGAATGGCTAGCGTAGAAGAACGCGTCAAACAGATTATCGTCGAGCAGCTTGGCGTGGACGAAGCGGAAGTCACGCCCACGGCGTCGTTCGTGGACGACCTGGGAGCGGATTCGCTCGACCAGGTAGAATTGGTGATGGCTTTTGAAGAAGCGTTCGGCATCGAGGTTCCCGATGAGGACGCGGAAAAGATGACCACGGTGAAAGACGCCGTGGACTACATCGACAAACACGCCAAGGGTAAGTAAGCCACGGAACGATCAAACCAAGTGGGAGCTTTCAAGCGGTGACTCGCCGGGTAGTGGTCACGGGTGTTGGACTGGTCTGCGCGCTGGGCATCGGCACGGAGGAAAGCTGGAAGAACCTCGTCGCCGGATGCAGCGGCATCGGGCCCATTACGCACTTTGACACCAACGGCTTTGACTGCAAGATCGCCGGCGAAGTTCGCAACTTCGATCCCTTCCTGTGGATCGAGAAAAAAGAACTGAAGAAAATGGGGCGGTTCATCCAGCTGGCCCTGGCCGCCGCGGATTTTGCGGTGAAGTCGGCGAACTGGAAGCCCGAGGATTCGGATCTGGATGAAGTGGGAGTGTACGTTTCCTCCGGCATCGGCGGGTTCGACATCATCGAGCGCGAGCACTGGAAGTTAGTGCAGGGCGGCGCCGGCAAGATTTCGCCGTTCTTCATTCCGTCGGCCATCATCAATCTGGCTTCCGGGCACATTTCCATTCGCTACGGAGCGCGGGGGCCAAATTCGGCTACGGCCACTGCGTGCTCGGCTTCTGCGCACGCCGTCGGGGATTCGTTCAAGATCATCGAACGCGGCGCCGCGGAGATGATGATTTGCGGAGGCACGGAAGCAACCATCACGCCGATGGGCGTCGGTGGTTTCGCGGCCATGAAGGCACTCTCCACGCGCAACGACGAACCCGCGAAGGCCAGCCGTCCTTGGGACGCGGGGCGTGACGGCTTTGTCGTGGGAGAAGGCGCGGGGATTCTGATCCTCGAGTCGCTCGAGCATGCGCAAAAGCGCAACGCGCAAATTCTCGCAGAAATTGTCGGCTACGGCATGTCCGGCGACGCGTACCACATCACGCAGCCGGAGGAAAACGGCGATGGCGCTTACCGCGTGATGAAGGCGGCGCTGAAAGACGCGAAGCTCTCGCCAGACGACATCGGTTACGTAAATGCTCATGGCACTTCGACGCCGATCGGGGATGTCATCGAGACGCGCGCGCTCAAGAGAGTCTTTGGCGAACGCGCGAAGAAAGTGGCCATCAGCTCGACGAAATCGATGACCGGGCATTTGCTCGGCGGTGCAGGCGGGTTGGAGGCCGGCATCAGCGTGTTGGCGCTGCACCATCAGACTCTGCCGCCGACGATCAACCACGAAACACCCGATCCCGAATGCGATTTGGACTACGTGCCGAACCACGCGCGCAAAGCTTCGGTGGAATACGCGCTCTCGAATTCGTTCGGGTTTGGCGGCACCAACGCCGCGCTGATTTTCCGCCGCTGGTCCGGCAAATGACACACGCGACGAGGCGTGTGTCATCCTGAGCGCAAGCGAAGGATCTCAACCTTTCAGTAGCCACGACGTAAGCCCATACAGAAATCGCCCTAAGTTACTGAAGCAAGTTTAGCGAGTAGAGAACTTTCCCGCGCCGCGGTATCATAATAGGTGGGCCGGGGCCGGTTGCTTTAGTCCGGCGAAATCGTAACGTAACGAGCTCGGCTGCCAGATGTGAGCCTGAGCCTCTTCGCTCCGCTTAGGTTGAAACCAATCCTTTTTGTAAGCCCAGGTAGAAGGAAAAAATTGTGAACATCATCGTGTGCATCAAACAGGTTCCCGCGAAAGATGCGCCGCTGGCCATCGCCGGGAACTGGATCAAGGAATCTGACATCGGCTTTGAAATGAACGAGCCGGACAGCTACGCGCTGGAAGAAGCGCTGCGGCTCAAGGAAAAGCACGGCGGAGAAGTGGTGGCTCTCTCGATGGGGCCGGAACGCGTCAAGCAAACCATCAAGGAAGCGCTCGCGAAAGGCGCCGACCGCGGCATTCACATCGCCGACGACAACTTTGCGCAGTTCGATCCACTCGGTTCAGCCAAGGCCCTCACAGCCGCGGTTCAAAAACAAAACGCTGACCTCGTCCTCACAGGATTGCAGAGCGACGACCATGGCTTTGGCCAGACCGGCGTCCTCCTCGCCGCTCTCCTCGACCGCCCGCATGCGACGATCATCATGCAGATCGAGGTGCAGGACGGAAAGATGAAGCTCAAGCGCGAACTCGAAGCCGGGTGGTTCCAATGGATGGAATGCCCGCTGCCCGCGGTGCTTTCGATTCAGTCCGGCATCAACAAAGTGCGCTACGCCACGCTGAAGGGCATCATGGCCGCCAAGAAAAAAGAGATCGCCACGATTACACGCGAGTCTCTGGGCATTTTGCATGAGGCCACGCAGAAAATTGAAAAAATCTACGTGCCCACCAAGACCAAGAAAACCGAATTCCTCACCGGCGGGCCCAAAGAAGTGGCTGCGAAACTGGTCGAAAAACTGAAGTTCGAAGCGCGGGTGATCTAGCCATGAAAATCCTCGTCGTCACCGAATTACGCCAAGGGAAGTGGAACAACGCGAGTTTCGAAACGCTCGTCGCCGCTCAGCAAATTGCGAAAGACACGTCAAGCACCGCCAGCGCAGCCGTCATTGGCAAAGGGGTGGCTGCCTTTGCGGACGAACTTGCCACAAAGAACGTTGCCGAAGTTTTGCGCGTCGAGCATGACCTGCTCGAAGCCTATACGCCGGATGGTTTCTGCGTCGCACTAAAGCAGGTGATCGAATCGGCGAAACCGGACCTCGTGCTCTTTCCGCATACCTATCAAGTGCGCGACTTTGCCCCGAAACTTGCCGCCATGCTCGGCAAAGGCATGATTGGCGACTGCATCGGCGTCCGCAACGAAGGCGGTAAGCTGGTTTTCGTCCGCCAGATGTTCCAGGGCAAAACCGCCGCGGACGTCACCTTTACCGGCGCGGCGCCGTGGTTCGCGTCGTTTCAGTCGGGCGCGTTTCGCGCCGATCTGCTCGCCGTGCATCCTTCTGGCAAGGCTCCCGTGAACGCGGTCAGCGTGACACTCAGCGCCGAACAAATTCGCACCAAGCCGCTCGAACTTTTCAAGGAAGCCAAGTCCGCCGTGGACCTGACCCAGGCGCCGCTCATCG
This sequence comes from uncultured Acidobacteriaceae bacterium, assembly GCA_964524985.1. Taxonomy (GTDB): domain Bacteria; phylum Acidobacteriota; class Terriglobia; order Acidiferrales; family UBA7541; genus Acidiferrum. The sequence goes on from CAZGFL010000082.1 coordinate 7,468, forward strand.
TGGCCATCGGCCGTGGCATCAAAGCGCCCGAGAATATTCCGCAAGCGGAAGCGCTCGCCAAAGCACTCGGCGCGGAAATCGCCGCGTCGCGTCCGATTTGCGATGAAGGCTGGCTCCCCATGGAGCGGCAGATTGGCAGCTCCGGCCAGACTGTCGCGCCCAAGCTTTATCTCGCGTTAGGCATCAGCGGCGCGATTCAGCACGTCGTCGGCATGAAAGGCGCGCGCACCATCGTGGCCATTAATAAAGACTCGAACGCGCCCATCTTCGAAATCGCCGACTACGGCGTCGTCGGCGACATCTTCGAGATTATGCCCGCCCTGACTGAAGAACTGTTAAAAGCAACGTTAGGATAGTCAGAAGCTGCATCCAGGCATATACTCATTTCTGTCATGGGCATGGATGATTACAAAATTGTTCTCTATCGTCAGGAAAATGGTTCTTGGGTGGCCGAGATCCCCGCGATTCCAGGGTGCTATGCTCTGATGAAGACGCGTGAAGAAGCTCTCGCCGAACTGCCTAATGTATTCAGCATGATTGAAGACGAATACCGCGAAAAAGGCCAAAAGCTGCCCGCCGATTCCACTGAGATAGTGAATGCCTAGCGCCACGGCGCGCGAATTTCAGCGCGTTGCTCGCGTCCTAGGATTCATACTCGTCAGACAAAAAGGAAGCCACGCCAGATGGAACCATTCGGACGGGCTGTGACGATTCCCGTGCACGGCAGCGAGGAAATCGGGCCTCCCTTATTTAACAGAATTCTCCAACAATTGGGCATCACACTCGATCAATTTCAGAGGCTGCGCTAAAAGTAAAAACCCACCTTTCGATTTTGGTAGGATTTGAATGAAGCCATGGCCGTAGAACGCGAACAACTCGAGGCGGACGTCCTGATTGTCGGCGCGGGCCCGGCAGGGCTTTCCTGCGCGCTGCATCTTGCCAACCTCATCAAAAAGCACAACGCCGCCGGCGCGAAGCCCGAACTCTCCGCTGAAAACATCTACGTTCTTGAAAAAGGCCGCGAAATCGGGGCGCACCAGCTTTCCGGCGCGATCATGAATCCCAAGGCCCTTGCTGAGCTCGTTCCCGGCTTCGAGAAATCTGCCCCGCTCGATACGCCCGTCACCGATTCCGCGGCGCTACTATTCACGAAAAACTCTTCTTTTCGTTTCCCCATCACGCCTCCACCGTTTCAAAACAAGGGAAACTACGTCGTTTCGCTAAGCAAGATCACGAAATGGCTCGGTGGCCTGGTGGAAGCAGCCGGGGTCAACGTCTTCAAGGAATTCGGCGGCGCCGATTTGATCTACGAAGGCGACGGCATTGCCGGGGTCATCACCGAGGACAAAGGCGTAGACAAGAACGGCAAGCCCAAGGACAACTTCACTCCCGGCTACGAACTGCGCGCCAAAGTCACCGTGCTCGCGGAAGGCACTCGCGGTTCGCTCACCAAGAAACTGGTCGCCGCGAAAAAGCTCGACAACCTCAATCCGCAAAGCTACGGCATTGGCATCAAGGAGCTTTGGGATGTGCAGCCCGGCCGCATCCAGCCCGGCTACGTGGCGCACACGCTCGGCTGGCCGGTTCCCACCGACATGTATGGCGGCGGCTGGATATACGGTCTCTCGAACAATCGTGTTTCCATCGGTTTGGTCGTGGCGCTCGAATACGCCAACCCGCAGTTCGATCCGCACGCCGCGTTTCAAACCTGGAAGACGCACCCATTTCTCAAAAAGCTCCTCGAAGGCGGCAAGCTCGTGCGCTACGGCGCGAAGTCGCTGCCTTACGGCGGCTGGTACGCCATGCCGCGCAGCTACGTCGACGGCGGCGTCATCATTGGCGATTCGGGCAGCTTCCTCGACTCGCAGCGTCTCAAAGGCATTCACCTGGCGATAAAAAGCGGCATGCTTGCCGCCGAAACAATTTTCGAAGCGCTAAAGGCGGGCGACACCTCATCCAAAACGCTGAGTACCTTCCCACAAAGAGTCGAGCAGAGCTACATCAAGAAAGAGCTTTGGAAAGTCCGCAACTTCCACCAATCGTTCCAGCAAGGCATGCTCGGCGGATTCTTTCACACGGCGTTTCAGCAAATCACCGGAGGCCGCGGCCTCATCGATCCAATGAGGGCACACCCAGGTTACGAGGCCTACAAAAAAATCGATGACCGCCCGGCACCTGAAAGATTCAAAGGCGACGGCACGCTCACCTTCGACCGCCTCACGGACGTCTATCACTCCGGCACGCGCCACGAAGAGGATCAGCCTTGCCACTTGCGCGTCGCCGACACCAATATCTGCTCGACGAAGTGCGTCGTGGAATACGGCAATCCCTGCCAGTATTTTTGTCCAGCAGCGGTCTACGAAATGGTGAAGGAATCCGGCGGTGCGCTGAAACTGAAAATCAGCGCCGCCAATTGCGTGCATTGCAAAACCTGTGACATCGCGGATCCCTATCAAATTATCGATTGGGTCGTTCCCGAGGGCGGCGGTGGCCCCAACTACGAAGGCATGTGACGATTCCACGAAGAATCGTCATCCCGAGGAGCGTAGGGATCGCGCCAGCCCTTCTGAAGCATCTCTGCAGGATCAACGAGACCACAACTTCCGCACGAAGCTCCGCATGCGATCAACAAACGAGTCGCTTGGTGCTGCTACAGGCTTCGCTGAGGCTGGCGCGGGCCCCTCGGGCTTAGACGGCGGGGACGCCGCTGCTACCACCACCGTTTCCCCTTTTACTCGCCCCTTAAAAATCAGCGCTGGCCGCACGCGCACTCGCCGCACCAGCAGAATCATCTTCGGATCAACTTCCGGCTGCACTTTCGCCCTGGCGTCATACACCAGCGGCGGCATGTAAACCTGATAGATGGCTTCTTCTTTGGCGGGGGCCTTTTCCGCGGCGTCCGAGCGCGAGTCCGGCTGCACGGCCACCATGCTCTTGCGCGCTTCCTCTGCTGTAGCGATCTGGCTCACTTCCGGCGGCGGCTCCGCAGCGTTCGCAACCTGCAATTCACACGCGCAATGGCCGAAGTCGCTGCGCAGGTTCTCGATCTGCCCGTCAACCAGTTGCACCTCGCCGCCCTGCGGAATAATTACCGTTTGTCCGCTGAGCTGATGTTCGATGCGAATGGCGCCGCGATTCGCGCGCAGGCACATTGTCCCCGGAGTCTCGAATCCGACAACCACATCCTGCGGGCTATCCCCAACGGCGATGGTATGCGCCTGGATCTGTGGCGTATAGATCGTCAAAGCCGGCTCTCGTTCGATTTGTGCGTGAATCGTTCCGGTCTCCAGCGCCAGCGTGAGCGCCCCAGCAGACTTCAGCACCGAGAAATGCGCCGGCCCGCAGATGCTGATCGTGCCGCCTTCGACCAGTTCGAGCCTCGCGACGCCGGATTGCACGCGCACGTCACTCCCGCTGCGCAGAATGGTTCGCGTGAAACCACCTTTCACCTCGACGCGCATCGGGCCATTGACGGCGATGGCGGCCCCGTCGATGATCCCCACAGCATCTGACAGTGGCTCATCCGCCAAAGCCGTAGGCGCGCTCCGGAACCCACAGGCCAAAACCAGCACCGCCACGAGCAACAAGCCAGCGTGGCGCACCAGCGGTTTGAGGATAGAAAGCGGAGGCACTCGGTCCGGCTCCCGGTCGCAGAGGCAAGAGTCTCACCTATACTATACGGCGGTAGCGGGGTCCTCCTATTAGAGCATAGGAGCCCGGCAGCGGCGCCAGCGGTTCCCCGCTCGAGAAATTAGCGAAAAGAAATGACGAAAACGGACGCAGCCATCGAGCCGGTGAACGAACCCGCCGCGGAATCGGTGAACCTGCACTACGACACGCGGCTGCCGCCATTGCCGTGGTCCCGCCGCATCCAGATCCCCTTCATCGCCGCCGCAGTGTACAGCGTGATTCGTACGCTGGGGCCGACCTTGCGCTACGAAGTCCTCGGCTGGCAGCATGCCGAGCGCGTCTACGCCTCAAAAAAACAGATCATCTGGGCTTTCTGGCACCGTGTGATCCTTCCGATTGTGTGGTGGTATCGCCATCACGGCGTCGTGGTGATGAACACCACCGCGTTCGACGGACAGTGGACCCGCAAAGTGATCGAGTGGCTGGGTTTCGGTACTGCTCAGGGAAGCTCCTCACGCGGCGGTTTGCGCGGCCTGGCGGTCATGGCCAGGCGCCTCGAAGAGGGCGTCGATTGCGCCTTCACCATCGACGGTCCGCGCGGACCGCGCTACGTTGCCAAGCCCGGTCCAGTGATGCTGGCGAGAAAGACCGGCTGCCCAATTCTCGTGTTTCACATTGGCGTGGAACGTGGCAAAACTTTTGAGAAAACTTGGGACCATTTTCTGCTGCCGCGGCCCTTCACGCGTACCGTGCTCCTCTTTGCGCCGCCGATTTATGTTCCCCGCGACGCCAACGCGGAAGCCATGGAAGCCAAGCACGCCGAAATGCAACACGAACTCGAACGCGTCCGCGACATCGCGGAGGGCTGGTTTCTATTGACCGAGGAAGTACGCGCCAAACACCGCGCCGAATTCAATCGCTGACGAGATCGAGATTGCTTTCTAGTTGCCGGTCCGTTCTGCCAGCTTCACCGTGACGTCCATCTTCTTCCCGCCGCGGTATAGCGTCACGTTGACCGTGTCTCCGGGGCGATGGTGGTTGAGCACGAGATTCACGTCAAACTGACTTGCCACTTTTTGGTTGTCAATCGCCACAATCACATCTCCACCGATATAGAACCGGCGCATTCCCGCCTGAGCTACGCGATCGCCCCCATGAATCCCGGCGGCCGCCGCGGGCCCGCCTTTGGTCACCGTCTCCACCAGCAGCCCTTCTTGCACGGGCAAATCCAGAGCTTCCGCAAGCCCTCCCACAATCGATAATGTCTCCACACCCAGGAATGCGCGGTGTACGCGCCCATCCGTGATCAAGTCGTTCGCAATGCTTTTCGCCGTGTTAATGGGAATGGCGAAGCCGATGCCCGCGGTCGTGCCTGACGGCGTATAAATCGCGGAGTTGATCCCGATCACCTCACCGTGCGTATTGAGCAGCGGCCCTCCGGAATTCCCCTGATTGATAGCCGCGTCCGTCTGAATCGCTTCCTCGATGAACGTGCTCTGGCTCGTTTGCACCGTCCGTCCCAGCGCGCTCACCACGCCGGTCGTCAGGGTCGACTGAAATCCGAAAGGATTTCCGATCGCCAGCACTTTCTGGCCCACCTGCAGCGCACTCGAATCTCCCAGCTGCAACGTCGCCAGTTTTTTCCCCTTCGGATCGATTTTCACCAGCGCCACATCGTTCCGCTGGTCCGCTCCGATGAACTTCGCCGGATACCTCGACTGGTCCCCGAGCACCACTTCGATCGACTGCGCTCCCTCCACCACGTGGTAGTTCGTCAGGATGTAGCCTCGCGCATCGATTACAAAGCCGGAGCCCGCGCCCTTCACCGGCACTGGATCCATGAAGAAGTCGTATTCCGTCGCCTGCGTGAGGATATTGGCCACCGCCGGCGAAACCTGCCTGTAAATCTTCACGTTGATTGCTTCTTCTTCCGTCAACGCGGCTTCCCGCTGCGCCGCCCCGGAATTGGGGCCAGCCAGCGGCAGCGCCTCGACATTTACCGGCTGGCGCGAACTGAACCGCGCTCCCGCCCAGTACGCTCCGAGAATCAGCACTAGCGCGGCCAGAACAATCCGCGCGCGATGCGATGGGCTTGCTGCAGTCATAGCTGTCGTCCCTTCTATTCCACTCTTGCTCATAGTATAGGGAAAATGCTCAGGCAGGTCACCGCGCGGCCGGGCTTCGCCGGAGTTTGGTGGCCAGCGCCCGCACCTGCTCCCGCGTCTCCTCGAGCGAACCCGAGCAGTCGATCCTCTCGGTTGCCAGCCGCAGCTTTTCCTCTACTGGCATCTGCGCTGCGATGCGTCGCCGCGCCTCTTCCTCGCTCAGCCCGCGCGCCTTCAGCCGCTCTAGTTGCTGCTCCGGGTCGCACCAAGCCACCACCAGACCGTCCAGGTTCTTGTGAATGCCGGACTCAATCAGCAGCGCCGCTTCCACAAACGCCGCGTCCCGCGTGCCTTGCCGGGCCCACTCGTCAAACTGCCGGAAAACCGCTTCCCCCACCCGCGGATGGATGACAGCGTTCAGACGGTCGAGCTTTGCGCGGTCCGCGAAAACAATCGCACCCAGTTTGGCCCGGTCCACGCGCCCCTGCCCGTCTTTGATTCCCGGACCGAATTCGCGCACCACTTCCTCGTAGGTGGGCTGTCCCGGCTCGATCAGCTTGTGCGCCAGCGAATCCGCATCGAGAACCGGGAAGCCCAGGTCGCGCAGCATCGCGGCAACAGCACTTTTCCCGCTGGCGATTCCACCGGTGAGTCCCATTCGCAGCATGATTCGATTACCGCGCTGTGGCCGTCGCTCCCGACGGCATTCGTCGCAGCCGCGCGGCCTTCACCGTGTTGCTCATCAGCATCGTGATGGTCATCGGCCCCACGCCCCCCGGAACCGGCGTGAGCGCCCCTGCCGCGTTCACCGCGTCGGGATGTACGTCGCCCACCAGCACGGACCCCTTCGCCCGGAACTTCTCCAGCCGCGCCGGAAAATTCCGCAGCAGCCGCTCTGCTTCCGGCGCATCCTTCACCGTGTTTGTGCCCACATCAATCACCGCTGCGCCGGGCTTGATCCAATCCGCCTGCACGAATCCCGCTTTGCCCATCGCCGCCACCACGATATCCGCGCGCCGCACCACTTCCGGCAGGTCTCGCGTTTTCGAATGGCAAATCGTCACCGTCGCGTTCGCGTGCATCAGCAGCAGCGCCATCGGCTTGCCCACAATGTCGCTCCGTCCCAGTACGGCCGCGTTCGCCCCTTCCATCGCAATCCCGCTGCGTCGCAGAATCTCCATGCAGCCCGCCGGCGTGCACGCCACCAGCCCCGGTCGGCCGCTTACCAGCTTCCCTAAGCTCACCGGATGAAACCCATCCACGTCTTTCGCGGGATCGACCGCTTCGAGAATCCTCTTAGTATCGACCTGCGGCGGCAGCGGCAGCTGCACGAGGATGCCGTCAACACTGTTGTCTCGGTTCAGGCCATCGACCACTGACAACATCTCTGCCGTGGTCACGCTCGCGGGCGGCGTCAGCAGCCAGCTCGCCAGCCCCAGCTGCTCGCACGCCGCAATCTTGCTCTTTACATAGAGCTGCGACGCCGGATTTTCTCCCACCAGCACCGCCGCCAGCCCCGGCCGCACGCCTGCTGCCGTGAGCGCGCGCACTTCGCTCTGCAGCTCAACGAAAATCTCATCGCGAATTTTCATGCCATCGAGGATCCGCGCTGTCATCCACTCTCTCTTTCGTTCGGTCCACCTCTTCTAAGGCGGACTTGCCTGCTTCAGGCAGGCTCGGCACGCCTGCCATCTTAGCACACGCAAAAATCTGCCTCGCGGACCGTAACCCTCACCCTCACAAGCCGATGATGTTCTTCGCTCAAAACTTATCGTTTGTGGCTGCGGGGCATTTTGCTAGCATGCGCGGAGCTTCATAAGGAGGTTGTCATGGCCACGATCAAGCGGATTGGCCCTGGTTCGGCCTTTAAGATCGGCTCGGTGGTGTACGCGATCTTCGGGCTCGTTGTCGGGATTGCCATGGCGCTTTTTTCCCTAATGATTGGCTCGCTGGGAAGTTTGGCGGGCAACATGGCGCCAAGCGCGCGCCTGCTGGGATTTGGCTTTGGTTTGGGCTCGATCATCGTCGTTCCCATTATGTATGGAATCATTGGCGGGATTGGCGGCGCCATCGGGGCGTTACTTTACAACCTGGCTGCGGGTTGGGTCGGCGGCCTCGAGGTGGACATCAGTTGACGTTTTCTGGGTACCCGAAGCGCGAAGCTATGGGCTAAACGAATTGCCATGGATGCGACGCGGCCGAACTAATTCGTCGACGGTTTCGCGGGAGGCTGCGCCGGACCTGCAATTCTCCGCACTTCTGACACAATTTCTTCCAGCGCCCGCTCGAAGTTCTTGTCCCGATTCCCTTGCAGAACGGCAGTTTGGGCGTGTTCGGTTAGTCCCCACAAAGTCTCGTGAGTCTTTATGTCGCGAATGACAAGATGAAATTGTGAATCGTACTCAGGGTTATTCTCCCCCAAAGGGGCTGATCGTCTGGGTTGCACGAGGGTCAGGCGAATTTCGAACACCAGGTCGGCCTCCCCCGGGTCGCCCACCAGTTCATAGCGTCCCCAGGATTTCATCGCCGCATAAAACTCGTTGTACAAGCGGTCGGGTCCGCCGCTGTATTGAGGCGTGTCAAAAGGAGATTCGTCTCCGCCTCCATTCGCGACGAAGACCTTCTTCGCTGCAAGGATGAGTGAGGGGATGGGTGCAGGTGGCACCTGCTTGGATTGTTGTGCCTCTGCAGGGTTTACGCAAAGCAAGGGCATCGTTAAGCCAGCGAGAAGGACCGCTACTCTCATACGTTTCGTCATGATTCGTTACCCTCCTGCACATCGCGCTTCTAGTTGTTCGTCGTTCGTACTCTTCGCGTGTGGACGGTCATATTCTTTAGACGTTTCCGGCAAGAGAACCCGTAAGCAAAACCGTCAATCGCCGTAGAACTGCGATGAAGTGCACAGTCGCGAGCGACAGCGCCGCCAGCAAAGCTATCCACAGATTGTTGAGCACCAATCCCAAATCCACCTGGATGCACGTCATCACCACATACATCGGATTCCGCGTGAACCGGTAAATTCCGCGCAGCACCAGTTCCGGAGAAGGCTTCCACGGCGCCGGGTCCTGCCCCGTGCGCTTGAACAACTTCCATGCATCTGCACCCAGCCACAACCCAGCCAGCACGACCACAATCCCTACTGTGCGAACAATGGCTACGTATGTAGGAACTCGCAGTGGCGCCACCCCATACCGCAAGCCCACGCCCAAAAGGATGAACGCCTGATAGACAAACGGAGGCGGAAACCGGACATGGGCTCCCCGTTCCCCGGACTCGGCTTGCGTCATCGGTGCATGCCCTCCTTGGCTCTCTATGTTCCCTCCTTTTTAACTTTGAACCTTGCACTCTTCAACCTCCTCCTTTCTGGAGTTCCATTCCACTCACATTGAGCCGGACCTTGCTGGATAGCCGATTAGCGTACATTTCTCGGGCAGCTTAGGCGTCTGGCTGTTCCGAGTCGCCAATCACCCGTCAGCCTCTTCTATCCCCTTTCTACTCAACCACTTAATAATAATACTTGACAAGTAACTCTTTCTGTACTAAAATAAGATGTGAATTCGGCTCTTCAGCCCAGCCGTCGGTATCGGAACCTCCCTCAGGTTCCTCGCCTTTCAATCCCACGAGTTTTCAATCACTTACGAATTGCACACCCTCACCGCACGCATTCGCATCTCCTTTCATATCAACCACTTCCAACAGGGCAATTTGCAACCCCTTTATTTTCATCCCTTTACGAACTGTCCCCCTACCCCCCTCTCCCCGGCTATCCGAAACCAACGGCCGGTTCGGGTATCTAATCTCGTGGGAGAAACCGTCAATGCCCCTGTTCCCTGACGTAGCAGATCGCCGAGAACTCGAAAAGAAGGCCAAGGCCGAGGGGCGCTTGCCTCCGGGCCAATCGCTCACCCTCAAATGGCCGGTTCTGCACTACGGCAGCATCCCCCACTTCGATCCCTCCAAGTGGGACTTCAAAATTTCCGGCCAGGTGGAAGACCCGAGGTGTCTCACCCGGGACGAATTCCGCGCTCTACCGCAAACCGAAGTCACTTCCGACTTTCACTGTGTCACGCGTTGGAGCCGCCTCGACAATCGCTGGAAGGGTGTGCTCTTTACCGACGCGCTGAAACTCGCGAAGCCCAAGCCGGACGCGCAGTTTGCTCTCGTGCTTGGCGAAGAGGGTTACACCGCGAACGTCCCGCTCCCGGACTTGTTGCGCCCCAACGTGCTTTTCGCTTTTGAGCATGACGGCGCGCCGCTCACCGCCGAGCACGGTGGTCCGCTCCGCTTGGTCGTCCCGCACCTCTACGCCTGGAAAAGCGTCAAGTGGGTTCGCGGCCTCATGCTTCTCGACCACGACCGCCTCGGCTTCTGGGAACGCAATGGCTACCACGCTTACGGCGATCCCTGGAAGGAGCAGCGCTACTCTGGCAGCTAGTTCAAGAAGGGGGAGGAGAGACTGACGCTTTGGATTGCCTCTTTATGGAAAAGGCCGAGACATGAATCTCGGCCTTCCAATTCTCGGATTTCGCGTTTCCTTGTCGCCGATTAGTCCGCGGCAGCTCGTGTTTTTGTCGGATCGATCTCGATGCGGCCCTTGAAATGCGCGCCGTCCTCGATGCTGATGCGCGCCGAAGAAACATCCCCGATGATCGAGCCGTCCTTCCGGATGTCGACGCGTCCGCGCGCGAACACGTTGCCGACCACTTTGCCGGACACGACGACTTCCCCGGCGTGAATTTCGGAGTTGAGCTGGGCCGTCGAGCCGACAGTCAGTTCGTGGCCTTGCAACGAAACTGGCCCATCGATGATGCCGTCGATCTGCAAGTCTTCCGCGCCGGAAACCTGGCCTTTGATTTGAATGCTGGAGCCAATGCGTGCCGCGCTCCGGGACGAAGTGCTACCCAGTTTTACGGACGCTGGCGAGCTGAACGGAACGGCCGAAGGCGCGGGAGCGGGCGACGGCGAAACCGCTGGCGGCTCTGCAACCGCTTGTTGCTTGGACCACATAGGACCTCCCTATTCGGAACCCAAGAATGAGATCTGCTCCGGCTGGAGGGAGCAATATGGAATCCATGTTCCGCCGCGCAGAGGGGCGGGGCAACAAGGAAAAAGTTTGTGTGTTCGCAGTTGAGAACTGCCCGGGTGAACAGGGGGAACTAACTCGGAGGCCATGCGTAGAATAGGCTCGGGGCGAGGGCGGGAGCGGGCGCCATTATTCGCAAAGCGCACAAATACCTGTCGCAGGTGTATCATGGGGATGATACCTGGTTCCCCGCCGGTCGCGAGTGGAGTTGGCCATGCTTTTCCGTAAATCGAGATATATTCTCGTCATTCTTTTCATGCAAACAGCAATCTGCTGGGGTGCTGTTGTTTACGCACAATCTGCGGGGCCGGTCGCGACGCCAACAATTGACCTCGCCAACGCGATGAGCCTAAATACGTTCGACACCGCAGCCCTGGACGTGAACCTCAAAGGCCCAGACGGCCAGCCTGTAAAAGCAGCGGCGGTGGTCACGCTGATTAAGTTGTCCAACGAAGCCTATCGGAAGGAAACGGCAAAGGCCGGCCACATCCGTTTTAACAACGTTGCGGCCACGGAGTACTCCGTGCAGGTCGTAGCTCCGGGGTACCAGACCGTTGTGAAGCACATTGAGGCGCGTAAAGATGAAGTCAGGGCCGTGACCATTGAGCTTCAGCAAATGTCGGTGGAGGATGCTGCCGAGAACTCAGCGTATAAAGCCCTGGCTCCTAAGGCACAAAAGGAAATTGGGAAAGCCCTGGAGCTGCTGCGCTCCCAAAAAGTGGCTGATGCGCGGAGCCATCTCGATGCGGCCAACCGGGCCGCGCCAAATCAGGCAGAGGTCCAATATCTTTACGGCGTTTATGCAAAGCAGACGGGCAACGCGGAGCAAGCCAAGGCGTACTGGATGAAGGCCGTGGAGTTCAGTCCCAAGCACCTTCTCGGGCTGCTATCTTTGGCGGACGCCTTGCTGCGTGAGAATCACGAATCTGAGGCCCTGCTGTACGCGACGAGGGCGGTCGAAGTTGAGCCGTCTTCCTGGCGAGCGCACGCCATTCTGGCGAATGTCTACTTGCGCCTGGGCTTGGCCGATGATGCAGTCCAGCAGGCGGAGCGCGCAATCGATCTGGGGCACGAGCAAGCCGCAATGGTGCAGCCAGTGATGGCGGCAGCCCTGGCAAGAAAAGGCGAGAAGGATCGCGCGATCTCCGTTCTACAAAGCTATTTGAAAGTGCACCCCGCCGATGTTGACGCCAACAAGCTGCAGGAAGAGGTGCAGAAAATCTCGACCGCGAACGGACCAGCGGAGACAAGCGCGCTGATGGCCGGAGAATTGTCCATTTCTACCAGCGCTGCAACGTCACTGCCACTTCCTTCGAGCTGGTTGCCGCCAGACGTGGATGAGAGAGTGCCACCCGTGGAGCAGGGCGCGGCCTGTGCCCTCGAGGATGTGGTACAAAATGCAGGGAAGCAGGCTCAGGTATTTGTCAAAAACGTTGAGCGTTTTACTGCCAGTGAATTCCTAAAACATGAAGCGATCGACAAGTGGGGGATGCCAGAGGCGCCCGAAACGCGCAAATATGATTACGTGGTGGGGATTGAGGAACTCAAGCCGGGGTTCTTCAGTGTAGAGGAGTATCGAAGGCAGGTGAGTTCCGCCTCGGAATTTCCGGCCGGGGTCGCGACCAATGGGCTTCCGGCGCTCATGCTGATTTTTCATCCCTATAACGCTGTGAACTTTGAGATGAAGTGTGAGGGATTGACCCGCTGGAATGGGAAGCCAGCCTGGCAGATTCATTTCCGCCAAAGACCGGACAAGCCCAACACGGTCAAGGCGTACCGGCTCGGCATGAACGGCCCTTCATATCCCGTGGCGCTCAAGGGGCGCGCATGGATTCTAACCGACAGTTTCCAGGTTGCCCGGCTGGAGGCCGACCTGATCGCCCCAGTGCCGCAGATCAAGCTCTTTGCCGACCATACGGCGATCGAGTATGGGCCGGTGCGTTTCCAAAATCGCAACGTGGAAATGTGGCTGCCCCAAAGCGCCGAGATTTTCGCGGACTGGAAAGGACGGCGCTTTCACCGCCTCCACACTTTCAGCAAATATATGCTGTTCTCCGTGGACGATAGGCAGAACATCTCCGCTCCCAAAACGGCGGAGGCCATACCCGCAAAGCCGGAGGGGGATGGGGAGCGACCAAACCCGTAGATGAGCTGGGGCATTCCTCAGTTGATACCGACGACGCGATTCAAAAAGCCGACGAAGTACTTCCAGGCGAGGTAGTAGACGACGAGCGCCAACGGCGCCGCTACCGGGAAGAAGTGAGCCGCAAAGCTGGGAATCGGGAAATTCAGGACGCTCGCGGCGACCAGACCCAGCGGCCCAAGCAGAATCGGCAGCAATGCGCCGTGCAGGCCGATGGACAGTTGCAGGCGTTTGCGCCAGGCGAGGAAGACCACGTTCCACAAGCCCCACGCATTCGGAACGACCGCCATGGGAAAAACGATGAAGCGCTCCACAGGCACGGGAAAATTGTAGACGTAGCGAAACACGGCATAAGCAGTCATGACCGCCAGGAGAACTACGGTGGGCACGGCGATTCCCGCCATGTAGGCCCGAAGATAGGGATGCTGATTCATAAAAAAACCTCCTGCTCACAAGTGATACAGCAATGCCGGAATGGTTCCGGGAAAAAACAGAATGGTGGCAACGAGAGCAGCCGCGAGAACCCAATCGAACCACGGAATTCGCAGCGGCGAAGCATCGAAGCGGCGCAGCATCTGCGGCCAAAGATCGCGCTGCAGTTCGGCGTTCTTCAGGGAAGGGAATTCCCGCTGAAGAAGCGTCTTGAGTTCCTGCTCGTTTTCCTGCGAATTCGTTTTGCTGTTCATGATGTGGTTGTTCCTCCGACGGCGGGTTGCGCGCCCAAAGAGCGAAGCTTCTTGCGCAGCATACGAACGGCGCGAAAGACGCGAACCTTGACGAGCGCCACGGAAATGCCGGCGGCGTCGGCGATTTCGGTATACGGTTCTTCCTCGATCAGCGCCAGTGTTGCGACGAGGCGATACTTCGGCGGCAGATCCAGAAACGCCCTCCGGAGCTGACCGCGCAACTCGCCCCGGACGGCGGAATCTCCGCGTGAAGCCGCGGGATAGTCCTCATCCAGCTCCGTTTCCTTGTGCGCATGCCGTAAATGGTCCAAGGCGGCGTTGGTGGCGATGCGGCGGGCCCACGCGCGGAAATTGCCCGCCGCGTCAAAGCGTTCGCGCGCCCGATAGATGCGCCAAAACGTCTCCACGGTCAAATCCTCGGCGGCGCCGCTGTCGCGAACGATGCGGACGATCCAGCAGTAAACCTCCCGCTGGTGCTGGCGAAACAGAGACTCAAACGCTTCCAGATCGCCCGCCGCGAATCGTTGCAGCAGTTCCATGAACCACTCTCTATACCGGTTTACGAGGCTTGGGAAGCTATGGTTACAAGTTTTCCCATCCCCATCGCGCCGGAGCAAAGACCATCCGGCAGGAGGTGGGTCAGCGGAATGCCTGGAACAGGCCGCTGGCGCAATCCGTTGGACAACACAAGTTGGACAACACAAGTGTGTCCAGGGGACCGAAGAGGAGTATGATACGTGGCGAAAACAGGTCCTCCTTCCAAACGGAGTGGTTATGGTTGCCGGTAAAAGAACGAATTTCCTTGGCTTTCTTGCCTTCGCCTGCGGAGTCGTTGCGCCCGGCAGCGTTCTAGCCCAGAGACCAATGGGAACGCCGGACTACGGCGCTGTGCGGGCCATCGAGGAAGTGGGCAGCCTGGATGTCTACCTGAAGGGCCCAAACGGCGAGGCGTTGGCGCGGGCGGCGGTGGTGACGCTGATCAAGGTGAACGGACAATTCCTGAAGGAAGGCGTAGCCAAAGGCGGACATGTCCACATCGACGATGTGCCGCCGACCGAATACAACATGCGAGTGGTGGCGGCGGGGTATGCCACGATCACCAAGAAAGTTGAAATACGCAATTCGGCAGATGTAAAGGTCACGGTTCAACTGGAAGCGACTGCCGAGGGAATCGACGCGATATCGGATCGGGAAATGGCGGTGCTGGGTCCCAAGGCCCAGAAGGCTCTGGGCAAGGCCATTGAGGCTCTGCGAGCGAACAAACCTGCGGATGCCCGCGGGCCACTGGAAAAGGCGTCTCAGATTGCACCGCAGAGTGCTGAGGTGCAATACCTGTTTGGCGTCATGAGGATGCAAGTGGGCAATGCCGCGCAAGCCGCGTCTTATTGGGAAAAGACACTGGAGCTTGATCCGCGTCACTACCGAGCGTTGATTTCTCTGAGCGAAGCCTTATTGCATGAGAATAGGGCAGCGGAGGCGATGCCCTATCTGGAGCGTGCGGTGCGGGCCGAGCCGACAGCCTGGCGTCCGCATGCGCTGTACGCGGAGGCCTACTTGAAACAGGGCTGGCCTGTGGAGACCGTGCGGGAAGCGGAGCGCGCGCAGGAACTCGGGCATGCCAAAGCCA
This sequence comes from uncultured Acidobacteriaceae bacterium, assembly GCA_964524985.1. Classification (GTDB taxonomy): domain Bacteria; phylum Acidobacteriota; class Terriglobia; order Acidiferrales; family UBA7541; genus Acidiferrum. The sequence continues at coordinate 22,742 of CAZGFL010000082.1, forward strand.
CGGCGGTGCAACCGGTGCTTGCGGCCGCCTTGTTCAAACAAGGGCAAGCTGAGCGGGCCACCACGATTCTGCAGGGATACGTGAAAGAGCATCCTGCAGACGCGCAGGCCAAGAACGAACTGGCGGAATTTCAGAGCGGTGCGAAAGAGGGGGGTGTGGCGGACTCCGCGACTGTAAGTGGAGGGATCGTGGACGTTCTTCCTTCCAGCTGGCTGCCGGCTGATATTGACGAGAAAATGGGCAGCGTCGAGCCGGGGACGGCATGCGCATTGAACGACATCCTGAAGAAAACTGCGGACCGGATCCAGGAATTCCTTGAGAACGTGAATCGCTTTACGGCTACGGAGTCCTTGCAGCATGAGTCGATCAACAAATGGGGAATCGCGGACTCGCCGGTCAATCGGAGATTTGACTACCTCGTCGCGGTGGAGGAGGTCAAAGCCGGATATTTCAATGTAGATGAATACCGGACGAACGTAGGCGGAGGCAACGAATTTCCAGATGGAATAGCCACGAACGGGCTGCCGGCTATGATCTTGATTCTCCATCCGCACAATGTGGTGAACTTCGACATCACCTGCGAGGGATTGGCCAAGTGGAACGACAGACCAGCGTGGCAGATTCATTTCCGGCAGCGTCCGGACCGGCCCAATACGATCCGAACGTACCGGATGGGCCTCCAGGGCCGGGCGTACCCGGTGGGCCTGAAAGGCCGGGCTTGGATTGCGGCTGATACGTTCCAGGTGGTGCGGATGGAAACGCAGATGATCGCCCCAGTCCGGGAAATCAATCTTGTGGCGGACTACACAACGATTGAGTACGGGCCCGTGCATTTCAACAAGCGGGATCTGGACATGTGGCTGCCGCAGACGGCAGAAGTGTATTCGGATTGGAGAGGGCGTCGCTTTCACCGGACGCACCGCTTCAGCCATTACATGCTCTTCTCGGTGGATGAAAAGCAAAATATTTCCGCACCAAAGACCGCGGCCGAAGCCGCGCCAAAGACTGATGGGGAGACGGAGAGGCCAAATCCATAGAGAATTTCTAAATCAGAACACGCACTACTAGAAAGCGTACATCAAGGAAATGAAAACGCCTGGGGCACGTTGACCCGGGCGTTTCTGTTTCGATGCCGAGATGGTCCGCAGCATGCTGCGCACCTAATGAAATCCCCATTACGGACAAGAGATCCGCTCGCAGACTCGCTCCCCGTCAAGAACGGGCGAGCAGGATGACAATCCTCGGCGGAATGTCAATAGATGTCGTACTGCTCCCAGTGGAGCGTGGCGTCGGACTGGATGATGACGTGTTTGTGCGAATTCTGCTCGAGTTCGTCAATGAGCATGGATTCGCGGGTCTTGAGGGCCTTGGCGATTTCCGGATGGACGCGGAGCGTGAGATTCGGACTATCGTTTTCGGCAGAGGCGGCCATCTTGCGGGCTTCGGCCTGGATTTCGTAGCAAAGAGTCGGAATGGACTTGACCATGCCGGAGCCGGTGCAATAGGGGCAAGGCTGGCAGAGAACGCGCTCGAGCGCCTGCTTGGTGCGCTTGCGCGTGATGCAGACGAGTCCGAATTCGTTGAAGGAAAGGGCCTTTGACGGGGCCTTGTCCTGTTCGAGGGCCTGCTGCAAGGCGGAAAGAACCTTTTCGCGGTTGCGACGCTCTTCCATATCGATGAAGTCAACAACGATGATGCCGCCGAGGTCGCGCAAGCGAATCTGGCGAACGATTTCCTTGACGGCTTCGAGGTTGGTTTTGACGATGGTGTCCTCGAGACGCGTGGAACCCTTGCCGACAAACTTGCCGGTGTTGACGTCGATGGCCACGAGCGCTTCGGTATGGTTGATGACGATATAGCCGCCGGACTTGAGCCAGACCTTGGCACGCAGCGCTTTGTCGAGCTCATGCTGGATGCCGAATTCCTCGAAAATGGGAGTTTCCTTGGTGTAGAGCTTGACCTTGTTGACGAGCCGGGGCTGGAAGCGGCTGACGAAATCGACGACCTTGCCGTATTCCTCCTCACTGTCGATCCAGATGGCGGTGAAATCGTCGCTGACGTAGTCGCGGAGCATGCGCTCGACGAGGTCGAGATCGCGGTGCAGAAGAGCCGGAGCTTTGCGCTCTTCGCTGCGCTGCTTGATTTCGTTCCAGGTGCGGCCGAGGAAGTCGATGTCCGTGCGAATCTCGTCGTCGCTGGCGCCACCAGCGGCGGTTCGAACGATGAAGCCGCCGGGATAGTTGGCGCTGGCTTCGCTGACCAGGCGGCGAAGGCGCGAACGGTTTTCCGCGGAAATGATTTTCCGTGAAACGCCGGTGTGATGAACCGTGGGCATGTAGACCAGGAAACGCCCAGGGAGCGCCACGTGGCTGGTGATGCGCGCACCCTTTTTGCCGAGAGGTTCCTTGGCGATTTGAATGACGATGTCCTGGCCGGCCTTCAACATTTCCGAAATAAGCTGCGGGCGGCGAGGCGGTCCGGAATGACCGCGATGAGGGCCACGATCGTGGCGCGGGCCACCCGGGCCGCGGCGTTCGAAGCGCGGACGGCCGCGGTCTCCGCCGCGGCGATCGGGACGCCCGCCGCGATCACGGCCGCGTGGGCCGCTGCGGAAGGGCCGCTGGAAACGCGAGCGCGGGTTGCCGCCGATGCGGGCGGAATCGCGCGGAAAATCTTCACGGCGTTCAGTAGAACCGGCGGCACGTGGGGCGCGGGTTTCGCCGGGCAAGAGGACGATGTCTTCTTCGACGCTGGCGGATCCGACGACCCGCTCGCCGGAAGCGGAGGCAACGGGTTCCTCTTCGGCGTGGATATGCTCGGCCTCGAAAGGCTCTTCGGGACCGTGTTCTTCGTGAACTTCTTCTTCGTGTTCGCCAACCTGCTCAGCTTCGTGTAGTTCGCCGAGCGCGGCGGCGTGTTCGGCGCTTTCGTGCGCGACATCGGCGGCGAACTCGGCACGGTCCGCAGCGCGGCTGGCCTCGACTTCTTCGACGTCCTCTTCGGAAAGACCCGAGTGTTCTGCGGGTTGAGTTCCTTCGGAGGCTTCGTGCTCTTCTTCCGCGTGCTCTTCTTCGGCCCCTTCTTCCTCTTCTTCTTGTTCTTCTTCTTCAAAGACGGCGCCGCCGGCTAGGGCGTCGGCATCGGCCTCGGCGGTAGTTTCCTCATGCTTGGCTTCGGCAAGGTCCGCGGCTAGCGCAGCGACCTGGTCTTCGCTCAATTCCGCATCGTGGCGAGCGCGTTCGGGCTCGCGGGTTTCCATTGTGGATTCCGGCTCGGCTTCCGTGGGCTCGGCCGCAGTCTCGGCTTCGGCGCCGGCATCGGCGAGAAGCCAACGAGGCAGCCCGCCGGAGAAACGGCGCGGAACGGCACCACCAGGTCCCGTTGCGGGAACACTGCTCGAAGAACGCGGAGACATTTCATCCGGGGAAGAAATCTCCTCGCGCGTTTCCGGTTCTACGGCAGGCGCGGGCGGTGGAGCGGTCGCCGGCTTGCTGCGATACTTGGCAAGCGATTCGCCGGGAAGAAGAATTTCTTCGGAGTGGTCCGCCGAAGACGGGCCAGAACTGCGCGGCGCTTCCTGGCGGCGATTGTCGTAACGATCACGCTGACCGCCGCGATCTCCGCGATTGTCATAGCCGCGATTCTCGCCACCTTGCGGCGACGTATATTTCGAGGGAGGCAGATTCCTTCCGCCAGGTCCGCCATGTGGACGGCCACCGCGATGACGGCCGCCGCGGCGCCCCCAACGGCCGCCGCGGCCACGGTCACCGCCACGGTCGCCACGACCATAGTTCTGGCCTTGGCCGCGATCGCCACCGGAGCGGCTGGAATAATTCTGCGTGGGATTGTACGTCTGTGAAAAATTCTGCGGAGCCGAGGCGTTCGATTCGGGCTGACGCTCGTCCAAAGGCTCGGCGTTGTGTTCGTCCGATGCGGCGGGCTGCTCGGCTTCGCCGTGCTCGCCAAACGGAGCGGCATCGCCGGCGGGTTGCGCCTCGTCGTGAATGGCGGAATCGCCAGAGGCAGCTTGCTCCTGGTGCGGCTCCTGGGGTTGCGCTTCCTGGCGCTCATTGGCGCGTGCCAAAGTCTCTCCGGGGAGAATCTCGACCGTCGAGCCATTGGAAGGCGGCGGCACGGGCGCCGAGGAATGCTGATCGTGCTGAATGTGATCGTAATCTTCGAGATTTTCGAAGACGTCGCTGACGTAGAGGAACGCATCGCCATCGAGGCCGATGTCCACGAAAGCGGACTGCATGCCCGGAAGGACGCGGGTGACTTTTCCTTTGTAGATGCTGCCGACGAGGGCGAACTCTTTTTCGCGCTCGATGTAAATCTCGACTAGCTGACCTTCTTCCAAAATTGCGACCCGACGTTCGTGGGAGGCCGCAGAGATGACCAATTCTTTCGACATGAAAACTCCTTATGCGGGACGCCGGCATTGCCGGAGTGGACCGCGGGACGCATCGCCGCGAGCTTCAGCCCGTCGGAGGTCCGAGAAAGGGAAGCCGGCCCGGTTTGCACCGGGACACGCGCTGGGCACACTTGTAAGAAAGCGGCTTGGCGTTCGAAGCCAGAGGGGAGAGAAATCCTCAGTCTATCGAGGCAAATCCGTTGCCGGAAACGAACCGGGCGAACGGCGGACGATGCAGTCCTCACTCTAAAATCCTTTACCCTGCAATCCCGGGACGGCCGGGACGCTGGGGCTTCAATCACTTTCCGGGGACAGGCGGTTCCAATGGAACCGGGATGTCACACGGAACTGGCGGCCGGATCAATTGACGAAGCGGCGGAGCCGGACATTCATCACCAGACCAATCGCCAGGAAAACGAAGAGCGTGGCGGAACCCCCGTAGCTCATTAAGGGCAGCGGGATGCCGGTAACCGGCATAGCGCCGATCACCATAGCCACGTTCACCAACACATGGAAACCCAGCGCTGCTGCGACGCCCATGACCAGAAACATTCCCGCACGATCTTTCGCGCGTTGAGCATTCTGCACTAAACGCAACAGAAGCGCCATATACAAACCCAGAGCCAGAAGCACGCCTTTGAATCCCTGTTCTTCCGCCCAGGCCGACATGATGAAATCGGAGTAACGGACCGGGATGTAGCCCAGCTGATTCTGCGTGCCATTACCGAACCCTTTACCCCAGAAACCGCCGGAGCCCACGGCAATCTTGGATTGCAGTAACTGATAGCCGGAGCCCTTGGCGTCTTCTTCCGGGTGCAGGAAAGAAGTGATTCTCTCCCGCTGGTACGGCTTGAGGAGGCGCCGGCTAACGGGCGGATAAAATACCGCCCCCACCAGCAGGATCCCCGCCAAAGAAAAAACCGCTGCGTGCTGCCACTTCAAGCCTGCCAAAAACGCACCTACCGCCAGCATAGGCATCAGGACAAGAGCGGTGCCCAGATCGGGCTGCTTGAGAATCAAGACCAGCGGAACACCCACTATTAATCCTGCCTTGATGAGGTCCCGCAAATCAAGCTCATCGGAGCGCACTTCCGCAAAGAAGCGCGCCAACACAATGATTATAATCAATTTTACCAATTCTGACACCTGAATCAGTTCACCAAGAGCGGGGATTTGGATCCAGCGCTTGGCGCCGAAGTGCGTGCGGCCCACGAGGAGAACAGCCACGAGCGCGGCAAGACCCAGGAGGTAGAGAAGGGGAGCCTGGTCGAGGATCAAGTGATAGTCGAGGCGGGACAAGGCGAACATCAGGATGAAACCGATGACCAGCCAGCGGATTTGCTTCATGTGCATGCCGGCGAGGGAGCTGCCGTGCGTCGCGGAGTAGATTTCGATGACACCTAGGGCGCAAATCGCCGCCAGGATGGCCAGCAGCCACCAATCGTAGTCGCGTGTGCCCGGTGCGTCTTTCACGGAAGAAGCTCACAGTCGACAGCCGACAGTTCACAGTAAGAGAAAAAGACGGGAAAACATACGGCTAATCCAGTGCCGGTTGTTCGATTTATCAGCAGCCGGTTCATATCGATTCAATTCTCACGATCGGTGATCGCATGTGTGGCTTGCGTCGTTGCTGGTTCGGAGGACTTGAGAATCACGCGAGGTGCAGCCACGATGACGGCACTTCCACGAGCAATCCCTGTGGCAGCGGCGGCAGCTTTCTTGCCGGAGGGCGAAGGACTTGTGGCTTCGGCGGTGAACTGGCCCTGGGTCTTCTTATTCTTCTTGTCGTAATAGGCTTTCACGATGTCGCGAACGACGGGCCCTGCGGCCTCGCCACCATGCTGGCCGCTCTCCTGGACGAGGACGGCCACGCAAATCTCAGGATTGCGCTTTGGCGCGTAGCCGACGAACCAGGCATTGTCGGCAAACTGTGAGCCTTTGCGCACCAGCGCCATTTTGTCGTAGCCGATGACCTGAGCGGTGCCGGATTTGCCGCTGAGTTCGATGCCCGTGAGCTTGAGGTGGCCGCCGGTGCCGCCGGGTTCGTTCACCACGCCATACATAGCGTTGGTGATCTTCTCAATGGTGGATTCGGAGATATGAAATCGCTCTTCGCCGACATTCTGCGCGTCCTTCAAAAGATGCGGCTGTTTAAAGACCCCGCCAGAAGCGATTCCGCCGATCAAGTGCGCAAGTTGAACCGGAGTGGTGGTCACGGCGCCCTGGCCCGTAGCGACGGAAATGACTTCACCCGCGTACCACTTGCGATGGAGAGTTCTTTCGACCCATTCTTGGGAAGGCATTAACCCCGGTTCTTCGGAGGGGAGATCAATGCCTGTCTTGCGGCCGACTCCAAGTTTGGTTGCGTAATAAGAAAGCCGGTCAATCCCGAGGCGCATTCCCACGTTGTAGAAAAAGACATCGCAGGATTTCAGGATGGCTTCGTGAAGGCCGAGAACGCCGTGAGCCTTCGGACCACTTTTGGCGTAGTAGACATAGCAGTGATATTGACGGCCGAAGAAGGTGCCGTAGCCCGGGCAGAAGGTGGTGAAGCCTTCTTCGGGAACGTGATCTTCAAGCATTGCCGTAGCGGTGACAATCTTGAAGACCGAGCCGGGAGCGAGCTGCGCTTGAATAGCGCGATTCAGAAGCGGGTGCAGTGGATCGTCGTTAAGGCGCTTCCATTCTTCAGCGGGAACGCGAATCGCAAAATCGTTGGGATCCGGCGTGGGCCGGCTGACCATTGCGAGGACTTCGCCGTTGCGCGGATCCAGCGCCACCACGGCGCCGGGGCGCTGGCCCAGCGATTGTTCCGCAACAAGTTGCAAGTCGTAATCGATGGAGAGCTGAATCTGCTTGCCGGGAATGGCTTCCTGGTCGGAAAGCGGCATGTTCTTCATCTCTTTGCCGACACTGTTGACGACCATGCGGCGCTTGCCGTCGGTGCCCATCAGGATGTCGTTGTACTGGCGTTCGAGGCCGCTCTTGCCGGCAAAGTCGCCGGGGCGGAGCTTGCCGTTGCTGGCTTCGATCTGCTGCTCGCTGACTTCACCCACGTACCCCGCGGCGTGGGAGAGGAATCCATCCGGCAGATAACGCCGGCGCGAAACGGAAATCATTTCAAGGACCGGAATGTCCGAACGATGCGATTCAATGTAGGCAATATCCGCGGGCGAGGCTTCCGGCTTGATGATGATGGGCTGGAACTTCGGAAGGTTTTTGGCGCTTTCGAGCTGGTCGCGCAAATCGTCCATGGAAATTCCGAGGCCATCGGAAATCGCGGGAAGATATTTTTGAACGAGGTTGAGATCGTCGCGCAGAAGGAGGACGCTAAACGAGGGGCGATTGTCCACGAGAACGCGGCCATCGCGGTCCAGCATCCGGCCGCGCGGAGCAATGACGGGAATTTCCCGGACGCGGTTGCGCTCCGCCATCGAGGAGTACTTGTCGGAGTCGATGACCTGCAGCTTCCAGAAGCCCAGGAGCAACACGCCGACCATGCCCACGATAATGTAGGAGGCTACGGCGAGCCGCGCTTGCGGCAATCGATTGTCGTTGCGGAACCAGTACGACACGAAAACCCCGCGCGCGAGTAACTCCAGGGCTTGCAGCCCGGTCCGGCCCGAGCGCACTCGAAGGGGCGGACTGAACTCGCGTCACGAAAAAATCTACAGCGTGGGTTTCGAGTTGGCCCCAGTTATGCCGGGGTCACGCTCAAATTGTCCGTCGAAAATTTCCTCGAACCTGGGTCACGAAAAAATCTTCCGGAGCTCCCGAAGTGCCGCCGGACTGAAGCTGCGCGAAGCAGCCAGAGTCTTTTCCAACGTACCACTCGGATGGTGGGGCCGCAAGCCGTCCCGGAGGACAGGTTCCAGAGTTGCATTGGCGGCGCGGACCGACTCTGTCCTGCGGCGTTTGCTTGCGTTGGCGGTGTCACGCTATGGTAGAGAATTCTCTTATGACTCCCGAAGCGCCCAGAGAAAAGCCGTTACGACTGGCCTTGATCGGCATGTCTGGGGCCGGGAAGACGTTCTGGACAAAGAAGTTAGCGGCGACCGGGATTCCGGCAATCAGTTGCGATGATCGCATCGAGCAACGCCTCGCGCCGCGGCTTGCGGCCGGCGGATACGCGGGTATCAACGGCGTGGCGGCGTGGATGGGATGGCCGGACAGCACAACCTACGCGGAACGCGAAGCCGATTATCTGGCGGAAGAAATTCACACGCTCGATGAAATTCTGCAGCAACTCGAGACCCAAAAAGAGCAATCGCTGGTGTTGGACACGACCGGAAGCGTGATTTACACAGGGAATCATTTGCTGATGCGGCTGCGCAGGCATATGACCGTGGTGCACTTGGCGGCGTCCGCGGAAGAGCAGCAACTGCTGATCGAACGATACTTGAACGATCCGAAGCCGGTGCTTTGGCGCGGCGCGTTTCAGCCGAAGCCCGGAGAGACTCCACGCAAAACGGTGGCGCGGTGCTATCCGATGTTGATCGCGGCGCGGCGGCAGAGTTACGAAGCGCTGGCGCATTGCACGCTGGCGGTCGCGGATTTGCGGGCGACTCTTGATACTGAACAGCTCCTGGAGCGGATCCGAAGGCAATTGAAGTGAGATCAGAAACCAGAGATCGGAGATCAGGAACAAGGATCGCAGCGATTCGCCGTTCTGATCTCAGTTCTCTGATCTCTGATATCTGATTCCGATGCGTTACCGAAGCACATCGAAAGAAGCGCCGCTGACCTCGCTGCGAGGCGCAGTGCTGCGCGGTCTTGCGCCGGATGGCGGGCTGTACATGCCGGCGGAGATTGCGCGGCACTCACCCGAGGAATTGGAAGAATTTCGCGGCCTGCCGTTCACCGAAGTGTGTTTTCGCGTGGCGCGGCCCTTCGCCGCCCCGGACGTTCCGGAAGAAGTGCTGTGGCAAGTGGTCAGCGAAGCGATCAACTTTCCGGTGAAGCTCGTTTCGCTCTCGCCCGGGCTGCACATTCTTGAGTTGTTCCACGGGCCGACGCTGGCGTTCAAGGATTTTGGCGCGCGATTCATGGCCCGGCTGATGGGCTACTTCGTGCGCGGGGAAACGCGGCCGCTGACGGTGCTGGTGGCCACCTCGGGAGACACGGGGAGCGCGGTGGCGCACGGGTTCCTGGGCGTGCCGGGAATCCGCGTAGTGATTCTCTATCCTTCGAAACGTATCAGCGAAGCGCAGGAGAAGCAGTTCACGACGCTGGGCGAGAACATCACCGCGCTCGAAGTGGCCGGCACGTTCGACGATTGCCAGCGGCTGGTGAAGCAGGCGTTTTCCGATGTGGAGTTGAACAAGCGCGCGTTTCTCACGTCGGCAAATTCCATCAACATCGCGCGGCTGCTGCCGCAGATGTTTTATCACGTGGCCGCGTACCGGCAATTGCCGGTGGCGTCGGTGCCGCTGATTGTGTCCGTGCCCAGCGGGAATTTTGGAAATTTAACTGCAGGAATTCTTGCAAAACGCATCGGATTGCCGGTGGCAAAGTACATTGCGTCCACGAACATCAATGATGTCGTGCCGCAGTATTTGCAGACCGGGGAATTTCATCCCCGCCCCGCGACGGCGACGTTTTCGAACGCCATGGATGTGGGCAATCCGAACAATTTTCCACGCCTGCTGGATTTGTGCCGGGGAAGGCTCGAATACGTGAAGAAAGAAATCTGGGGCCACGGCGCGACGGATGAGGAAATGCTGGTGGCGATGAAAACGTTGCACGACCGGTTCGCGTACATCGCCGACCCGCACACGGCGGTGGGCTTTCTCGGGTGGGAAGCCTACAAGTTGGAGCACGCGGAGCCCACGCAAGGGTTGGTGCTGGCCACCGCGCATCCCGCAAAATTTGCAGATGTGGTGACGAAGGCGATTGGCAGTGCTCCGCCGCTGCCGGAGCGCCTGGCTGCCTATCTAAAGCGCGGCAAATTGTCCTTGGCGATGTCGAGCAAGTATGAGGATTTTAGACAGTTCTTGCTGGCGCACTGAACCTTGCTTAACGGGTCCACAATCGAAAGAATCCGTGGCTGGTCTACTGCAGCGATAAACCGGTTTGGTCTTCCAAGCGCTTGGGGCTTGGCTTTGTATTTCGAACCGCTGCAATCGCTTCCGGAACCGCCGGAACCAGTTGGCACGAACCGAAATTGTGATTGGAGAACAGGAGGATCCGCTTTCCGCGTTCCGGCCACTGCGGGCCATAGTTTGGAAGTTGTTTCGTGTAGTCTCCAGGAAAGGGAACCGAGGAACGGACTTCAACCGACTTGAGTGACTGTGGAGGAAAACCGCGAAGGACTTCGATTAGTCTATAGTCCGTCACCGTTTTACTTCCAAGTATGCCCTCCATATTTTCCGCCTCTCGCCTCAAGCCTTCCGACTCAATCAGGGAAACACTTACATCCGTCAAGTACTTTGCGCGGCCCGCAACAATTCTTGCGGGGCAAGAATCGGTGCTTCTCAGGCGAGCCATAGTACGTTGTTGTATGCGTTCGGCGTCTTCGGAAAGCAGCGGTGCAATCTGGCGCGGCGTGCAGCATCCGCGAAGGCTCCAGAAACAGCTCAGCTCAATCTTGAATGCATGAGCCTCTAATTCGGGAGGCGCGTCATAGGTATATGAAACTCCTAGGTAATGCTCACTGCCACTCACCTGAAATTGTGGACTTTCGTCATCCGTACTTGACACTCCGAATCCTCTTCGATACGACACCCAAAATGAATGCACACTTTTGACAGCTAGGATTTCGCCGACCTGACGCGGGAATCCGAAGCGGTCCTGGACTCCATATCTGATGCTGGAAACCTTTCCGTTCAGCAGCACCACTGAGGCTCCGAAGTAGACATATTGATATCCCAGTAAATTGGTCAGAGTCAAAATCCAATTGTGCTCATATCCATCCTTGGTGTATGTCGTGTTCACGCAGCACGACACAAATGGACTTATAAGCCCGCCGAGTTTCATCCAACTGGGCTCGTTGGAAATCGCGACGAAATAGCCGTGCTCAATGCCGATATCGATGTCACCGGTCTCGGGAGTCCGTTTTAGCTGGCCGCCCCATTGCGACCGCACGAGGTAAGGCACTGTTCGCCTGACATCTTCTTCGGTGCTCTCATCTATCTGAAGTTTACTTAGACCGGCAACCACCGCCTCCATTCGCCTAGTGAGTACAAACGTATAAATTCGGGCAGCGGCGCTGGTGACAAGAAGCGCAAACATGAGGACTAGATAAACGCGACGGGCGGTGCGCCCTGTGAACATTCGCAAGATCCGACTGGTCACTGGAAAGGGGTGGCGGAATAGCATCCTGATTATTAGTTTGACACCACGCCAAGGCTAAATGCTCCCCGTGGAAAAAGCTGTTTCGAAAACTTCACGGCTAGTTACTGCTTGCGAAGGCGATCGAGGAGGAGAAAGAAGACCACGGCGACGAGGGCGTTGACAAGCGCGCCGGCAGCGAGGTGCAGATTGAACCACGGTTCGGGCTGGGCCAGCAGAACGCGCCGCGTGAGAACGATGACACCCTGATGGGCAACAAAGAAGGCGGCGGTCAGAGCGAAACGCGCGGCAGGATGCTCGGTGTCCAGACGAGAGCCAATCGAGGAAGCAAGATAACCGACGATGGTTTTCGCAATGCCGTAAAGACCAAGAGGCACGGTCGGGCCGCTGAGACTGTCTTGAAGGAGGCCAATGACCATGCCGAGCAAGAGACCGGTGGAAGGATTGCGGCGGCTGAGACCAAAGTAAATGGTGACCAGCAATGGAAGATCGAGAATGGCCGCGCGGCTGAGATGCACCGGAAACCACGCCTGAATGACTAGTGCCAGCAGGGTGGCGATGAGAATCGCTCCGGCGCGAAACTTGTGAACCTCGATGTGCGCTTCGCTCATGCGAAGATCAAAGGTGTCGTTCATCGTCTGCCTGCCGGAGAAGAGTTTGTCTTGGGCTGAGCTGGCGGCTGGGCATTCTCCGGAGCCCCTTCTTTTTTCATTTCCAGCGGATGAAGCGTCAGGAGGACCAGCACTTCCTCGAGGCGCTCGAGATTGGCCGCGGGCTTGATACGAATCTGCTTGAAGGGATTCCCAGGCTTGATTTCCGCGATGGTGCCGACGGGCAAGTCTCGCGGAAAGATGCGATCCATGCCGCTAGTGATGACGCGCTCGCCAAGATTCACGTCGTCATCGTTGGGAACATATTTCATCGTGAGCAGCGGTTCGCCGACGCCGCCGACCGGACTTTGAATGCGCGAATCCGCCAGCATGGCGCCCACGCCGCTTTCCTTGTCCGTCAGAAGCAAAACTTGCGAAGTATTCGGATACGCCTCAACGACTTTTCCCACCACGCCATCCGGAGTGATCACGCCCATGTTCCTGCGGATGCCGTCGCGCTCCCCGCGGTCAAGTTGAATGGTCTGGCTGGCGCTGCCGGCGCTAGCGCCGATGACGCGCGCGCCGAGCATGGGCACGTCGGTGTGGGATTGGCGGAAATTCAGGAGGACGGCCAAACGGTCGGCTTCGGCGGCTTTGCCCTGGAGCTGCGCGATCTGAAGTTTCAACGCCTCGTTGTCGCGGCGAAGTTGCTCGTTGTCTTTTCTCGTGTTGCGCAACGCGAAGTAGTTGCGCCAGACATCGCGGAACCAGCCAAACCCGTAAGAACCGGCGCGCTCAAAGGGTGAAACCGCGCCGACAGTCCACACGCGAATCAATCTGCCCTGCGAATCGCGTTTGATCTGCACGGCCAGGAGCAGCACCTGGAGGGTGATGACTCCGGCGAGCAGGACCAGCGATTTGTGCCGAGAGGGAATGCCTACCATTGCAGTTGCCAGCTAATAGCTCACAGTTGGAATTCTTAAACCCAAAACACAGCTGTGACGGCGAGTCCTTTCACGAGTCACCAGTCACGAATCACTGGTCACCTCTTCAGTCGATGCAAACCATGCGCAACAATTTGAAGTCGCTGAGCATTTTTCCGGTGCCGAGTACGACGGAAGCCAGCGGATCGTCGGCGATGGAAACGGGCAAGCCGGTTTCCTCGCGGATGCGCTTGTCGAGATTTTTCAGCAGCGCGCCACCGCCGGTCAGAACGATGCCGCGGTCGCTGATGTCGGCGGAAAGCTCGGGGGGCGTGCGTTCGAGAGCCACACGTACGGCGTTGAGAATCGTAGCGACGCACTCGCTCAACGCTTCGCGGATTTCGCTATCGTCGATGGTCACGGTGCGCGGAACGCCTTCAATGAGGTTGCGGCCCTTGACTTCCATCGTGAGCGGCTTTTCCAGCGGATAGGCGGAGCCGATTTCCATTTTGATTTGCTCGGCGGTGCGCTCGCCGACGAGCAAGTTGTACTTGCGCTTAAGGTATTGCATGACCGCTTCGTCCATCTCGTTTCCCGCGACGCGCACGGAGCGCGAATAGACGATGCCGCTCATGGAGATCACCGCGATGTCCGTGGTGCCGCCGCCGATGTCGACAACCATGTTGCCGGACGGCTCTTCGATCGGCAGGCCTGCCCCAATGGCCGCGGCCATGGCCTGCTCCACAAGAAAAACTTCGCTGGCGCGCGCGCGATACGCGGAGTCCTGCACCGCGCGCTTTTCTACCGGTGTGATTTCGCTGGGCACGCCGATGACAATGCGCGGATGGACAAGCACGCGGCGGTTATGCGCCTTTTGGATGAAATACGTGAGCATCTTTTCGGTGACTTTGAAGTCGGCAATAACGCCGTCCTTCATGGGCTTGATGGCTACGACGTTGCCGGGCGTGCGGCCCAGCATTTCTTTGGCTTCACGGCCGACGGCGACGACTTCCCCGCTGGCCTTGTTGATCGCCACGATCGAGGGCTCGTTCACCACAATACCTTTGCCGTGCGAAAAGACCAGCGTGTTCGCGGTGCCCAGATCGATGGCCAGGTCGGAAGAAAACAAGCTGAACACCGACCTCATGTTGTAACCGTTCTTATTCATCTCCCTACATCCCCCCGCGGAGAAAGACTCTCCGCCTTCCGGCCGGCAAAAGCGCTGAGGGCTGCGCGATCAGCCTTCCTAGCTATTGTCTCCGGGCGCCACGACCAATGCAAAACGCTATGGTCTTTTCGTTCGGAATTTTACTTCGGCACTACGATGGACACCTGCTGCTTCGCCGTCCCGCCGCGACGGTTCTGTCCAATCACCACAATAGTATGCTGTCCGGGGTCAAGTGGACCGGCAAAATAACGGAACGTGCCGTCGGGCGCAATATTGGGTACGGGCTGGCCGTTGATGATGAGAGCGGCGCCCGGTTCCGTGCGGCCCACGATTTCCGCCATGCGTCCCTGCAACTGCGTGCCTGTGATTTCCAGCACCATGTCTTGGGTCTTGCCCTGCATGACCACAGTAAACTTGAAAGTCGCACTCACTTCGCTGACTTGTTTCTTCGCGTCCGTCGCGGAAACGTCCCAGAAATAGTCTCCAGCTTCCATGCCGGTAATGTCCACGCTCGTGGTGGAGACTGTTTTGTCCAACACCGTTTTCGTGAACATGGCCGTGGTGCTGATTCTCAGCCGGTAAGAGACGGCGTCTTGTACCGGTTTCCACTCAAAGTGAATGGCGGTCGTCTTGGGGTTTTCGCTGATGATGGGAGCAAGATTCAAGGGTTGAAGCGGGTCAGGCGGCGCAAGAACATCGGTCTTTTGGATCGGCGTCCCACTGGTGACTGTGGCTTTCGTAAAATTCGTCAACTCGACGTGTTCCGAGCCACGCTGCACCTGGGCGTTACCGCTGGAAACCACGAATTCGCTCGACTTCGTGTCGGGATCCGCCCTCACCGCGCCTCGGCTGTTGGAGCCCAATTCCGCTCGCGTATCCTCTACGCGGACTTCCGCTTTGGATTCCGAAAGCGTGAAGGTAGGCGTAGCCCAATTGACTTCACCGGTGGTGATGCCGATGGCTGAACTGCTTGGGCTGTTCGCCTGCGTGGAATTCTCTTCCACGGTGACCAGAGCATCCGGCTTCATCGTGTAGGTGGTTCCATCGGCGAAGGTGATACGCGCCGCGCCGTCCCCGCCGGTCTTGATTTGATCGCCTTTATCCAGTGTGACCTTAAAGTCGGCGTCCACCCATTGGATGGAATCCTTTTTCTTCACTTCCACCTTGCCATCGAGGTTCACGAATTTCGCGCGTCTTTGTTCGGCCTCCATCTCCTTGATTTCCGGGCCTTTCACGCGCTTGTCGAGCCAAGTGTAGGCGTCCTCAAAAAAGCCCGGCTTGGCAACGTAGATGCCGGCGCCAATCAGGCCTGCTCCCAGAAACGAACACAGGATCACCGTCTTGTAGCTGACCGCTTTCCAGTACACCTCTACACGCGGCACATGTTGAGGGCTTTGGGTAAATCTCGGGTCGATGGGGGCCTGTGTGGTCACGATAGAATTCGCCTGTAAGTCTCCAATTTTTGAATGTAACACAGCCATTCGCGCGCGTCGGAAATGCCGGAAATTCGCGTACTCAAATAGCCACTGGGAAGCGCGGACAGAACGGCGACTGTACGTTTTCTGCCCTATTGGACAGGTCGTCGCGGCGCGCGTTTTCAATCCTTCTTTCGCAGGAAGAAGTGCTGTTTGTCGAGGGCTGCAGGAACGGCCACATCGAAGAAGCCGACCATCATCTCCTCGTAGGTTTGCTCGCCCCAACGCACGGCGGCAGTGGGATCGGGATTGTGCGGATTTTTCCCGGAATTGTCGTACCAGGCGACGGCCTGAAGTTCGGTTCCCGCTTTGAGGGCGCGCAGCTCTGCCAGGCGATAGCTCATCTGCCAGTGGAAATGATAGTTGACGCGAAGCAGCGGCTCAATTTCGAAAGCCGGCGCCCCGCGAGCGTCCGCATTTCGCCGGATGAGGTTGTACTCAAATCGTCTTCCGCGCAGGTGCATGTGCGGGAAGAAGCTGAGCAGCGTCGCGTCGTTCGGAAACGTGCCGCGCGCTTCGACGCGGTAATTCGGGTCGCCGGGAGGAATCACGAAATGGTCGTTGGTAAGCTGTAAGGTCAGCACACGCTGCGGAGGTGGCGCCTTGGACAAGATCAGCCCGATGCTGGTCTGATCGATGGTTTCGCGGCCACTGGCCGTGTAGTGCATTTGAAAAACGACATCGGACCCGGCGGGAATGAATTTTGCCATCGTGGCCGGCCATTCGTCCGGGGA
>CAZGFL010000083.1:0-16696 GCA_964524985.1 uncultured Acidobacteriaceae bacterium
CCAGTGCATCGGTCAATTCGCGCGGCGAGTTGGCGATGTTGGACCCGATGGTAATTGCCCAGTAGGCGAGTTGGTCGTAAGGCAGGAGATATCCTGTAAAGCTCAACGCCAGCGTCAGCACGAGGAGGCCGAGCCCGACGAGCCAGTTGAATTCGCGCGGCTTCTTGTAGCTGCCCGTATAGAACACGCGCGCCATGTGCAAAAATACCGCCGCCACCATCACGTGTGCGCTCCAACGGTGAATGTTGCGGATAAAGCGCCCGGTGAAAACAACAAAGTGCAGGTCTTTCATCGAGTCGTAGGCCAGCGCCGTGGAGGGTTTGTAGTACACCATCAGCAATACGCCAGTGACACACAGGATCACGAAACTCGCCGTCGAGATGATGCCGAGCCCGAGCGTAAAGCTCGGGGCCAGGCTGCGTACGTGCACGCGCACACTATGGATGTGGAGAAACAGGTTATGAAAGGTCGCCTGCGATTCCTCGCGTTCAGACTCAGGAGCATGTCCGAGGCGGAACCATGAATCCCTTAGCGTTTGCGGCAGCCGCCGGAGATTCTGCAGGAACTCCCGGGTGGCGCTCGGCGTAACAGGTTGACTAGCCGTGCCCATGTTCCCCCCTAGACGCGGAATCGCGTCCCTGCTGGAACTTCATTCTCGGCGTACACCACAAGCTGCCCGTCGGCCGCGCGTCCCACTTCCAGCCATGGAAGCGCCCGGGGCGCCGGGCCCCGCGTGACGTCTCCACTGTCCGCAAAGCGTGAGCCGTGGCACGGACATGCGAATCCCTCCGGAGAACGCCCGACTGAGCATCCGAGATGGGTGCACACTCCGGATATGGCGTAGATGCCCTGCTCGTCGCGAAACACGAAAAAGTTCGCTTCGTCCATGCGCGTTTCGCTACCGACGGCAAACTGTTCCGGATGTCCGATCTTGAAGCGCCGAACCGGCCCCGGCAGCACGGCGGGACCGGGCAACCGAAGCGCGCCCGCCAAGGCCATCCCGACGGCGCTGAAAAAACTTCCAAGCGCCGCCAGGCTCAGAAAACTGCGCCGGGGCACCTGCATGGGTACCAGGCGTGAAGGCTTTTTCTCGTTTAGCTCAGGCATGGCTTCCACTCCTTGGCAAATGAGAAGCGCTCCATCGTAATGGCGGTGGTTGGACAGCGTTGTGCGCACAAGCCGCAGCGAATACAGCGCTCTTCATCTTTTAAGATCGCGGAGGACTCTGGAGCTTCCTCGCCGAGGAATTCACACAGGGCGCCCTCCAGTTCGGGCGTTCGCTCCAGCCGGTCGATGGACACCAACTTCAGGCAAACCGTCGGGCAGACGTCTACGCAGCCGCCACACAGGATGCATCGCTCGCCATCGAAGATCGTGTTCACGCCGCAGTCGAGGCAGCGGCCGGCTTCTTCCCGCGCCTCCGTTTCGGTGTAGCCTTTTTCGACCAGCGCTTTGGGATCAAGGAGGCGCTCTCTCGGGCTCAGTGTCGGGATGTGCAGGCGTAGCCTTCGCTCATAGAGCTTTTCCCGGCGGTAGTTCTCGATCGGCGCATGGTACTGCACTTCCTCCTGTGCGATTTCTTTCCCGGTGAGGTAGCGATAGACAGAACGCGCGGCCTGTTTGCCGCTAGCGACTGCGTGGATCAAGAGCTTCGGGCCATAGGCGATGTCTCCGGCAACGAAGACTCCGGGGGCCGAAGTGCTGCAAGTGGCTGGATCGTTGACGATTTGCTGGGGGGAACGCATTTCGATGCCGTCGCGCGCTGGATCAAGGAACTGGAGATCCGCCGACTGGCCTACGGAGAGAAGAACTGCGTCACATTCCAAAACCAGTTCCCTGGTTTCCTCGTATTTCGGAGCGAAGCGCCGGTTCTCGTCATAAACCGATACGCACCGCGCGAATCGTACTCCACAGACGAATTTCCTCCCATTTTCTTCGCGGAAGAGAATTTCCCGTGGACCCCAGCTGTTGTGACGAATGACCCCTTCTTCCGTCCCCTCAATAATCTCCACCGTGTCGGCTGGCATCTCCTCGAGTGATTCGAGGCAGACTAGATTCACCTCACGCACGCCTGGGAGCCGCGCCGCCGTACGTGAAACGTCATACTCTTCCTGACGAAGAACGGTGCGCGCCACGTCGTAAGCTACGTTCCCGCCTCCAATTACGACTACACGCGGCCCCAATTCCACCCGCTTTCCCAGCGCCACATCCCGCAGAAAATCCACGCCGCCAAACACGCCGATCGCATCGGTTCCCGGAATGGGGAGTGGCCGAGACTTTTTCGCCCCCACCGCGATGATCACGGCCGCGAATTCCTTTCGCAACCGGTCGAAGGAGATGTCCTTCCCAATCTCGGTGTTACAACGAATCTCCACGCCGAGTGCCTCAATAACAGCAATTTCTGCCCGGATAAGGTCAATGGGAAGCCGATAATCAGGAACGCCCGTGTAAAGCATCCCTGCGGGCACCGGTTCCATTTCGAAAATCGTCGGTCGGAAGCCCATCAGAGCCAGATCGTGACCCGCTGCCAACCCTGCTGGCCCGGCCCCGATGATGGCGATGCGCTGCCCTGAAGGTTTCGGAAAATTGTGACCCGCCAGAAAACTCAACAAATGGCGAAGTTCATCCGCATCGTCACAGACACGTTGTGAAGTTTTCTGGGAGACATAGGAGAACTGTTCCTTGCCAGGCTCCTTGAGCGATTCCGGTCCAGATCGTTCACAGACGAACCGCTTCAAGGCGCGAATTGCGATGGGCTGATCGATGGTCCCTCGACGACAGGCCGCCTCGCAGGGCGCGCCGCAAATTCGTCCGCAGATGGACGCTAGGGGATTTGGCCCGCGCGCAATCAGGTAGGCAAGCTCGTAATCGCCCTCCGCAATCGCTCGGACATATCCGCGCGCGTCGGTATGCACGGGACACGCAAACTGGCATTTGATTTGTTCGCGCCAGTAGTCTTCATCCGCAATGCGCACTCGATACGCCGGGCTCACTCCCAATCTCCTAAGTTTTGGACTCCTTGATTCACCTTTTGCATCTACGGCGCAAATCAGCGACCTAACGCACAGCCGCATTTGTCCTGTTAATCTCTGCTAGCAGCTGGCCCATTCGTGTATGCAAACGTTCATGGGTGCCTGTGTCCATCTTTTCGATCTCGGCTTTTTCAAACTCCACAGCTAGGGATGTTTGCTCGTCCGTTGTGAGCATCTGCTCTGCCATGCGGAAGTCTGATCTAGGGCGTCTAGCATCCTAAGAATGGCGTCGTGTTCCTTGCGAAGAATCTCCGTGGCAAACATAAGAACAGTCTCTTTATAACAGGACTACTAGATACGGTTATCCATTATCTGAAACAAAGAAAACTATTTCCTCCTGGCCCGCCGTCTTGCCTTAGTCACACGAGCCAGGTCGGCCAGCGAAGTTTCATCCAGCATGCTCGTCACACTGGCTCTCACACCCTTCCACTGATCATGCAGCGGGCAGGGGTTCCGGTTGTCGCATTCGGGAAGCCCAAGTACACAGCTATCACGAAACTCAGCCCCATCGGTGGCACTGACGATGGCGCCCAACGGAACTTGGTCGGCAGCCCCCGCCAGCTCATAACCCCCGTGCATTCCTTTGAAAGAACGGACCAGCCGGCGTCTCGTCAGGATTTGGAGAATCTTCCACAGGAAAGGCATGGGAATATTTTCGGCTTCCGAAATTTCGCGCGCGCCAGCCCGTCTCCCCGGCTCTCGAGACGCAAGAAAGGTCATCGCGCGAATCGCGTATTCCGTCGAACGAGAAAATAACATACTAATGGACCGTGTACTCCACTATTATCTTTCTGTCAAGGATCTCTATCACGTCAGGATGTGCGCAGCTTTCGTTTGGGTTTGTGAAACGTGATTTCCGGATTGTTCCTAGATGACGGACAACGCGGAAGTAATTTTACTTGCCTGGTAAGTTCGAATCGAAGGCATCAACCTGTGAAACAAATTTATCGGATCGCCATGCGCCCAGACGGCACGAGGAACACTGTTCCAGGTAATTCTGCCCCCCGATTCGGCTTCCTGTCTGGCTGCAATCACAGCTTCAGTTGCGAATGGAAAAAGAGTATCGTTCTTTCCTGTTTCCGGGGAGACCATGAACGACTTTCGCCAGTATCCGCGTCTTTCCTCTCCGAAGGGGACGATTTTGGCCTGGCAGAGCGGTGGCATGAGAAGTATTTCTGGCTTGAGCAATCTTGGATTAGGTGGCTTGTACATTCGAACTGCTGAGCCTCCTCCGCCTGGGACTTTTATCCAGCTGCTATTTGATGTCCCATCAGGAGAGGTACGGGCACGCGCCCTCGTCAAGCGGAGCAAGCCCAGGGAAGGTATGGGCGTGAAGTTTGTCGCGATGCAACCAGAAGACCGAGCGCGATTCGTTCGTTGGCTGAAGCATTTATCAGTTTAGGACAAACGTTCCCCAAAATACCGGCTGTTGGATTGTCAAAGAATTCCAGACAACGTTGCGCATGGATCGCCGTTGCAGCCATGTCGATTGTGCCCAGCCCAGTGCTGTGAAACTGGGGGGTAGGGAATACTGTGTCGTGCACTTCATCCTGACCTGCTATCAACTTCTTGAAAAGCGCCCACAAGATCAATCCCTTCTTGAAATTATTGATCGAGCCGCAGCCATTGGTATGACCGTCAGCAATTTGACCAATCAAGAGAAGAGTCAATTACTGGACATAATCCTATGGGCAGGCGATTCACTCCGGCACCGGAAACTGCCTCTAACCCATTTGTAAACGGCTGAGTCTCGACCTTCATCGCGAAACGATCTCGGGCTCTCGATCACTACCTCCACAGAAGCGGGAGAACGCGAATTAGGGGCAGCGTGCTTCCCGCATTTCTGCGAAGTCCTCAACGTTAAATATGCCGTGAGAAGTGCGGAAAAGATTCAAGGGAATCGATGCTGGGAGGTCCACGTTCGTGACCGAATCTGATTCCAGGAATCGACGTAGAAGCCGAAGGGTCGCGCTCCAAGTCGCCGTGCTTCTTAAAGCTACCCTTCAAGACGGAAGAACCGTACAAGTGCAAGCGTTCACTGCGGCAGTAAATGCGCACGGCGGTCTGCTGGAATCGCCGGTGAAATTAGCAGCCAACCAGAAAATCCTGCTTTTCAACCCACACTTTGGAAAAGATGTCGGTTGCAGGGTAGTCCAGGTTGAGGGTTCATCATCAGCCTGGTACGAAGTGGCTTTCGAATTTGACCGTTGCAGCCCCCAATTCTGGCCAATTGCAATCCCACCAGAGGATTGGGGGATGACCACGGACGCAGAAAATAACAATCTCTGAGGTCGATCAAATCAAGTGCATCGGCAAAGAATCGAACAGTTTCAAAAACGTGGACGAGGAGCTGGTGCACTCCGAACAGAACGTCTATACCGTGCGCTTGTAGATTTTCCGAACAAAGAACATCAAGAGTGTGCGGTCGTCAGGATGCATCTTGGCAAGTGCTTTCGCAACTGGACGAGAAAACGGCGATCCGGTCCCGACGAGCCCCAGGTGTCAGTTTCCGATCGGTTGTCAGCTGGAAGCTTCGGCGGCTCTTCACCGTCATAAAACAGCTGATACATAGGTACTTCAAGACCCCGCGCAAACTTCTCCAGAGTTTCAACGGCGGGAACTGTCTGTCCATTTTCGACCCTTGAGATATAGCAACAAAACAAGCCCGTACGGTGCTCCACATCCGCCTGGGTGAGGTTCTTGGCTTTGCGCAATTCTCTGAGGCGATCACCAATAACCATGCTTCGCCTTTTTACATACTTTCAACAGGATGGACTATTTGCGCACGATATTTACATAATTATTAGAACGGTGTCAATTCGCAAGTCGCCGCTCAGTCCCCGGCGACAAGAACAGCCATCCTGCGCCGGAAGCGAAAACCTCGCTTTGCGCAGATCGCGCTATAACGTTTTTCTAGAGGCATTTTGTGCGAAAAACTCTCCTCGCCACCGAGCAAGAAGGGTATGATAGCCTCGCAATTCAATTCCTCTAGGATGCATCCAATGAACAGTCAAAACTGGCAGCGCCTCCTCGGCACGCTTGCGGCAACCTTCGTCTTCTGCTTGATGGTCATCGCGTTCTTCGCACCCGCGCACTGGCGGTCCCGGGCCGACGATCAACCCGCGAATCGCCCCTGGATGGATAAGACTCTGTCGCCGGACCGTCGCGCCGAGTTGGTGCTGAAAGAGATGACCCTCGACGAAAAGATCGCGCTGCTTCACGGCAACGGCATGCCGGGTTGGCCGAGGGAAGTTCGCGGTGCCAACCCCTACCTCGGCAACGGTGGCGCGGGTTTTGTGTTGGGCGTGCCGAGACTGGGCATACCTATCATTCAGATGAGCGACGCCGCCTATGGCGTGCGTAGCAGCGCGGAGAATGGTCGCTACTCGACGGCCTTGCCATCGAATCTGGCTTCCGCGTCCAGTTGGGACCCGCAGGCGGCCTGCGCCTACGGCACCCTGATTGGCCGTGAACTGCGCGCACAAGGTTACAACATGACTCTTGGCGGCGGCGCGAACCTGACGCGCGAACCGCGCAACGGCCGTTCGTTTGAATACATGGGAGAAGACCCCGTTCTTGCCGGCACGCTGGTGGGCAACCGCATGAAGTGCGAGCAGGCCCAGCACGTGATGGGCGACATGAAACACTACGCGTTGAACGATCAGGAGAGCGGCCGCAACGAAGTGAACGTGATCATCAGCAAGCGCGCCATGCGCGAGTCCGACCTGCTTGCCTTTCAAATCGGTGTTCACATTGCCGAACCCGCCGCAGTGATGTGTTCCTACAACGGCGTCAACGGTGACTACGCCTGCGAGAACAAATATTTGCTAACCGACGTATTGAAGAAAGACTGGGACTTCAAAGGCTTCGTTGTTTCCGACTGGGGCGGAACCCACAGCACCGAAAAAGCCGCAGCCGCGGGGCTCGACAACGAGCAGCCCATGGATGACTTTTTCGGACAAAAACTCAAGCAGGCCGTAGAGGCAGGCAAAGTGCCTCAGTCCGAACTGGACGATCACGTTCGGCGGATTTTACGCTCGGAATTTGCCAGCGGCATCGTCGACAATCCCGTCAAAAAGAGCGTTGTGGACGTGGAAGGCGGCCTGGAAACCTCGCGCCGCATCGCCGAGCAAAGCATCGTCTTGCTGAAGAACGCCAGTGGTTTGCTTCCGCTCGACCGCACCCAGTTGCACTCCGTCGCCGTGATTGGCACGAACGCGAATACCGGCATGATCTCAGGCGGTGGTTCGGCGCAGGTAGACCCGCCGGGGCGGGCGGCTCCGCGATGGCTCGAGCATGTGTGGTTTCCCACTTCACCGCTGAAAGCAATTGCCGCCAAAGCGCCCGGCGCCAATGTGCAGTTTGATTCCGGCGCAGACCCTGCAGCTGCTGCGGACTTGGCGAAGAAGTCGGACGTCGCGATTGTCTTTGTCCACCAATGGACGAGCGAGGACATGGACTTGCCCAGCCTGACCCTGCCGGAAAATCAGGACGCGCTCATCCAGCAGGTGGCGGCTGCCAATCCGCGCACGATTGTGGTTCTTGAAACCGGCACCGCCGCGGCGATGCCCTGGATTGGTCAGGTCGGCGGAGTTCTCGAAGCTTGGTATGCGGGAACCAAGGGTGCCGACGCCGTGGCCAACATTCTGTTCGGTGACGTCAACCCCAGCGCCAAGCTGCCTATGACTTTTCCGAAAAGCGATGCCGACGTGCCGCATCCGAATCTAGTCAGGCCTGCTGCACACAAACCGGGCGAGAATTTCTGGATGAATCCGCACCTCACGTTTGAAGTGCACTACGACGAAGGCCTGAAAGTGGGCTACAAATGGTATGACGCCGAGAACAAGCCGGTCCTCTTCCCCTTCGGCTTCGGCCTTTCCTACACCACGTACGGTTACTCTGGGCTAAAAGTGACTCCTGGCGCAGAGACTACGGTTTCTTTTACAGTGAAGAACACCGGAAGCCGCGCCGGGGCGGAAGTCGCCGAAGTGTACGCCGCGCTTCCGGCCAACGCGGGTGAGCCGCCAAAACGGCTGGTGGGTTGGAGCAAGGTGAACCTAAACGCGGGGGAAAGCAAGGAAGTGAGCGTGAGCATCCCTTCGCTCTATCTTTCCATCTTCGACGAAGCTTCCGATGGCTGGAAGCTCTTGCCCGGAACTTATACCTTCATGGTGGGCGGCTCATCGCAGGACTTGCCACTATCCGAAAAGGCGAGCTTGAAGTAAGGCGTTCTTCGTCTCAACGGCTCACTTGAGGAGTGCGGCTCATGCTGTGGCATGGCGCTCGCTGTTCGGTTTCGAGCCGCTTAACGCGAAGAACAAAATGTAGAGGTAGCAGATCACCGGCAGGAAGAAAGCGTGATGAATGCCGATCCTGTCTGCGATCCAGCCCTGTGCTACTGGAACAATGGCTCCGCCAACGATGGCCATGATCAGAAGTCCTGAACCGTCGCCAGTGAGGGGTCCGAGCTCCGCCACACCCAGGGTGAAAATACTCGGAAACATGATGGAGTTGAAGAAACCGACGAGGATGATGGTCCACATGGCTACGTGACCCGTCGCCAGCATAGAAATCGCGACCAGCACGCTTGTCGACAGAGCGCAAATGCCGAGCAGTAACCCCGTGTTTGCCGTTGCCTTACCACCCTTCAATGTTGCAATCACCGCAATCACTGCTGCCGCGATCGCGACCAGAACGAACAGCGGCCGCCCTTCAAATAAGAGCCACGCAAGCCACATAAGATTCGGCACCCCCGGTTGGTATCCGGCGGGTATCTGATTTCCGATTGGATAAGAGAGCAAGATAAGAGCAATGCTAAGCACTGACACAATCCACATGTATTTTGCCTTCGTCCCGCCAAGGAAATTCGATCCGATGAATCGCCCCAGCATTGCGCCTCCCCAATAAAAAGCCACGAAACTCGCTGCGACCTTTTCCGTCAGCCCGCCAATGTCCGGCTGGCTGAAATAGTTCACCAGAAAACTTCCAATGGAAACTTCGGCACCGACATAGACGAAGATGGCGATTGTGCCGAACACCAGGTTTGGGTGCTTCCAAATGGAATCGTCGACCTTCTCTCCTGCTTTGTGTTGGGCGTGCTCGATTTTTGGCAACTTGAAACTACCGATGGCAATTGCTAGCAGTACCAACGCAATGGCCAGGCCCACGTAGGGAGTCTTGACAGTCGCCGCCTCATGCAGGCGATAAGCCTGCAAAGCGTCCGGTGCCATGGCCCGTATCTCCTTCATGGCTTTGGGCGCTGCGCTGAGGATCAGGAGTCCGCCAAAGAAAGGCGCCAGGAAAGTGCCCAGTGAATTGAACGCTTGTGTCAGGTTCAGGCGACTGGAAGCGGTCTCCGGCTTGCCCAGCACCGTCACGTAGGGATTGGCCGCCACCTGCAGACACGTAATGCCTGCGGCCAGCACGATCAGCGCTGCCAGGAACAGCGGGTAGGAAGGGACGCTCGCCGCTGGAACAAAGAGGAACGCGCCCAGTCCCATCATGAGCAAGCCAACCACCATCGAACGCTGGTAGCCAATCCAGTCGATGACCTTGGCGGAGGGTATGGAGAAAATGAAATAGGCTCCAAAGAATGCGAACTGAATCAGCATGACCTGCGCGTAGTTGAGGTCGAAAATCGATTTCAAGTGTGGGACGAGAATGTCGTTCAGGCAGGTGAGAAAACCCCACATGAAGAACAACGTAGTGACAACCGACAGCGGGCCCTTATAGCTTCCGGAAGTGCCGCCGACGGGCGCGCTCGGACTGCTGACGCTTACATTTGCCATTGGTCGTGTCCTGTCGTGAAGATCCGCGGAAATGCGCGGTGCGCTGCTGCGCAGCAATCCTGGTAATGCCTGCGCTTGATGTTTCTGCGGTCCGCCGATGATGACACACTTGGGGCGCCGAAGAAACTTTTTTGCAGCGGTTCCGCGTGTGTCTCGCAGGTGATATAAGAATCAGAAGAATCGATATTCTAATCGCATCGAGGGCGCCATGAAATCGTCGAGGATTCTACCTTTCGCGGCTAGCTGTGCGTTCTTTCTTGGGAGCGCAACGCTCGCTCCCGCGCAAACTTCTTCCGGACAAGCTTCTCCTGCGGTCGCCGTTCTTTCCGAACCAGGATTGCCTTCCGCCGACTCTCCGGCCTTTTCGCAGCAGCAGTTGGGGAAGGCACTCCCGGGTGCGCGGTTCACACCAGTGGAGCAACTTCCATCTGTGCTTGGCGACACCGCAACGCGACTGCTCGTTCTCCCCTATGGCTCGGCATTCCCTGAAGAAAGCTGGTCCATCATTCACGCGTTCCTGGATCGCGGAGGCAATTTACTGGTCCTCGGAGGCCGCCCATTTACTCGCGCCGCGTATCACGACGCCAACGGCTGGCATCTTCGCGACTACAGCGTTCGTTTTATTCGTCAGCTTTCCATCGACCAGTTTCAAACGACTCCGGGCTCGGCGGGAATGGAATTCCAGAACAACCCGGACGTGGTGATTTCCCTGGCGCGCTTCGCGTGGCAACGCGCCTTCAGCCCCATCATCCGGCTCAGCGCAGTCGACCTTTACCATCGCGGCGGCTCTGCGGGCTCGATTGATGCGCGCCTCGACGCCCTGGCGTGGGGCGTGAAAGACGGGCGCAAGATGGCCGCCCCGGTGATGGAAATCGATCATCTGCGCAATGCGTTCGACGGGGGCCGCTGGATTTTTCTTAGCTCGGAACTCGATTCGCAATTCGCGAGCAGCGGCGACGCGGTCGCTCTGATTCACGCACTTGCCGAACACGCGTTGGATGGTTCGGAAGAATTCACCGCGAGGCCCACGCTCCCGCTCTACGTGCCCGGCGAACCCGTGGAGGTGCAGGTCCTTTGGCATGCGGCTGAGAAATCTGCCGCGCCGCTTACCGTGAGGATCAGCGAGTTTCCGGAAGCGCAGCCGTCACAGCGCGCGACGGTTACGCAGACGCTGCCCGCGGCGCAAACCGCGCAGCTTCCCGCACCCAAAGAAAAAGGCTTCCACATCATCGAAGCCGAGCTGCTGGAAGGCGGAAAACTCCGCGCCACCTATCGATCAGGCTTCTGGATTCGCGATGAGGAGTTTCTGCGCTCCGGACCACATCTCTCCGTCAACCACGATTTCTTCGAGCTCGATGGCCATCCGCTAGCTGTCGTCGGCACCACCTATATGTCCAGCGAAGTGCAGCGGCTGTACTTCGATCATCCCAACGCGTACGTTTGGGACCGTGACATGGCGCAGATTCAAGCCGCGGGCCTCAACATGCTGCGCACCGGCTGGTGGACCGGCTGGGACAAATTCTGCGACGAAAACGGCCAGCCCTACGAGCGCACGCTGCGCACGTTCGAAGCCTACCTGATGACTGCGCGCAAGCACGGTCTTCCCGTGCAATTCAATTTCTTCGCGTTTCTTCCGGAAGTGCTCGGCGGAGTAAATCCGTATCTCGATCCGAACGCTGTGCGCAAGCAGCAGACGCTAGTTTCGACCGTGGCCGCGCGCTTCCACTACGTTCCGTTCCTTGCCTGGGACCTGATCAACGAGCCCAGCATCTCGCAACACTTGTGGCAGACGCGCCCGAACGGCGATCCGGTTGAGCTGGCCGCGTGGAACCAATGGCTTTCGAAACGCTATCCTGACCGCGCCGCGTTGGCGGCGGCGTGGAACGTACCGCCCGATTCCGTTGCTGGAAGCATTTCCGTCCCCCAGGAAGTCGAATTCGAATCGCGCGGCATGTATATCGGCCACAATTCGCTGCGCGTCTACGATTACGAACTATTCGCACAGGACTCGTTCCTCGAATGGGCTCGCGCGATGCGCGAAAAAATCCACGCCACCGGCTCTCAGCAGCTCATCACCGTCGGCCAGGACGAAGGTGGAGTGATGGATCGCCTCTCGCCGGCCTTTCATTCTTCCGCCGTCGATTTCACTACCAACCATTCCTGGTGGCAGAACGATGCGCTCCTGTGGGACTCGCTCACTGCCAAGCAGCCCGCTGTCGCCATGCTCATTCAGGAGACTGGGCTCCAGCGCGAAATCAATCTCAACGAATCCGCTCGTTTCACGCCCGAGCAGGAAGGCGCTCTCTTCGAACGCAAAGTCGCTTTGTCTTTCGTGCGGGGCTCCGGCGCGATCGAGTGGCTCTGGAACACCAACTCCTACATGACGGAAGCCAACGAAGCGCCGATCGGCGCATTGCGCGCCGACGGCACGGAAAAACCTGAAGCCACAGTGATGCGCGACTTCGCGACCTTTGCGAAATCGCTCCAGAATCACCTGCAAAACCCGAGGCCGGCGTCGGTAGCCGTCGTTACTTCGCAGGCCGCGCAGTTTTCCGTCCTCGGCAACTTGCAGATCGAAGCGCAACAGAAGGCTGTCCGCGCGCTCGCCTACGGCTTGCGTATCGCTCCGTATGTGATTGCGGAAAATCAGATCGCCAAGCTCGGCTCGCCGCAGCTCGTCATTCTTCCTTCACCACAGTCTTTGCAGGAAGGCACCTGGCGCGCTTTGCTGGCGTATGTGAAGTCGGGGGGGAACCTCCTGATCACCGGCCCGGTTTCGCGCGAC
Source organism: uncultured Acidobacteriaceae bacterium (assembly GCA_964524985.1). Taxonomy (GTDB): domain Bacteria; phylum Acidobacteriota; class Terriglobia; order Acidiferrales; family UBA7541; genus Acidiferrum. The sequence continues at coordinate 12,606 of CAZGFL010000083.1, forward strand.
GAGCACTGGCAGCTTCGCGATCGTGCTGAGGATCTTGGCCTTAAGACCTCCATCGAGCCGCAAAGCTATCGCGGGGCAGAAATCCGCCTCCCCGGCAAGGTCATTCCCCTGTCCTACGACCAGCAGAAGCAGTTCGCCCTCGAGGCCCTTCGTTTCAGCGATGGTTCCACGTGGAACGAAATTGCTGCGGGCAAAGGGAAAATCTTCTGGGCGGCATATTCCGCGGAATTGGCCGAGGGACTCGAACCTGCATCTGCCGTCTACGCCTACGTCTCGAGTTCACTCAGGATCAAGCCAACATTTGATCTCCTGTCGCCATTGCCTCCTAGCGTTCTGGTCTCTGCCACCGAATTGCAGGATGCCGTGCTGTACGTCCTCGAGTCCGAAGATGCCCGCGACACGGCCGTTGACCTGCGCGACGCCCTGACCGGTGCGCGCCTCACGCTGAAGCTTCCGGCCCAGCACGCCGCTCTCGCCCTCATCGGCAAGTCTGAAAAAGCCGTCATCGCCCGGTACGGCTTCTGAGGTTTTCTGTAGCTTTCAAGTTTTTCTTCGCGCAACGATGCTTCATTTTTTGTAATCTCCCCGTAATCTTCCGCTACGCAAATCGCGCTGTTTTTCCTGCCAATTCGAACGGTTCGTCCCCACGTATTGTAGCCAGCAATATTCGCGCAATTGCATTTTCATGCGGGCCATTGACAGGCTTCTTGCGCTCACCGTAGCATCGCCATCACAGGCCGCCATCCTCCCAAAGAGCGCGCCGGAAGAGAGGCCCCATGAGCCTTCGCGACTTTATCGCCAAACAGTGGATTGACGTCATCGATTGGACCGAGCCGGAAGAAGGAATTCTGGCCTATCGTTACCCGATGCAGGACCGCGAAATCCAGAACGGCGGCAAGCTGACCGTCCGCGATTCGCAATTCGCCGTGTTTGTGAACGAAGGCAAAGTCGCCGACGCGTTCGGGCCGGGGCTCTACACTCTTAACACGCAAACGCTGCCCATCCTCACGTACCTCAAGAACTGGGACAAGGCGTTTCAGTCGCCGTTTAAATCCGACGTCTACTTTTTCTCGGCGCGCATTCAGACCGACCAGCATTGGGGCACGCAGAATCCCATCACCATTCGCGACAAGGAATTCGGCGCCGTTCGCCTGCGCGGCTTCGGTATCTACTCGTATCACTTGAGCGATGCAAAGACTTTCTACAGCAAGATCAGCGGCACGCGCGACATCTATCACGTCGCCGATCTGGAAGGCCAGCTCAGAAACACCATCATCGCAAAGATGACGGACGCGTTCGCACAGAGCCAAGTGCCGTTCCTTGACATGGCCGCGAATCAGGGTGCGCTTGCCGAGAAAATCAGCGAAACGCTGAAGCCATCCTTTACGGATTACGGGCTCACGCTCGATAGTTTTGTGGTCGAAAATCTCTCGCTGCCCGACGAGCTGCAGAAGATTCTGGACCAGCGCATCGGTATGACCATGGTCGGCGACATGGGCCGCTACACGCAGTACGAGGTCGCGCAGTCCATCCCCGTTGCGGCCGCCAATGAAGGAGGCGGTGCCGTGGGAATGGGCGCAGGCCTGGGAGCGGGCGTAGCCATGGGCCAGGCCATGATGGATGCGGTGAAAAAATCCACTTCCGGATCGGGCGGAGGCGGCGCGGCTCCTGCCGCTGCCGGCGGTGCTGCCTCGGAGGACACGAAATTCTGCGCGGAGTGCGGTAAGCCCATTGCCCGCACCGCCAAGTTCTGCCCGGAATGCGGCAAGCCGCAGCCCTGAGCATTTTCTTGCCATGAACGGAATCGAGTGGGTCGTTGAAGCCTTTGGGTGCTCTTCGCAGGCGCTGCGTGACCCTGCGGCGCTCGAGAATCTTTTTCAGCGGATGATCTCGGAGATGCGTCTGCGGCCAGTCGACGCGACCCAATGGCATCAGTTTCCCGGAACGGGTGGGATTACCGGCTTGTGCCTTCTCGCCGAGTCTCATCTCGCCTGCCACACGTTTCCGGAACACGGTTCACTCTGCTTGAATCTTTTCTGCTGCGTGCCGCGCGCCGAGTGGGATTTCGAATCGGCGCTTCGGGAACTTTTCGATGCCGACGCCGTTTCTGTGCGCCGCTTGCAGCGTCCCTATGAACTAAAACGGAAGCAGGCCGCCAGTGACTGACGCCAATCCATTCCCGGCATTATTGGCGAGACGCTCGCGATGACCCAGCCCGCAGCCAACTGTCCCAACTGCGGTGCCAAGATTATTTTTCGCTGGTCCAGCAGCGTGCAAACCGTCTGCGAATACTGCAAAAGCATTCTGGTGCGCACGGATGTGGATTTGAAGAAAGTCGGGCAGGTCGCCGACCTTCCTCCCGACGGCTCTCCCATCCAGCTCAACACCGAAGGCATCTATCACAACAAATCTTTCGTGGTTGTCGGCCGGATCGTTTACGAATACGATCAAGGCGCGTGGAACGAATGGCACGTGATGATGAATGACGGCACGAGCGCGTGGTTATCCGATGCCCAGCAGGAATACGCTGTCTCGCTCTCCTCGAAAACGCCCAATCTACCGGCTGCGGACAACGTTCAGGTCGGCCAGCAGTTCAACTGGAACGGCCAGAGCTATACCGTGAGCGTCATCACTCCTGCGCATTACCGCGGCGTCCAAGGCGAATTGCCGTTTCAATATTGGGACAAGACTGACGTCACGTTCATCGATCTTCGTACCCAGACTGGGAAATTTGCCACTCTTGACTACAGCGACCCCGAGCCGGCTCTCTATCTGGGCGAGTTCGTCGAGTTCGAGGATCTGAAGCTGAAGAATCTCCGCAATTTTGAGGGCTGGTGATGGGCGCAGGGACTCCTCCACTCTCGCAATCTCCGCCTAAGCCGCAAGTGAAGGCGCTTAATTGCCCGAAGTGTGGCGCGGCCATCACGCTGCGCTGCTTCGGGCAAGCTGAGACCGTGGTGTGCGGGAGCTGCCGCTGCATCCTCGATGCCAAGGACCCCCATCTGGCTATCCTTCAGCAATTCGAGAAGCTGACAAGTGACACGACGCCGCTGATTCCACTCGGCACGCGTGGCAAGCTGCGAGGCACGGACTACGAAGTGATCGGTTTTCAGCGCCGCCACTCGACGGTTGAAGGAATCGAGTATCCCTGGCACGAGTACGTCCTCTTCAATCCATACAAGGGCTTCCGCTACCTGAGCGAGTACAACGGCCACTGGAACGACATCAGCATCTGCAAACAGCTCCCGAATCTTGGCGGCGGGATGTTTGCGGGTTCCGGCGGACCAGTCGATTACTTAGGGGAATCCTACAGGCATTTTCAAACTTCCGACGCCAACACGGATTTTGTGCTTGGAGAATTTCCCTGGCAGGTGCGCGTCGGCGAGCACGCCGAGGTTACGGACTTCGTCCACCCCCCGCGCGTGCTCTCCTGCGAAAAAATGGACAAGGAAACCACCTGGTCCATCGGCGAATACATGTACGGACGGGAGATTTGGGATACCTTCCGATTGCCTGGCAGCCCGCCCGAGGCGCAAGGCGTCTACGAAAACCAGCCTTCGACCGTAAGCACAAACGTCGCGCAAATCTGGGCGGCCTTTGGCCTTTTCGCGATTCTCTTGTTCGTACTGATGATTGGGTTCGAAATGTTTGCGAGAAAAGAGCCCGTCTTTGACCAAAGCTTTCATTGGGATCGCGCGGAAGCCAAAGGCGAGCCTTCCTTCGTCACCGACGTCTTTGACCTTAATGGCCGCACCTCCAGCGTCCAAATCAAAACCAGTGCGCCGGTCAGCAATCATTGGATCTATCTCAATTACGCGCTCATCAACCAGGACACCGGGGAAGCCTGGGACTTCGGCCGCGAAGTCAGCTACTACTTCGGCTATGACAGTGACGGTTCCTGGACCGAGGGAAAGCAAGAGGACACCGTGGTCATTCCCAGCGTCCCCGCAGGCCACTACTATCTGCGCATCGAGCCGGAAGTGGACCCCTCGTTGCCGGATATCTCTTACGCCGTAAACGTGACACGCGACGTCCATCCTATGGGGATCTATGGCTTGGCGTTCCTGGCCTTGCTGATCCCGGCACTTATG
>CAZGFL010000084.1:0-35981 GCA_964524985.1 uncultured Acidobacteriaceae bacterium
TCTTTTAAAGTCATAGGTTGTAAGTTTTAAGTTGTAAGTCAAAGAGGTCTGAAGAACAAGCTCTCTCTTGCATGAATTCCTTGTTTTGAGCCTTGTCGCCCAATCAAAAGAAACGCGGACTATGCATTAGCGTACTATTCCGTCCCTTGTGAACTGCTTAGAACTTATCACTGCAACCTAGAACCTACTTCTTTGACAGCGGCGGAGCAGGATACTCGGGGAGTTTGTCCTTGCTGGTGTCGGCGCGCTTTACTTCCAGTTCGTCGAAGAGCAACGAGGGACTGATGACCGTGGTGGGCACGACACCGGGGCGATTGCTGACCAGGGGATCGTTGCCGGCGGCGATTACAGCGGTACGCAGGGCACGCGTGTCCAATTCGTTGAACACCGCGCCGCGCACGAGTTCTTCGTGGCCGTCCTTGGCGTAGACGCGATAGAGCAGGCGCGGCGAATTGCCGGGGCCGAGCGTCTCGACGCGGTAACCGTAGGGTTTGCCCTGTTCGGTGATCATGTCGATGACTTTTTTCTTGAGATCCTCCGGCGATTGCGCTTCCGAACTTTTCAGCATCAGAACGCCGAGGCTCGGACTTGAAAACGATCCAGCGGCCGCTCGGCCGTGGCCGTTCGAGGCGGGAAAGTCGCGGATTGGCTGCCGGCCCAGCAGATAGCTCGAGAGAGTGCCGTTCTTGATGATGTCGACGGGCTGGGCTTTCACGCCTTCGCTGTCGAAGGCGTAATTCCCGACGACGCTTTTGCCCTGAAAATCTTTGATCGTGGGATCGTCAACGAGGGAAAGAAAATTCGGGAGGACGCGCGCTTTGTAGCTGGTGGCAAACGAACCAGTGGTGCGGTTGGGGCGCCCTAGCTGTGGCTTGTGGCCGAGGACATTTTGCCCGATGAGCGTGGCGACGATGTCGTTGGCGGCGTCCGCGGCGAAGAGCACCGGGCCGCGATATTCCTCCTCGACGATGGGGGCTTGTCGCAAGGCCACGACGGTGTCGAGCATTTTCTTCGCGTCGGAGAGCAGCGCGTCGCGCGAGGGCAATTCTTCGACGCGCCCGAACATGTAGGCGGGGCTGCGGCTAAGGCGCATGCCGTCCGCGGCCTGTGCGGAACTGCTCAACTGCACGAAATAGGTCGCTCGGCCGCTGCGCGTGACGGTGCCTTCGGAATTCACCAGGTATTCGTTGATCGCGGTGAAACGCAGCGACGCGGACATGCTTTGCACGTCGGGATACTGTTTGTACAGACCGGCGATGTCTTCAAGCGTTCTCTTCCAGGTGGCATCATCGGTCCTCAGCGCCGCAACCGGATCGACGGCAATGAACTGTGGCGCCTTGGCGAAATCGTCGACGGGATTGGCGTCGGCAGTGAACTGCTTGAGCGCAGCCTGTTTTTCGGCGAGCGCTTCGCCGGCTGCTTTGTAAGCGTCGTCGGTGGCGAGCCAGATCTGGCGGCGAAGAGCGATGGAGTCGTTGTCGAGCGGGAGGATGGTGCTTTCGCCCTGGCCGCGCCCGTAGTAGCTGTCCTGCTTGTAGTCGCCGATGCGGACAATGACGCGAAGGACGCGGTAATGCGAGTGCTGATTCTCGCGGAGGGCGCCAAACGCGGCTTCGGCCGCAAAATCATCGACTTCGTTGACGCGGTACTCGATGAAGTATGGTGGTTGGACCCGATCCATCTTGAGCTGGGCTTTGGAGCGGTCGAGTTCGGTGAGCAGGGCCTCAAGCAAACCGTCACCTTTGGCGGCGGCGTGCGCCGAAGCCATCGCGGCGTCAGGAACGGTTTTCGCATCGTCGGAGGCCGCTCGCAGCGCAGGCGTGTTGGCGCCAAGCGAGAGCGTGAGAACAATAATCAAGTACTGCGCGCGGAGAAGCGGCTTCATGGCTTCACCTCGCCGGCGGAGGGCGTCGATTTCGCGGGAGAGGCGCTGTCTTCGAAGCCTGGTGGAGGCAGCAGCGGCGGGCGCTCGTGGGCATGCGCGCGCTTCTGTACTTCCATCTCGGAGAAGAGCATGGAAGGTGCGACGGCTGCGACGGGGACTTGTCCGCTTTCCGCGCCGCAAACGCCGTTGAAGACGTGCGGCTTGTCGCCCGTCATGAGAATCCGCGTGAGCGCGGCCAGCGGTGTGCCGACGATATCGACGCCGCGCACCAGTTCATCGGGGCGGCCGTCAGCGTAGACCTTGTAGACGATGACGGGAAGCACTTGAAAGGCTTGCGGCAATTGGCGCGTGGTGAGCGTGAAGCCGCCCTGGATGTCGTCGAAGTAGAGGCCGTACGGTTTGTTCTGTTTCTTGACTTCGTCGATGAGCTTTTGGCGCATCTGCGCGTCGGGCACAGTTTGCGAGGAAGTGACGATCAGATTTCCCTGGCGGCCGGTGGGCATCAGGCCGGGCTGGTTGCGGCCGTGGCCGTTGGACCGCGCGAAGTTCTTAATAGGCATGCGCGACATCAGGAAGTGCTCGAGAATGCCATCCTTGATGACGTCGACGTGCTGCGCGGGCGACCCTTCGTTATCGAAGTCGTAGGCGCCGGCGAGTTTGACTCCGGCGATTTCGTGAACGGTGGGATCGTCGACGACGCTCAGGAATTTCGGCAAAACTTCCTGGCCGACTTTCTTGGTGAAGGTTTGCCCTTCTTCTTCGTCGCGCTGGCGGTGGCCTTCGAGGCGATGGCCAAGGACTTCATGGAAAAAAACGGCGGCGGCGCGGCCACTGAGAAGAGCGGGGCCATCGTAAGGTTCGGCGACGGGGGCTTTGCGCAAGTCGCTCAGGTCCGCGGCTATCTTGTCGATCTTGGCGAGCAACTCGGATTCGGCGGGCAACTCTTTCGCCGAAGGAGCTTGAAAAGTTTCGACGCGAAGGAGATCCATGCCGTCGTCCGCGCGGGTTTGCGCTTCAATGACCATGCGCGTGGAAGAACTCGGGGAGACGAGGGTCGTCCCTTCATTCGTAGCCATTCGTGATGTGGAGTTCTGGACTTGGACGACCACGGTAGAGAAATAGACTTCCGGATATTTGCGAAACGCGGCGGAGAGGCGCTTGACTTCGCCTTCCCAGGCGGAGCGATCGAAAACGGGGGACGCCGGGGATGCTACATGTTTTTGCGGTTGCTCGTTGGAGAAGTCCGGCGATTTGTCTTCCTCTTCGGCGCGGACGGCGGTGTTGGTGCGCACGTTGAGGAGCGCGGGGACGGCGCGCTTGTATTCGCGGTCGGTGAGTTCCCATAAAACGCGCGCGATAGCGTCCTGATCGTTGCCGAGCGGGAGCGTGCCGGAAGTGACGCCACTCGAGCGGCTCTGGCCATGCGTGTTGTCGAGATCCGGAGTGCCGACGCGCATGGTGACGTCGGCAAAGCGGCGCTCGGCCGTACTGTTATTGAGCAGGCTGCCATACGCACCGACGAGAACAACGTAATTCTGATCGTAGACCGTGTAGCTGAGGTAGTAGGGATGCTGCTCCTGCTTGCCGAGTTCGGTGACGGCGCGGGTCAGTTCGGTCTGCATGGCGTTGAGGACGGGGTCGGCAGGAGGCGGCGCAGGAGCTGCGGCGGAGTTATCGTTCGCTGCCGAAGCAAACGGCACGACGGCGAGCTGCGCTGCGAGAAACAAAGCGGCGGCGGGGCGCACGAATTTTGCTCCGCGGAAAAGGCTTCTTCCGCAGTTTTGGTTGGAACCGAGAATAGTCATGAAGGCTGAGTCTCCCGATGCTTGGGTCAATCTGCGTTGCCGATCACAGAAGATAATCAGAGTTTGAGTATGCCTCAGTGCCCTGGGGTGCGCAATTCAGGAGTCTCCAAAGCGTTCACCGGGTTTGAGGCGAGCGCCATTAGCAAATTCGGAGGCGCTGATTTGCTTGCTTCCCTCCAGTTTGACGGATAGCAGATGCAAGAGTGTTGCCTGGCCGCAGGAGACAAACGAGTCTTTCTTTGCACCTAGAATTGTGCCGGGCAGAGCCGTTTTGCCGTCGGGGGATTGGCTTGGCATTGCTCCCTGGGAAAGGGGCTGGCCCCCGATGTGGCAGGTTTGGCCGCGGAAGGAAGTGTAAGCGCCGGGCCACGGTGCGAAGCCGCGCATGCGATTGTAGATTTCCTGGGCGGAGCGATTCCAATCGATGCGGCCATCTTCCTTTTTCAAAATGGGAGCGAGGGTAGCTTCGGCATGGTCTTGCCTGCGCGGGACAATGCTTCCTGCCACAAGGCTGCGCAACGTTTCCTCCATCAACGGAGCACCGGCCTCGCCCATATGCGCCGCCAGGTCTGGGGCAGTTTCAGCGGGCCCGATCTCCATTTCGCGCTGCAACAGCATGTCGCCAGTGTCCATTCCGGCGTCGATGCGCATGGTGGTCAGTCCCGTGCGGGTTTCGCCGTTGGCAATGGCCCAATTGATCGGAGCCGCTCCACGATATTTGGGGAGCAAGGAGGCGTGCAGATTGATCCAGCCGAGTTTTGGAATGGACAGAAGCCGCGCGGGGATGATTTGGCCGTAGGCAATGATCACGACGGCGTCCGGAGTAAGGCTCTCGAAGAGTTCTTGCATCTCCGGCGCACGAATCTTTTCAGGCTGATGGACAGGAAGCTGAGCGGCGAGCGCGACTTCCTTCACCGGTGAGACAGAGACTTGCTGCCCGCGGCCACGGGGACGGTCGGGTTGGGTGATGACCGCCAGAACTTCGAAGTCAGGCTGAGCTAGAAGATGCTTCAGCGCGGGAACGGCAAATTGCGGAGTTCCGCAGAAAACCAGGCGCATCCTTTGCGGCAATTACCACTCGCCTTGTTTTTTGAGCTTTTTGATTTTGCGCTTGATGAGGTCGCGCTTGAGCATTCCGAGATGCTGTAAGAACAAAATCCCATTGAGGTGGTCGATTTCGTGGCAGAAGGCGCGAGCCAGCATGTTTTCGCCGCGAATCTCGAACCATTCGCCTTTCGTGTTTTGCGCCTTCACAGTCACGAATTGCGGGCGAACGACGTAGCCGCGAAAACCGGGAATCGAGAGGCAGCCCTCTTCTTCACGGACTTCGCCTTCGGCGTGGATCACTTCGGGATTCGCCAAAACGATTTTCGCTTCGGGATTCTTCCCGGCGGTAACGTCCACTACGCAGAAGCGCATGCTCTTGCCAATCTGCGGGGCGGCCAGGCCCACGCCTTGCGCTGCATACATCGAGGCGAACATGTCTTCGGCAAGTTCTTCCAGTTCCGCGTCAAACTTAGTCACCGACGCGCCCGGTTTTTCCAGGACGGCATCGCCGTATTTGACAATGGGATAGATTTTGCGCGGGGGGGCAGGGGGCGCCTGTGGCGCTTCGTTTTCCGCCGGAACAGTCGCGGCCACCGATTTAGAACTCTTCGATTTGTCGGGCATAGTTGTCGAAGTTCCGCCGCATTTCCGCGAGGGAGTCTCCCCCAAATTTTTGCAGAAAAGCGTCGGCCAATACAAGAGCAACCATGGCTTCGCCGGCCACCGCGCCAGCGGGAACGACGCACCAATCGGATCGCTCGTAGGCCGCTTGCACCGGCTCCTTGGTGACCATATTTGCGGTGTGCAGCGGCCTGCGCAGCGTGGAAATAGGTTTTAGATATCCACGCACGACGAGATCCTCGCCGTTGGTGATGCCCCCTTCGACGCCGCCAGCGCGGTTGGTGAAGCGGCGGAAACGGCGCGCGGCCTTGTCGTAGGAGATTTCGTCCTGAACGTCGCTGCCATGGGAAGTGGCAATGGTTACGCCTTCGCCGATTTCGACGGCCTTGACGGCTTGCACGCTCATCAGCGCCTGGGCCAACCGGCCGTCGAGCTTTTCATCCCACTGCGCGTGGCTGCCGAGGCCCACGGGAACATTATGAGCGATGATCTCGAAGATTCCGCCGACCGTGTCGCCGGCTTTGAGGACTCCATCGACTTCGGCCTTCATTTTTTCCTGCGTGACGGGATCGATGCAACGCAGCGGCGAATCCAAATCGGCACTGACCGCTTTGATCTTCTTCCACGTCGCGGGGCGCTCCGAGCGGACAAGCCCGACTTGGATCGTGTGGCTTGCGATCTCCGTCCCAAACTCCTTCAAAAGCAACTTGGCAAACGCGCCGGCGGCTACGCGTGCGGCCGTTTCGCGAGCAGAGGCGCGCTCGAGGATGTAACGCGCATCGTGGTAATTGAATTTCTGTGAACCGGCCAAATCGGCATGGCCAGGCCGAGGAGCGACGAGTTTTCGAGCGCCAGGGTCATCTTCCGCGGGCTCGACCGGAAGGATTTTTTCCCAGTTGGCCCAGTCGCGATTCTCGATGCGCAAAGCGATGGGCGCTCCGATGGTTTTCCCATGGCGGACGCCCGCGAAAACCTCGGCGCGGTCTTTCTCGATTTTTTGGCGTCCGCCGCGGCCGTAGCCGAGTTGGCGGCGGTGCAGTTCGTGGTTGATGAATTTCAAATCGATCGGCATCTGCGCGGGAAGGCCAGAGATGAACGCCAGAAGCGCCTGCCCGTGCGATTCGCCAGCCGTGTAGAAGCGCAGCATTCTCGGTGAAGCCCTCTCGGAACGCGATCTACGTGCGAATACAATCAGTCTAAACGGCGCTGAGGCTGGCGTCTACTGAGTCTCGCATTGTTGGGACAAACGCGATTTTGGAGTGCGCCAGCCCTACTGCCGCTTTTTACAGCTACTTGCATGATTCTGTAATTGGCGAGACTCCATGGGGCGCGCGGCACTAACATAGAAAGAAGCTTGCTGCCCCGAATCGCTTGCTTGACGCGTAAAGAGCTCACGGTTAGGCTTCCGAGGGACGCCGTTTGCTGGGAAAATTTGCACGCAACGCGGCGCGAACGGAAACTCGTGGCAGACACTCCTTTCCAGGTTACCGGCACAAAGCAGGATGAGGCTGTTTCCATCCTCGACGTCCTGAGCGGTGTGACCAAGCGTGGCGTGGCTTCCCTCCAGGACTACGCGCAGCTTTCGTTTCGTGCTGTGGCTAACTTCGCGACGGGGCCACACTACTTTCAAGACACGCTCGCGCAGATGGACGACATCGGCGTGGGATCGCTGCCGATCATCTTGCTCTCTGGTTTTTTCATCGGCGGCGTCATGGTGTTGCAAACTGGCGCGCAATTTGTGCGCTTCGGGCAGACCTCCCTGACCGGTGACATCGTTTCGCTGGCGCTGGTGCGCGAACTCGGTCCCGCGATCACCGGGCTGTTGGCCGCCGGCAGGTGCTCTTCCGGAATTGCTTCCGAGCTCGGCTCGATGCTGGTGACCGAACAAGTGGATGCCATGCGCGCGATGGGCACGGATCCCAGCCGGAAACTGGTGACGCCCCGCGTTTTGGCCGCGCTCCTGATGGTGCCGTTGCTGACCGCTATGATGGTGTTCGTCGGATTGCTTGGCGGATGCGTGGCGTCGGTGTTCTCCCTTCGCTTGAGCGCGATTGAGTTTTGGCGCCGCGCCATCCACATCCTGGAATTTCCGGATTTGATGCAGGGCTTCTCGAAGGCCCTGGTGTTCGGCTTCATTCTCTCTACGGTGGGATGCTACAAGGGACTGACCGTGCGTGGAGGGACGCAAGGCGTGGGCCGTGCCACCACGCAGTCCGTGGTCATTTCCTCCGTCCTGATCATTGTTGCGGATACCTTTCTGACCAAAGTTTCTCTCTACATGGCCAACAAACTTTTCTAAGCACTTGCATGAAACAATGGGCGAGGGTCTAAAATAAGCATCTGAAAAGCGTGCCGGTCCAACCCCGTCGGAAGGGAGGAACGGATGCTCATCAACTGCCGTCTCAAACTTTTACCGCTTCTGTTGTTGCTGTATGTGCCGGCAATCTCTCCTCGGCAAAATCATTCGGCAGCTCATCCCGGAGACAGAATCTATCTTGACGTGGTGGTTCGTCACAGGTCTGGCCCGCCAATGAAAGGGCTTCAGCGGTCGGACTTCATCATCCTCGATAACGATGTGCCCCAAACCATCACGTCGTTCGAGGCTGTCGATGGGCGGCCGGCTCACATCGAGGTGATCTTAGTCTTCGATGCCGTAAACATCGGCTCTCGTGAGGCGGCCATCACGCTTGAAGAAATTAAAAAATTCCTAAAGTCCGACGGGGGCCATCTGGCCTATCCCACTGCGGTCGCTATCCTTCCGGACAAAGGACTCCCGTCTCCGCTGGACTTTTCTCAGGATGGAAACGTTATCAGCGCCGCGTTCGGCAAACATCCGATTGCCCTCCGCAGTATCACCGAGAACTCTGACCGCGCGGGAGGCGCTGCTCGTTTTGAGATTTCGTTTCGAGCCTTTGCGCAGATTCTGGCCGCCGAACGTGAGAAACCTGGACGCAAGATCGTCCTTTGGGTATCGCCGGGGTGGCCGCCACTGTTCGGCTTGGAGAACGAGCGCGACGCAAAGCTCCGGCAACTCCAACAGCTCCAAGAAGAAGTGTTCGGAAATGTCGTTGAGGTCTCGACACAACTCCGCGAGGGCCGGATTACCGTCTACAGTCTGGACCCTTCCGCTCTAGGGGACCTTGAAATGGGCCTTACTGACCCGCCCACCGTTCACCTGAGGCCTCCCGACAGAGAGGTCTACGTGGCGGGAGCGTACAAGCCGAGTGACGTCGGACCAGGAGACTTGGCGCTGGAGACAATCGCTACGCAAAGCGGCGGCTCAGCCCTTCATCCTGGCAACGACCTTGCCTCGGCTCTTCGAAAATGCGTTGTCGATGCGGAGGCATACTACGAAATATCTTTCGATCCGACGATTACAACTCGGCCTAACGAGTACCATCGGCTGGAGATACGCGTCACAAAGCCTGGCTTAGTAGCGCGCACTCGACAGGGGTTTTACTCGCGGCCTTGGCCTGTAGGGAAGTTCGAGGCCGAGGCTAAAAGGCTCGGCGATGCGGATGTCACATCTCCACACGAGGCAAGCACAGAAAATGCCGCGGCAGGGCATGAACCTGATTCCGCGAAGGCACAGCCGTATGTCGATCTACCCTGGGCACAACTGGTCGAACGCATACCCGAGTTGAAATCCCTTCTGCCTGTAGCAGACCAGCAGGAATTGCCGATGATGCTTCAGAAAGTCGGCGAGCGGATGGATGATTTCGTCCACGACATTGGCAACCTTATAGCCCGCGAAGACCTGACCCAGGAGAGGCTGAATGCCGATGGAAAAATCAAAGCGAAGCAGCACGTTCAAGACAACTATTTGATACTTCACCACGGCTACGAATGGGGCGCAGGTGCGGAGTATCGCATGGATGACAAGGGCAATCGCTTGGGGCCGATCGGCCTTGCGCAGGGGTATTTGGTCACTTCCGGGCACGCCTTGAGTTGTATTCAGTTTTCGACCGCCGCGCAGTCGCAGGCGCTGTCGCGGTTCCGCTACCTTGGCAACGAAATGCTTGGTTCACGCGAGACATACGTATTGGCATTTGCGCAGCGCCCTGAGGAGGTTGCCTTCGCAACCGTCATGGCGGGAACCGGAGGGAAAGACGTGGATATGCCGACGCAGGGAATCTTGTGGGTGGACAAAAGCAACTTCCAAATCCTCCACATGCGCAGCGATCTGCTTGCGCCCAACGGTGAGATTGGGCTCGATCAGCTGACAACCGAAGTCACCTTCGGCGAAGTGCGTCTTCAGGAGGTTCCCAATCCATTGTGGCTGCCTAGCGACGCAGACGTGTACATCGAAATCGGCGGCCAGAAATACCGCAACATGCATCACTATAAGGACTATCAGCGCTATCGCGTCTCGGTCAAGATTGGAAAGCCACAATAGGCTGTGGCTCCCTGACTCAGCCGCTGCGAAAAGCCGCTATAATTCACGCATGGCCGATGACGGGACTATTCCCGCGGTGGGGAGCGAATCCGCGATTACGTTTGAGGACGTGCGGATTGGTTTCGAGGAAGGCGACATCCTGCGCGGCGTGTCATTTTGTGTGCGGGAGCGGGAGACCTTGGTCCTGCTGGGAGAGACGGGTACGGGCAAGACCCTCACGCTCAAGCTGGCCGCGGGTCTCTTGCGGCCCGACAGCGGCTGCGTCAGCGTGCTGGGGCAAAAAGTGTCGGAGTTGAGAGAAAAGGAGCTACTGGCGTTTCGCCGGAAGGTTGGATTCGTCTTTCAGGAGGGCGCCCTCTTTGACTCCATGCCCGTTTCCGAAAACGTGGCTTACCGGCTCTATGAAGATCGTGTGGACTCAAACGAAATCGAATCGCGCGTCAGGGAAATTCTGCGTTTCGTGGAGCTGGAGCACACCATGGACCAGCTTCCCTCGGAGCTTTCGGGAGGAATGAGGCGACGCGTTTCCATCGCGCGCGCGCTTGTGAACCACCCGCCCATCGTGCTGTATGATTCGCCGACGGCGGGACTGGATCCAGTGACCTCGCAGACGATCATTACCCTGATTCTGCGGCTGCGAGACGTCTTTGGCGTCACGGCGCTGCTGGCCACGCATCGCCTTCAGGACGGTTTTGCACTGGCGAATTTTCATTTTGATGCGGAGGCCAAGCGCGTCGTGCGGAATTCCGAAAATGGCAACGCCGCCATGGCCGCCAGAATGGCACGCACACGGTTTCTGGTCTACCGCGACGGCGGCATTTATTTTGAGGGGGAACCTGAGGAAGTTGCGAATTCCCAGGATCCGTACTTGAAACGGTTTCTGGTTTGATTCTGCAGTAGCGGGTTGCAGTCGTTTGCAATTCATGGGGGGAGGGAAGAAATGGCGCAACGGAAACAGCTCACCTGGACGGAATTGCGCGTGGGGTTGTTCGTGCTGGTCGGATTGTTCGTGCTGGCCGCTGGGATTTTCTACGTGACCGGCGGGCCGCTGGGGCCGAAGTACCGGGTGTTGACCTATTTGCCTGAGGCCTCTCAACTGGCCAGCGGGGCACCCGTGCGCGTAGACGGGGTAGAAGTGGGAAACGTGGAATCGATCCTCTTCGTGCCTCGGACGGCCGGAAAGCCGCTGGATAAAAACAAGAATATTGAAGTTACGATGCGCATCGAGAAGCGCTATCAGAATGACATTCTGTCGGATTCGGTCGCGAGCCTGGTGACGGAGGGTTTGCTGGGCAATCGGTACGTCAACATCACGCGCGGGCTCACCGGGTCCACGGTTGGAGACAACGGCGTGATTCCAGGTTCCGAAGAGAAAGCGATGAAAGAAGTGGTGGAACGCAGCGCGGAGCTGTTAGGAAATCTGGAGGCGCTTTCGGACAACGTAAAGGACTTGATCGCCGGCGTGCAACAAGGCAAAGGCTCACTAGGCAAATTGCTGACCGACCCTCAAGCCTACAACCACCTCACCAGTGTTCTGGCGAAGGCCGACACCATGCTGGGCAACATTCAGCAAGGGAAGGGCACGCTTGGCAAGCTCGTGACTTCCGATGAGATGTACACCAAATTCGACAAAGGGCTCGATAACGTCAACGTGATCCTTGCGGACGTGCGGTCGGGCAAAGGGACGATTGGCAAAGCGCTGTACGACCCCACGCTCTACGACCAGACCAAGGAAGCTATGAGCCACGCCAACGCGATTTTGCGCGACGCGCGCGCTGGCAAGGGCACCGTGGGCAAATTCGTAACCGACGACAGCCTGTTCAACAACCTGCGCAGCGCGAGCGAAAACGTGGCCACGGCTGCGGCAAAACTGAACGACAACACGACGACCGCCGGAAAACTGTTCAGCGATCCGAAACTCTATGACAACCTGGCGGGCCTGACTGGTGACATGCGGTTGCTCATCGGGGACTTCCGGCAAAATCCGAAGAAGTTTCTGCACATCAAGATCACACTTTTCTAAAGGCCAGAGTGCTTTGCGGCGAAAGCAGGCTTGTGTTGTAATGCGGCTGTAACAATCAGCGATTAACCTTTTCGTTTCGAATCGCTTACCACAAGAGGCTCATGGAAACTCAGGACGTTGTCCAAAAGCCGCCGCGCACCGAGCCGGGGAAATCTACCCTTCCGCAACCCGGCCGGCCGGTGCCCAGCCGGGCCTATCCTGGTGCCTTGATTGTTGTCGAGGGCACCGACGGATCGGGAAAAAGCACGCAGCTCTATCTCCTGAAGCGCTGGCTCGAAATCGGCGGATACCGCTTGCATTTCACCGAATGGAATTCCTCCCCGCTCGTGAAATCCGCAACCCGCCGCGGAAAGCAGCGGCGCTTGCTCACGCCCACTACCTTTTCGCTCCTTCACGCGGCGGATTTCGCGGACCGCTGCGAGCGCCAGATCATGCCTTTGCTCCAGGGCGATTACCTCGTTCTTGCCGACCGCTACATCTATACAGCGTTTGCCCGTGATACGGCCCGTGGCTGTGCGCCGCGCTGGTTGAGAAATCTCTACCGATTTGCGCCGATTCCGGACATTACCTTCTACTTTCGCGCTCCGCTGGATGTTGCCGTGAACCGCATCCTCAGCGGCCGCCCCAAACTGAAATACTACGAAGCCGGGATGGACCTGGGCTTGTCGTTTGACCGCGCCGAAAGTTTTCGCTTGTTTCAGGCGCGCATCCTCGAGGAGTACGACAAGATGGTGGACTCCGACAGCTTCGTGGTGCTGGACGGAACACTTCCCGTCAACAAGCTGCAAAAACAGATGCGCGACATTGTCGCCTCGAAAATCGATCTCAAGCGCTTCGCTCCCCGCGCCGAGGTAGCGGAGTGACCATGCCAGACCAGGAAAAAGAGAAGACTACGGCGCCACCGGTGGCCGAAACTGCGGCTGCTCCTGCCCCACCGAAAGCCGCATCGGCTCCGGAAGAAGCCAGCAACCAATATTTTTTTGGCGAGCCCCTCGTTGGATTTGATCCTAGCGAAATCACCGGCAGCCTCATCGTGATTGAAGGTATGGACGGCTCAGGGCGTTCCACGCAAATCGCCTTGCTTCAGGAATGGCTCGAGTCGGAAGGTTTTGCCGTGCAGACCAGCGGCCTGCGGCGCTCGAACCTCGTCGGGCGCGACATCGACGAACTGCTCGCCAAGAACGCAGTCACCCGCCTGACCCTGGCGCTTATGTACGCTACGGATTTCTTCGACCAAGTCGAGCACCGCATCCTCCCCGCGTTGCGTTCCGGTACCGTAGTGCTCGCCGACCGCTTCATTTTCACTCTGATCGCGCGCGGCGTGGTCCGTGGCATCAATCGCGATTACATCAGCGGGCTCTACGCCATGGCGCTGCGCCCCCATCTTACGTTTTGGCTGAACGTACGCCCGGAAACAGCGTTCGGCCGTGAGTTTCGCAAAGCCCAGGCCATCAGCTACTGGGAAGCGGGGCGCGACATGTCTCTCTCTCACGATCTCTACTGGTCGTTCATCCGCTACCAGACGATGATCAAACGCGAATTCGAAGTGATGGCCAAGAAGCACAATTTTATCGAACTCGACGGCGAAGCCAGCGTCTCTGCCGTCAACAAGCAGCTTCGCCAGCGCATCGCCGAGCAACTGGGCATTCGCGCCACCAAGTACACTCCTTCCGCGGCGCTATCCCATCTTTGGCGGTAAACTCGCCCATGTCCGAGCCGGTCCAGATCGCGGCAATCGACGCGGGGTCCAATGCGGTGCGGCTTTCCGTGGCGCGCGCGTATTCCGCTCTGGACATCGAGCCGCTGCAAACCGAACGCTATCCCCTGCGGCTTGGCGAAAATGTTTTTCTGCGGCCACGGTTCAGTGAAGAAACCCTCAAGAAAGCCGTCAAGGCCTTTCAGCACCTTCGGGAAATCCTGGACGAATTCGGCGTGACCACCTATCGCGCCGTGGCTACCAGTGCGACGCGCGAAGCCCGAAACCGCTGGGCCTTCCTGCGCACCATCAAGCGAAAATCGGGAGTTGTGCTGGAGGTGATCAGCTCCGCCGAAGAATCCCGGCTCGGGCGCGAAGCGGTGCAGGCCGCGCTTGGGCCCGAAGCTACGCCGCGGTGTATTGCCGATCTTGGCGGCGGCAGCTTGGATATAAGCATCCTGCGCGGCCATGCCGTGCAGCAGAGCGTGCAATTGCCGCTGGGCACCGTGCGGCTAATGACCACGCTGAACATTACCGGAGCGATCCGTCCCATACAGGTAGAGCAAGTTCGGCGCTACGTTCGCGCGCTGCTCGATTCCAAACTGGCGCCCCGCCCGAACCTGGGTGATGGAATTGCCGTGGCGCTGGGAGGCAACGCCGAGACGCTCGCCGAGATTGCGCCCGGCCCGCGCGAGCACGGTCTGCAAACTCTGGAATTGTCGCTGCTCCGCGAACGCTTGCCGGAGATTCTCGAACGCGATGTTCGCGAGAGAGTGAAGGCTTTTGGCGTGCGGCGCGACCGCGCCGACGTGATGGGAATTGCTGCCGTCATCTTGATCACCTTGGGGCGCTATTTGAATCTTCGCCTGTTTGCCATCCCCGGCGTTGGCGTGCGCGAAGGGCTTTTGCAGGAGATTGCCCGCGAGACTTTCAGCCGCAAAGAACCTCATCGCTACAGCGCCTTGTCGCGGCAAGTGCTCGTTGGAACGCGCAGCTTTGCGCGCCGTCTGGGCTTCGATCAGCGCCATGCCGAGCACGTCCGCGAACTGAGTCTCCAGCTTTTTGACCAGTTGCAGCCTGCGCACCACCTGCCCGCACATGCCCGCGTGCTGCTCGAAGCCGGCGCGCTCTTGCATGACACGGGGCACCTCATCAGCCACCGCGGCCACCACAAACACGGCGAATACCTCGCGCTCAACGGCGACATCCCCGCGTTGGAAGGGCGTGATCGCGCTATCGTTGCGGGGCTGGTGCGCTATCACAACCGCAAGTCCGAACCGTCGGGGCACCATCCCGCGTATTCCTCCTTGGAAGATGCGGACAAGCCCATCCTGCGCCGGCTGGCGGGAATCCTGCGCATCGCGGAGGCGCTTGACCATTCGCACCGCCAGCGCGTCTGGAAGCTGCGCGCCTCATTTCAAAGAGGGGCGGCGGGCTTGCAGGTGTGGGCGCGGGGAGACGCCGCGGAGGATTTGCGCGACGCCGGGCGAAGCGCGGAGCTCTTCGAGCGCGAATTTCACGTCAGCCTCTATTTCCGGCAAACGCCCCGAGCGTAACTGTCAGGAACCAGAGGCACGGGCGCGCGGCGCTTCTGGGAGAGGTTGTTTTAAGCTGGTGCCGCCATCTTGGGCACGCCGTGTGAGGGAACATGCAGCTTTACATCGTGCGACACGGAATCGCGATTGACCGTGAAGATCCCAAATGCCCGCCGGATCCCGAGCGCTACTTGACCGAAGAAGGCGTCGAGAAAACCAAGCAGGTGGCCAAGGGCGTTGCCGCGCTCGGAGTCAAAGGTGATTTGTTCCTCACCAGCCCTTACGTGCGCGCGGCGCAGACGGCGGAAATTTTTGCCGACGCGCTGGATTACGCAAAACAAAAAATCCGGCGCACGGATTTGCTGCTGCCGGGGGCCGAGCCGTCATTGTTGTTTCGCGAACTGGCCCGGGACAAACAAGCATGCACGGTTTTTTTGTTTGGGCACGCTCCCAATCTCGATGACCTCATTGCTACTGCCCTCGGCTCGAAGAAACACCTCACCGCTTTGAAAAAGGCAGGAGTCGCGCTGCTGGAACTGAAACGCATCTCTCCTCCCCTAAGCGTCCTCGTCTGGCTCGCCAACCCCAAACTCCTCCGCAAAGCCGGGAAGTAAGTGTAGCGTCGGGCGGAGCTTATCCGGCCCCTAGTCGGGAGCCCGGCATCTTCTGAAGCACCCTCATGGAGCCAAGAAGCTGATTGCACCCTGCTGGCTTGAAGAGCACAATAGAAGTTCGTAAACTCCGGGAGGTGCTGCCATCACGCGCATTCTTCTCCGCGTTCGCGCCTCGATACTAGTGGCAGTTCTTCTCCTGAGCGGACTACATCCGTCCGCTGCACAAGCACAGAATCCACCCACCATTCGCCGGTCGGCATCGCTGGTGCTGGTGCCGGTAAGCGCGCTGGATAAGTCCGACAGGTTTGTTTCGGGACTGACCGGGAACGATTTTCACGTGTTTGTCGATGGCAAGCCGATGGAAATTGCGCATTTCGACGCCGTCACGGAAGATTCCCCCGCGCATCCTGAGGCAGGTGCGCCGCTTCCGCCCAACACTTTCCGCAACATCAAAGAATCTTCCGCGAACCAGCCGAACCTCGTGATTTTGTTCATCGACTACCTGAACACGCGCCTAGTGGACCGCATGGAGTTGCGCACTGGGATGCTCAAATACTTGGCCACCAGCCTGCCACCAGATCAGGAAATCGGCGTCTATGGCTTGACCGACCGCCTAGTGCTGCTGCACCCGTTCACGCGAGACTCGGGAGCGCTCATAGAAGTCGCCAGGAATCTCTTGAAGCAAAAAGGGCAACCGCCCGATCCGAAAGTCGGCAGGCCCCTCGTGAAACCCGGGTTGGACACAAGGGCTGCTCTGGGCCAGTTGGGTGGTGGTACGGACGCCGCAATGGAATACTTTCAGGCCATGGATGCGCGCCGCGAATACAACCTGGACCAACTCCACCGCGCGCAACGGACGCTCGAGGCATACCGCGACCTGGCGGAGTCCTTTGGAGGGATTGCGGGAAAGAAGACCGTGATCTGGTTGACCGGCGACGTCTCGCCGCTAAACCCCACGCTGATGTACCGCATCCTGATACTGCACCCCGACGTGCAAACGGAAGTGACACCGTGGTGGGAGATGGCCAAGACTTACGAGGCGCTGAACGCCGCGGGAATCTCCATCTTCCCTGTCGATATTCGTGGTATCGCCAACCCAGGGATGCTTCCGGCCGGTGACAAATTGACCCACGATGAGTTTGGTCAGACTGTAGGTGGTAGCGATATCGCAGACGTGAGTCCCTACCCGAACCCCACCGCAATGCGGGAAGGAGAGGCCGCCAATGCCGCGCTGGCCATGGACACCGTGGCCGGGGAAACTGGCGGGACGGTTTTGGCAGGCAGCAACGACATCGACAAACTGCTGGGCCGGGCCTACAAACTGTGGGCCAACTATTACGTGCTGGCCTTTATCCCGGAGAAACCGACAGACGACAGCGCGCCTGCGTATCACAAGATCAAAGTGACCGTGGACAGGAAGGGTGTCCGCGTGCTGGCGCGAAAAGGGTACGTCAGCCGGCCCGAGGCACTCATTTCCACAGAAGCGGAAATTCAGCGCGATTTGCTCGAAGCTGCAGCCTCCCCCATCGACCTGACTTCGATTGCCCTGCAACTGACGTTGGGCGGCTCTACAGACGAGGAGAAACAAAGACACATTCCCTTCACTGTCACCGCTTCCGGCACCATCCTGAACGTCACTGCCGACAAAGGCGCGCCTTACGACCTGACCATTGGCGTTCTTGTGCGCGATCAGGATGGCAGGTTCAAGTCACCTGCGGGAAAAAGGATCCGAGGCGTGGTGCCGCAAGCCGAGATCGCGCATGCCGCGGAAAAAGGGTTGCGTTACGACGCGGAATTTCAAGCGCGGGTGGGGAGCGAGTCCTTTGGCCGGGTCATCGTCCGCGACAACCTCACCGGCCGCATCGGCACTCTGACCCTGGCCCTGCCAACGGGTTCCGCAGAAAAATAACCCACCAGTGCTCTTAATCGGATGCGGGTGCCAGCTCTATGTCGGGGAGCTGCCTTGCAGGGAGGGAGACCACCTTCTGTCTCTCCGGTTTGTCGGCGGCCTTTAGGATCAGCGGGATCTCCAGGAATTCTTCGAGCAAGTGCTTGCCGGCGGCGAGGCGCGAAGCGGTTTCCATATCATCGGCTAGACTCGGAATCCGCAAAACGACGGTTTCGGCGGACTTCTCGGCGCGGATCCCCGCGCCGCTTTGAATTCCAGATTTCCGTAGGGCTCGCGCCAGCCGCAAAATCCCTGCGAGCACCCGCACGCGGCCCTGCAGCTCCGACGAGAGCTGGGCGAAAGGGCCGCTCTTCGCCGACGGTTCGGGGCCGCGATGGTAGCGGACCACGGTAGCCAGCAAATCCCATTCTTCGTTGCTCCACCCAGGAGGAACCGCGAGGTCCTGTAGGAACTTGCGAGCAGCTTTCTGCGGGGACTTTTCCGTGTGGGCGTCGCCAACGCCGTGCAGCCGTGCCGCCGCCAAGAGTATGCGGTCGACGCCCGGCTCGCGAAACACCGCCGCGGCGTCCGCTTTCTTCAACGCTTCGAAAATCGCCACGGAGATCCGCGACACCTGCGAAGTACGGCTCGAATGTGGATCGACGGCGCGAGCGGTGGCGCGCAAACGTGCTTGCGCCGCGGCTTCGACGCGACCGTTCGTGGGCAGTCCCGCGCGCCACAAATTCCACAAGCTGGTCTTCCCGAGCGTGAGCTGGCGATACGTTTCCAGCCGCTCATTCCGCTCGCGGGCGATGACTTCGTGCCAAAGTCTCAGCGAATCTTCTGTCTCGATCGAGTCGGACTTGTCCACCATTCCCAGAAGGACATCCAGGTCGTGAATCTCGCCGAGCAGGTCCTGGATGCGCTTGAGATTGTCGCTCCAAGCGGCGTGCTGTTCGGGGAGGAAGTGCTCGACGGTGTAGCGGAAGCGCTTCACGCCGATGCGCAACGCGTGCCATGGCCGGGGCTTTTCGGTTCGCAGCGCCTTGGCATGAAGGTCCTTGGCGTGCTCGAATCGTTCCAACGCCACGCATTCCGCCGCCAGGCTGCCCGCGGGGACGAGGCGGGCGCGCTGGCGCAAGGTGCGGGCAAGGCGGCGCCAGGATTTCAGGTCAAACTTCGCGGCGGCACGCAGTGCCTGATCGCGCAGCGCTGGTTCGCCCGTTGTAATGCCAGCCTGCAACTGCGCGCGCACCGGATCCGTCTCCGGGGCGAGCTTCTGGACCCACTCGTCCATTACTTGTGCGTCGCGCAATGCGCCCATGCAGCGGAACAGTTTTCGCGCGGCCTTGCGCATGGCGGGCCAGGCCGGATCGGGATCAATCTCTTCCATCACGGCAGCGACGGAGCGGCAGCGGCGAATCGCCACACGAAGATCGTGCACGGCGTCAACATCCGGAGACGTGCGGACGTTTTCAAGTTCCTTCAGGACGCGGTCCATCCAGAACGAGAGGTCGCGGTGCTCTCCGCGAACTCCCGCGGAAAGGGGAGTAACGGTGGCCATCAACAGCCTCAGGTGACCCGCTCGGCTGCGAAAAAGCCCCTTGACCGGCGGGGGTTCCACTCTATCCCTGGCGTGCGCGGGAGTCCAGTCGAGGAACAGGCGCCTGTGGAAAAACTGCGGGAATTCTGTTACAAATTTGCGCTTAACAACTCGGACTTGAAGTAAAGCTCTAAGTAGATCGCCCCCTTCCTTCAATCCCCCGGCATTTATGAATAGCAATGAAAACAAAGGAGTTAAAGAGCTTGACAGTTTGTAAGTCATTGAAAACAAACAGCCCCGCAAACGCAGACGCCGCGCTATTTCGAGTAGTCCCCGCCCATTTCGAGGACGGCGCCCCCGTCCGTGGTCAACCCTTCGAGCACTTTGCCCGGGTGGTAGATCGTTGCTTTGGCATTGGCCAAACTGTCGTTGGACACTTCAAACTGCCCCGAGCAGTCCGTTTTCAGATAGGGGAGGCGATGGACCAATCCCTCTCTCCCTTTTACAGTGACGCTTATGGTTCGGAACTTCGCGTTGGGGCAGCAGAAGCTCCAAATCATGCGATGGGGATCACGCTCGAATTGGGTCATATGGTTGAAAACGTGATGGGACCCCTCATGCCAGAGCACGGCGCGGCGAAAGAGCAACCCGAACGGCATTTCGTAGACCAGCGCCTCGAAAGTCGAACTGGCGCCGTTGGGTCGCGGAAAATACAAATGTGTCCACGCCCAGAACTTGCGATGCCGGTAGCCGCAATTATGTCCCTGCACGCCGAACGCGAGGGGCTCGCCGCGGAAGCTGTGACCGTCGAGCGTGACTTCGCCAGAGAAGATCGCGTCCGAGTGCGGGGTGCGCGAGAAGCCGATCCAGCCTTTGCCGCTCAGCTGTATGCGAAAAGACGATCGATACCGCAAATCCCACTGAATCGAGTGGCCGTTGACGTTCAGGTTGCCGCAGCATTCGTTGTCGGCGATGCGATTTTCGCCGGCCGCAAAGAAGAAAGGGCTGGAGCCGCGCGGACTCAAGCAAAGCTCTGATAGCGGAAACCCGGCGATCCATGTCTCCGGTTTGCCTGCGCGCGGAAACCATGTGGTCCAGATTTGTACAGGTTGCTGGTTCGGTTCCAAGCCGCAGGCTTCGCGGCCCGGGCTGGTGAGCAAATAACGGAACCACCACGCGCCGCTGCCATCCGCGAGACCCAGGCGCAGAAACCACACTTCATAGCGACGTCTCATGGACAGCTTCGTGAACGATTCATTCAACGTTTTCATCGGAGGAAGAATAGCATCTACGGGACTGGCAGACGTGCTGCCTTCCCGGAAAGGATGGGTTTCAGGGAATACAGGCGAAGGAAAGGCCGGGAAACGGCGCAGCCACTACGCCGCGATTCCCGGCCTGAGGTTCACCAGTGGATTTGCAATCCACGGTAACATATATCGTATTACGATACAATGGAGAAGTTGCAAGGAGGGGCGCTAAGACGGGACGGAGCAAGCGCGTCTTGAGCACCATGCGTCGACGTGCTATTTTGGTTTTGCAGCCCGGAGTGGCGGAACTGGCAGACGCGCTGGACTCAAAATCCAGTGGTACTTAGTACCGTGTGGGTTCGACCCCCTCCTCCGGGACCATTCTTATCTTCTTCTTCTTTCCTCGCGCGGGTCAGAACCCCTTTGGCCTCTGGATCGGCAGTGAGAAAGACCATTGTAATTGTATTGAATCGGTTTAACATGCTTTCATGGGTCCCACGCCCGGGCTTCGGATTTCGGAGCTCTGACTCCCATCTTCAAGGAGCCTCATGTCTCGCCACCGTTTGCTTTGCCTGATCTTGATGGCGCAGTCCCTGGTTCTCGGTGCTGCGGCGTTAGCGGCCACAAGCCCGGCGGAACACGCCGAACGCACCTACCTGCATAAGAACTGGCAGATTCAATCCTCCTGCGAAGTGACCACGCACGGCGAGGCGATATCGACTGTCGGCTTCGACGCCGCGAAGTGGCACAAGTCGGACATCCCTATGACGGTGGTTGGAGCGCTGGTGACGGACAAGACGTATCCCGACCCGAATTACGGCACAAACCTCGATTCCTTCCCGGGGATGAGTCACTCCAACAAACAGCTTTTCGCCAATATGGACATGCCGGAAGGCAGCCCGTTCAAATGTTCCTGGTGGTACAGGACGGAATTTGTTGCGCCGGCGGAAGCGGGAAGAAACGTACAGTGGCTGAATTTTCTGGGGATCAACTACCGCGCCAACATCTGGATCAACGGTCAGAAAGTCGCGGACGCCAATGACGTTGCCGGAACCTATCGCGCGTATGAGTTCAACGTCACACAATTCCTGAAGTCGGGCAGAGCCAATGCTCTGGCCGTCGAGGTTTTCTCTCCAGGGAAGTACGACCTCGGCATCACCTGGGTGGACTGGAATCCCACGCCCCCCGACAAGAATATGGGGCTATGGAAGGAAGTGTTTCTGCGCTCAAGCGGGCCAGTGGCGGTGCGGAATCCGTTTGTAGCGACGAAGCTCGATTCCGACTACAAATCGGCGGAACTGACGGTCAGCGCGGAGTTGCGTAACGTGTCGAACGAGACGGTCAAGGGCGTGCTACACGCGCAGCTCGAAGGAGCGGACCTGGAGCAGCCCGTTAAATTGGCCGCCGGGGAAACCAAAATCGTCAAATTTTCTCCCGAACAATTTGCCAAACTCAAGCTCGCACAGCCCAAACTGTGGTGGCCGTATCAGATGGGCACGCCCAGTCTCTATATCGCCAAGCTGCGTTTCGATGTAGGCAAGCAGGTTTCCGACAGCACCAGCGTGACGTTCGGGATTCGCGAAGTTACTTCCGAGCTCACCGAAAAGGGCTATCGGCTTTTCAAGGTTAATGGGCGCAAGGTGCTGATTCGCGGCGCTGCCTGGGCGCCGGACCTGCTTTTCCGCTGGTCTTCGGCGAAACTCGATGCCGATCTCGCCTACGTCCGCGACATGAACATGAATACCATACGTCTCGAAGGGCGGCTTGACCGTGATGAATTTTTCGAGAAGACAGACAAGCTCGGCATCCTTGTCATGCCTGGCTGGACTTGCTGCGATGCCTGGGAGCGCTGGAAGAACTGGAAAGGGGATCAGAATCGCGTGGCGGCGGCCTCTTTGCGCGACCAGATCACCCGGCTGCGCAACCATCCCAGCGTCTTCGTTTTCCTGAATGGCAGCGACAACCCGCCTCCCGCGGACGTGGAGCAGATGTACCTGGGCATCGAGAAAGAGTTAGAGTGGCCTAACCCGATCGTTTCGTCAGCGTCGGAGCAGAAGACCACGGTGACCGGAGCCTCCGGCGTAAAGATGACTGGCCCGTATGAATATGTTCCCCCGGTCTACTGGCTCAGCGACAAACATGCAGGTGGCGCCTATGGCTACAACACGGAGACGAGCCCGGGACCGGCGATTCCCCCACGCGAGTCCATCGAGAAATTCATCCCGAAGGACCATCTCTGGCCCATCGATGACGTCTGGAACTTCCACGCGGGGGGCGAGCGCTTCACCAACGTCAACATTTTCACCGACGGCCTGACGCGCCGCTATGGAGCGGCAAGTTCGCTGGATGACTACGAGCGCAAAGCGCAAGCGATGACCTATGACGGCCAAAGAGCTATGTTCGAGGCGTACGGCCGCAACAAGTACACCTCCACAGGCGTGATTCAATGGATGCTGGACAACGCCTGGCCCTCGCTCATCTGGCACCTTTACGACTACTACCTCGTCCCGGCGGGCGGATACTTCGGTACGAAGAAAGCCTGCGAACCCGTGCACGTGCAATATTCCTACGACGACAACTCCGTGGCGGTGGTCAACGGCACTTACGAAGCGCTGAAGGGAATGAAAGTCACAGCGAAGATTTACAACCTCGACGCGAAGGAAAAGGCGTCGAAGGACGCCACGCTCGACGTGTCTCCGGACAGCAGCACCAAGGCCTTCGATCTGCCGTCACCGGATGGCCTCTCGACGACCTACTTCGTGAAGCTGCAGCTTCACGACGCGGCCGGAAAGCAGGTCAGCGACAATTTCTACTGGCTCGCGACCAAAGTGGATACGCTCGACTGGACGAGGCGTACCGATACGGACTACACGCCACAAAAGGACTTCGCCGATCTGACCGGCTTGAACAGTTTGCCTGCGGCGAAAGTCAGCGTTACCAAAGCCGCGCACAGCGCCGGCTCGCTCACCGTTTCTGTCGAAAATAAGGGCGACGCCGTGGCCTTTATGGTTCATCCGCGCCTGACGCGCGGGAAAGACGGCGACGATATCGTTCCCGTCTTCTGGAGCGACAACTACTTCTCCTTGCTTCCGGGCGAAAAGAAAACGGTCACCGTGAAATTCGATGCCGCATCGTTGGACGGCGCACCGCCCACGCTGATCGTTGATGGTTGGAACCTCGCACGGATGACTCCGTGAGTCATCGCTTGAAGCAGGCGTTCCTAGGATAGAAGTTCCGTGGCTAACGCGTTCCCAATCTGTCGCGCTACGTCCGATTGAACTTCCAAGCTGTCCTTGAGTTCGCAGTTGTAGCTTGCCGACCACAAATGCGTCTGATCCCGCGCTTCAATGAGCTGTCCGGTAATGCGCACGCGCCGGCGGCCTTCACACCGGACGCTGCCTTCCAGGACGTAGTCGACCCCCAGTTCCTTGGCGATTCTGTCGATGGACTTTCTGGGAGTCTTGTATTGGACCGCCGAAGTTCGCGCAATGACTCCCAGCCGCTTGGGGTTGAGCCGTCCGAGGTGGGAAATCATTTCCTCGGTCAGGCCATCGGCAAAATATTCCTCCGCCGCCCCTCCGCAGAGATTATCAAACGGCAGAACCACCAGCATTTTTTTGTTGTTTGTTGTCGCCGTCGTGCCCGGTTGCCGGACAGGTGCGATGAAGCGGTAGCCCATGCGGGGCACGGTTTCGATGAAGCGCGGGCCTTGGGCCGAGTCACCAAGCTGGTCCCGCAATTTGTTTACAGCCGTGTTAAGACTGTGCTGAAAGCTGACGTGGGTGTCGGGCCACAGCCGGTCACAAAGCGCCTGGCGCTTTACGATCTTTCCGGCGTTCTCGAGCAACGTCTCCAGAATGAGGAATGGCTTCTCTTCCAGGCGGATGCGCAGGCCATGTTTGCGGATTTCGCGTGACTGAAGGTCTACTTCAAAAGACCCAAAGCAGAGAATGGCAGCCAGATTCCGAGTCTCCTGCATGTTTTTTCTTGAGGATCTTCCTGGCCTCGGCTCCAGGTTGTCCGCTAGTCCTTTCCGTCGTTCTTGACTTCTTTGTTTATGTTCCTTTGTTCCAGTTGCCTCGACGCTGATAAAGACTTGTTCCTTCGATGATTTATTCCCTCACCGTTCGTGCCATCTAAGCCCGGAGAACCTTGGAGTGGGACTGGGCCGGTTTACGGAACAAACCTGCTCGGCCAATTTCAAAAGTCAAAAGTCAAACCAATAGAGGGGATAGACCGATGAACGAGAAATCGACACTGTTCTCAAAGAGTAGCAACCGCCGTTCGTTTCTCAAGAACGGAACCGTAGCCGCAGGCGCAGTAACCGTCGGGGTGGGTTTGCTGGGCAAGGGGCTACCGGCGCTGGCGGACGACGACAATCCGGGGAGGCTCAGCCGCGGAGATGCCGCGATTCTCCGGTTCTTGCAGGCCCTCGAAACACTGGAAGCGGACCTGTGGCGCCAATATGCAGAGCTGGGTGGCGCCACCAATCAGGGCATTTCGCCCATCGACCTGAAAGACCAGAATGGAAACCCCGTGGTCACCGGCTTGGCGTCTCTGTATGTGGCGGGGCTGACCCTTCTGGACGCGGACATGCCGCAGTACATCGTGGACAACACCGACGACGAGTTTAGCCACGCTTCTTTCTTGAAGAACTATCTGGAATTCAAGGGGGCAAGCACTGTCGATCTGAACAAGCACTTCGCCACATTGCCCCCCAGCAAAGTCACGGGCGTGCCGCAAACCGGCCGGCTGACGAATCTCACCCAGCTCACCGTGGACACGAGTTGGTGGACGCGCTATCGCAGCGACAGCGAAAACCCGGACCTGAATCCCAACTTCAAATTCGACCAGGCTGTTCCGTCACTGGGCGTGAACCGGCACACCGCCATTCCGCGCAGCGATGCGGATTTGATTGCTGATGCAAGCCAGCCGAATGGCGTGGGCATTCACACGCAAGCCATTGCCTTCACTGCGGGTTTCCACTTCGGGTTCATCGAACAGGGCGGCAGCAGCCTCTACCCATCTCTGGCGCAGCGCGTTTCGAATGTGGAAGTGCTGCGGATTCTCCTGGGCATCGGCCCAACAGAGACGTCGCACTTTCAGACGTGGCACGACAAGGCGGGCAACGCGCTGCAAATCACGGATACAGACACGGGTTTCCCCGGGTCGACGGGCGCGACCGTCACATTCCCCAACCTCAACGACCCCAAAGCCACTCCGTCACAAGCCGACGAATTTCAGACTAACCTGATCATGCCGGAGCCCACCTTCTTCTTGAGTAAGAAGTTCGGTCCCGTTTCCATCGTTCGTCCTACAGAAACGGACAACGCTGCCATGGGAGCGGTTAAGGGGCTAACGGCCGACGGCCTTTTCATCGGGCAATCGCCGGCGTTCTTTGAACTGCTGCAAGACCTTGCCGCCGATGCCGACCGCGCGCGGCGGGAGATATAACCGCTCGTTGTTTGAAGGCGCTTCCTTCGCTCCGTGCACCGCGACGTACCTTGAGGATCCAGGCCGAGGCGGCCTGGATCCTCTTCTATTGCTCCCGTCTTTTGCGCAACCATCTACCCCAACGCCGTCATCCAATGCAGTAGAATCATGGCGCTGGGATGAACCTGCGGATGTGCGCGGATCGAGAGGGAGCTATGAGCATTGCGAGACGTTTGTTGCTTTCCTGCATACTAGGCCTTTTCTTCATCAGCGTGGTTGCGGCGGACACTCTGGAACTGCGAAGCGGCCGCGTCGTCCAGGGCCGCTATCTCGGCGGTACCGCCGCGGTCTTGCGTTTTGAAGTGAATGGCGAAGTGCAGACTTTCAGCACGAACGACGTCGTCGCTCTGACGTTTACCGGCCGTTCCAACGCCACCGCCGCTGCCCCTGCCGCTCCCGCGCCCGCTGCCGCCCCGCTGCCTGAGGCGCCGTCTCCAGCTCCAGCGGCACCACCGGCTCCTGCTTCTGTTGGCGGCGACGTGAATGTCCCTGCCGGGCAGTCGCTTCTCATTCGCATGATCGATGGGGTGGACTCGTCGAAGAACCATGTTGGGGACGTTTTCCACGCCAGTCTTGAGAACGACCTGATCCTGGGGAACACTGTCGTGGCGCGAAAGGGCACAGACGTCTACGGTCGACTGGCTAATTCGCAGAAGAGCGGAACTTTTACCGGCAAGTCCGAATTACAACTCGAACTCTCCCGCATTGTGATTGACGGCAAAGACTACCCCGTGGTCAGCAGCGACTACACGCTTCAGGGGAAGGGCCAAGGCTCCTCCACGGCCAAAAAAGTGGGTGGCATTGCTGCGGCGGGCGCGATCATTGGGGCCATCGCTGGTGGCGGCAAGGGGGCGGCGATTGGCGCGGCAGCCGGCGGGGCCACCGGCGCGGGCGTACAGGTCCTCACCAAAGGCGAGCAGGTGAAGATTCCTAGCGAAACGCTGCTGGAGTTCCGGCTGCAGCAGCCGGTGACAGTGACGCCCACGCAGCGATAGAGTTCTTAACTTACGTTATCTTTGCGTGTTCGGCCCGTTATCCGATTGGAACCATGGGGCGGAATTTTCCCCTTGCCACTCCTACTGTTAGTGACTAAGCTAACAGGCCTGTTCCCTTGGGAGAGAACATGCCGAAAGAAAAGCCTCGGGTAAACATCGGAGAAGTCATCAAGACCTATCGCAGCCAGCGCGGCCTGTCGCAGGGCGACATCGAGCGCCGCACCGGACTGCTACGGTGCTACCTCTCGCGCGTGGAGAACGGCCATACCGTGCCGTCACTCGAGACGCTCGCCAAAATCGCCGAAGCCATGGACATTTCACTGGCCGACTTTTTCCCTGGCACCGAAACGCCCCGCGACCGCGAAACGCAAAAAGCCCTGGGTGAGCTTTCGCAGGACGAAATCCGATTCCTGGCGGAGATCAAGAAGTACAGCACCACTCTTTCCGATGGCGACAAGCGCTTGGTGCTGGCCATGATCCGCAAGATGGCGACGCTGATTCCGGCCGCCATGGCCAAGAAGGTCATTGCGCGCCGGCCAACTGCGTAAAAAGCGCTTAAGCGCTCAATAGAACGAAAACACGCTACCCGAGTGACCTGAGCAGGTCTGCGCACGTTTTTCCCATCAATTGCGAGCAGACTTAGCTGGATTGGCCGCGGATGATGCGGATGGCGTCTGGGACAGCGGCTTCGCGGCGACCGCTTCCATTCGCCGATTCTTCCGCCATTTCGTCCAGATTGGTGCTCTCCCCCGGCGCGAGAAAAAGGTTGGTTTCGACGGCGTGCTGCTTGGTGTACAGGTCGTAGTAGCGGCCGCCCAGCGCGTAGAGGGATTCGTGTGTCCCGCGTTCGATGATCCGTCCGCCCTCGACGACGAGAATTTGTTCCGCGCGGCGAATCGTCGAGAGCCGGTGCGCGATCACAAACGTCGTGCGTCCCCGCATTAAATAACGCAGACCTTCCTGGATCAACGCTTCGGACTCCGAGTCCAGGCTGGAGGTGGCCTCGTCCAGAATCAAGATACGCGGATCGGCGAGAATGGCGCGCGCGATGGAAACGCGCTGCTTCTGCCCTCCGGAAAGCTTCACGCCGCGCTCGCCCACGACGGTATCGTATTTTTGCTCGAACGCTTCCGCGAACTCATCCACGCGCGCGATGCGGCAGGCGGCAAGAATTTCTTCTTCGCTGGCGTCGGGCTTGGCAAAGGCCACGTTTTCGCGAATCGTTCCGTCAAACAAGAACGTTTCCTGGAGCACGACGCCGAGTTGCGTGCGGTAGGAATCCAGCTTGACCGTCGCCAGGTCCACGCCGTCCACCAGCACGCGTCCACTTGTTGGCACATAAAACGCAGCAATTAATCCAATGATCGTCGACTTTCCTGCGCCCGAAGGACCAACCAGTGCGGTCACCGTCCCCGGCTCGGAACGGAAGCTAATCTCGTGCAGCACTTCTTTCCGCGTTTCGTACGCGAAGCTGACTTTTTCCATCTCCACCAGGCCGTTCACGCGGTCTAGCCGCGCCGTTCGGCCCGGCGCGTCGTCCTCGAGCTTTTCGTTCAGGATTTCGCGCGTGCGCTCGAGGCCGGTGATGGCCTCGGTAATTTGCGTCCCGATAGCCACAATCTGAAAGACGGGCGCGACGAGGAATCCTAGGAAGATGTTGAACGCAAAGAAAGTTCCAAGTGTCATCGAGCCGGAAATAATCTTGTGTGCGCCGATTTCCATGATGATGGCGCTCACCACGCCCATCAGTCCGGCCGCGGAAAAGCTCATCAGCGAAGTCGCCGTGAGCGTCTTCAGCACGTTATCGAGCAAACGTTGCACGCCCAACGAGAACACATTCTCTTCGCGCTCCTCGGCGTGATACCCCTTCACCACGCGCACGCCGCTCAGCGATTCTGTCAGACGGCCTGTCACTTCGCCGGTAATTTTCGGCCGCGCCCGGAAAATCGGGCGAATCGTCGCGAACGCCTTGTTGATCCCGAACGCGAAAACCAGCAGCACTCCGAAAGCCACGCCGGTCATCAGCACGCTCGTGTGCAGCAGGTAAACGAGCGCGATCGCCGCGGTCATCAGCCCGCCGACAAACTCCACGAGCCCCGTGCCAATCAGGTTGCGCACGCCTTCGACGTCGCTCATGATGCGCGACACCAGCACGCCAGTCTTATTGGCGTCGTAGAACGCAATCGGAAGGCGGCCGATGTGCGCCTGCACCTTGCGGCGCAACTCGGAAATCATTTTTTGCGCGGATTTTGAGAGCAGTTGCGTCAGCGTGAAGGACGTCAAGCCCTGAATGACCGTTGCTCCGAGCACCCCCAGCACGATGGGCGTCAGCAGATTGACCTGCCGCTTGGTAATCACATTGTCGACGAGATACTTCGTGGAGGCTGGCAGCACCAGTCCCGAAACGCGGTTGATGGCCATCAACACGAAGCCCAGCGCCAGCAGGCCGCGCCGCGGCTTGATCAGCGCCCAAACGTCGGGAAGATTCTTCCACGCGCTTTTGCGCTTCTTCTCTTTGGATTCTGCCTTCTTGCTGTTGTCAGTGGCCATGAGGCTCGCGGACGACTCCGTATTCACTGTTCGATGCAAATGCGACGCGAACGACTACATGTAAAACGGGAGCCGATCCCGGCGGGTAGCTGATAGGGGTGCAGGGTTCAATCACCGGCGGCGCCGGTGTTCGTTGCGCGGGCCCGTGCAGGGGATTCCAGCACGCTGGAAATAAATTCGCTGATGGTGATGCCCAGTTGGCCCCACAGCCGGCGCTTCAGGCTGGAGTAATCCTGGGTACCACTGAACAGGTCGCCCATCAATTGCCGGAACACCGGACTGCGGCGGATAAATTGCACCATGCGTGTGGTCACGGCATTGCCGAGAAAGGAGCCACGGTAGAAGCGCCGCACGATACGCGCCGCAAACTCCAATTCGCTCGAAAATGCCGCCTTCACCCAAGCCACATATTTTTCCGGGCAGCCTTCGGCGAGCGATTTCCCGAGCAGTTCGCCCGAGCGAATGGCGTAGAACAGACCTTCGCCTGTCAGTGGATCCACCCACGCGGCAGCGTCGCCGACCAGCGCCCAGTTCTTCCCAACCACCGTGCGTTCGGAAAGAGTGCGCAGCTGCGGTGAGGGCAGCACGTGACTGTAAAACTTCGCGTTTTCCGTTGCGATGTTATGCTTCTCGACGAAGCTCTGCAGATGACCGCGGAGTTCCGCGCTCGTGTGCGAGGCCATGCTCCCGCAAATCCCCACGGAAAGATGATCATTGCGCGGGAACGACCAGATATAGCCGTCAAATTGCGACAGGAATTTGATGGTGATGGCGTCGGCGTTCTGGGGGACGAAGTAGCCCTGGGTCATCTCCAATTCGTCGCGCTGCAGCGCGCGCGTTTCCGGAAGGAGCTGGTTTCGTGCGCCGGCGGCCAACACCAGGAAATCGGCTTCGCGCCATTCTCCTTCGACGCAGTACCGCGGTTTGGTCGCTGCCGTGTCTACACTCATCACCCGCGAACGCTGCACCGTGCATCCAGCTTCCTGTGCGCGGTCCAGCAGCAGGCCGTTCAGCACTTTCCGCGAATAGATCACGATGGGGTGCGGCATTTCGAGCGTGGCGCGATGCTCCTGGCTGCTGATCAGTTCTACGGAGTGCACCAGTTTCTTCGGATAGGAGTTGTCCAGAAGAAAAGGGAAGCACTGAATCGCTTTGTGCGTCAGGCCGCCGCCGCAGGGTTTCTCCCAGGCGAGGTGTTCGTCGAGGAGCTGGACTTTGTGTCCCCCGCGCGCAAGCTGCTCGCCGCACATGGCTCCGGACGGACCGCCACCGATAATCGCAATCTCAGCCATCGTTGTGTCTCGCTTGCGGCCCTCTGATTCCGGCCCCGGATGCGGAACCCCCCGTCCAAGAGTCCTCGGTGAGAGGCTTTCAGGTGATGGGGAAGATCACCAGACAAAAACCAGCGAAGAGTATAGCACCGAAAAGGGCCGCAGCCGCAGGCGATCCCGTTTCTTTGCGGACAATGTCCATGCCACGCCTTTGCAGTACGTGCACCAACAGGAAATACGGCAAGAGCAGGACGAGGAGCATTTCTCCACTGCGCAGATACAGGACACCAACCGCCAACGCCCCCCAGGCAACCAGCCTGAGTAACAGCCCGGCGCCGACCCGACGCCAGCCGCTCCGCGCGGGCACCGGGCCGAGGAAGAGTTCTTCGGCAAAGTGGTAGGGAAGAAGCGCGAGGAAAACAAAAGGGAAGCGCATCCACTTTGGAATCGTCAGCCAGGCCTCATACAAAGACAGCTCGAACCACGCGGAGAACAGCAAGAACAGCAGGATTCCCGCCACCGCCGCTCCCACGAGACCTCTTTGTTTCCGGGCAAGCGCCTCCCATGCCGTTTTTCCGTGCATGAGCAGCAGTGCCGGGCCGAGCAACAGCAAGAAACTGGCCAGATAGTCTCCCTGAAACACGCGAATGGCGCGCAGCGGAACCGCGTAGCGCAGCAAGAAGACGATGCAGATGGACCCGACCGCATATTCCGCAAACGCTCGTCCCCAGCCAACGGGCTCACCGTATTCCACGTCGTCCTGCTTCTCTTTCTTGCCCGTCGTCTCTCGTAGAAAGGGATTCACCAGCAAAAGCACGCCCACGAATCCTGCGATGGCGCCATAGAGTTGGCGCCTCGAGGGCAAGCTGGGTGTTCCAGTCAGATGAAGTGCGCTGCTGATCCAATCCTGTGCGGTGCGCAGTGCCCGCGAATCAAACAGAATGCTCACGTGCGTCGCGCGCGGAATTTCGACGTAGTTCGCGGTGCCGTCGCCGCGTGAAGAGACCAAATCGGCGGCGTTGCCGCGCATCGATTCCGGTTCGAGCGTGCCACTCATTACCAGGAGATGCTCCGGCAACCGTCCGTTGTCGTGGAAGAGCAGCATCTCCGGTTTGGCGCCGTGAGCCGCCCGCATCGGAGCGGGAGAAATGGCCACGACGCCCGCAACCGGCACACGCGTGCCCACGCGCAGCGCAATCGCTGCCCCCATGGAATGACCTGCAAGGATCGTTCGATCGGGGTTGACGATGCCTCGCGTCTCCAGCCCTGAGACAAGCGCGGCGGCGCAGTCCTCGGCGCGCTCCGGAGAAAATGACCCGGCTGTGTGCCCGTGGCCGGGCAAGTCCACTGCGTACACCCGTAGGTGCTGTTCCGCAAATCCGTGCGCGAGATAGAACATGATTTTCTTGTTGGCCGAGATTCCGTGGAAGAGCACGACGGTTCCTTGCGGCGCTGCGTCCGGCTTTTCCACGATGGCCGTTTCGAGTTGGCAGCCTCCCGCAGGGATAAGGTAGGTTTTTTCGCGGTACGTCTGCGGCAGAGAAAGCATCACGCCAACGGCGCAAAGCAAGAGGCCCTCTAGCGCGCGGATTCCTTTTGGCGAGATCTTCATGCGTCCCCGTCACCGGGCCGCGAGGCGGTTGGCGCGTGATAAACTGTTTTTTGGGGCGCGGAGATGGGAATTCGTTCTGCGCCGGCATGGAGATCCTGTGAGTGCACCCATCCTCACCTTAGAGGAAGCGATTCTGCGGTTTGCCCGCGAGAAACGCAATGGCCTGCCACGGCAGGCAGGCCGCCGCGTCGTTTTCACCAACGGTTGTTTCGACCTGCTGCATCCCGGCCATCTGCGCGGTTTTGAGATGGCGCGCGAACTGGGCGACGTTTTGATTGTCGGCCTCAACAGTGACGCGAGCGTGCGCCAGTTGAAAGGCCCGGGCCGCCCCGTAATTCCCGAGTGCGAACGCGCCGAGATTCTGGCCAGCTTCGAAGCGGTGGACGCCGTGGTGATCTTTGACGAATTGACACCGCGGAACGTGATTGCGCGCTTGCTTCCCGACGTTTTGGTGAAGGGGGGCGATTGGGCCGGAGACCAGATCGTGGGCCGCGAGGAAGTGGAAGCGGCCGGCGGCCGCGTCGTGTCCATTCCCGTGGTTCCAGGATACTCAACCACCGCCATTCTGCAGAAGATTCGGGACTCCGCGAGGGAGCCTCAGCCGAAAGGGACCCGCGCTTCTAGCGTAGAATCCTGACCCTCTGCATATGATCCTACCTGCCGTCCGCGAAAGGTTGGAGGCCTTGCTTCGCCATGCGGCGCTGGAAGGCGCACTGGTGGCGCTGCGCGCGAACGCGAGCCACGTCTCGCTCACCGGCCTGCACGATGTCGCCAAAGCTTTGGTTGCGGCGTACCTGACGCACGAATTGCGGCGCCCGGCGTTCTTCGTGACCACTTCGAACCGCCGCGCCGAAGCGCTTGCGGAGACACTGCGCTTTTTTGCCGGCATTTTTCCAGTGTCGTCACGCAGCGTCGCAATCCTTCCTGCGTTTGACCGGCTCCCCTGGGAAGCACAAGCACCGCACGCGGACATTCTCGAGCGCCGCGCCGCAACGCTCTTTCGTCTCGTGGATGGGCAAATCTCCCTGGTAATTGCGCCCGTTTCCGCCGCGCTCTGGCGCTATCAGGATCCGGCCGCGTATCTGTATCTCGCGCGGACGCTTGCAAAAGATATCGAGATCCCGCACGAAGAGCTGGTGACACATCTCGGGTCCGTGGGATACGCGCGCACGGAAATGGTTGAGTTGCCGGGACAATTCGCGGTGCGCGGCGGCATCATCGACGTTTTCTCACCGGAAGCGCTGCGCCCCGTGCGCATCGAATTGCTGGGCGACACTGTGGAATCGGTGCGCGAATTCGACCCGCGCACGCAGCGCTCGATCGCGCCGGTGAATCGCACGACGCTCTTGCCGCTGCTCGAATGGGCAGTGCCTGCGCCGGAAAACATCGCTGAGAGCGATGCCGAAGCCTGGGAGACCATGTCGTTCTTCGGCAAGCCCGGAGAGCCGGGCCCAAGCCCGTTGTTTGAATTGTCGGAAAGCTCGCTGCGGCCCATCGTGTTTCTGGACGAACCGCAAGCGCTGCGCGATGCGGCCGCGCAGCATCTTGCCGCAGCCACCGAAACTTACGAACGCCACGGCCGCGCGAATTCGCCGGCGGCCACGCACTATTTCTGGTCCGAGGAACAATTCGCCGCCGCGCTTGAAAAAACCTCGCAGATTCATCTCGAGCAACTCGCGCTGGCCATTGGCGCGACACCGCAGTTCGAGCTGCTTTCGCGGCCCAGCACGCGATTTCACGGCGATGTCGCGGCCTGCATGGGTAACATTCAATCGCAGCTCGCCTCCGGCGGTCGCGTATTTCTCACCGCCGCCAGCACTGGCGAGATCGAGCGCTTCGCGGACATCTGTCGCGAGTACGAAGTGCCGTACGTATTGGGTGAATCGGAAGATGCTGCAGCAGGCTTCACGGCCGAAGGCGCCCAGGAATCCGCGGGCACGCTGCTGATTCGCGCTCCGTTTGCGCAAGGCGTGACCTTCCCCGAAGCCGCTCTGACGCTCTTCGGGCACGCCGACCTTTTTGACGTGACGCCTACCGTCGAGCGTCCCAGCCGCAAGATCCGCACCTCCGGCTTCTTCAGCGATTTTGCGGAACTCAAACCCGGCGACTATGTCGTTCACGTGGATCACGGCATCGGACAGTTCGAAGGTCTCCGGCAGATTGAGTCCGACGGGCATCGTGGCGAGTTCATGCTGTTGCGTTACGCGGAGGATGCGCGCCTCTACGTGCCGCTCGAGCGCATGGACCTGGTGCAGAGCTATCGCGTGCTCGAAGGCACACATCCTCCGCTCGACAAGCTCGGCGGAACAGCATGGAATTCGCGCAAGACGCGCGCGCGCAAATCCGTAGAGGATCTGGCCGACCAACTCCTCGCCCTCTACGCGCAACGCAAGACGACTCCGGGATTTGCGTTTTCATCCGACGGGAATTTTCAGCGCGAGTTCGAAGACGCCTTCGAGTTCGAGGAAACCGCCGACCAGATCACTGCCATTGCCGACATCAAGAAAGACATGGAGCGTGGCGAGCCCATGGACCGCCTGCTTTGCGGGGACGTGGGCTACGGGAAAACCGAAGTGGCCATGCGAGCGGCGTTCAAAGTCGTGATGGACAATAAACAAGTGGCCATCCTCGCGCCCACGACGGTCCTCACGTTTCAGCATTTCGAAACCTTCAAGAGGCGCTTCGCGGCGTTCCCGGCGCGCATCGAAATGCTCAGCCGCTTCCGCACCGCCGCCGAACAAAAAGTGATCCTCGCCGACCTCGAGGCGGGCAAAGTGGACATCGTCATTGGTACTCACCGGCTGCTCTCGAAGGACGTGGAGTTCCGCGATCTCGGGCTGCTGGTCGTGGACGAAGAGCAGCGTTTCGGCGTCGCGCACAAGGAGAAGATCAAGCAGCTGCGCAAGCGGGTGGACGTGCTCACGATGACCGCGACGCCCATTCCCCGGACCTTGAACATGTCGCTCGTCGGCATCCGCGACATGTCGGTGATCGAGACGCCCCCGAAGGACCGCCTGTCGATCCAGACGCACGTCGTGAAGTTCGACTCCGAGGTCATCCGCCGCGCGATCTGCCACGAGCTCGAGCGCGGAGGGCAGATCTACGTCGTGCACAACCGCGTCGAGTCGATCTTCTCGATTGCCAACCTGATCACCCGCCTCGTGCCCGAAGCCAGGATCAGCATCGGCCACGGACAGATGGCCGAAGACCAGCTCGAGAAGACGATGCTGGATTTCATGGCGCACAAGCACGACGTGCTCGTGGCGACCACGATTGTCGAGAACGGCCTCGACATCCCGAACGCCAACACGATCATCATCAACCGGGCGGATCGCTACGGGCTCGCACAGCTCTACCAACTGCGCGGACGCGTCGGACGGTCGGATCGTCCCGCGTATGCCTACCTGCTGATTCCTCCCGAAGAATCGCTGTCGCCGGTCGCACGGAAACGGCTCGCCGCGATCAAGGAGTTCAGCGACCTCGGGAGCGGTTTCCGCGTCGCCGCGCTCGACCTCGAGATTCGCGGCGCCGGCAACCTGCTGGGCGGCGAGCAGAGCGGACACATCGAGGCTGTGGGCTTCGAACTCTATACCCAGATGCTGGACCGCGCCGTCCGCGAAATGAAGGGCGAAGCCGCGCCGCAAGAGGCCGAGATCCAAATCAACCTTGGGCTCAATATCCGCATCCCAGTGGACTACATTCGCGAGGAGAACCAGCGCCTGCGGATGTACAAGATCATCGCCGGAGTGGAGACGGAGGC
>CAZGFL010000085.1:0-33024 GCA_964524985.1 uncultured Acidobacteriaceae bacterium
GTCAGCCGCTCAAGGCCTCCACTGCCGTCGGACCGTTGCCAGTAAATGTTCGGTGGCTGACCTTCTTTGCTTGATTGAAATGCTATCCATTTGCCGTCTGAAGTCCAAGCCGCATTGAGGCTCACATTCCCCTCAAACGTAAACCGGGTCATCGCCTCCCGGGATACATCGTAGAGCCAGAGTTGCGTTTCTTGTTCTGTGATCCCCACAGCTACGCGCCGGCCGTCGGGCGAAATGCGCGGGAACATGTAGGCGCGCGCCGGAGCGGCTACGGGTTGCTCCGCCCCATTCCGCGCGACCCACACTAGCCTGCGCTGGTCCGCCTGCACACCCCCCGGAACATAGACCAGCGTTCCCGTGGCGGAAATGCTGTACTGCGCCGCTCCCGCCGTTGGAGAATGTGAGACGTTCTCGACCACCGGGACCGCCGCACCCGTCACCGCAAGCTTCTGGACATCGAACGGCAAAGCCATCAAGTTCCCTCCCTGGGCATAAACTAGATGTCCGGAAGACGCGTAGCGGGGGTGCGTCGCCCCTTGAATGAGGTTGCGTCGCTCTCCCGCCCCTACCGCCTGGACGATAACCTGCGAGTTGGTCCAACTAAAACTGCTTGTTGAGGCCGCGAAAAGGAGTGCCTTGCCGCCGGGCAAGAACTCCGGCCAGCGGTGGCTAACTTCTCCTACAGCCAGACGCGTTAGTGGTTGTTGTGCGCCTCCGGCCTCCGACACTTGCTGGAGAAATGAGGCCGTTGCGGGGGAGAAGGCAATGGTGCCCTGGTTGCTCCAGCTAGCTCCGTGAGCAAGCGTAGCATCGCCTAGTGTCTGCGCTGCTCCGCCACTCATCGAGATTTTCTTCAGCTTCTGGCCCGCAAAAAACCCCAGCCATTGGCCATCGGGCGAGAAAAAAGGATTGGCCGCGCCTTCGCTGTCGGGGACGGGCCTGGCCTCCAGGTTATCCATCGCCCGGAGGTAAATCTGCTGTCTGCCGCCTTGGATGGCAACGTACGCGAGTTGGCTCCCGTCAGGTGAAAGAGCA
This sequence comes from uncultured Acidobacteriaceae bacterium, assembly GCA_964524985.1. Taxonomy (GTDB): domain Bacteria; phylum Acidobacteriota; class Terriglobia; order Acidiferrales; family UBA7541; genus Acidiferrum. The sequence goes on from CAZGFL010000085.1 coordinate 1,036, forward strand.
ACGGCGTGTTGATCCAGTCCCGCAAGCCGCTGGCCCGGCGGCAGAGTAATCACCGTGCGGGTCACAGGTAGTGTCGCCGAAGGCTTCAGATTCCAAGCTAGCAGGCTTGCCATAGCTGCAACCAACAGCAACGTGGCTACGCTTAGAATTGCTGCGCGCGGCCCAAATGCGCTCCTCACTGCTGTAGCCGGAGGATGCATTCCCAGCGAGCCGCCACCAGCAATCCACTTCAACTCCAATTCCAGATCGCGAGCGGTTTGCCACCTTTCCTCCGGATCTTTAGCGAGGCAACGGTGAATGGCGTGATCCAATGCCGGCGGCGTCAACGGCTGCAGCGAGGTGACCGGTTCCGGGTCTTTCTCCAATATGGCCGACGCCACGCTCAGCTGGCTTTTCCCTTCAAACGCTCGCTTCCCCGTCAACATCTCGTACAGCACGGCACCCAACGAAAATAGGTCGCTCCGCCCATCCACCTCTTTTCCTTCGATCTGCTCCGGCGACATGTACTGAAACGTCCCAACTATCGTCCCTTCCTGCGTCACCGGCGTGCTCGGCACCGCGGCTGTCAGCGTCATTCCACTCGTAAGCGCTGCAGGTTTGGCCAGCCCGAAATCCAGCAGCTTCGCATCGCTCGCCGTCAGCATGACGTTCCCCGGCTTCAAATCCCGGTGAACAATTCCCGCGCGATGCGCCTTGTCCAGCGCATCCGCGATTTGCGCGCCGTACTTCAACACTTGCTCCAGCGGCAGCGGCCCCTTCTCCAGTCGTTTCGCCAGCGTCTCCCCTTCCACGCACTCCATCACCAGATAGTCCACGCCATCCTGCGAACCTATATCGTGTAGCGTGCAAATGTGCGGATGATTCAGGCTGGAAATCGTCTTCGCTTCGCGTTCGAACCGCTGCTTCCGAACCGGATCGCTCGAAAGTTGCTGCGGCAGAATCTTGATGGCTACCGTGCGATCGAGCCGCGTGTCCTTTGCGCGGTACACCTCGCCCATTCCACCCGCTCCAATTGGTGCGAGTATTTCGTAAGGACCAAGTCGAGTACCTGAAGCGAGGGGCATTCTGGCGCAGATTATAGCCTCTAGCTTTGCATTTCGGTATTCATGGCTGACGGGCCTGCATAGAGCCAGGTGCGCAGTATCAGACGGACCGTGGATGGTCCAGTAGGAGCGGCTACTTCTTGTGGATCTTCTTCAAGGCGATCTCTTGTGCGGTCCTCAGCGCGTCTGCGGCTTTGACCTTCACGTCCGGTTCCACGCCCACCACCGCCCAATCGTTTTTGGAGAAGGGGTTGATCGGCTTCGCCTCGGAAATCCCCATGCCGAAGTGCTCATCGATGCGATGAAACACCCCGGAATGCGCCGCACCGCTGGTAGTCTCGCCCACCAGCGTGGCGCGCTTCAGCATTCTTAGGTCATAAGAGAAATGTTCCGCGCCGGAAGCGGTCGCACGCGACGTCAGGATAAAGACGGGCTTGTCTGCCAGCTTGTTCGCTGGAACCGGCGACTGCGTCCATGACCGTTCCGTCGTGTTTTCACGGGGGTTGTACATGTACTCGGGGTGGTCGAAGAAATATGCCGCCAGCAGCATCACCATTTCCGGTTGGCCGCCGCGGTTCTCCCGTAGATCGAAGATCATCGCGTGCGCGCCGTTCAATTGCTCCATCGCCGCACGTGCCGTGGCTTCGCAGGCGGCGACATCCGGAAACGAATTCAGCTTTACGTAGCCGATCTGGTGCGGCAGCATCTCCACTTTCTCGAACGTGCAGTTTGCTTCCTGCAATTCTTCTCGGTAAGCGGCAAGGTCTTCCGCGCTCGGTTCCTGCGGATGCTCGGGCAGAGGAGCCCGGCTGTAGACCACGTCCAGGTGCAGATCTCCGCTTGTCTCCCGAATGTGCCAGGTCAGCACTTTCGCAAACGCAGTACCGTCTCTCAACCGGTCATAATCGCCTCGCTCCGCGCGCGCGCGAAGCATGTCGGTTGTCTTCTGCGCCACGCCCGGATACGCATAGTGCTCTTTCAAATTCGCAATCGCTCCTTCAATCACCCGGCGCCGCTCCGCGGCATCCAGCACGCCTGCGGCTCGCACCACTCCGTTCGCCTCCAGGCTCTCTTCGCCCGCGTCACGCTTCCCATTTTCCTGGTGCGCTGCGCGGGAGGCACCGGGCACGGCCCTCGGCGCTAGAGTCCGGAACGCCGCATGGTTTGCCGGTAGATTCAGCAAAAACGAGAATGTCGCGAGCGCCACTACCGAGAGGAGAGCGCCCGAGCACAAGGCGCCCACCGCGGGCGCTTCGTCCGCCAGAACCAGAAAAGAAGGAATCCCGTTCGAACTGGCTTGCGCCGAGGCGCCAAAATACGCCGGTCGCACGGCGAAATACTCGCTCGGGAGCGACAGCACCAGGTCCGTCACCAGGTCCAGCCAGAGCCGCACCCGCGCGCGGAACCCGGTCTCATCGCGCACACGGTCGCGAAAGAGTTGCAGGACTTCTTCGCCGTAAGCCTCGCGAAAACGGGAAGGATAGAGCCGCAATAGCCAGCCATAGAGTTTCTCAGACATGGGCCCCCCTTAAGATTTTCTTGGCTCGCGCCACCCGCAAGAGATCTGCCAGACGCTCGGCTTCGGTACGCACGAGCTTGCGCCCCGCCGACGCCAGCCGGTAATAGCGGCGCCGCTCCGCGCCGAGCTTTGCGTCCACACGCACGTCTATCTCTTCGATCAGCTTCGCTTCCAGGAGTGTCTGAATGGAGCTGTACAGCGTTCCCGGCCCCAGCCGCATGCGGCCTTCGGTCTGCTCCTCGACATTCCGCATGATCCCGTAGCCGTGGAGATCGTCATCCACGAGCGCGAGCAGGATTTGAAACGCGGCCGACGGCAACGGGTTCAGTTTTTGTTTGGGCATTGGCACTCGATCATCGCTATATCGATAATCGACTGTACTCCCCTTCTGCCCCGTCTGCAAGACTCTGGTCCACTGTGTCGACGGGCTGCGCCAAACGAGATGGCAGGCTGGTTTCTCTTTAGTTGCGCCAGCCGCGTTGCGGGCTAAAGGTGTCTTTGTGGAGGCGCACAACGGGCGGCTTTCCGGGATGATTGTCAATCGCTACAAGGTCGAATCGGACTGGGCTTTCGCCCACGTGGCGTTCGGCGAGGAATCGCTGGGCCGTGCGCACGACCAAACGCTCCTTGTCTTTCGTCACGCTGAGTTCCGGCAGCGCTACTGCATCTTCTTTCACCGTGCGCGTGCGCACTTCCACAAACGCCAGCGTCTCGCCGTCGTAGCCGACCAGATCCAGCTCGCCTTTCATCCCATGTGGAGTGTAGTTCTTGGCCACGAAAACGTAGCCGTTGCGGCGCAGATACCAGTAAGCGTAGGTTTCGCCGCGGACGCCGGTGCTGCGCGCTTCGAGCTTCTTCGCGGTTCGCGATTCAGGCGGCCGTGCGTCACCAGGGAACTTCTCTTCTTCGCGCAAGCCTTTCCGCGACGCCCAGCGCACGGCCTGAAACATCAGACTGGAGAAGATTGCCATAGTTACTGATGAAGAATACTACCCTTTCGGTTTACGGTGGCGACTTTTTGCGCAAGGCACATATATCGTGTCCCTACAAGCTGATGAAACTGAGTCCCGCGGCGACCGATCATTCAGGCCTCCGCGGGATTCAGTTCATTTCTTCTCTGTAACCTCTGTGCACTCTGTGGGCTCAGCGTTAAATGGTTTTTTCTGTTTCGCGGAAGCAGTCCTCGAGGGTGCGGATGGCGAAGTCCGCCTGCTCTTCGTCGATCAGAAGCGGCGGCGACATACGAATGGAGTTCTCGCCAGAGCTGAGCAGCAAGACTCCCTTCTGGAACGCCTTGCTGATGACCGCGTCGCGCAGGTCGGCGGCTTTTTCCTTGGTCTTTTGATCGCGCACAATCTCGATGCCGATCATCAGCCCTTTGCCACGCACGTCGCCGACAATCTTGAAGCGCTGCGGCCAGTTGCCTATGCGACCGAAGATGAACTCGCCCATCTTGCGCGCGTTTTCCATGTAGCCGTTCTCGATGAGGTCGAGTGTCGCCATTGCCGAAGCGATGCACACCGGGTTGCCGCCGTAGGTCGTGCCGTGCGCGCCGCGCTTCCAGGTCATCACACTTTCTTTGGCCACGAACGCGCTCAGCGGCATGCCACTGGCAATGCCCTTCGCGATGCACACGATGTCCGGCTCGATTCCTGCGTGTTCGTAGGCCCACCATTTCCCGGTGCGCCCGACGCCGGACTGCACTTCGTCCACGATCAACATGATGCCGTGGCGGTTGCAGATGCGCTGCAATTCCTGCAGGAAAAACGCCGGCGCGGGAACAAAGCCGCCTTCGCCTTGAATTGGTTCGATGATGATCGCGGCGATTTCCTCCGGCGCGAAGAGCCGCTTGAACATCTGCTGTTCGAGGAGTTCGAGGATTTCCGTGCCGCACGTTTCTGAGCTATGTCCATGCGGGCAGCGGTACGCGTACGGGAATGGAATATGCTCGACGCCGCCGAGCAGCGCGCCAAAATGCTTGCGCTGGGTGTTCTTCGAGGCGGTCAGTGAGAGCGAGCCGAGCGTGCGGCCATGGAAGCAGCCGTAAAACGCGATCAGCTTGTCGCGTTTAGTCGCGTAGCGCGCGAGCTTGATCGCGCCTTCCACGGCTTCCGTGCCGGAATTTCCGAAGAACACTTTCTTGGCTTCTTTGCCCGGCAGCGTCGCGACGAGCTTTTCCGCAAGTTGCGGCAGATGCTGGAGATAGAAATCCGAGCCCGAAATGTGAATCAATTCCGCGGCCTGTTTCTGAATCGCGTCCACCACTTTCGGGTGGCAGTGGCCGGTCGAGCAAACGGCAATGCCCGCGGCAAAATCGAGAAACGTGTTTCCGTCCACATCTTCGACCATCGCGCCGCGGCCCTTTTTAGCCACTAGCGGATATTCGCGGGTAAGTGACGGCGAAATGTATTTCGCGTCGGCGGCGATCACTTCCTGCGCTTTCGGCCCAGGCAGCGCCGTGATGAGCCGGGGCGTTTTCAGTTCCAAAGTCGTTGGCATCTCTTCCTCCCAGAAGAAAAATCGTTGGAGGTGAATCAAGAACTGCGCGGGAGCGGCCGGCGCGAAACAGAAAATCCGGCGAGGATGACTCCGAACCGCCTGCAAAACAAGCTTAGACTAAGTCAACTCCAAAGAGGTTTGGCCGCTGGGCGGCCGGCGGGAAGAAGCCCGGGAGATACGGGGCGCGAGTTTTGAAATTCAGTTTCACTTGCGTTTCCAGCGGACGCTGCCATCTTTCGCATCCTCTAAAATTATACCACGATTGGCGAGATCTTGGCGGAGGCGGTCCGCAGTTGCAAAATCGCGCCTTTTCTTGGCGGCAGTGCGCTCGGCCACCAGTTTGTCGATCTCCGCGTCGCCCAGAGCGCCTTCGGCGCTGCCGTAGCCGAGGGCCTGGAGCTTTGCTGCATCATTGTCTTCGAGGACGGCGAAGACTTTGTCGAACGTGGCGAGGAAATCCTGAAGCGCAGCGACGTCGCCCTGGCGGAATTCGCCTTTGTCCATGGCGATATTGGCTTCGCGGACCAGGTCGAAGACAGCAGCCAGCGCGCGGGCGGTGTTGAGATCGTCGGAAAGGCCGGCGTCAAATTCTTCGGCGGCTTTAGCGATGCGCGCGGCCATGCCTTCCTGCTTGCCCGCGGGAAATTTGCCCTGTTTCAGGCGGTCGGCGAAATTGCGGAGACGCTCGATGGTACTGGTGGCCTGCTGAAGGCCATTGAAAGTGAAATTGAGCTGCCGGCGATACGGTGTGCTGGCCAGACAGAGCCGCACAGTGGAAGGCTTGTAGCCCTTGTCGAAAAGGTCGCGCAGCGTGAAGAAATTGCCAAGCGACTTGGACATTTTCTCGCCTTCGACGAGCAGATGCTCCGCATGGAGCCAGTAGCGGGCGAAGGGCTTCCCGGTGGCGCCTTCGCTCTGGGCGATTTCGTTTTCATGGTGTGGGAAGGCAAGGTCGATGCCGCCGGTGTGAATGTCGAGAGTTTCGCCAAGGTATTTCATGGCCATGGCGGAGCATTCGATGTGCCAGCCGGGCCGACCTGGTCCGATGGCGGTCTCCCAGAAATGCTCACCAGGCTTGGGCGCTTTCCAAAGGGCGAAGTCGCGGGCGCTTTCCTTTTCGTAGCGGTCGTTGTCGACGCGAGCGCCGGCCTGAATGCCGGTGAGATCGATCTTGGAAAGCTTGCCGTAGTTGGGGAACTTGGCGATGCGGTAGTAAATGGAGCCTTCGCTCGGATAGGTGAAGGATTTCTCCTGGAGACGCTGAATGAGGCTGACCATTTCGGGGATGTGGTCGGTGGCGCGAATCCAATGCTCGGGGGCTTCGATGCTGAGCGTCTTGCAATCTTCGAAGAAGGCTTGCACGAATTTCTCGGTGTAGTCGCGGAGGCTTTTGCCGGCAGCGGCGGCGTTGGCGATGATGCGGTCGTCGACGTCGGTCAAGTTCATGACGTGGTTGAGCTTGTAGCCGCGAAGCTTGAGGAAGCGGCGGAGGATGTCCTGGAAGACGAAGGTGCGGTAGTTGCCGATGTGCGCGTAGTCGTAGACGGTGGGGCCGCAGGTGTAGATGCGCACTTCGCCGGGATGGAGGGGAATGAAGGGCTCGACTTTTCCGGAGAGGGTGTTGTGGAGCTGGATTTCGGGCATCGGCGGTCGGTGCTCTTTCTGGGCGATTGGCGAAGCACTGGATTGTATCCGGAAGAGGGCCGGGGGAGGAAGTAAGGATGTAAGGAGGTAAGGAAGTAAGGGCCCCGGGGGGTCTTGCAAGTGTGGCAAGCAAAGGGCTTACGAGAGGGGGTTTTCCGATCTGTGGCAAACAAAGGAGTTACAGGAGAAACTCTGGAAGTGTGGCAAGGAAAGGGCTTAGCAGGTTTTTGACGGCAGGTGCGAAACGGGCTGCGGGAGATTAGAAGGACCGCCGGGCGAGGGGCCATGGCCGGAAACGGTTGGCAGGAAAAGAGGTCACCGACTGCAACATTGTAGCAGGTTTTCTATTATTGTCAAGTAATATTTATAAGTAATTGAATATCCAACACTTGGCCTGCGGCCGACTACGTGCATCTTAAGGCGGGAAGTCCGTGGCATGATCCTTCACCCAATCCGAGAAGGTGCGCGCTGGAGCACCGCTAAGATCGGCAACGGTGGAAGTAACGAACGCGGGCAGGCCGACAGCTGCACCCCAAGCATCCAGCAAGATGTTGATGACCGGTGCAGGCATAATCGCGAGCAACTCGCGTCGCGCTTCTTCCGGCGAGATTTCTTCCAGCCACAACGAGCGGCCCAAAACGCGTCCGATGATGGAGAGCTGCTCGAAGTGGGTCAAGGATTGTGGTCCGGTGAGGACGTATTCCGCTCCGGCGTGCCCGTCCTCGCACAAGGCGCGCACCGCCACGCGGGCAATGTCGCGCTCGTCAATCGGAGCCGTGGGAACGGAGAGATAGGGCCAACGAACGATATCGCCGGAGCGAATCTGGGGCGCCCACCAAGTCAGGGAGTTTGCGGAAAACATTCCGGGACGCAGGAACGTCCAGGAGAGCCCGGAGGCTTCAATCCGCCGCTCGATCTGCTCATTAAGCGTGCGGCCAGCATTGGGCTGTTGAAAGAGGGGATGCGGCGTCTTGATAGGGGCCGAGAGGTACACGATGCGCCGGGCGTGCTCAGCAATACGATCCAAGGCCGGAGTCGTGGCAGCCGGCGAAGCGGTCCACACCAAGAACACGGAATCCACGCCCTTGAGGCATGGATCGAGAGTCTCAGGAATGGTCAGGTCGCCACGGACGACTTCCACTTTCGGCGGGAGGCCGGCCGCGCCGGGGTTGCGAACGAGAGCGCGCACGGATGCGCCCTTCGCCAACAATTGGGCGACAACCTGGCGCCCAACTGTGCCGGTACCGCCAATGACGAGCACACTGTTCAAGCGAGAGACCCTCCTAAGAAAGCAGACAAACTTGCATTCCTGCTAGCCGGAGTGTTTACCACCCAATGGGGCGAGTTATTCCCTGGCTGGAATCAGAGCAGTAGCAGCGTCCCACTGGGACACGGTTCATGCCGAATTCCAAAGCTGAAGAGGGATCCTTCCGCAGGTCGCGCAAGAGCGCGCCTTGCGGGTCAGGATGACAGCTCGAGTGGCTCTTAGCCTTGAAAGAAATCAGCCTGTGCGGCTCGGGATGACAGATCGCGGGGCCCTGGTCTTGAAGGAAATTGGCCTAGTCGGCTCGATTGACAGGTGCGGAGCGGTTCGCTGTTACACGGACGGACGGGTGCTTCAGGAGTTCCGCCAAAGAATGGAGCCGCGCTGAGTCGGCCGTGAGCTCTGCTTGCGTTCCGGGAACCGGGTACCAGCTTGAGCAGGTTTCCGTGAAACTCCTCCACTGATTGAACACGCCAGGTTCGCTCAGGGATACAGGAGAAAGCCATGGGGGGTGTTACCGGGCGCGAGGACGCCCGTGCCCACGATTTCTTCCGCGTCGTTGATGTCACGGCCTTCGGTGGTCTGCCATCCCGAGTTCGGGGGAAGCAGATTGGCCAAAGGCGTCCGTGCGCCGTTGTGCCACAAGAAAGTGTCGCCAATCACGGCACCAGAATTGTTGATGTTGTAGGCGGCCCCTGGTCCAAGGTTGGTGAAGACGCCGTTCTGCCACAGGAAGGCGTTGTTCCCCGACCGCCCGACCACCTGCTCTTTGTCATTGATTCCGTAAGCTTCGCTGCCCTCGTTGGGATGCAAGGCGCCCAAGTCGCGCACCTGCCCCTTGTCCCAAAGACAGGCATGCATCCCCGGAACAGGCGGGGCAAACGCCGCGGGGAACGGGATCGGCTGACCAGTGTCCGAGCCGCCGACGATCTTTCCGGCGGAATTGATTCCGTAGGCGCGACAATACCGATCCGAGGGCAGGACTTTCGGAGGCGTGGGCGGAATGGGGATCAGGTTGCCCGCGGGCGTGCAATATGCCTTGGTGTTGCCACTGCCACCCCCTCCAGCATCAGCAGCGATAAGTCCGCAGTCATTGATGCTTCGTGCGTAGGCGGCGTCTCCGAAAAAAGGCAGTTTTTGAGGAACGCCCGCAAGCCAAATGAAGGCCACATCTACGACGCCGTTAGAGAGGTACCCGACGATTTCGTCGCTGCAATTCAGGTCGAACGCCTGGCCATACAGATAGCCCGCGGGGATGTTCAGGACTTGCATGACACCCTGCGTCCATAAGAAAGGAGCGGGCGACGCTGGCAGATTGGGAGACGCCGGATTGCCGGTCCATCCGGCGACCTGGCTCTCGCTGTTGATGGCAAGGGCGTGGCTGAAGTTTCCGTTCTGGGAACCCAGGTCAATGATCTTGTAAGGCATGGGTCTTACCTCCTAAGGAGCTGATGGGCCAAAGCGGGGGACGGAACCTTGTGTTTCGTCTTTGCGGTAGCCAGAAAAAGATGACACCAAGTAGTGAAGCAACCGAAGCAAACGTATCAACGTAGGCGAAGGCCTTTTGGATAAGTCAATCACGGGAGGAATCAAGGACAGGCCACCGAGCGGCGTTGTGAGATTCGTCAAGAGATAATTCCGCGCCGATGGTGGAAGAGTCCTTGTGAACGGTGACGGGCGGTTTGGGCCGTTCGTCCACGTGGAGCTGAAAAATGTCCGGCCGGGCATAGTGGCCCACGACATCGAGGTCATATTTTCCGCGGACGATCTGGCCGCGGTCGATCTCCGCACACAGAATGGCCTCTCCCTCAAAATTGGGCCCGGCAAGAAAATTGCCGAAGGGATCGACGATGCAACTGCCTCCGCGACAAACCACGGCACCGGGATCTTCCCCGAAGGTGGTATGGTAATCGGCGGGGAAATCGCGCCGCCGATTGAATTGATTGCAGGAAAGCACAAAACAGCGGCCTTCAACAGCAATGTGGCGAACCGAGGCAATCCAGGAGTCGCGAGCATCCGCGGTCGGCGCACAATAAATCTCGATTCCCTTTGCGTACATCGCGGCGCGCATAAGAGGCAGATAGTTCTCCCAGCAGATTACGGCGCCCACTCTTCCCAGGGGAGTTTCAAACACGGGCAACGTAGAGCCGTCGCCAAATCCCCACACGAGCCGCTCGGAACCAGTGGGCATTACTTTGCGATGCTTGCCGAGAAAGGCGCCGTCCGGTGAGAAGAACAGAACCGAACAATAGAGCGTGCCGCGATCTCTTTCGACAACGCCGATCACAAGATAGATTTTGTTACGGAGAGCCGCCCGGGCCAGTTCGTCGACCGCAGGGCCGGGGACATCCACGCTACTCTCCCAATACCGACGAAAGTCTTCGCGACCCTGCTCCGAGCGCGAGCCGACAACGGCGCCAAAATCGAGGCCCCTGGGATAGGCGGAGACAAAGGCTTCGGGGAAAAGCACCAATTGAGCGCCCTGGCGGGCAGCGTCGTCGGAGAGGGAATGGACTTTTTGAAGAGTGCGTTCGCGGTCGAAGGCTACGGGAGCGGCCTGAACGACCGCCACTTTACACTTTTGGGTGGGCAGGGATTCGCTCTTTTGAATGGCAGCGTCGGACACGATGGCATTCCCTGATTCGTTTGGAATGGCCTCAGCAATATATACCCAAGGCCGCGGCGGCGCTTTCTTTCTTCGTATTCGTCAGATTCCGGCGTACCAAGCGTAGCCACCTTCGGGCGAAGCGGAGCCCAAGCCTTTGCCAAACTGCTTGAGATTATCGGTAATCGTCAGGCTGGTGATGTATTTGACGCTCTTGTAGCCAAGCTGACGAGGAATGCGCATACGCAACGGTCCGCCGAAGGGTACGGGGAGCTCGCCGCCGTTCATATCGTAGGCGAGAAGAGTCTGAGGGTGCAGGGCATCGGCCATATCGATGCTTTCCCACCAGTCGGTTTGAAACGAACGGTAAACGACGTAGCGCGCCTGGGGGTGCGCTCCGACGCGTTCCAGGATGTACGAGAGAGGCGCGCCCGCCCATTCGGCGATGTACGACCAGCCTTCTTCGCACTGAATCATCGTGACGTGGCTGCGGCGGGGAAGGCTCTTGATCTCCTCAAGGGAGAAGGAGGCCGGGCGGGTGACCATCCCATCCACGGTAAGGCGCCAGTCAGCAAACGCTCCGTGCTGAAGGCGCTGGAAGTCGTCTCCCAAGGGAGCGACTTCGTTGGCGAAGGGCTTTTCGGAAATCTTGCTTCGAGAAAACTCACGAGCCATGGAGTGGCGGGTCAACAACCGCTGCGAGGCATACGTCAGCATTTCGCCGGGCCCATAGAGGCCGCCGGAATCCGGCGGGATCAGGCCATAGCGCTTGGCGAGCTCTGCGGCAGAGACGAGCCCGGATGCGCCTGCGGTAACGGTCAGGCCTGTGACAATCAGTTGACGGCGCGAAAGCTTGCTCATACTCACTCCTGAGGCTCGGGGGCGCGGCCGGTGATCATGGCGCGCATCCGAGTGCGGAATCCGGCAAGAAAGATCATAAAAATGTGGACAAGAAGGAAAAGGACGAGCAATCCCGATACGAAGAAATGCAGAGTGCGCGCGGATTGCTGGCCGCCCAAAACGTTCACCGCAGCGGGAAACGCCGATACGAAGGACGGAGACATGGCCAGGCCCGTCCAGATAATGAACGGGAAAAGAATGAAAATCACGAGCAGATACGACAGGCGCTGGAGAATGTTGTAAGACCAGACTTCCTCGGCACCCAGGCGCGCGAACCGCAGATGCTGAGCAATGGAGTTCCAGAGCTGCCTGGGTGAGATGTCGGAAAGGGCGGGAAGCAAATTACGACGGAAATGGCCGTTGAAGAGTCCGACGACGACGTAGAGCAAGCCGGTCAGCACCAGAAGCCACGCGGATTGAAAATGGAGATAGCGGCTCCAGCCATTCTGGTCCGGAAGCACGTAGCTGTAGCCGGTAGGGACAAGATTTCTGGAGGCTGGGATGTGTATTGTGAATAACGGAGGAGTGTTGTCATTGCCGACTTCACCCCAATAAAAACGCGGATGGGAGGTGACAATTTCGACGCCGGTGACGAGGAGCGTCAGGAAAGCAAGAGTGATGAGCCAATGCGTGGCGCGAACCAGAAAAGCATGCCGCAGACGAAGTGTTCCGGCCATTGTGGAGTTGTACCAATGGCGCGGTGGCGGCGCAAGGGGTATCTGCGCAACTGCGTGAGCGAAAATCCGGCGGCGTCTTGGCGATGCCTTTAGGTTGATGGGTGCTTCAGGATTTCCGCCAAGGCGTGCAGGCGCGACGCGTCGGCCGGGGTCTTTGCCGTGGCGGCATCCTTCTCCAATGATGGAGACATTCCCTTCAGCTTAGCGACTTTGCTTTTGTTCATGCGCGAACTCTCGGCGCCTTGCATCGCGCTGCGCAGAGCGACGATGCGTTCCGCCGGCAAAGCCTGGGTGCGTTCCAATTGATCGACATAGGCCTTGGCCACAACTAATTTTGCAGGCCATTCGATTTTTTGCTGGTTCTGGACATTTAGTTCGGAGACGTGAACGGACTTGGCGGCGTCGATTTCATTCTGGGTGAGGAACTTACTCGGCGTCAGCTCGAAGACGTCCAAGCCGCGGGCGATTTCCGAGCCATAGATGTAGCCGTTGTACCAGTATGCGGACCATTCGCCGCCTAAGACGAGCATCTTCGGGTCGATGGGCCCGCGATCGAAGTAGGCGATTTCGAAAGGCTGGTCCGGGTCGGTGAAGTCCATGACGGAAACGCCGCCCTGATACCAGGCCTGGACTTCGATGTCACGGCCGGGAACGGGAATCAGCGAGCCGTTGTGCGCGACGCAGTTCTCAGTGTCGCTCTGCGCGGCGGGCATTTTGTAATAGTTCGCAAACGCCAGTTTGTCGTCTTTCAAGCGGAAAATGGCATCCGCGCCCCACTTGTTGGGGTCGTTCGGCCGGCAGCGGGCCCCGAGGCCGCCGCCCCACTCGTCGGTAAAAACGACCTTGTTGCCATCGTTGGAGAACGAAGCGGAATGCCAGTAGGAATAGTTGGGATCGTTCACAGCGTCGACGCGCTTGGGATGCACGGGGTCCTTCACGTCAAGGATGATGCCATTTCCGGAGCACGCGCCCGCGGCCAAGCCGATCGCCGAGTACACGGTAATGTCATGACACTGGTCGGTTTCGCGGGGCTTCTCCGCGCCCTTCTTGCCGTGCGTGCCGCCGTTGTTGAGGCCGTTCATCGCGCCCGTTCGCGGATCGATAAAGAGGCGAGGGCTGGAGACTACTTTGGCATTCTGCGGCGCAGCCAGCGGAACCTGGATCACTTCAATGCGAAACAGGGCGGTATTGGGATCCTTGTCCGGTTTTTCGCCGGAGCAGCCTGGCAGTTCTTCCGCCTGCCGCACGAACGAGGTGCCGGACACGTAGATGTAGGCGTTGGCTTTGTCGTTGGGATCGAGGACGAGAGTATGGGTGTGCGAGCCACGGCAGGTCTGCACGGCGGCGACCTGTTTGGGGTTGCGGATGTCGGAAATGTCGAAGATGCGCACGCCGCGGAAACGGTCTTTCTGGGCCGCCGGGAGGCGTGGCTTCTTTTCTTTGTCCTTGTCGGCATCGGCTGGCGGTGGAGGCTCGGGGGGAAATCCCTGAACGCCGCAATCCACACGTCCATTGGGCATCTCGTCGGACATAAACAGCAGGTTTTTGTAGACGGAGACGTCGCCTTGCCCGCCGGGGCACACGAGGGAAGTGAGCAGTTTGGCGCGCGCGGGATCGGAGATGTCATAGAAATTCACGCCGTAAAAATTCCCCATGAACAAGTGGTTGCCCTGAAACGCCAGGTCGGAGTTGGCGAAAGCGAGCCCCGCGATAGCCAAACGGGTTTCCTTGGGAAGCTTTGCGACCATGCGGCCCATGCCCAGCTGGCTGATCGTCGTTTGCACTTTGGGATCGTCGGGATTGGTAGTACCGAGGTCAAATGCGTCCGGCTTCTTGAGCAGGAGCAGATGCTTGAGGCCCATGGAAGCTTCGCCCGCGTCATAGAGGCCGGGAGCCAGTTTGGCGCGCGGATCGTTCACGTCAGATCCGGTCATTCCCGGGGGGAGCGTGGGAGATGGCTCGGGAGCGAAGGGATTTCCCCCCTCTCCGTCGTCGCCTTCCTTGTCCTTGTCGGCCGGCTTGGCCTTGTCTTTGTCCGCGGACTGCTGTGCCGGCGGAGGCGTGGCGGGAGCTTGCGATTGCGACTGGGCATGTAACCGGCTCACGCCGAAGCATAGAAATAGCACCACTACTGCCAACTTAAATACAACATCGGCCACGCGCTTCATCATTTCTCCCCTTTGGATGCTGCTGGCGATTGTTTCTCCAGCATGCCTTCCATAATACGGATTTCGGCTCTTTGCCCCGTGTCCACATCGGTCGCGAAGTTGAAGAGCTCGGCGTCCTGCCCCGCGCCTGCGGTGTCGAACAAATCCTTCACCATGGTCAGCGCGCCACCGTGATGCTGAATCATGCCGGTGAGAAACAGGCGGTCGAAATCCGCGCCGGTGGCTTTTCGCAAGGCTTCCATTTGCTCGGGCGAAAGCATGCCGGGCATGAGGCCCATGGTCATGCCGTCCGTGCCATGCGACATACCGGACATGTTCATGCCCGCCATGCTGGATGCGCTCAGGGACAGGGATTCGCCGCGGGTCGCGAGCCAGCGCTTCATGAATTTAATTTCGTCGGACTGCGAGTGGCTGATGCGCGAGCCAAGCGAACGCAGATCCTTGTTCTCAGTGTGGGAGGCAATCAGAGCGGTCATCTCGACGGCCTGTGCGTGATGCAGGATCATGCCCTGCATGAATTCGACGTCGGCATGCGAGCGAGGCGGAAGCGTTCCTTTGGTAGAGGGAGGGAGCGTGCGTGTGGGCTGACCCGGCGCGCCTGGTTGCACGACAATGGGCTTCGTGGGGTCGGTCTGCTGGGGCATGGCAGAGGGCACGAGGAGCGTGGAGCAGAAAAGAATCGCGGCAGGACTCGCACCGAGCAGCTTGAGGATGCACCTCGTCGATTTCCGGGCAGCTAGAAAGCTGCCGCATCTTTTCGGGATACGGCGCAATTCGTCTGGATTGAGGAACATGTTCCGACAGCGGTGCAGAAACGCGCCGACCCGCTGTTGCGGCAGGATAGACCAAGAGCGCAGGCAATGGCAACCGCGGAGCGCAGGTCAGTCAGGCTTGCGGCCTGTACGGCAGGGCTGGGGATTTATTGAATCTTTTGGTCCTGGGACAAGCCTTCGTTGATTCGAGTGAGAGTCTGAAAGCCATCTTTGACTACGGTGGACTTGATATTGTCCTTGGTGACGAGCACGGGTTTCAGAAGAATGGCAGGCACATTGATTTTGCCATTGTTGACGGTCCCGCCCGCGCGCGCCTTTTCGTTCTTTGCGAGGTGGACGGCTTGCTCAGCAGCGGCGGCGGCTTCATAGATGATGGGCTTGTAGACCGTCATGGCTTGCGCGCCCTGAACAATCGAGATGATGGCCGCCAAGTCCGCATCCTGCCCGGAGACGAGTATCTTGCCGGCGAGATTGTGTTCGCGCAGGGCCTGAATCGCGCCGCTAGCCATCCCGTCATTGGAAGCGAGGACAGCGGCGATATCACCCTTCGAGGAATCGATGGCGCTCAGCATGGAGAAGTAAGCTTCGGTGGGGAGCCAATCTTTGGTGTAGCTATCAGCGATGACATGAATGTCGCCGCGATCGATGTACGGCTGCAGAACTTTGATTTGCACGTCGTGAAGAATCTTGGCGCCTTCGTCTCTGGGAGAGCCGGCAATCAGGACGTAATTCCCTTTGGGCGCATGTTGCACAAGATACTCCGCTTGCATGGTGGCGATGGCCACTCGGTCGAAGCTGACGTAGAGGTCGATGTCGCTGTTCTGCACCAGGCGGTCATAACTGATGACTTTGACATGAGCGGCCTTGGCGGCGTCCACCATTCGCCCAGCCCTCGCAGTATCGCGGGGAAAGAAAACCAGAACCTGGATGCCGGCCCCGATCATGTCTTTGACTTGTTGAAATTGAAGATCGTCGTTCCCATTGGCGTCGCTCGAGACAACCTCTGCCCCGAGCTGCTTGGCGCGCTGTTGAAACGATTCGAGGTCGGTCTGCCAGCGCTCGCCTTTCATGTCTTCGAAGGAAAAGCCGATTTTGAGCTTATGGGAGTCTTGCGCATGCGCGGATAGCCCGGCCAAGAAACAAAGAAGCAGGACGGGCACCGCGATTCGTGTTGTTAGGGACATTGGCAAGGTGGATTCCTCTCGATTCAGGGATGAAAGAGATCCTTGTGAAGTCAGGTGTTCGTCCAAACTTCGCCCGATATTTCCACTCTCTCACGTAAACACATACCGTCGCGATGACGAAAGCCACGGCTCGACGCAAAACGGTCAATGCCAGCCCGCGGCTTAGGAAGATTCGGCGGAACGCGCCCGCGCGAAAGTCGATGCAGAGATCTTCCTTCCGGCAGCGTCCTTCAGGATCAATTCGCCTGCGGCAATGGTGAGTCGATGTCCTTTCAGCATTTCGTCGAGGCAGGAGCGTAATTCCTCGACGTCCTTTTCCATGCGGCCTTGCGTGAGAACAGTCGTATAGACATTCAGCAGAACAAACAGGGGCGATGGGTTGAGAATCTTTGCGCTGGCGCGCAGCAACTCCGGAAGCGCGTCCTGCAATTTCCAGATTTCGCCGCCCGGACCGCGCCCGAATCGAGGGGGATCGAGAAGCAAGGCGTCATAGTGATTGCCGCGGCGCGCCTCGCGCTGCACGAAGGTGAGGGCGTCCTCGACAATCCAACGGATGGGGCGATTGCCAAGTTCCGATAGGGCCTGATTCTCGCGAGCCAAGGCTACGGCTTTCCGCGAAGCGTCCACGTGAGTGACTTCGGCGCCGGTTCCCGCGGCGGCAAGGGTCGCGAGGCCGGTATGGCCGAACAGGCAGAGGACTTTCACCGGCTTGGCGGCGGGCCTCGTGACTTCTTCGATCCAATCCCAATGGCAGGCTTGATCGGGAAAGACGCCGACGTGGCCAGAGGGGGCGGGATGCACCCAAAACTCAAGATTCTTGCGCTGCATGGGCCAGCGCTCGGGAAGCAGCTTACGGAATTTCCACTCACCGTGCCGGCCGTGCTGGGGCTTGAGGAACTCTGCGTCTGCCGCCTTCCAGCGGTTTGACGGGAGCGATGGGGACCATTTCGCCTGGGGCTCCGGGCGGACCAGCGTGAATTGCCCAAAGCGCTCGAACTTCTTCCCTGCTCCGGTGTCCAGCAGTCCGTAATCGGTCCACTGAGCCGTCAGCGTTTGCATGTTTGGCAGTGCTCAGCAACAAACAAACATGTGAAAAGCTTCACGCGAGGCAGCGCAAACGCGCGCAACGCCGTGCGCATAGCAGCGGAGCATCCGTTACTCACAGCGCAGGGAGAGCATGGGGTCGGTCCGGGCGGCGCGCTGCGCCGGAATGTAGCTGGCGAGGATCGCGATGAGCACGAGGAAGAGAGAAATCCCGGCAAAGGTGAGTGGATCATTCGCCTGCACCGCGAAGAGCAGGCTTCGTATGAAGCGGGTCATCAGGTAGGCCGCGGCTAAGCCAAGCGTCACGCCGGACAGAGCAAGGGCCAGTCCCTGGCGGACAACCAGGCCCAGGATGCTGCGCTGCGATGCACCGAGCGCCATACGAATCCCAATTTCGCGCGTGCCCTGGTTCACGAGGTAGGCCATCACGCCGTAGATACCAATGGTGGCGAGCACCAGCGCGACGCCCGCGAAACCACCCAGAAGCAACATCGCGAAGCGGTGGCGGGCGAGCGATTCGTCCACGCGCTGCATCATGGATCGAACGTAGTACATGGGGAGATCAGGGTCGAGGCTGCGCAGCACGGCCTTGACTGCGGGGACCATGGCAGTGGGATCAGTGCCGCCGCGGAGCGCGACAGTCGTCGCGCGCGTGGGGAACTGGGTATGGGCCAGGTAGAACGCGATTCGCGGGTCGGAGTCGAGTGAATCTTGTTTGACGCGGCCGACCACGCCGACGACGGTTTGCCACGGGTCGGCAGCTTGAAACTCAACGATGTGAATGCGCTTGCCGATCGGATCCTGCCAAGGCCAGAGCTGCTCGGCCATGTTTTCGTCGACGATGACGACAATCGGCTTGGTGGCGTCGTCCTGTTCGTTGAAGAAACGGCCGCGGCGCAGAGGAATTCCCATGGCTTCAAAGTAGTGACCCGCGACGAGGCGCTCGTCGGCGTTGAGGAATTTCTCGCCGGGAAGAGGCGTGCGCCCCTCGACGGTGATGGGAGTCCAGGCAAACGCCTGGCTCAGAGGAAGCGAAGTGACACCGCCGGCGGCGCTCGCTCCGGGTAAATGCTCGAGGCGGTCCCAAAGCTGATGATAAGTATTCAAAATGGCTGTTTTGTCGGTGTATTTTCGTCCCGTCATGGTCAGGTCGAAGGTGAGCACGCCGTGCGGGTCGAATCCGGGGGCGACGTCGAGGAGGCGAGCGAAGCTACGGATGAGGAGTCCGGCGCCGATCAAAAGAACCAGGGAGAGAGCCAACTCCGAAACCACGAGGAGGCGCCGCACCTTGTTGCCACAGCCCCAGACGGCCCCCGTCCCCGCCGAGCTACGGCTTGCGTCCTTCAGGGTGGAGTTCAGATCCAGCCGAGAAATGCGCAGGGCTGGGACGAGACCGAAGAGAACGCCGGAGAAAGCGGACAGAAGCAGAGTAAACAGGAGGACGCGGCCGTCGATGCCGACGTCGTGTAGGCGCGGGATGCTCCTCGTTCCCCAAATGCGAATGGCTTTGACGCTCAGCAGGCAGATGAAGATGCCGAGCCCACCGCCACAGAAGGAAAGCAGGAGGCTCTCCGTCAACAGTTGGCGGACGATATGCCACCGGCTCGCGCCCAAAGCTGTCCGGACGGCAATTTCCTGCTGGCGCGCGACCGCGCGCGACAACAAGAGATTGGCAACGTTAGCGCAGGCGATGAGCAACACGAAGCCAACAGCACCCAGCATCACGAGCAAGGTACGGCGCACGTTGCCAACCACCTGTTCGAGAAGCGGGACGATGCTGAAAGTCAGCCCACCATTGGGCGGATAGTTTTCCGGAAAGTCGTGGCGCAGTCGCGCCGTAATCGTGTCCATCTCAGCCTGGGCCTGCATCAAGGAGACTCTCGGCTTCAGCTTTCCGACGATGTTGTAGTCCTCGTGGGTGCGCACCAGCGCGGCCGCGGGAGCAAGAGGCAACGGCAAGAAGATTTCCGACTGTTCCGTTCCGTAAAGAAGAGGGAGAACTTCGCGCGGCAAAGAGAAGCTGCGGCGCAAAATGCCGACGACTTCGTAGGTTTGTCCATTGAGGGTGATGGACTTGCGCAGCATCCGGGGATCGCGGCCAAAGCGCCGGGTCCAGATTCCGTCGGTAAGCACGGCAGTCGCGGGACGCCCCGGCGAATCCTCGTCGGGCGTCAATAAGCGGCCGAGCGCGGGGCGAGCGCCCAGCATCGGCAGGAGGTTCGACGAAACCCGCGTGACGCCGACGCGTTCCGGGTCACCTTGCCCCGTCAAATTGTAGTTGCCACCTATGGCGATGGCCACCTGCTCAAACCCGTGATGGCCGGTTTTGATGTCGAAGTATTGCGCGGTGGAGAACCAGTCTTCCGTAATGTTCAGGCCGGGAGAGCGGTTCCATAGGATGACCAGGCGATCTGGGTTTTCGTACGGCAACGGGCGGAACAGAAGCGCGTTGGCGACGCTGAAGATGGAGGCATTGGCGCCGATTCCAATCGCCAGTGACAGCACGGCGGCCAGCGCGAATCCGGGATTCTTCGCGAAGGAGCGAAGAGAATACCGCACGTCCTGGACCAAGGTGCTCATGAATGGCGTCATCCTAGCAGCATAGGCAAACGTCAGCTAGAGCAATTGGACGGCAGCGGCTACCGCCGGAAAGCGAGCAGGCAAATTGAAAGGCAAGAGCGAGGAGATCCTGCGGTACCAACCTTGTGGCACTGACGGACAGACCACAAAATGTAGCGGAGGACTTTACAGGGGGGTGCGAGCGTGTTATGTTTTTTCCCCGTACCGCCATCCGATGTAGCGCCAGGCGGCTGGGCCTCTGAACTGAGATACCTGCCAAGCGTTTTCATGGCGGCCCTTACCGGGCCGACTATGCGGGCGGTCCCCGTGTGGGGGATCGAACCGACGCACCAAAGACCCTCCCCTAGAGGAATACAACGTCGTCTCTCATCGCGTGATTTATCCCCGGCCGTGCTGGTCAACAGGGTGTTGACGGACAGCATCGAAGTACAAAGAAAGGCGATTCGAGGGACAAAGGGGACAACTTGCTGAAGCTGAGAAAAGTGGAAATTGTGGGCTTCAAGTCGTTCTGCGAACGCACCGTGGTGACGTTCAGCGGCATCGGCACGACTTGCATCGTGGGGCCGAACGGCTGCGGGAAGTCCAACGTGGTGGACGCCATCTCCTGGGTGCTGGGCGAGCAGAGCCACAAGTCGCTGCGCGCGGAGCGCATGGCGGATTGCATCTTCAATGGAACGACGAAGCGCCCGCCGCTTGGGATGGCGGAAGTGACCATCACGATGGAGGACCCGGAGTTGGCCGAAGCGGCGCGATTTGTGATGGAAGGCGAGGACGAAGAGAAAGGAATTAACACAGAGGCCACGGAGAACACAGAGGCCACGGAGAAGAATCAGATTGAAGGAAATTTCGCTGCGGCACCCGGTTCGGAGCAAGCAAGCCAAGAAGGGGCGCAGCATGCTGCGCCCCTTCCTGAAGAGGCCGCCACGGTTGGCGAGAACGTGGCGGAGTCGGGCGCGAAATTCAAGAGGAAAAAGAAGGGCGGCGAGAAGCTCGCGCTGGTGGCGAAGCCGGGCGAAATCATGGTGACCCGACGGCTGTACCGCTCGGGGCAGAGCGAATACCTGATTAACGGTCGCGTGGCGCGGCTGCGGGACATCCAGGAAATGTTCATGGGCGTGGGACTGGGGCCGGATTCGTACGCCATCATCGAACAGGGACGCATCGGGCTGATTCTCTCGACGAAGCCGATGGAGCGGCGCGCGATCATTGAAGAAGCCGCAGGCGTGACGAAATTCAAGACGAAGAAGCGGCTGGCAGAAGCCAAGCTGGAATCGTCGAAGCTGAACCTGGCGCGCGTGAACGACATCGTCGTGGAAGTGGAGAAGCAACTGGGTTCACTGAAGCGGCAGGCGGCCAAGGCGCGGCGGTATTCGGAGATCCGTGAACAGATGCGCGGGATCGTGCGCCAGATGCTGGCGGGCAAGGCACGCGAACTGGACGCGGCGGCAGAGCGCATCGGGAAGCAATTGACGGAATTGAACGCGGCGGAACTAGAGCGGGCCAGCGCGATTCAGCAGCAAGAGGGCGAGCAAGACCGGCTCAATCAGAGGATTTATGAGCTGGATTCGGAATTGCGGCAGAACCAGAATGTGCTGAACCTGACGGCGCTGGAAGTGGACCGCAGCGAGAACAAGATTGCGTTCAACCGGCAGCGCGCGGAACAGCTGGCGGGAAGGCACGCGCAGTTGAGCGCGGAGCTAGAGCAGGCGTCCGCCCAAACAACGGAATGGGAAACGCGAAGCTCGGCGCAGATTCATGCGGTGACGATGCTGCGGGAAGCGGCGGGCGCGCTAACCGGGCGCGTCGAAGAAGCGGCGACGCGCGTGGACGAGCGCACGGCGCAGGCGACGGAATGCGAGGGAAAGATCGAAGCGCTGCGGCGGTCGGCTTCGGAAGCGGGGGAAAGTCTGCTGCGCTTGCACGGCGAGCAGAAGCAGGCCGAGGAAGCGCTGGTGCATCAGGCGGAAGCGTTGCGGAAGCTGGAGGCCAACGAGCACGACGTGCTCGAGACTTCGATGCGCGCACGCGACGATGCGGACCGGGCGGCATTGGACCTTGAGGCTTCCACGGGTCAACTCGGAACGCTGAAGAAAAGCGCGGAGGAATTGAAGGCAAAGCTGGCAGGCTTGAGCCAGCAACGCGAAAGCGTCAGCAATCAGGCGGACGCGCTGCGCGATTCGCTGGCGGGCGTGCGCGCACGGCATTCGACGCTGATGCAAATCCTGAACGATCGCTCGTACACAGCCGATGCAGTGCAAAAGCTGTTTGCAGCCAACGAGCGTGGCGGCGGGCAAGAGTTCCGCGCGGTAGGCGTGTTGGCGGATTACGCGGAAGTCGAGGAGCACCACGAAGCGGCGGTCGAACAGTACTTGCGCGACGAATTGGAATACGTCGTAGTGGAAACCTTCGATCATGCGCGCGCGGGCGTGTCCATGCTGCGCGATGAAGTGGGCGGGCGCGCGACATTCTTCGTGGACTCGCTTCGAAACCTAAAGCTCTCGAACGAATACGAGCCCATCGCGCACTTCCGCGTCGAAGACGGCGTGATTTCGCGTATGGACAGGTTAGTAGAGTTTCGCGACCCGCTGGGAGCGGCGGCCAAGCAATTCCTGCCGCGGCTGCGGAGCGCGTATCTCACAGAGAGCGGAGCGGCAGCGGAGAGACTGGCGCGAGAAAACGCGCAGTATGCGTTCGTCACGCCGGACGGCACGTGTTATCAGGGGCGCATGGTCACGGGCGGCAGACCGGACGAAGCCGGTCCCCTCGGAATGAAGCGAGAACTTCGGGCGCTGGACGCGGAGATGGCGCGGCTCGAGCATCAAATGAGCGAAAAGCAGGCGGCGCTGGAAGCGGCGGCGGCGGAACTGCAAGCGACGGAACAGCTTCTGGAAGAAATTGATGCGAAACAGCGCGAGGCAGAGCGCGAGATGATCTCCGCATCGCACCGGCACAACCAGATGCAGAGCGAACTGGCACGCCTGGGGCTGGAGCTGGCCGTTTGCCAGAACGAACTGGCGCGCATTCGAAAAGACGTGGCCGCCGCGCGGCAACGCGCGGAACGCGCGAAGAACGAGAACGCCGCTGCGGCGCTAAGCCGCGCGGAAGCAGAAACCGAGAGCTTGCAGCTGGCCGAAGAGTTGGTGCAGGCGCGCGTCGCGATTCAAACCGAACAGCAGGAATTGGCGAAAGGCCGCGCGGAGCTGGCGGCGATGAACGAGCGACTGGCGGCAGCCGAAGCGCTCGCGGCGCGTTTGGGCGAAGAGCGCGCCGAAATGGAACGGCGCGAGATGGCACTGCAACAACAAGCACTGTCCATCAGCGATGAAACCGCCGGGCTGGCGAAGCAGAGCGAGGAACTCAAACAGCAACTGGAAGGATTGCGAGGAGAGAAGCTGCGATTGGAATTGCGGCAACGGGAACTCGAACAGGAGTGGGAGTCCGGGCGCACGCGCGTGACGCAACTCGAGGATCATTTGCGCATGGCGCGGCAGTCGCTGCAGGAGATGCGCGAACAGCGCGGCCACGCGGAAGTCGAGCGGGCGAAAAACGATTCGGACCGGCAACACCTGCGCGAAACGTGCCTGAGCGAAGTGAACGTGCAGCCAGAAGACCTGATCGCCACGGAGGCGGCGTTCATGAGCGGCGAAGAGCTGGCGCTGGCGGAAACAAACTACCGCGAGATGAAGCAGCGCATCGAGAACATGGGCGCAGTGAACATGATGGCACTCGAGGAATTCAACGAGTGCGAGCAGCGGTTCACGTTCCTGACGCGCGAACGCGACGACTTGCTCCAGTCCATCGCCGATACGCAGCAGGCCATTGCGGAGCTGGATCAGGCCACGAAGGAGAAGTTCGAGCACGCGTTTCACGCCATCAACAAGAGCTTTTCGGATGCGTTCCACGCGATTTTTGGCGGCGGCATGGCGGAAATGCGCCTGACCGAACCGGACAGCTCCGGCGATGCGGGAATCGACATTGTGGCTTCGCCTCCTGGCAAGCGGCTACAAAACGTACTGCTGCTTTCCGGCGGCGAAAAGGCGATGACCGCACTGGCTTTGCTGATTGCCATTTTCCGCTACCAACCGAGCCCGTTCTGCATCCTGGACGAAGTGGATGCGCCACTCGATGAAGCGAATGTCGGCCGATTCACGAGGCTGATCGGAGAAATGAGCGGGCAGACGCAGTTCATCATCGTCACCCACAATCGCAAGACCATGGAGATTGCGCCCGTGTTGTACGGGGTGACAATGCAGGAGCCGGGCGTTTCGAAGCTTGTCAGCGTGCGATGGGAAGAGAACGAAGGTGAGTCACAAAGGCAACGCGCGGCCGCAGCGTCGGCAGCGTAACTGTGCGCACATAACCGCATCGAGAAAACATCGACGGGGCATGACGGATCCTGGAGAATTCAGTACGCGACGTTTAGTCCTCCCATAAATTTTTCCTATCGTGATTCGCACAATTTTCCACCGGGCGTGGCTTTGACTTCGCGTCGCGGTACGCTAAAATGCAAACACTCTGTCGGGGGAAAGTTCTCAGTGTCCGCTACTCCTGCTATGCGAGTGTTGAGAGAGACGCAGTTCGCCGGATTGACGCCGAGCGCGCGCGGAAAAGTCCGCGACATCTATGACCTGGGCGACAAACTCCTGATTGTGGCCACCGACCGGCTTTCGGCATTCGACGTGATTCTGCCGACGCCAATTCCCGACAAGGGGCGCGTACTCACACAGCTTTCGTTGTTCTGGTTTGACCTACTGAAAGAGGTTGTTCCGAATCATGTGCTAAGCGCCAGCCAATTCCCCGCACCCTTCGACCGGTTCGAGGAGGAGTTGGCGGGGCGAACGATGCTGGTGCGCAAGACGAAGCCACTTCCGATTGAATGCGTGGTGCGCGGGTATGTGTCCGGCTCAGGATGGAAAGACTATCGCGTGACGGGGAAGATTTGCGGGATTTCCCTGCCGACGGGATTGCGCGAATCGGACCATCTGCCCGAGCCAATTTTCACGCCGGCAACGAAAGCGGCGAGCGGGCATGATGAGAATATTTCGTTTGAGCAAGCCGCCGGAATGATTGGGACAGAATTGGCGGAGAAAGTCCGCGCCGTAAGCCTGGAGATTTACCGGAGAGCGGCGGCCTATGCGGAACCGCGCGGCATCATCGTGGCGGACACCAAGTTCGAATTCGGACTGTTGAATAATGAATTGATCTGGATTGACGAAGCGCTGACGCCGGATTCTTCGCGCTTCTGGCCGGGGGCGCATTACAGCCCGGGCGGTCCCCAGGCGTCCTTCGACAAACAGTTTGTACGAGACTACCTCGAACGGATGCGGTGGCCAAAAACCCCGCCTGGCCCGGAGCTGCCTCCGGAGGTGGTCAGCGCCACTCGCGACAAATACCGGGAAGCGTATCGCATACTGACCGGACGCGAACTGGAGCAGTGACCAGCAAGCAGGGCCTGAGAGCCGCAAGGCTGCGGAGCGTGCCATCGTGAAGGATCAATTGGAAGGGCTCGTGAATCAAATGGTCGAGCGCGGAATTCTGTTTGACGAGGCCGTTGGGGAATTTGAAAAGCGATTTATCAAGCGCGTGCTGGACCGCGCCAACGGGAATCAGTCGCGCGCGGCGCAAGCGCTGGGGATTCATCGAAACACACTCAGCCGGAAGATTGACGAGTACAAGCTGGATTCCAACGGCCACCGCCGGCGATCGCGCTAAGAAGTGGAACACCGATCAAAGTTCCTATAAAACGAAACGGCTCTCCGAGTTTTCGGAGAGCCGTATGTCCCTGACCGTAGCAACCGTCGAAGCTTCAGTTCCCTGAAGGCGGCTTCTTGGCCGCGGGCTTGCGTACGGGCTTCTTTGGCGCAGCCTTTTCCTTCGGGATATCCTCTTCCTTGACCTTAGCCTTGTCCCAATGGAGGAAGAACGCCGGGTCCGGATCGTAGGCAACGAGTGTACCGGTGAAGTGCACGGCGCTGTCCTTTTCGATGCGCGAAGCTTCGGGCTGGCCGACAACCTTCACTTCCATATTAGGAGTTGTCGCGGCATCGAACTCGGCGTCGCTGGTCACAAAGGCAATCTTCAGCACGAGAGGATCCCCTGCGACGACCTCAATTACCTTGCCCGGCACTTCCGGGAATTCCAGGCCGCATGCGGCAAGCCAAGTGAGTTTGCTCTTGTCCCCGCCGGCTTTGAGGTCGGTGAACACCGAAGCAATCGTCATATCTTTCTGCACAGCCCCAATATCCGTAGCGCTGGGCAAGTTGTAGCTGCTGGGGCGGTCCGCGGAACTTCCGGCAAGCTGTAAGAGTTCATTCAACTCTGCGTCGACCAAGTTGTCGCAAACATTTCCGCCCTGATAGTTGGCGACGGAGCTCTTCAGAAACTTCTTAATCTGCTCGGACTGTTTTTGGGTGGCGCCCTTGGAGGTCACCGCTTTGGCGTAATACCAAAAAGAGTCCACGAGTTGCGGAGGGTTCATGCAGTATTGATAGACGCGGCCAAGCTGATAGGTCGAGACGGCATCGTCGGGATTCAACCCCAGCACGGCCTTGTACGAATTCACCGCAGTCGGGCAATCTTTTGCGACCATGGAAGCCTGAGCGGCGACACCGTTCAGAAAGATCTTGAATCCGGTGACCTGCTTGTTAAAAGCGTCATCGTTAACGTTGTCCCCCTTCTTCACCTGGGGGAGGATTTCCAGTCCTGCGACGGCGGCCGCCTGCGCCGGCTTGGCGATGGCGGGATCAGTCGCGGCAGCGCGTTGCCCTGGATCGGTCAGAAGCGCATTGTACGCGGCGGCGTGCGTGTAGTAACCGTTGAAGCGCTCGCCGGGAGAAGCTTTGTCGCCCATGGCCGCCAGCTTGTCGGCGTATTCCATCACCTTGGCGTAATTCTTCTGCGAGCCATAAGCGACCGTGTATTGCGGATAAACAAAATTGAGGAGCGCCGAGTTGGGATACTTGGAGACGAAATCGTCGAGGCATTTGATCTTGGTGGCCGCGGCGGCTTCCCCTTCGCAGGCTTTGTAGGCGTTGTATTCCGCCAACGTGTACTTAGGAGCGCTGGCGTCCTGGCCGCCAGCCGGCGCTTGCGCTGCGCTGCGCGTGCTGCCGAGCAAAAAACAAAGCGCCACCAGCGCGAATCCCCACACTTTTCGTGTTCCGTTCATTCGGATTTCTCCTCGCTCATATTGCAAGCCTGAAAACTGCTTGCGGTGCACCCCGGAATCGTTCCACCGGGAATCGCTTTGCCTCGGAAAACGTTGGGATTATAGGAAAAGCGCGACCTCATCCGCAAGCCGTTCTCCTGACATTTGAAACCTGGCGAAAATTTCATCTGCCCGCGGGGCGCAATCTTTTTCCGACGGCTGCAGGCAGAGCGGGCCGCAGCGGCGGAAAACTCTGATGATAGGATGAGTGTCGCATAAAAAGAGTGGCTTCGCAGAGGAAGATTTCTCATGGTTGAGATAAATAGTACAAATAGCAGATTTCGCGAGAACTCGCGTCTAAACGGCAAGGTGGGGCTGGTCACGGGAGGCAGCCGCGGCATCGGATTGGCGATTGCCCAACGGCTTGCAACCCTGGGAGCCTCCGTGGCGATTTGCGGCCGAGATCGCGCCGCGCTGGAGAAGTCCGCCAAGTCGATCGAAAGTTCAGGAGCAAAAGCATTTTTTCAAGCCACGGATGTGACGCGAGCCAACGATGTCCAGGCACTTGTCGCGAAGACCGAGGCCGCCTTGGGGCCGGTCGACATCCTCGTGAACAACGCGGGGATCGGCTTGTTTGGCCCAACGCATGAAAAGACGGAAGGCGATTGGGATCGCGTACTGGATACGAATCTGAAGAGCGTGTTTCTGGTCACCCGCGCGGTTGCGCCCTCGATGATTCGCCGCGGTTCGGGAGACATCATCAATATCAGCTCCCTGGCCGGGAAGAATACGTTCGCGGGCGGCGGGATCTATTGCGCGTCCAAATGGGGGCTGATGGGCCTCACTGGATGCCTAGCGGAAGACTTGCGAGAGCATGGCGTCCGCGTGAGCGTGATTTGCCCGGGAAGCGTGGCCACGGAGTTTTCCGGGCGCGGCAGCAAGGACCCGTCTAAAGTTCTCAGTGCCGACGACGTGGCCCATGCCGTGGAAGCGATCGTGACGCAGGCGCCGGGGAGTTTCCTGAGCGAGATGCACGTGCGGCCGCTGCGCAAGCCGTAGGCGGAGGCTCCCTCCCTTTCGATATTTTCCTCTTGACAATAGTCGTGTAAACGACTATAGTCGCCCCTGTGAACTCAGAAGCCAAAACCGCACGCCCTCCTGCCCCACTGGAAGAACGGCTCTTTCTGGCGCTGCTGAAAACCGCGGATGCCCTCGGCGAGGAGGCCGAGCAACTGACGCGCTCCGCAAACCTGACCGGGACGCAGTACAACGTTCTGCGCATCCTGCGCGGCGCGGGACCCGAAGGTTTGGCGTGTCGGGGCATCGGCGAGCGCATGATCACGCACGATCCTGATATCACCCGGCTTTTGGACCGCATGGAGAAGCGCGGACTGATCACGCGCGAGCGGCAAAAGGACGACCGCCGCGTCGTAAAGACAAGAATTACGCCGCAGGGGCTGGCGTTGTTGAAGCCGCTGGACCAACCTATGCGCGCCCTGCACAAGCGGCAGTTCCGCCACATGACGGGCGCGCGCTTGAAGGCTCTCCACGACTTGGTGGAAGAAATCCGGCTAGAGAAGCAGGAGTAACGAAACGCCCTGAACAAGTTTCGAATCCCCAATCAATCAAGGAAGAAAGGAACCAAGAAATGAGAAAGTATTTCTCGAGAATCGCAATCCTCGCGGGACTCGCGGCAACGATGTCGCTGTGCGCCAACGCGGCCACCACGACCTGGCAAATCGATCCGGCGCACTCGTCGGCGCAATTCGCCGTCAAGCATCTGTCGATTTCCACTGTGCGGGGCGCTTTTACCAGCGTCAAAGGCACCATCCAGCTCGACGACAAGGACATCAGCAAATCCTCAGTCGACGTCACCATTGATGTGAATTCCGTTGACACGCGCGTCCCCGATCGTGACAAAGACCTCCGCAGCGACCACTTTTTCGATGCCGACCGCTTCGCGACCATCACCTTCAAATCCAAGAGAGTCGAGCAACTCGCCCCTGGCAGACTCCGCGTCATCGGCGATCTCACCATTCACGGCACCACCAAAGAAGTGGCTCTCGACGTGGACGGTCCGAGTGCTCCGATCAAGGACCCTTGGGGTAATCAACGCATGGGCATTAATGCGAGCGCCAAGATCAGCCGGCAGGACTTTGGCGTCGGCCCCAACTACCCGGTGGCCATGATCGGCGACGAAATCTCAATCATCATTGACGCGGAAATGTTCCAGAAGAAGGCTGCCAACTGAGCGGCAGGATTGCACTGCCGGAGGCGGTGTCCGATGCACCGCCTCGGCGACGCGGATCATCTAAATCGAGTCTGGCAACTTGTTCGAGAAGGATTTTCACATGCAAAAGACAGCACTAAGCGATTTCCCGGTTCATCAGCTGATTCGCGAGCGCTGGAGCCCGCGGGCATTCGCGGACAAGCCAATCCCCACCGATGTATTGCGAAGCCTGTTTGAAGCCGCTCGGTGGGCACCCTCCAGCAACAACGAACAGCCGTGGGCTTACATCGTTGCAACCAAGCACGACAAGCCCAACTTCGACAAAGTGCTTGGCACGCTCGTGGAATTCAATGCCAACTGGGCCAAGCACGCGCCGGTGCTGGCCATCGCCGTCGCTGAGCTTGCCTTTGCTAAGAACCATGCTCCAAACCGCAACGCCCAATACGATACGGGCGCGGCGACAGCCTTGCTGTCCGTTGAAGCCACGGCACACGGGCTGGCCGTCCATCAAATGGCGGGGTTTGACCCGGCGAAGGCGCGCCAAGCGTTCGGAATCCCGCCCGAATGGGATGCCATTGCCGCGATGGCCATCGGCTATCCGGGCAATCCCGATACACTGCCGCAACCTCTGAAGGACCGCGAACTGGCTCCCCGGAGCCGCAAACCGATCAGTGAGTTTGTGATGACGGGCAGCTGGGGACATGCGGCCCCCTTCGCCACGAAGTAGCCCGAGGAGAGCAAGCCGCCGCCCATGCATCGCGCTCTCGAATTCCTGATTCACTACGGATATTTCGTGCTGTTCGGTTGGGTTTTCACTGAGCAGGTGGGGATTCCCGTGCCCGCAATGCCACTGCTGCTGGCGGCGGGCGCGCTCGCCGGCACGAAACAACTGAACTTCTTTGCTGCTCTCTTTTGTGCCGGAATTGGCGCCGTGCTGGCGGACTCCATCTGGTTCGGGCTAGGCCGGCACAAAGGAATCAACGTATTGCAGTTTCTGTGCAGGATTTCGCTCGAGCCGGATTCGTGTGTGCGCCGCACGGAAGGCATCTTTGCCAGGCAGGGAGCACGGTCGCTGCTGGTAGCTAAATTCGTCCCCGGGCTCGGAATTGTCACGCCGCCGCTAGCGGGCATTTTTCACATGCGCTTGCGACGCTTCCTCCTGTTTGACGCGATAGGTTCTTTGCTATGGGCGGGAACGTTTTTGGGGCTGGGATATGTGTTCAGCGGCGAGCTCGAACGCATCGCCGGTCGCCTTGCTTCGCTGGGCGGATGGCTGCTCGTGCTGCTGTTGGGCACACTGGCCGCCTACCTTGCTTATAAGTTTGTAGCGCGGCAGCGCTTCTTGCACGAACTGCGTATCGCCCGGATCACGGTCGACGAACTGAAAGAAAAACTCGACGCGGGCGAGGAAGTGGCGATTGTCGATTTACGCCACTCCCTCGATTTTGAGGCGTCCCCCGAAACGATTCCGGGGGCGCTGCACATGGATGCCAAAGAATTGGAAGAAAAAAACGACCTCTTACCGCGCGATCGCGAAGTCATCCTTTACTGCACTTGACCGAACGAAGCCACCAGCGCCCGTGTGGCGCTGCTCCTCCGAAAAAACGGAATCAAGCGAATTCGCCCGCTTCAGGGCGGGCTAGGCGCTTGGCGCGACCGCGGCTTCCCGCTTGTCACTGTTTCGCTTTTCTAAACCCACTGGCTACCCGCTCGTGAAAATGAAAGACCGTTTCAAGCAAACGCCGATATTGAAGACGATCTGCACTAGTCATCAGTCAGAGTCACCAGTCACGGCTTCTACAGCCGCGGCAGAACAATGCCCCCTTGGGCCTGGTATTTCCCCTTCTTGTCTTTGTAGCTCACTTCGCAGTCTTCATCCGACAGGAAAAAGATCACCTGGCACAGGCCTTCATTGGCATAGATCTTCGCTGGGAGCGGTGTGGTGTTGCTGATTTCGAGCGTCACGAAGCCTTCCCACTCCGGTTCGAATGGTGTCACGTTCACAATGATGCCGCAGCGCGCGTACGTTGATTTGCCGACGCAAATCGTCAGCACGTTTCGCGGGATGCGGAAATATTCGACCGACCGGGCCAGCGCAAACGAGTTCGGAGGGATGATGCACACGTCACCTTTAAACTCCACTAGCGAGCGCGGATCGAAATGCTTGGGATCCACGATCGTGGTGTTAACGTTGGTGAAGATCCGGAACTCGTCCGCCACGCGTATGTCGTAGCCGTACGAAGACACTCCGTAACTAATCACTCCTTCGCGCACCTGGCGGTCCGTAAACGGTTCGATCATCTTGTACTCCAGCGCCATGCGCCGGATCCAGCGGTCTGGCTTGACGGACATCCATTTCCTCCTGAGATTGAGACAGCGATTTGAATTTTTGACTTGCAGAAACGCCAAACGGCATTCACATCCAACGTGAAAGACGTTCAGTGTAGATGACGCTTCCCATCTTGACAACCCGCTCCGCACCCTCTAGCATCTGCCTCGGAAGCGCTGGAGGATGGGTGTGATTAAGCTGGATCTCGTGAATGCGGTGGTGGCGGCAACAAACATCAGTCGCACCAAAGCCGAGCAGGCCGTGGAAACGATTTTTGAATCCTTGAAGCAGGCTCTTGGCCGCAGCCAGCGCATCGAACTCCGCCGCTTCGGCGTCTTCAGCGTGAAACCTCGCAAGACGGGCATCGGCCGCAATCCCCGCAC
>CAZGFL010000086.1:0-183515 GCA_964524985.1 uncultured Acidobacteriaceae bacterium
AAATCCCCCGAAACAGCCTGACGGTCATCACCGGCCTTTCCGGCTCGGGTAAATCCTCGCTCGCCTTTGACACCATCTACGCCGAAGGACAGCGCCGCTACGTTGAGTCGCTTTCCGCGTATGCACGGCAATTTCTCGATCAGATGGAGCGTCCTGAAGTGGACGTCATCGAGGGGCTTTCGCCGTCCATCGCCATCGAGCAGAAAACCACCACGCGCTCGCCGCGATCCACCGTCGGCACCATCACCGAGATTTACGATTATCTGCGCGTTATCTACGCCTCCGTCGGCGTGCCGCACTGCCCAAACTGCAGGCATCCCATCACGCGGCAGTCCAGCGAACAGATTGTCCAGGCGATCCTGCACGGCGAGCTGTGCAAGCCCGACGACCGCATCATGATCCTCGCGCCGATTGTCCGCGGGAGAAAAGGCGCGTATCGCAAGGAGCTCGACAAATTCGCGCAGGACGGCTACGTCCGCGTGCGCATCGACGGCGAGCTTGTGCCACTCGACGATATTCCGGCGCTCGACAAACGTAAGAACCACACCATCGAAATCGTCGTGGATCGCCTGCTCGTCAAGCAGGGAATCGCGTCGCGCCTCGAACAGTCCATCGCTACGGCGCTGAAGCTGGCGAGTGGGCTGGTGACGGTGGCGATTGTCGGCGGCAAGGAGCACACGTTCTCGGAAAAGCTGGCGTGCCCGGATTGCGGGATTTCTGTCCCGGTGCTGGAGCCGCGCTCGTTCAGCTTCAACTCGCCCTATGGGGCATGTCCGGCGTGCAACGGCCTCGGCTCGAAATACGATTTCGATCCGTCGAAGATCATCAATGACTGGTCGCGGCCACTTTTTGATGGCGGGCTCGGCCCCGGTTCCGGCTCCGCGATTCTCAAACGTACGCTGGAACTCGGCGCATACGCGCACGGCTTCGAGCTGGATACGCCATTCGAAAAGTTTCCCGCTCGCATCCAGAATATGCTGCTGTATGGGTATCCGCCCTCGAATGGCAAGGACGGCGGCGAAAACGGAACCGCCGCAAAGAAGGGGAAGAGTGAAAAGGGATTTCGTTTTCCCGGCATCCTGAAATTTCTCGAGCGGAATTTCGAAGAGTCCGGCTCGGACACGTATCGCGAATGGATGACGCAGTACATGTCCGCGACGGTGTGCGGCGTTTGCCACGGCAAGCGGCTGCGGCCGGAGTCGCTCGCAGTTAAACTCGCGGGCTGGTCCATCGCGGATTTCACCGCGCTTTCGATGAGCGCGGCGCGGCCAGCCGTTGACAAGATTCTCGCGCAACTTAGCGAGCGGCAAAAGGAGATTGCCGCGCGCCCGCTCGAAGAAGTTGGCGAGCGCCTGGATTTTTTGCTGGCTGTGGGTCTCGGTTACTTGAGCCTGGAACGCTCTGCGGCCACGCTATCGGGTGGCGAGGCGCAGCGCATCCGGCTGGCAACGCAAATCGGCTCACGCCTGCGCGGCGTGCTGTACGTGCTGGACGAGCCGAGCATCGGCCTCCACGCGCGCGACAATGCGCGGCTGTTGGGATCACTGGAGCACCTGCGCAACCTGGGCAACACGGTGCTGGTGGTGGAGCACGACGAAGACACGATCCGGCGCGCAGACTTTGTGGTGGATCTCGGTCCGGGTGCAGGGAACGCCGGCGGCTACCTGGTGGCGCAGGGGAAGCCGCAGCAAATCGAAGCGACTGCGGAGTCGCTGACGGGACGGTACCTGAGCGGGGCGGCAAAGATTGCCGTGCCCGAAAAACGGCGCAGCCCGAACGGCAAAGCGATCCAGATCCTCGGCGCGAGCGCGAACAATCTCAAAGAAATTGACGTGACGCTGCCGTTAGGTCTGTTTACCGTGGTGACGGGCGTCTCCGGATCGGGAAAATCAACGCTGGTGAACGACATTCTGTACCGCGCGCTTGCTCAGAAGCTGTATCGCTCTTCGGAAGCGCCGGCTGCGCACCGCCAGATTCTCGGCGCGGATTTGATCGACAAAGTTATTGAGATCGACCAGGCACCCATCGGCCGCACGCCGCGCTCGAATCCCGCCACATATACGGGTGTGTTCGCGCCGATTCGCGATCTCTTCGCCATGCTTCCGGAATCGCGCGAACGCGGCTACCGCCCAGGGCGCTTCAGCTTCAACGTAAAGGGGGGCCGCTGCGAAGCGTGCCAGGGCGACGGCCTGCGGCGCATCGAGATGAATTTCCTGCCGGACGTGTACGTGATGTGCGAAGTGTGCCGCGGGCGGCGCTACAATTCGGAGACACTGGCGGTGCGCTACAAGGGCCACTCGATCAGCGACGTCTTGAACCTGCCCTGCTCCGATGCGCTGAAGCTGCTCGAAAACATTCCGCAGATTCAACAGAAACTTTCGACGCTGGTGG
Organism: uncultured Acidobacteriaceae bacterium; assembly: GCA_964524985.1. GTDB lineage: Bacteria > Acidobacteriota > Terriglobia > Acidiferrales > UBA7541 > Acidiferrum. The sequence continues at coordinate 2,392 of CAZGFL010000086.1, forward strand.
AAGTCGGGCTTGGCTACGTCACGCTGGGCCAATCGGCCACGACGCTTTCCGGCGGGGAAGCGCAACGCATCAAGCTGGCGCGCGAGCTTTCCAAGCGACAGACCGGACGCACACTGTACATACTCGATGAACCAACAACCGGCCTGCACTTCGACGACGTGCGAAAACTTCTTGACGTGTTGCAGCGGCTCGTCGATCTGGGAAACACGGTATTGATCATCGAGCACCACCTGGACGTCATCAAACAGGCGGACTGGATCATCGATCTGGGGCCGGAAGGCGGCGAGGGTGGCGGGCGGATTGTGGCGCAAGGTCCGCCGGAGCAAGTCGCGCGCGCGAAGAAGTCCTACACTGGCCAAGTCCTCGCCCGCGTTTTAGGCGTGAACGGAAACTCCAACGGCAACAGCCAGGCCAAATGAAGCGCCCGATGAAACTCAATTAGGGTAGGGAGGGTGACATCCTCATCATGAGGAGAAAATAGGAGAAAACAACGACATATAGGTAACCCAGGATTCATACCGGCCGATGCCGTTCCGTAACCGCCACGAATGAAGCCGCTGAGCCGCACTTGCCTCCGAGCCACGTGGCCTAGAATGATTGCTCCTAAGGTAGTCGCGATCATCATCACCAGAACAAGGTTGAATACCAGACCCTTGGTTAAGCTGTGGACGTTGGCGTAGAACTCGACGGGCAAAAGAAGAGCCAGAGAAATGCTCGCGATTGCCCAACGGCTGTAACTCTGATCCATGCGGAATTCATTATATCCTCAGTGTCCTTGCGCCATGCGACGTTTCCCCCTAGAGTAATCGCACACGATGAGCATCTATTCAATCCAGCCGCTGACGTTTGGCAGCGTGAAGACCTATCCGCTGGCGTCGCGGAAGAGCAAAGTCAGCACGGCTGATTTCGCCAAAGCACCCGCGAAGAACGCGTCGCTCACGAAATTCCTGGATTCGCTGCCCAGCATTCTGGCGGCGCAAGATCTGCGAAATCTTCTCGGTGCGATGCATGCGGCGCGCAAGCAAGGCGCGACGATCCTTTGGGGACTCGGCGGCCACGTGATCAAGGTGGGGCTTGGGCCGCTGCTCATTGACCTGATGAAGCGCGGGTTTGTTTCAGGGATCGCCATGAACGGGGCCGCGCTGATTCACGACTTCGAGATTGCGCTCGCGGGGAGCACTTCCGAAGAAGTGGAAGCGGGGCTGGGCGAAGGCCAGTTCGGCATGGCGGAAGAAACGGGAAGGTACCTGAATGAAATCGCGAAATTGGCGCAGCGGATTCGCATCGGCTACGGGGAGGCCGCCGGCCAATTCCTGAACAGCGGGATCATTGACGTGCCGCACGCGGAGTCGAGCGTACTGGCGGCAGCCCACCAGCGGCGTATTCCTGTCACAATTCACCTGGCCATCGGGACGGACATTCCGCACATGCACCGCGCCGCGGACGGGGCGGCCCTGGGCTACGCCACACACTGCGATTTCCGGCTGTTCTGCGCGCTGGTGGACCGCATGCATCCCGGCGGCGTGTATCTCAACTGGGGATCCGCGGTGCTGCTCCCTGAGGTTTTTCTGAAGGCGGTCTCGGTGGTGCGGAATCTCGGCGTGCCGCTGCGACCGATTACCACGGCGAACTTCGACTTTATTCAGCATTACCGTCCGTTGCAAAATGTAGTGAAGCGTCCCACCGCTTCCGGCCACAAGCAAAAGGGACCGGAATCGCATGGCTATGCCATCACCGGCCACCACGAACTGCTCTTGCCGCTGGTGGCCGCGGCACTGACTGCCGGCTGGCCCCGAAAGCCGCGCCCAGGAAAACGATGACTTTGTTTGACGACGATTCACAGAAACCAGCAAGTTCCGATGGTCCGCCAACAGACTCGATTGGCGCTGCTGCGCCGACCGAGCCGTCCGTGCCGGAGCTGTCGGGCGACCCCATTTCGTACGCGGCCATTCATCCCGGAGTGGTCCCCGCAATGGAATCGCGAATACCCGAGGACCTGCGCATCACGTGGTCCTGGGTTCACCTCTTAGTTTTCGTGGTGTTCTTCATCGCGACGCAACTGACGATCGTGGAATTGGTGATTGGCTACTATTCCGTTTACCGGCATCTCTCGCAGAAACAAATGAAGGTGCTTCTTGAATCGGATCCGAAGCTCTTAGCCGGCTCGAGCATCCTCACGTTCGCGCTGATCCTGCTTTTCCTATACGTGACGCTTGCCGTGCTTCGCGAGGCGCCATTCTGGCGCACTCTGGGGTGGAAGAAACTCAAATCTGACCCTTTGGCCGGCAAGGGGAAACCGTGGATGTATTTTCTCTCGGGATGTGGCTTGTCGCTCTTTGTGGCTATCGCGGGTTCGCGGGTGAAGGATGTGGAACACGCGCCCATTCAGGAATTCTTCAAGAGCCGCAGCGGGGCGATGCTCCTGATGGCCATGGCGGTATTGGTTGCGCCGGTGGCTGAAGAGACGATTTTTCGGGGATACCTGTACCCGGTGCTGGCCCGAATCATTTCCGCGGTGACGCATTTCTTTGGCTTGGAGTCTTCCCTGGCTCTTCGAACCGGCGTAGCTTCCAGCATCCTCCTGACGGGGACGCTTTTCGGGCTGATGCACGGGCCGCAACTCGGTGGAAGCCCAGGTTTAGTCATGTTACTGATCCTGGTGGGAGTGATTTTCACGTTTGCGCGGGCGTGGACGGGGACGGTGTTCGCGAGCTTCTTGCTGCACCTGGGGTACAACTCCATGATCGCGATCACATCCATCATCGCAACGAAGGGATTCACGCAGATGCCGCCGCACCCGTGAACAACGATGTCTCCGTAGAGTAGAGGTTTGCGAGGTCAGAGCGAAATGTATGTAGCGCAACCTATTGAATGGACGGACCGCGGCGTGGTGATGCTGGACCAGCGGCGGCTTCCGAGCGAAGAGATTTTTCATACGTACACGGACTATCGCGAGGTGGCAAAGGCGATTCGCGAAATGGTGATTCGCGGGGCACCGGCGATTGGCGTGGCAGCGGCGATGGGAGCGGCGCTCGGCGTGCTGCATTCTTCGGCAAGATCGACCGAAGAGTTAAAGTCCGAATTCGCGGAAATTTGCGACACCCTGGCGAAGACCAGGCCGACGGCAGTGGACCTGTTTTGGGCGATTGAGCGGATGAAGAGGCGGTTCGCGGAATTGACTGCGGAAACTTCGGAGTTGGCGAAGATCAAGCAGGGCATGGTCGCGGAAGCGAAGCAAGTTCACCTGGAGAAAAAGGCTACCGATGAAGCGATGGGGCGGTTCGGCGCAGAGTTCATGCCGCGAGAAGGCCAGGTAATGACGCAGTGCAACGCGGGAGCGCTCGCGACAGCGGGGATCGGGTCGGCCCTTGGAGTGATTCGCGTGGCTTTTGAGCAGGGCCGCAAGCTGCACGTGCTCGTTCCAGAGACACGTCCCTACTTGCAGGGCGCGCGGCTCACCGCCTGGGAACTGCACAAGGGGGGGATTCCGCTGACGCTCATTACCGACAACATGGTAGGGCACTTTTTAAAGACCGGAAAAGTGGGAGCGATCGTCACCGGGGCGGACCGCATCGCGGCCAACGGAGATACCGCGAACAAGATCGGGACATACCAGATTGCCGTGCTGGCCAAAGAAAATAACGTGCCATTCTACATTGCGGCGCCAGTCTCGACGTTTGATTTGTCCATCCCTGACGGCGCGCATATTCCGATCGAAGAACGCTCGGCGGAGGAAGTGACGCACTTGCAAGGCGTGCGGATCGCTCCTGACGTGCACGCGGCGCATCCGGCATTCGACGTGACGCCTGCGCGGTACATCACCGCCATCTTCACGGAACGCGGCGTGGCACGCGCCCCGTACAAAGAATCTCTTCGAGCGCTGGCCCTATCGGAGTCTCATACTGCGGCTACCACTTCGTAACACCGGCACTGGCCAAGAGGCACCGCCGCATTCGTACGGGATAAGATATCCAGGTTAAAGATATGGATTCACCGAATCTTCGTGAAGCGGTTAGCGACGCAATGCGTTTTTGGGAGCCGCGCCGCCTGGTGTACAACGCGCTTCTCAGTGTGATTGTGTTGTTCTATTTCTTTAGAGGTTTTCCCGCCTCAAAGGCAATTCTGACGCTCGATTCGATACTGGGGTTGTTTCTCCTGGCAGTGTTGGCAAACGTCGCATATTGTACCGCCTACCTTGCCGACGTGTTTGCTCAATGGTCCTCGTATCGCGACCTCTGGAGGCGATTCCGCTGGATCTTGTTTGCCGTCGGCATGTTGTTCGCGGGAATCCTCACTCGCTTCATCGCCATTGGGATCTTCTGGCCTAACTCGGGCTGATCTTCCAACCTAGTGCTGCCCCCAGCGCCAAACCGGCCCGCCGTAGGCTAGGCGTGGGCTACTGGCCGTTTACCTGTGGGTCGGTTAGGCTGTGACGAAGCGTTAGTTAGCGCCAAACCGGCGGTGGCGCGTCTAAGAATGGCCGGGAGAGTCCGCATGAAACTCAAACTGCTCGCTATTCTCTTACTCGCTTCGGTAGTGCGTGCAGCGCCCCAAGCGCCGATTCCGGATACGCCGCCGGCACACCAGTTCAACGCGTGGCTCGAGGCGTTCAACGCCAGCGACCGCGCGAAGCTCCTCGAATTTCTTCAGAACAACAATCCTCCGCGGGCCAGTGACATCGAAGGAGAGCTGGGATTCCGGCGGATGACGGGCGGATTCGTCTTCAAGAAGACGGAAGAATCTACGGCCACGCGATTCACCGGCATTGTCAAGGAGCGCGAATCGGACACCTTTGCGCGATTCTCGCTGGAGGTGGAAGCGGCAGAGCCGCACCGCGTCACGAAATTCGACCTTGAGCAGATCCCGATTCCCGCGGAGTTCGCCCCGCAACGCGTGAGCCAGGAGGCGGCCATCACTGCGCTCAAGGCCGAACTCGAAAAACGAGTGGCTGCCGACGCGTTTTCTGGAGCGGTGCTGATCGCGAAGGACGGCAAACCGGTTTTCAAAGCAGCGTATGGCTTGGCCGACCGGGAAAAGAAAATATCGAACAAGCTCGATACGCAATTCCGCATTGGGTCGATGAACAAAATGTTTACGGCCGTGGCAGTGCTGCAGCTAGCGCAGGCGGGGAAGATTAAGCTCACCGATCCGCTGGGAAAGTATCTGACCGACTATCCAAACAAGGATCTCGCGTCGAAAGTGACGATTCATCACTTGCTGACGCACACCGGCGGTACGGGCGATTTCTTTGGGCCTGAGTTCGATAAGCACCGGCTGGAGCTTCGCACGTTGCAGGATTATGTGAAGCTGTATGGGCAGCGCAGCGTGGAATTCGAGCCGGGGAGCCGGTGGGCTTACAGCAATTACGGGTTTCTGTTACTGGGCGTGCTGGTGGAGAAAGTGAGCGGTCAGAGTTACTACGACTACGTCGCGGAGCACGTGTATAAGCCAGCAGGCATGACGCTGACGGCGTCGCTGGCGGAAGACGAGCCGGTGCCCGGCCGCTCGGTGGGGTACACACATCGGCGGCCACGCGGACCGGGCGACAGCACGGTTCCGGCCGCATGGGTACCGAACACCGACACGTTGCCGTATCGCGGCACTTCGGCGGGAGGCGGCTATTCCACGGTTGAGGATTTTCTGCGCTTTGCCAACGCGCTCGAAAGCCACAAACTGCTGGACGCGGAGCACACCGAGCTGCTGACGACGGGCATAGTGGATACCGGCGGCGGAGAGAAATACGGCTACGGTTTCGGCGAGCGTACGTTCGGAGGGATTCACTGCTTTGGGCACGGCGGTGGAGCTCCGGGGATGAACGGCGATTTGGAGATCTGCCCGCAGGCAGGCTACGTGGTCGCGGTGCTCGCCAATTTGGACCCGCCTGCGGCGGGGCGCGTTTCCGAGTTCGTGCTCAACCGGCTCCCTGAAAAATAGTCCGGCGCGAGCTCTCAGCTCTCTGGTTCATCACCCTCATAGGAATTTTGGATGACGCAGGGTTTCTTCTTGAGAGCCCGCGGTTGACGATTCTCCACGCGCGCCGATATAGTCCAAAGGACCGCGAGGTGTGCTCATCCGCCAGATCTCCCATTATCAAATACTCGAACGTCTTGGCGCGGGCGGAATGGGCACCGTATGGGTTGCCGAAGACGTGCAGCTCGGCCGGCGGGTCGCGCTGAAGTTTCTGTCGGAAGACCTTGCAAAACATCAGCAGGCGCTGGAACGGTTCAAGCTCGAAGCGCGGACGGCGTCGTCGCTGAATCACCCGAACATTTGTACGATTTACGAAATCGGGGAGGCCGATGGCGACTATTTCATCGCCATGGAGCTGATCGAGGGCGAACCCTTGGACCGCTACCTGGCGCACCATCGGCCGGACTTGCAAGAGCTACTGGACCTGGCCATCCAAATCGCGGATGCGCTCGACGCAGCGCACAGCAAAGGCGTGATGCACCGCGATATCAAGCCCGGGAACATCATAATCACGTCCCGAGGGCAAGCAAAGATACTGGATTTCGGACTTGCCAAACTGATTGCCGACCGGCAAGCCATCGAACAGCCGACATACGCGGGCGCGACGCTGGTCACATCTGCAGAACACCTGACTTCCCCAGGCATGGCGGTGGGGACGATTGCGTTCATGTCGCCGGAGCAAGCACGCGGCAAAGAACTGGATGCGCGGAGCGATCTTTTCTCTTTTGGCGCGGTTTTGTATCAGATGGCTACGGGCAAGCTGCCGTTTGAGGGGGCGACGGCGGCGACGATTTTTGACGGAATCCTCAATCAGGTTCCTCCCTCTCCGATGGAGCTGAATCCCGTGATGCCTGCGAAGCTCGATGAGGTGATCCGCACGGCGCTCGAGAAGGACCGCGACTTGCGCTACCAGAGCGCCGCGGACATGCGTGCCGAATTGAAGCGGCTGAAACGGGACACGAGTTCGGGAAAAGTCGCGGCGCAAGCCAGCGGCTCGGCGGTGAGTGTGCCGAAGGCCCGTAGCAGGAAGGGTGCCGTTGCGGCGTTGACCGCGGCGGCAGTCGTCGTGGCCGTGGTTGCGGCTGTTGCGTTGTGGATGAGTTCGCGGCCGCGCGGTTTTAACCTGCAGAACATGAAGATTTCGCAGGTTACGACTTCGGGGAACGCAGGCGCCGCCGCGCTTTCGCCCGACGGCCGGTACATCGTGTATGTTTTGCGGGACGGGGCGGAGGAGAGCCTGTGGGTGCAGCAAATGGCCACGGGGAGCAACGTGCAGTTGCTGGCCCCGGAGCAAGTCCATTTTGTTGCGGTCACCTTCACACCCGATGGCAACTACCTGATGTTCGTGCGTTCGGACAAGAGCACGCAGAATTTCCGTTACCTTTATCAAATGCCAGTGTTGGGAGGGACGCCGAAACAACTGGTTCGCGACGTGGATTCAGCCCCGGCTTTCTCCCCTGACAGGCAGTACATCGCATATATCCGGGGCGTCGTGGCGCGGCCCGGAAACGATGTTTTGATTGCCAACTCAGACGGCAGCAACGAGCGCGTCCTAGTCAAGCGCACGGGTTTTGGCCCCGGCGTACCCAACATTACGTGGTCGAACGATGGCCGTCAGCTCGCGATGGCTTCGCCGGAATCAAGAAATGGTGTCAGCCAGTGGATCGTGGAAACGATTTCGGCGAGCACAGGAGAAGTTCGCGATCTTCACGTCTTCCCGAGCCCCGTGCGGGCCGCGGCCTGGTTGCCGGACGGCAGCGGAGTCCTGATCGCGGGCCTCGATACCGAATCGTTCCTTGGGCAAATCTTCTTCATCTCTTACCCTAAGGGTGAAGTGAGCCGCTTTACTAACGACCTCGCTGATTACGAGAATTGCTGCCTGGAGGTGACACGCGATGGTCATTCTCTGGTGGCTCTCCAGGATACGCATTTGAGCGATCTGTGGATCGCGAAGGGAGATGGGAGTGACGCCCGGCAGATCACCAATGGCCAAAACCTAGGATTTGATCTGTTGTGGGTGGGAGATCACATTGCGGCCGCCAATTTGCGAAGCCAGTGGTTTCAGACAGGAGCCGACGGCAGCCAAATCAATCCGCTGTTCAACGACCACGAAACGCGGTTTCAATTGAAAGCTTGTCCCGATGGGAAGCGGATCATTTATGCCACAGCCCACAACGCAATCGTGGAGTTGTGGAGCAGCGACGCCGATGGCAATAATGCGGCAAGAATCAGCGCCAAGCCTCTCTTCGCATCAGGTCTCTGCTCGCCGGATTCCAAGTCGGTCTTTTATGCGGCAGAGGACGCGATCTGGCGTTCTCCCATTACAAGTGGAGCGGCCGAGAAAACCGATCTTCCGTTAGCGGAATTCGGATTTTCACGCGATGGCAAGCTGTTGTTCTACTCTTCGCAGAGTATTGAAGGCGCGCTGCATGCCAAATTTGTAGTCACACCGGCCAACGACTCCAAGACCGTTCTTCATGAATTGGATATTCCCTACGGCATGCAGGCGCCGAGGTTCACTGCGGACGGCCAAGCCATCTCCTTCCTGCTTAACCGTAACCGCGCGACGAACATCTGGGAACTACCGCTTTCGGGTGGCCCACCCGTTGAGTTGACGAAATTCACGAGTGGAGACATGTTCGCGTTTTCCTGGTCCAGGGACGGGAAGCAACTGGCGTTTTCACGGGGGCAGATAAAGACCGACGTGATCATGATGAGCAATTTTCGCTAGAGTGATGTTCTTCTGCCTATTGACCGCTGACGCGGTTCCGCGATAACTTTGCGGCCAAATACTCCCGCGGTCATCTCTTCTCCTCAGGAGGCTGCCCATGGTTTCGCTTGCCGCGCTCTGGATTCCCATCGTGCTGGCGGCGGTCATTGTGTTCGTTGCCAGCTCCATCATCCATATGGTTCTGCCCTATCACAAAAGCAACTACCGGAAGCTCCCAGACGAAGACAAAGTCACGGCGGCGCTGCGAGCTGCTGGAGTGACACGAGGCCTGTACCATTTCCCGTTCACGACCCACAAAGAATTGAAACTGCCCGAGGTGCAGGAGAAATTCAAACAAGGTCCCGTGGGTTTCATCACCGTGCTTCCAAGCGGGCCGGTGAATATGGGGAAGTTCCTCGGGTTGTGGTTCGTCTATTGCCTGATCATCGGATTCTTTACCGCCTACTTGGCTGCCCACACTGTTGCGCCCGGGGCGCCCTACCGTCACGTGTTCCGCGTCGCCGGCACGGCTGCGTTCATGGCGTACGGCCTAGGCGGATTGGCCAACGGCATCTGGAAAGGCGCGCCCTGGAGCATGGTGGCCAAGGAATGCTTTGACGGGCTGATCTACGGGCTGTTGACGGCGGGCACTTTCGGGTGGCTCTGGCCGCGGTAACTGGTTTGGAAGGAAGCGGCGTTAGAAAGCGTTTGATTTTTTTGCTCATGCCAGGCGCAGCACAAAAACGATGCGCTCGCGGCGGCGGAATGCGGCGAAGAAATCCAACAGCTGCTTCCAGGGAACATATTTCTTGTTGAGCAGTTGCATGCCGTGCTGCGCTTCCGCGTCACGTAGGATTTCTGCGCGGGCTGCTACCCATTCACCTTTGAGCTTGCCACCCATGTCGCAAGGTGCGATGCGCACTTGCGGATTATTGCGGATGCGTTTCACTTTGCCCGACAGGCCGATCGTGTAGACGTAGAGCTTGGCTTCGCTGGAGTCGAGTGACGTAGCGGGCTCCGCCGCAAACCAAACGGGGGTCTTCACGCCTTGGCCGTTTTTCTTGAAGCTTTCGAGGCTCAGGTACTTCTGCCCGGCAAACCCTGCGAACGCCATCGCACAACTCCTGTCGCGCGAAACTCACTACTAATCCTTCGATGCGCCTGATTCTACACGCGTCACAAGCGAGAAAGGGCGAGCCATCTAGACGGCCCGCCCCTTTGCATCTCCTCGAGAGTATCTTTTAATGCGTTCGCACGTAAATTACATCTTCGGTGAAGGCGTCCTTCTGGTTTTTGCGGAACGTCCAGGTGGTCTTGAAATGATCGTTGTCAATGAACGTGTAGGTGGCGTGGTGCATGTGGCCATCATCGGCGCTCTTCAGATTGGAGATGCTTACCAGTTCGAAAGTGAGCGTCTTCGTTTCCGGCGAATAGGTGCCGCGCATGGTCGGCTGGTTGCCGGCCATGCAGTAATGCGTTAGCTTCACGTCGCCGCCGTCCAGGTAGTAGAGTGTGGTCATTTCGACGGGTTTGCCGTTGTCAACGAAGTGGACTTTCTCAAGCACGGCGGTGCCACCGGAGGTGAGCTCCAGGTCCAGCGACGCTTTGTTCATGTTGGTCTTGTCAGTTTCCCAATGACCGACGAGCGATTTCAGCTTTTCGAATGCTTCGGCCCCACTGCCAGGTCCCGCGAAGGAAGACGCCACCATCATTCCCATAGTTAACACCAGCGGTCCCGCGAACTTTGTAATCCTTGTCATTAATCGTTCTCCTTGCAAACGTTCAATTCCACCCAAATTCAGACTAGCGAGCGTTAACCTGCTCCGGCTTTTCCCCAAAGCGTTGCGTCGCGAATCCAGCAATCATTCCCACAGCACTGCCCGGGAGAATAATCTCGAGGTAATGGCCGTGTTCCATGTACGCGACGAGGAAAGCCAGTACAAATCCAACCCCAAGACCGAAAAGAATACCAAGCGATAGTGAATTGACCTTGCGCGCAAACGCCCCCGCTGCCACCCCAGCGATCAGCCCCTTAATCGTTGAGCCGACAATAATCCTAGTCATCATGGTTCTGGCGGACGGGTGGAGCCAGGCCGATGCGCCGTCAATTGCACCCAGCACGGCCCCCAGCAGAAGTCCAAGCATCGGTTTCGTCATGCTCATCGCTCCCTCCGGCAAAAGTGTTTGAAAATTGGAGGCGATTTACTTGGCATTTGGGTCGGGTTGCATCACGCCGAAAAGATTGCCTTCGGTGTCCTCAAGGTACGCGAAATAGCCGACCGTAGGAATAGGAGTTTTCGGCATGACCAGCTTTCCGCCGGCCTTTTTCACAGCATCAATGGCGGCATCCGCGGAGTCGACGCCAATCGTGTTCGTCGTTGCGGTGGTCGGCGCCTGCTTTTTCAGCATGCCTCCATTGATCCCGGGCGTTCCTTCCGCGCCGGTCGTGACCAGCCAATAGTCCATGGGCCCAGGCCATTTCTCGATTTTCCAGCCGAAGGTTTTCCGGTAGAAGCTTGCGGCGCGCTCCGGATCGCTTGCGGGAATCTCAAAATGGATGATTCGAGACATGGTTCCCCTCCCACTGAACGACCAAAACTTTTGAGAGATTTTCGACGTGAGCTAGCGTACGGCGTTGGCCGCAGCGGGGGCTGCGCCGTATCTTTGCGTCGCGTAACCAACGATCATGCCAACGATGCTGCCGGGCAGGATGATCTCGAAGTAGTAGCCGTGCTGCATGTACGCCACAATGAACGCCAGGACAAACCCCACCGCCAGTCCAAACAGGATGCCCAGAGGCACGGAATTCACCTTGCGGGCAAAGATCCCAGCCGCGACTCCGGCAATTAGACCCTTAAGGGTCGACCCAACAACGATGCCGACCATCATCGAGCGGACCGCTGGCGTGAACCAAGCCGACCCTCCGTCAATGGCTCCCAGCAATGCCCCCAGAAGAAGCCCCAGCAATATCTTGTTCATGGCATGCCTCCTTCACTCTAAAATCGTCCTCCATCCTTCCTTACAACGAATCGGCGAAATCCTTTACGCTACCGGTGCATGAAAAGCAAGATGGCGACACGCATCACCAGGTAGGCGGCAATCAGCAGGATAAAGAATCGGTACCGCCGGTAAAAGCGGGCAGCCTTCTCCAGGAAGGACTCGTGGTGCGCGCCGACGGCGAGGCCGTCCAGGTAGCGCGACACGTCCAGGGCCAGTTCGGGGACGCTCCCATAACGCTCCGGTGGGGCTGCAGCGGTCGCCTTCGAACAGATGGCTTTGAGGGATTTATCCAGGCGTCGACCGCCAGCGGGCGAAACGCCGCCAGGACTGCCGGTCAGGAGGAACCCTAGGAGCGCGCCAAGCGAAAAAATGTCGCTGCGCGCGTCAAGATGCTCCACGTCACCGCGTGCCTGTTCCGGCGACATGTAGCCGGGCGTACCCATGACGGTGCCATGACCGGTAACCACGGAGGCTGCGGCAGAGTCCTTCGAACCGTTTACGTGGCTCCGCTTCTCGAAGATGGTGACGTCCGGATCGGCGGGCGGCTGAGCATCCTTTGAGACCTCTGTCCTCAGAATCTTTGCCAAGCCCCAATCCATTACCAGGACTTCTCCGAAGGAACCAACCATGATGTTTGCTGGCTTCAGGTCACGGTGGAGCACGCCGCGGGCGTGCGCGAAGGCCACCGCGTCGCAAATACGCAGAAACAGGCGGAGGCGATCCGGCGTCGATGGAACGGACTCGATGAACTTGTCCAGCCGCTGCCCTTCGACAAACTTCATCGTGTAGAAAACGTGGCCGTCGGGAAGCGTGCCGACGTCATGCACCGGCACGATGCCGGGATGCTCCAGCAGCGCGAGGACGCGTGCTTCGCGGATCAGGCGATTCGCAAGGTCTCCATCCGTTCCAGGAATATCGAGGACTTTCAGGGCCACGCGGCGCTCGAGCTTTTCGTCTTCCGCAGCGTAAACCACCCCCATGCCGCCGCGGGCCACGCGTTCCAGCAGCCGGTAGCGCGTGCCGGAGAGATCGGGCGTGTCTGCGCCCTTGCGTAAACGCTCCAGCGCTTTGTCCGAAAGGAATTTCACTTGGCGTCCCATCCGAAAGCGCCGCGCGCCTCGCGCTGAAATTCTTCCTCGCTGCCGCAGAGTTCCCGCAAGCGTTCGAGAGCAATTCGGCGGAATTCCCGGCGCGCCCAGGAGAGCGCGTTGGTCACATCGGTCACCGGGATCGAATATTCTTGGGCGAGCTGCTCGTACGAGACTTTGTCGTTGCCATCGAGATCATAGGCTTCAAAGATGCAGAATGTGCGTTCCCGCTGGCGCTCGATGCAGAACTTGCGCAAATCTTCGACAGAAAGGCCAAACAAGCTACGGATCCATTCCTTCTCAAAGAAGGCTTCGAGCGACTCAGGAGAGGGAATCGCAGCGGGGTCCATGGCGGTCCCGTCAAGCTCTTGCTCGGCCGCGGCAAAGTCGAGCGCAACATGGGGGAGCGCGCCTCCACGTTTTTGGCGCTGGCTCGCTTTGTGTTCATTCGACACAAAGCTGTCCACGCACACGCGCAAATAGGTCCTGAGGCGGCTCTTTCGGGGATCGAACTTTTCGAGCAGTTCTCGTTCGAGAACTTCCACGAAAAAGCTCTGCGTCAAATCCTGCGCTTCGTCGGCGGCACGATTCCATCGTAGCCGGACGTATTTGTAGATGGGTTTCCAATACGCCGCGTAAAGCGTTCCGATCGCCTGCCGGCGCTCCTCGGCATCGATGCTGCGGACCGCTTCGATGACCGACCGGCGTGTCGAGGGAAAGCGGTCGCCGCCGTGTTGGAAGTTTACTTCGCTCATATCCGGGCTTCCGTGACGATTAGGATTGTACCTTCGAACAAGACGAGTGATGAGGAGTTACTCGTACCGCAGCGCCTCGACGGGATCGAGGCGCGCGGCTTTCCACGCCGGATAGACGCCAAAGACAACGCCGATGAGGGCGCACAGGGTCAGCGCCGTGATAATCCAGAACAAGGACAAAACGGCAGGGAAGTGCGCACCGTAGCGAAGGAGCAGGCTAAGCCCGGAGCCGAAGGCCACGCCAATAACGCCGCCGACGGCGCTCAAGGTCACAGCTTCGATCAGGAACTGCGCGAGGATGTTGCCGCGCTTCGCGCCAATGGCTTTGCGTACGCCAATTTCGCGTGTTCGCTCTGTCACCGAAACGAGCATGATGTTCATCACGCCGATACCACCGACGACCAGACCGACCGACGCAACAGCAAACATCAGAAGGAAAATCAAGCCGCTGATTTTGTTCCAAAGGTCGAGGAAATAGTCCGAAGTGAACAATGCAAAATCGTCCGGCTTGTCGTTGCTCAGGCGGCGCTTGCGGCGCAGCAGGTCGCGAATTTCTTCCACGGCCTGGGTCACCTGCGAAGGATCGCTGGCCTTGGCGAAGATGACGTAATCCTTGTTATTCGGATAAAGCTTGCGGAGCGTTGTCACCGGCATAACGGCGATATTGTCTTCCGGATTGGAGCCGCCGGAAATTCCCTGTCGCCGCTTATCCATCGTGCCAATGACGGAAAAGAGCTGCCCGTCGAGAATGATCTCCTGACCGACCGCCTTGTCCGCGCCTTCCGGGAATAGCAGATTCGCCGTGTCAAATCCCAGCAGCACGACGGGCGCACGATGCTCGACGTCCGTGTCGTTGAACTCGCGGCCGTTAATCACCTTCATGTCAAAGATTTGCGTAATCGAAGGTGAATTCCCCTGCAGGATCACGTTTGTCGCGCGATTGGCTCCCCGCCGCAGGTCCGCCGTGCCGGAGCCAAATTGTGGCTGGAAGATTCGCATCGAAGGGGAAGCTGCAGCCACGTGTGGCAGGCGCGCCATGTCGTCGGCCCATTCCGGCAACAATTCCTTTCGGTTAAACCATTCACTGGGAGGCCGCGAGAGCGAGGCCCACGGGAAACGGTAGGCGATGATAGTGTCCGAGCCCAGTTCTCGAATCCCGCCGAGGACATTGTCATTGAGTCCGTTGATGACGGAGCTAACAGTAATCACCGTGGTGATGCCAATGACGATGCCCAGAATAGTCAGGGCCGAGCGCAGCGGATTCTTACGCAGCGTGTCAAACGCCAGCAGGATTTCCTCGCGGAACTTCAGCGCACTTTCCTTGCGAATGAACGAGCGCAGCGGGAGCGCCGTAGTTTGCGGGAGCGTTTTTCCGATCGTGGCCATAGGCGTTCGCGTCTACTCCGACCGTAGCGCTTCGACGGGATCGAGCTTCGCAGCCTTGGACGCGGGGTAAGTCCCGAAGAAAAGCCCCACGCTCAAAGCGACTGCCAAGCCGCTGAGCACGGACCAAAGCCGGACGGCGCTCGGCAATGGCGTAAGCCAGGAAACCAATCCGGCAACCATCACGCCTAGAAGCACACCCAATGCCCCGCCAATCCCAGCGATAGTGGATGATTCAATGAGAAACTGGCGCAGGATGTCTCCCCGCCTTGCACCGACGGCTTTGCGCATGCCGATTTCGCGAGTGCGCTCCGTGACGCTGACCAGCATGATGTTCATGATCACGATGCCGCCGACCACCAGTGAGATCGAGGCGATGGCAATGGTCACGGCAAAGAACGAGCTGCTGATGTCTTTCCACAGCGCCAGGAAGGAATCGCTGGTTTCAATCGCAAAATCGTCCTTGGCGTTGTAGCCGAGATGATGGCGCCCGCGCATGATTTGTCGGACTTCATCCACCGTGTTCTGAATCGTTGCCGCAGAACCGGCGCGCGCGGTGATGCGAAGGGAGTTTTGCTGGTTGCCGTATTCCTTGTTGTAGGTGCTCAGTGGCAGGATGATCCAGTTGTCCAGAGAAGTTCCGAGCGAAGAACCTTCTTTCTTCCCGACACCGATCACCTGGCACGGGACGTTGTTCCAGCGAACTTCCTTGCCCACGGGGTCGACCGTCGGCAAAAGATTTTCGACGATGTCCATGCCAATCAGACAGACGGGTGTGGCGCCGCTCAGATCCGATTCCGTGATGTGCCGGCCTGCGATCAGATCCACGTCGTACAATTGCGCCATCTGCGGCGTCCATGCGCGCAGATTGGTGTCCTTCAAAGAATTCAGGCCGCTCTTCACTTCTACCCGGCCGCCCAACGAAGCGCCGATTTCCTTGCAGGTTTTGCACTGTTCTCGGATCGCTTCAAAATCGTCGTAGGTGAGGCGCTTGCGCTTCTGGAATTCCAGCCAGTCGTTCACGTTGGTGATGATAGAAGGCTGCTTGGACAAGCCGAAAACATCCGCACCCAGGCGAAATACGCGCGTGGCCACGTATTGATTCGCGCCGTTGATCAGGCTGACCACGGCGATGACCGCTGATACACCAATAACCACTCCAATCAGCGTGAGGGCGCTGCGCAGTTTGTGCGCCCAGAGGCTAGATGTGGAGATCGCGATGGCTTCGGTAAAGTTCATCGTCCGGTGCGAGCGCGCGCCGCCCTCGGCCATCTGAATCCCCGGCAGCGTAGTCGTTTGATTGGTTGGGCCTGACATTGAGTTCCGTGGCGACAGAAATATCCCTCATCCTAACATACGCACGCCGGAAGCCCTGTATTACACAAGTACTGGGGGGATGGCCAGCTAAAGTGCAGTTTCCGTCCGGAGGTGACTGTTCCATGCGCTTGAGTTGTTCGGCGAGATCATCCGCGGCGGGGCGTACTTCTAGCGCCGAATTACGCCATTTTGAAGTCCTGCAACTCCTTGCTGCGAAAGCGAATATAGCGGGGAACCTCAACCAAGGTGACGAATTCGTTCCGCCAGGGAGCGGGCCCGTTGGCGCGCGATGTCCACAAATTTGGGATCTTCCGCAATTTGCTCCAGCATGGGGAGGAGCCGTTGCGGCTCGGGCATGAGGCTGCGGTTCAGATCGGACTCGAATTGCAACAGGGCATCGTTGATTCCAAGACGATCGTAACGCATCCGCCGGGCGATGAGGTCGGCGTGTTCCTGCTGGCGGGCTAAACCTTCAAAAATCTGCAAGAGTTGTGTAGCCGCGGGATTTAGCGTGTAGTTGAACTTGATTTCGTGGGCTTCCGAGCCGGCCTCCCAGCGAAAGGTTTTTTCCCCGAGATTGGCGATCTTGCGGTGCACGTCCAGGTCCAGCCCCTGGAAATGATGGAGTTGCGTCGCCAGGTCAAACATTTTGGCACGTAGCCCCGCGCCCACTTGAAAAGGCGAGGAACCCGCATCTTCATCGAGTTGGCGGATTTCGTACGCCGCCACATCCGAGTCTTCCCGCACATTGATTTCAATAAACTCCGGAGAGCTGCCCTTAAAAATGCGCCGGAACGTCAATTTGCCGCTGTTCGCTGGGGGCGCCGCAAGTGCGGCTCCGGCAGCCAGACTCGCCATCGCAAGCAGCAGACAAAATCTGGAGAAGTGCGAACTCATGGCTGAACTCAGTCGTTTTTGCATTCGTCAAGAATGTAAGATGCGCGGCACTGTACAGCGCGTTGCGCTTCCGGTTCTGATTGCGCCTTTGCCGCCGCCGCGAACTGCTGCCGTATTCGCGCGGGAACCGGCAAGGTTCTTGGTTTGCGGAAGACCGAAGCGGCGCCGCGCCTGCTCCATCTGCAAATGGCACAACGCTACCGCGAGCGCATCCGCGGCGTCGGCAGGCTCCGGCGTGACCTCCATGGACAGCAGTGCGCGCACCATAAGCTGCATCTGCCTCTTGTCCGCGTGCCCGTGACCGGCAATGGAAGCTTTTACTTCGCGCGGCGCATAGCTGTGCACTTCCAACCCGTGCTGCGCCGCAGCCAACAAGACCACGCCGCGCACTTCGGCCAGCCGCAGTGCCGTGCGCACATTGAGCGCCGAAAAGATGCTCTCTACGGCCACCACGTCCGGACAGTGTTCCTCCATTAACTGACTGAGCCGCGCGTGAATCTCCTGCAGCGCCCTGCCTTCGCTCTCCTGGCGATGTTCAGCGGCGACTTGGAAGGCCCCGTGAAGGAGCATTCGGCAGGAACGTCCGTCGCTCTCCACGATGCCATATCCGGTTGGTCCAGTGGCTGCAGGATCTATTCCCAGGATGCGAATGTGGCCGTTCTTGCTCGCTCTCAGTTCCGGCGCGATAGTTTCGTGCATCGCCCCAAGTTTACGGCGAAGCAGAGGCTCCTGCCACTTCTTTGTACGAACTGGAGAAAGGCCGGTCCGTCTAGCTAAGTTGTACACGTGCCCTTCATTTGTGCGTTGACGAGCCTGCCGCACCTGCCTAGCATTAGAAGCTGTTTTAACCGCTACCGCGGTTCCCCTTCCTAACAATACGCTGCTGGTGACCCTCGAAAGATACGCGCCATCCTGGATGCTGGTCAGCCGTCTTCGGCGCAGCCTTCCACACTCTCGGCGAGCACGCACAAATAAGAACGGCCATCGCAACTCTTGCGATGGCCGTTCTTAAAAGGAAATGCGCGAAAGTGTTCTAGTTCGCGCCCACCGCCGCCTGGATTTCCGACTCGTCGATATCGAAGTTCGCGTAGACGTGCTGCACGTCGTCGTGCTCCTCGAGCGCTTCCACCAAACGCACCATTTGCGTCGCCTGCGGACCTGTAAGCTTGATGTAGTTCTGCGGCACCATGCCTACTTCCGCGGACGTCGGCGTGATGCCCGCCTTCGTCAAAGCCTCTTTCACCTTTTCGAGTGCATCCGGAGGAGTCACGATGTACCATGCCGAGCCATCGTCCTTCAAATCTTCCGCGCCGGCATCGAGCACCAAGTCCAGCAACTTGTCTTCGCTGGCGGCTTCCTTGGGTACCGAAATCTCCCCCTTGCGGTGGAACATCCAACCCACCGCGCCGGCTTCCGCCAGGTTCCCGCCATTCTTACTCATCAAGTGACGGAACTCGCCCACGACGCGGTTCCGGTTCGTGGTCACGGCCTGAATCAGCATGCCGACTCCACCTGGACCATATCCCTCAAAGGTCACTTCTTCGTACTGCTCGCCTTCGAGCTGCCCCGTGCCGCGCAGAATGGCGCGCTCGATATTGTCGTTCGGCATGTTCTCGTTTTTCGCCGCGAGAATCGCCGTGCGCAAACGCGGATTGGAATTCGCGTCGCCGCCGCCGATGCGCGCGGCAATGGTGATTTCCCGGATGATTCGTGTGAACACGCGGCCGCGCTTCGCGTCAGTGGCCGCCTTTTTGTGCTTAATCGTGGCCCATTTTGAATGCCCGGACATGACACATCCTCTTTTTTGCGTGACCCGGCGTACCTCGGGCCATCGATTGCTGTATTTTCGCGCCGCAAGGGTGTCCTGGAAAACTACCCATGTACGGTCGCAAGGAAACGACACCAGTGCGGAGACTTACGGTGAACCGCAAACCCCTGCGGAACTGAGCCAGTTTAGCACAGCCGCCCATCCCGCGAAACGGGTTATACTTTTTGCTTGAGGCATCCTTTGGCATCCACTTGCTTCCTTGCGGCTCGCCCAGGCCGGACAACAGTCAGGGAAATACGTCATGCCTGACCGCCGGTATCGTGTCCTTGCAGTGGCCACGCATCCTGTTCAATACATGAGTCCACTTTTCCGGCGCATGGCCGCGCATCCCGCGCTCGACTTTCACGTTGCCTACTGCAGTTTGCGCGGCGCGGAAGCCGGCCACGATCCGGAATTCGGCGCGGAAGTCCAATGGGACGTGCCGCTCCTGGACGGATATGCCTGGTCTCATGTTCCCAATCGCGGCTCGGGCAAAGAGTCGTTCTTCGGCCTCTTCAACCCTGGCCTGTGGGACCACATTCGCCACGGGAATTTCGACGCCGTGCTTTGCTTCATCAGCTACACGCGCTCTACTTTTTGGATTGTTTATCGTGCCGCCCGAAGTTGCGGTGCCGCCTTTCTTTTCGGGTGCGATCAAGGTTCGCTTGAGCCACGCGACGGCCGTCGCTGGAAGAGTACCGTCAAGAGACTGGTCTGGCCCTTTCTTTACGTTCCTTCCGCGCAGTTTGCCGCCATCGCTCAAGTTCCACCCAGCTACAACTTGCGGATGCGTTGACTTGCGACTCGCCGTCGTCTCACCGTTTGTCGATCGTCGTCACGGCACGGAGCGCGCCTTGGCCGAATTGTTGGAGCGCCTCGCTCGTACGTATCGGTGCGAGATTCATTTGTACGCCCAGCGGGCGGAAGATCTCGCCCTCGAAAACGGGCACTCTGACAGCTCTCCCGAATCCGGCGCGATTTTCTGGCATAAGGTTCCGTCCGTTTCCGGCCCGCAGCTCTTGCAATTCTCCTGCTGGATGCTCCTGAATTCTCTCTGCCGCACCTGGGATCGCCTTGTGCACGGAATTCGTTTCGACCTGATCCTCTCGCCCGGCATCAACTGCCTGGATGCCGATATGGTGATCGTCCACGCGCTGTTCCTTCGTCTCCGCGAACTTGCCCGCGAACAACCTGCGAGCTTCAACCCTGGTTTCCTTCGGCGCCTTCATCGTCGCGCTTATTACACGCTCCTCACTCGACTGGAGCGCCACATCTACTCCAACCCGGAGGTCGCTCTCGCGGCCGTTTCCCAGCGTACGGCTGCGCTTCTCCAGCAGCATTTCCATCGGCAGGATGCCGTGGTGATTCCCAACGGTGTGGATACCGCGCAGTTTTCTCCCGAATCACGCCTTGCCCGCCGAGACGGAATGCGCGAGCGCCAGAAATTTCAGCAACAGGACTTCGTCCTTCTTCTCATTGGCAACGATTGGCGCATGAAGGGCCTGGAAACGGTTCTGCGCGCCATGAGCTCTCTTCCCGCTCTTTCGTTGCAGTTGCTGATCGTCGGCAGTGAGCCGCCCGAACCTTTCCGCCGACTGGCACAGCAGCTCGGCGTCGCGGCCCGCTGCCACTTTGCGGCTCCGAGCCCGCGCGTGCTCGATTTTTATGCCGCCGCCGACCTCTACGTCAGCCCCAGCCTCGAAGACTCCTTTGGCCTACCCGTCGCCGAAGCCATGGCTTGCGGGCTCCCGGTCATCACTTCGCCGCTGGCCGGCGTCTCCGAACTCATCCAAACCGGCTCCGATGGTTTTGTCCTTCGCGACCCGCGCGATCCCCACGAACTTGCGCGCTTGCTCAGCGAACTCGTTCCCGATGCCCCGCGCCGCCAACGCGTCGGTGAAGCCGCCGCTCGCAAAGCACTCGATTGGACTTGGGACCGCAACGCCGCCGCTGTCTTTCAAATGCTCGAGAAAGCCATTCAGGAACGCTAGTTGGACGTTCTCAATGCTTTTCCATCCGCCCCTGCACCGCCTTCCGCGTCGCCACTAGCGTCGCCGTCAAGGTCTCCCGCGGAACGCTGGTCACGAACGGCCCGATCATCCAGCTCAGCACCGCCGGAATGTCCCGCGTCAGCGAAGCCACTTCGCTTTGCACGTACACTCCTCCGTCGCCCTCTTCAAACCGCCACCACGTATCCATGCGCCACAGGAACCCGCCGTCGTCGCCCGGCGGTTTCTCGCGTTCGTTGCTCTTCCCGGGATTCTCCACTTCCGCAATCCGCACCGCCGAGCTCCGGCTGTGCGCCCGCCCAGGACCATCGTGAAAGTACTCGATCTCATGCTCCGTATTCAGCACCACGGTGATGACCTTGTGCCGGCGGAATCGCAGAAACACGCGGAAATGCTCGCCGTTCCGCGATTCGATTTTCGAGCGCTCCACGTCCGGCCCGTAATACACCGAGTGGTGGTCATAATCCTCGAGCATGCCCAGCACGTCCTCGAGCTTCGCTCCCGGAATGAACACCACGCCTGCCCAGTGGTGAATCAAGCCTCCCGGGCAAGGGATCGGCTTCCCTTTTTCCGTGAGTTCCAGCTTCTGCATCTTCACTTCGCCACGCTTTAACGCCGAGTATGCCTCCGCGCGCTGTGCCGTCGGCAAGCCGTCGATCCACAGGAGGTTGGTTCCGCGCTGCAACTCTTCGGCGTTGCGCGCTTCGGTGAGTTTCAAATAGTGGTCGAATGCGACAGCCGTCTCGTTTTTCAGCTTCGCCGGTTCCGGCTCTCCGGCCTGCGCGTAAAGTGCGATAGCATGCAGCGCCACGGCCAGCACGAACGCTGCGCCGGCCTTCATCCATTTGTCGCCCACTCCCATCACCTGTCGCTCGATTCTTTCATCGCGGCTCGCTCTTGCGATGCCACTAGGCTTGCAGGAACGAGACTTGCGTCCCGCCGCTTTGCTTTCGCACCTCTACAGCATGCAAGTCTCGCGCCGACTCTTGCAAGCGAACACTGCGCGGGCCAGGAACGCAGACATTACTGTGCTGTGCAGCAAGCGTGAATGGTTACAACAGGTTGATCAACGCCAGGAGAGGGAGAGAGGGAAAAGCGAAAGTGGCGGGTTGGGTAGCTCGCACACGACCTCTTTCGAGGCCGCTGTCCCCGCGCGGCCCCCAACCCGTTCCTCAGAGGTTAAAGAGGTGTCCTGCGAGTCTCAATGGGTCCGCAGAGCCACCGGACGGGGTACCCCGGTTGTAGTACAAGCCTCCCATTTTTGTCCTCCAAAACGGCTGGGCCTTCTCAGCAGAACCCTATCTAAGTACTTCTATATCTATGAGATATGAGAAGCGCACAAGATGGGGCTTCTTCCCTTGCACGCAAATAGTACTACCGGCATATCGAGTCCCTGCTGCACTGCTTTCAGCCCGCTCCATTTACGCCGCTCAGGAAGCCTCCAAGGTGCCCTGTCCACGTAACTAGAAACACTCCCAGCGCTTCGAGCAGCAGGCGGTATTGGGGCAAAGAAGCTCCGCGCGCCCGGCTTCGTTGATGGATTAGCCAAACGATCCAGATCAGCGCGCTAGATGCAGTTCCGAAAGCGAGATGCCCTAGAAGCACACCTTTCAATCGCTGGCCCTCCAGTTGCCACTGCCAAGCCAGCAGCCCGGTAATCATGGCAGGGGCGGTGGAAAGCGCTGCCACCAGAAAATTACAGTACGCAGCTGCGCTCAGGCTCTGACGTTTTGTCCAGTGCGCCAGAAAGTCAAACGCCGCGCCCGCAAGAAACAGAGCAATCGGAAAGTGGATCAGCACGACATGCTGAGCGTGCTTCGCGGTGAGCGCCGCTTTTATGTCAAACGGATTTAGCATTTTCGCTGCTTACTGGACGACCACTTTGCCGGTCATCTTCGGGTGGATCGAGCAGAAGTAGGGGTAAGCTCCGGCTTTTTCAAATTTGAACGAGAACTTGTCATCGGTATCCAGGACTTTGGACTTGAAGGTCTTGTCCGTGCTGACGACCGTGTGTGGGATATCGTCGCGGTTGGTCCAGGTCACGGTAGTACCTGCGGAGACCGTCAATTCCTGAGGTCCAAAGCTGAAATTATCGATCTTCACTTCCACGCTTTGCGCCTTCTGCTGCATGGCAGCGAGACTCTTCCAACTGCTTCCTAGCGGTGCGATCCCAAACAAAAAGACAACTGCAAAAACACCTACAGAGACACTTTTCCTCATGCTTTTTCGTCCTTTCTGATTATCTTCGGAACTTTTGAATTGGCTGCGTTTTCGGTGCGCTGTTTAGGCCAGCGTCGAATCGACGACCGCCAGCGCGTGCTGCCCCTGCACGGAATTGACGTTGGTTATGCCAAGCACGCTTTTCAGCTGTTCTGCCGGCACTTTCATCGGCCCCGGCGAATCGGCTTTGCCTGGCTGCGGCTGGGGAAATGCGGTGGAAGCGGCGGTATGGAACGTCACATTCCCCTCCACTTTTTGCATGACTTGGTGGATGTGGCCGTTGAGCACGGTCACGGAGCCGAATTTCTTCAGGTATGTGAGCGCCTGCGCGCTGTCTTCCGTCCCCCAGCCCCACTCCGGATAGACGGACCACAGAGGAATGTGCCCAAACACCACGATGGGCGTGCTGCTCTTCAAATGCTTTACGTCTTTTTCCAGCCACTCTAGCTGTTCGGAGCCGAGGGTTCCCAGGCCGCCTGCCTTCAAGTTCATAACGTTCACCAGCCCGATGAAATGCACGCCCTTCTTCTCAAAACTGCGCCAGCCCGCGCCCATGGCGCCTTTTCCGTAACGCTCCAGGAACTGCTTTCCATCATCGTTCAGCACGTCGTGCTCGCCCGGCACATAGAACACATCTTTTGCCTTGGCGCTCTTCAGGATTTGCTCGACGGCATCGAACTCTTCCGGCTTCGACAA
This sequence comes from uncultured Acidobacteriaceae bacterium, assembly GCA_964524985.1. GTDB lineage: Bacteria > Acidobacteriota > Terriglobia > Acidiferrales > UBA7541 > Acidiferrum. The sequence continues at coordinate 26,244 of CAZGFL010000086.1, forward strand.
GTGGCTGATGTCCCCGGTGTGCAAGATGAACTCCGGATCTCCTGCCACGCCGTTGATCTTGTCTACGGCGGCTCTCAGGGTTCCCGCGACGTCAGGATTGGCCGGCTTGTTGAAGCCCATGTGGCTGTCGCTGATTTGGACAAAACTCAGTTTGCCCATGGCTTCCTTCCCGTCCAACTCCCGAAGACTGCTCAAGCTGTACGACTTGAGCACGCCTCCGCTCATCACGCAAAGGGCTCCGGTGCCCGCCCAGGCCATGCACTTCAGGAATCCTCGGCGGTCGATCCCATCGTGATTGTGATCGTGCAACAATTCGTCTTTTGGTTCGTCCCTCGGTCTTTCGGGCATTCCATTCTCCTCGACGTGTTCGAGACACACCCGTACCCGCTGCCAGTTCCATTGCTTCCCGCCCGTCCATATTTCTTGGAGGAGCGGCGCGGGTGAGAGAGTCCAGGGAGCCCGCGCCGCGTATGGGACGTGTTTCGTTTGTATAGACCAGCCCCACCCGAGGGTTATTCCCGTCCGCTGCAAGACCTTTTGGCCGCTTTTTTGCTGCTTACCAACCCTTTGCAGGATTCGTCACTCTAAGCGGGTAATTGGGAATAAAATCCCTCCGGAGGCGGTTTGTGCCCATGAGTGGCTCTGGCCAGGGGAGAGACACCGGCGTGTCGGACATGCGGGATCGGGAGCGGTTTGAGCAAGTGGTGCTCCCGCATCTGGATGCCGCGTTCAACCTCGCGCGTTGGCTGCTGAAAAGCCGCGCGGATTCCGAGGACGTTGCACAGGAGGCGTTGCTTCGCGCCTTCCGTTTTTTCCGCGGTTTCAACGGCGGAGATGCACGCGCCTGGCTTTTGCAAATTGTGCGCAATACTTGCTATACGTGGTTGGAGAAGAATCGCCCTGTGGAACTGATGACCGAATTCGACGAAGAACTGCATCCTCAGGGGAGCGCTTCGCCGGAATCCCTGGCCATTGCCAGCGACAACCGCGAGCGCCTGACGCGCGCCCTGGAAACGCTGCCTCCCCGGTTCCGCGAAGTACTGGTGCTCCGCGAGCTGGAAGGTTGCTCTTACAAGGAAATCGCCACGATCACCGCTATACCCATAGGTACCGTAATGTCCTCTTTGGCCCGTGCCCGGCAGCGGCTCCAGCGTGCGCTCACGCACGCCTCCCCGCAGGAGGCTTCCCGTGAGTTGTGATTATCAGCGCACGGAGCTGCATGGCTACATCGACGGCGAGCTGGACGCCACACGCTCAGCCGAATTCGAGCGCCATCTCGAATCCTGCCGCGAATGCGCGAATTCCCTGGCCTCCGAGGAATCGCTCCGGTCGTCTCTGCAACATTCCGGGCTGTACGAGCATGCGCCGGTTTCGTTGCGCAAGAAGATTCGTGCGGATCTGCATGCCGCCAATTCTTCCGCGGCCACGGCACGCATCCCCGTCTGGCGCTGGCTGGCAGTGGCCGCCTCGATCCTGCTGCTGGCGGGAGTCGCATGGTATGTATGGCCGCGCTCAGGGAATGTCGCTGGCGTGGCTCCGCCTCCCTTCACGGCCGCGGAGATGATCGACGCGCACATCCGTTCCTTGCAGCCCGGCCACTTGACGGACGTGGCCTCCACCGATCAGCACACCGTAAAGCCGTGGTTCACCGGCAAGCTGGACTACGCCCCGCCGGTGAGAGACTTTGCCGATGAGGGTTTCCCATTGGTAGGCGGCCGGCTGGACGTTCTGGCAGGCCGAAACGTCGCGGCCATCGTCTACGCGCGGCGCAAGCACGTCATCAATGTGTTTGTCTTGCCTACCAAGGAAGCAGACACGCCGATCCATCCGCCCGGCTTGCGCCAGGGGTATCAGTGGCTGCACTGGCGGCGCCAAGGAATGGAGTACTGCGCGGTGTCCGATGTCTCGCTCTCCGACCTCAACGAGCTCGCACAGCTCATCTATCAATAAGAATTCGTCTCCGGCGGGCTCGTCCTACGGTTGTGGCTGTTGAGATGGTTGGGACTGCGGCGATGTTTGCGGCTGCTGCGAATTGCTCTTTACATAGGCCTTGGGAATTTTCTTCGCGTAAATCAAACGTAGCGTTAGCGTCTTGGTCTGTCCAGGCTTCAGGTTGACGTTCTTTTCCCACTGCGAAAAAACACCGCGGCCTGTGGCGCGCAGGTCGTATGCATCGGCGTGGAGCTTCGTGATGGTGAAATTTCCATGCGCATCGGCGCGCACCACGTGCGGCGCCACGCTCCCGCTCGAAGATTGATAGGAGATGCTGGCGTGCGGCACCGGTTTGTCATCCGGGCCGATGACCACTCCAGTGAACGTACTCGTGCCCTTGCTTTGCGGCGCGGCGGAAACCTGGCGTGCGGCCGCCAGCACAAACAAAAAGACTCCTAAGAAAAAGACCAAGCGTCTCATCACTCAACCTCGCGCCAGCTCTATCGGAATATGCCGGACCGAACGAGACGTCACAGGCATCCACGGAGCCTGCCTCCGTCCCTATTTGTGAGTGTAAACCGCGCCGGGCCGGCCTAGCCGCGCGTAACGAGAAAATGTGCTCCAGGACAACCTGCCATCTGGAACAGGTGGAGAGCAGAGACCTGCATAAGGTCGTTACATCGTGGCTTCGATCTGCAACTCGCCGATCATTTTCTCCAGTTGGTCGTTGGCTTTGTCGCGCTGCGCTTCGGTGTCCTGAATCTTCTTACGTAGCTGGTCGAGCTGGGTTTCTTGCTCGTCGAGTTGCCGGGTGTAGCGCTGGAGCAGGGCCTTTTCCTCCGCGCTGCCGCGCAGTGCTTTCATGTTCTCGCGCAGGCGTCCCTGGTCTTCGACGATGCGGTCGATATCCTTTTGCCGGTTCTCCATCTCTTCTTCCAGCTTGGCCACCACCGCTTTTTGCGCGGAGATCTTTCCAAGGGCTTGCGCCATTTCCGTTGTAATCGTCCCCTGTTTCACGAACACGGCGATCTGTTCGTCTTCCAGGCTGGAAAGCTCATACGTCGTGGAAAGTGTGCGGACCTCTTCAATGGGCAGGGAAGCAGTGGCCTTGGCCGGTACTTCCATACGGAAGCGGTATTCGCCTGGAGCTCGTTCCTCCGGCTCGACGGCGCCGTTCGCGAGCTTCCATTCGGGACGGGCCGCATGCTCCACTACCAGGACTCGTTTTGCATCGTCCTGGTTCCGCACCGTGTAGAGCGTCCGCTCGTGCAGCTCGCTGATTTGCGTCAACACGCCTTTGGAGATTTTTACTCGGGTAACGTGCTGCGGCTGGCTGTTCTTCGAAGCTTCCACCAGTAAGCCCAGGTCCGTGGCGTAGGAAATCAATCGTCGCTCCCCTGGTTTGATGGGATCGGTAAGGCCTTCGCCGGCGAACACTTCGTTTTCGAGGACGCTGAAGCTGCCGCCATCAAACGTCAGCGGACTGGTGTTCTTAAGCCAGAGTCCCCGCAGGGGCCGCCCTGAGCCGGTTGTTCCGCTCCACAGCGAAACTTTCTCGGCTTGGATTTCGGTTTGCGCGATGGGCACGAGCGCCGACTGGTTCTTCTTCAGCGTAACTCGATCCTTCAATTTGTATTCGAACAGATCGCCCAGTTCCTGCCCGCTTGCCGCGGCTTCGCTCATTTCGCGTGCCTCCTCGATACGAGCCGCCGGCATTGGAGGAGGCGGTGGTGCCGCCTTGAAAAATCCTCCTCCCGCGCCGCCTCCGACTCCCAAGCCAACGTGAGGCCGGTTCGCCACACCGGTTATCAGCTTTCCCGCGACTGCCATGTCAGAGGAAGTCGTATTGAGCGACGCTGCATCCGCTGTCACTTCCACGATCTGGTTGCTGGCCCCCACCTGCAATTGCGTATTGAACTGATTTTCGCCGGGGGAGACGTTCAGCCCTGCGACTTCACTCTTTTTAAAGCCGGCGCGTCCGACTTCCAGCCTGTAGTTCCCCGCCGAGACCCCCGAAAACGAATACTGACCATTGCTCTCCGCGTTGGTCTGCGCGACGACGTTGTTATTTTCATCCATCAAGCGAACGATGGCTCCCGGCACGGACGCCCCGGAGGGATCGGTCACTGTGCCACTGAGCCGCCCGTTCCCGCGCATCAACGCGGCCGCATGCGTTTGCGGAGAGAGTTGCACGCTTTCCGGCAACGGCACGACCGGCCGTCTTCCGTAAAAGGGTTCGGAAAGCTGCTGAATAAACGAGTGCGGCGCGCCCGCCACCAGCGACAGCTCGACGCTGTCCCAGTCCTCCCCGACGGTGTTGTCCACGATCGCCCAGCCTTGCAGCAGCGGCTTCTTTTCCGCTTTCGAAGGCAGCACAATGCGATAGGTGGTCTTCCAAATTGGGACTTCACTGATGTAGCTGACGTAGAGGTTTCTTTCGCCGTTCCCCGTCGTGGAAATCGTCATCCGCCGCACATCCTGGTCCCGCGACGAGGCGATGAGGCCGAGATATTTCCCCACTTCGATTTGCAGATCCTTTTCGGCGATGCGCACGCTTGTCGCCGGATTCAAATCCACGCTGCGCACTTCGCCGCCGTCGGTGATCAGCGATATTTCGTCTGTCTCCACGGTCCAGTTCGTTCCCGTTCGCGTTTTCCGCTCGACACTTAGCAATTTGCCGGCGAGAGCCGGGCCCGTTCCGTTGCGCACTTCCAACCGGGCGCCCCGAAGGGCCCCGAGGAATTCCGCGGTGGTCGGTCTCTCGCCCAGGGACAACCGCAGCGTTGCCAGCCTTCTCGCCAGTGGCGCTTCCGAGTTGTAGTCCACGCCGGTGATGCGCCCGCCGGAAAGGTCGAGCACGGTCAGCGATTTCAGGACGTCGTTCAGCTGCGCACTCGTGAAGTCCACGTGCACATCCTGGCTGCCGCGCACGTGACCGAGATGCTCAAAATAGCCGACGCCGTTCTTATAGAGAACGACGCGACGCACGGGCAGCTTTGCCGTGGACGCATTCGTATCGCCTCGCGCCTCCGCCGTTTCCGCATTTCGCGGCTTGGCACCTGGCTTTTCTTGTCCGGAAATTGAACTACAACACATACAGAGACACGCAACCGTTAGGAAACGCCGCATGGGCCACCCCGTCCCGAGAGATTTACTTCCTTGTTCATCGAGATGCCGCGGACGATCGCGGCGTTGTCTGGCAACGTTTTTTATCACGGAATGTCTCTCCGACGCTGCCCTGTCGCGCATTTCTGTGAAATACTTGGACGCCAATTACTCCCAGGAGTTCCGATGCCACGCTACCTCACCCAACACACCCTTGCCTGCCTTACGCGCCAGGGTGCGGAAGCCCTCGCGCAGCGCATGCAGGCCGGGGGCACGGCGCGCGCCGAGCGCGTGCTCGTCAACATGCTCGAAGGCAAAATGTTTGTCGAATTCCGCGCCGATTCCCGCGAAGCGCTCGAGGCCTGGCTCAAGAACGAGGGCATGCACTACGATTTTGTGGTGCGCATTGAATGGGAAATGCGCGGCGACACTCTGCAAACGGCCGAGTAGGCGCTACTGACACATCTCGAAAGAAAGAGTTATAGCCAATCCCCGGACGGGAGTAGAATCGCCGCCGGTTCAGGAAGCCAGGAGGAGTATGGAGCAGGAACGGCGTCGCACCCCGCGCTATCCGTTCAACGGCTCGATCGAAATGCGCGAAGGCGCTTCCGAAGACAAGCGCACCGCCAAGGTGACCGGGCTCAGCTTGAACGGCTGCTTTGTGGAAACGCCGGTTCCCTATCCAGAGGGAACTACGCTTACCATCAAACTTTTCACCGAAGCGGAATTCTACGAGGGGCAGGCCAGCGTGATCTATACCCAGGAAAGCCGCGGCATGGGCCTGATGTTCACGGACACGAAACCGTATTACCTGATGGTGCTTCGCAAGTGGCTGCTGGCCGCGATGATGGCGAAAAAGCAATTTCCCAGCTGAGCTTCCTGTCGGGCATCCCGTTCTCTTTCGCTCCTAGTTGGCGCCCTTCCGGCCGATCAATGCGCCGGCCGGTCGGTGACCATCTCCGGATGCTGCTGCCGGAACGTTTCCGCAATGCAGCAGTTCCAGCAGACCGGCCAGTGCCTGGCCATCGTCTGCTGCAGCTTGTCGAGCGGCACTTCGTTCCACAACAGGACCTTCCGTTGCTCGTCTACCAATCCGGGCGGGTGATCGTGCCAGTGAATCTCTCCGAAGGGTCTTTGGCAGTACGCGCACGACTTCCCGTGATACCACTGGTTCACTATGTTGGACACCAGGCAAGCTTCCGGAGCTTCCTTGATTTGCGACAAGCATTCCTGGCCGCACCCGGCCTTTTCCGGCCATCGCGAGCATTCGCTGAGGTTCAAATGCGGTGCGTGTAGAGTCGCTCCGAGCGCCGCACTTCCCGCCGCCACACGCACTGCCGCGTCCTGGTGGTTCTCCGGGCAGGTGATGATCCTCTTCCCACGGAACTTCAAGTACGTGCGCAGCGCGCGCGTCACTTCAAAAATCACGCTGACGGCAATGGCCGCCACCAGAACAAGCAGGATGTATTTCATGGCTGTTCCCCTTCGGCTGCGAAGGCCTTCCGCCAGCCAGGGTAGGCAGGGAAGAGAAAAACTGGCTCGCGGAGGGACTCACGTCTCTCTGCCAGGGAAAGCGTGCTCCCCTGGAGCACAGGACGCAGTGACATACGTCACCCGGGGAGGTGATGGGTGCCTGGGCTGTTCAGGGGGTTCGCGTGGAGCTCGTTACTTCGGTACGCGCGTCTGCGAAATCGTACGCGCTTCGGGACTCTTCGGCGACCAGTCTTCGGGCGGAAACGCTACGCGCCAGAACGTGGGCCGCGGCTGGGAAAACTCCAGTCCGATCTCCGCTCTTCCGCCGCGCACCGGTCCCAGGAACGCCACGTGGCATTCCTGCTCTTCTTCCGTCTTGTTGTGCTTCATCTGCACGACGCTCCCACTGGTCAGTCGCGCGCTCAGGAGAACCAGCGCGCCGTGGGCGTTGATCGCCAGCGTCTCCGTGCCCTCTTCGAAGTCTTTTCCCTGCGCGTCTTTCCCACGAATGCGTATGCCCACTTGCATGAGCACGCGCTGGCTGCGCCGGCGCGCTCCTGTATGGGTAGGTGTCGGTGAAATTTGCGTCATGCAACCCCTCTCAATTAACTATACGCAGTGGGTGGGGGTTGTCGAGGGGCATCGCGCGTGGCGGTATTCAAACAAGATATGGCGTTGCGTGCCGTTTACGAGCCACGCTGCTCGATAGGCACGTACTGGCGCGTGTCGTGGCCCAAGTAGATTTGCCGTGGCCGCGCGATTTTTTGTTCCGGGTCGAGCAGCATCTCCTCCCACTGTGCGATCCATCCGGACGTACGTGGAATGGCGAAGAGCACCGGGAACATGGTCATCGGGAAGCCCATGGATTGATAAATCAGCCCGGTGTAGAAGTCCACGTTCGGATAGAGCTTGCGCTTGACGAAGTATTCGTCCTCGAGCGCGATCCGTTCGCACTCCAGCGCGATTTCCAGCAGTGGATTCTTGCCCATCAGCTCGAACACCTGGTAGGCGATGTGCTTGATGATGCGCGCGCGCGGATCGTAATTCTTGTACACGCGGTGGCCGAAGCCCATCAGCTTCGTTTCGCCGGCTTTCACCCGCTTGATGAACTCCGGAACCTTCTGGACCGAACCGATCTCCCCCAGCATGCGCAGCACTTCTTCGTTGGCTCCGCCGTGCAGCGGCCCGTACAGCGCCGCAATCGCCGCCGCCGTCGCCGAATAAGGATCCACATGCGAGCTGCCCACTCCGCGAATCGTGTTGGTCGAACAATTCTGCTCGTGATCCGCGTGCAAAATAAACAGAATGTCCAGCGCGCGCTCCAGCGTTGGGTTCGGCCGGTATTTCGCCTCTGACGTCCGGAACAGCATGTTCAGGAAATTGCCTGGATAGCTCAGGTCGTTGTCCGGATACACGTACGGCATGCCCAGCGTATGCCGGTACGCAAACGCCGCGATGGTCGGCATCTTTCCGATCAGCCGGTATGTCTGCTTCCTGCGCGACTCCGGGCTGAAGATGTCTTTGGCATCGTGATAAAAAGTGGAAAGTGCGGCGATCGTCGAAATCGTCATGCCCATCGGATGCGCGTCGTAGTGAAATCCGTCGAGGAATTTCTTGATGCTCTCGTGAATGAACGTGTGGTGCGTGACGTTGTACGTCCAGTCCCGCAGCTGCGCCTCCGTCGGCAATTCCCCGTGCAGCAGCAGGTACGCGGTCTCCAGATAGGTGCTTTTCTCCGCCAGCTCCTCGATGGGATAGCCGCGATACCGCAAAATCCCCGCGTCCCCGTCGATGTACGTCACCCGGCTGATGCACGACGCCGTGTTGTTGAACGCCGGGTCGTAGCTCATCATCCCGAATTCTGTGGCATCAACTTTGATCTGCCGGAGGTCCGCGGCGCGGATGGTTCCGTGCGTGATGGGAATCTCGTAGGACTTCCCGGTGCGGTTGTCGGTAACGGTCAGCGTCTCGCGGCGGGTGGCCGTGCTGTCGGTGGTCCTAGTTTGCGTGGCGGTTAGTGGGGAGTCCATTCAAAATTCCTTGGCGGCAGCGGAGCAGGTGCCATGAGTTCTCTTCTCCACTGTACACCCAAAGTGGGCGGGGCGGATACTGGCCCTCGGGCCGGGACGCAAAGCCTGTAAATGCAAGGAGTTGCCCGGGGCCCGGTCGCGCGCCGGGCCATAGGGCCAATAGGCCTCTTGACAATAGTCGTTATAACGAGTATAATGCCTTGAATTTCAGGAGGTCTCTCATGATTGAGGTTCGCAAAAGTGCAGACCGCGGCCATGCCGACCACGGCTGGCTGGACACCCGCTTCACCTTTTCTTTTGCCGATTACCATGACCCCCAACACGTGCAGTTTCGCACCTTGCGGGTCATGAATGACGACCGCGTCGCCGGAGGCGGGGGCTTTCCCATGCATCCGCACCGCGACATGGAAATCGTCACCTACGTCCTCGAAGGCGCTCTCGAGCACCGCGACAGCATGGGCTACGGCTCGGTCATCAAGCCCGGCGACGTCCAGTACATGAGCGCGGGAACCGGCGTGCGGCACAGCGAATTCAACGCGTCGGAAACGGAGCCCGTGCACCTCTACCAGATCTGGATGTTTCCGGACAAAGAGGGCCACAAACCGGCGTACGACCAGAAGAACTTCAGCGCCGACGACAAGCGTGGCAAACTGCGCCTGCTGGCTTCGCCGGACGGCCGCGATGGCTCCGTGAAAATCCGCCAGGACAATGAACTGTACGCCACCGTGCTGGCTGGCGGGGAAACCGTGAAGCACGTGCTGAAGCCGGACCGCCACGCTTACGTCCAAGTGGCGCGCGGCAGCGTGACGCTGAACGGCACGAAGCTCGAGGAAGGCGACGGCGCCGCCATCTCCTCCGAGAAAACCGTCGAGCTCAGCGGCGTGAACGACGCCGAAGTCCTGCTCTTCGACCTCGCTTGAGCTCGCTCTACGAACCTAGGCGCGGAGTCACTGACTCCGCGCCATATCTTTTGATACGCATTGTACTAAGAACGTGCAGCGGGCGCGCCCAGGGGTTCAAACTTGGCCTTGAACTTGGGCTTACGGGCGGCGTAGAGCGCGTAGCCCGCTCCGACCAGCGCGAACAACAGCGACAGGATTCCGCCTCCGCCCTCGCTCTCCAGGTCCCACAAATGTACGAGCACGGCCTTCAGCAGCCTGCCGGAAAACGCCATTTTTTCGCTCTTCATGATTTGCAGCGTGAAGAAAATGGCATCGCCGAAGAGCACGCTGGCTACGGTGAGAATCGCAATGATCACCTGTCCGAAGCGCGTTACTTTTTTCGTTCCCTTCAGCACACCCGCAGCGACGAAGTATCCGATGATAATGGCGCCATACAGGAAGATGCGGTTGATGGCATACGCCACTCCGCCCCACGCGATGCCTCCCAGGATAGCGGCGCCGATTCCCAGAACCAGCCCGTTAGGGTAATTGGGTTCGATCGCTTCGTATTGCATGGCCGCCTGGTCCAGTTCCTGATGAATCTTCTGCTGGCAGCCGGAACAGATATAACTCGGCACGCCGTTCAGGAGCGTCAACGCCGGCGTGGACAAACTGGCGCAATGCTCGCAGCGGCCGATGAAGCCCTGCGCAAAAGGCTTCAGCGCCTCGCACAATCCCGTCGCGAGCTTGGCGACTTCATCGGCATTGGGCTTGGCGAATGAGTACTTCCATTCCCAGCGCAAGAAGTCGCTGCCCACTTCGCCAAGTTTTCCGGGCCGCTTGGTTTGGAACGCCGGACTTTGCGGTAACGATGTTTTAAGCGCAGCAGCATCGGGCACTTTCTTGAACCGCACGAGAATCACGAGAACCGCGGCGTTGCCGCTGCGGTTGAATCCGATCGTGACGACATAGCCGTCACGCACGCCAATCACTGCTCCGGACTTTCTGCCCCAAGGTCCCTGGTTGGCATAGTGTTGGAGCCCGGTGGCGGCGGCGACGCGTTGCAGATATTCGTTTTCGGTCATACGGATTCAGCTCCTGGCAGACGCCTATACACGTGCAGGAAGTGCCCCATCCCTAACATTGGCCGAGAGGGGTGTCAAGCGCGGAGCCGCAGGGCTTTCCCTGGAAGCTGTGTTGCTGCTTGATGTGGTTGTCGACTCTATTCGTAGCGCAAGGCCGCTGCGGGATCTGTGCGCATGGCACGCCGCGCCGGTAGGTAGCAAGCCAAGACAGCCACCAGGGTGAGCACGACGGACACGGTTGCGAACGTGGCCGGGTCGGCCGCGCTGACGCCGAAGAGCAGGCTGCGCATGAGTTGCGTGAGTGCGAGCGCCGCCGCCAGGCCGCAGATCACCCCGGTCAAAGTAAGCCGCGCGCCTTCCCCGAGGACCAGGCGCATAACGTCGTTCTGCTGCGCGCCCAGCGCGATGCGAATTCCCAATTCCCGCGTGCGCTGCGCGACGGAATAGGAGATCAGCCCGTAGAGCCCCACCATCGCCAGAACCAGCGCCAGCGCCGCGAAGCTCCCAATCAAGTACGAAGGGTAGCGCCGCAGAAACACGGAAGGCGATTGCGAGATGATCTGGTCCATGGTGAGCGGCTGGAGCACCACGAGTTGCGGGTCCTGTCCACGCAAAGATTCACGGATGGCGCCGACCATTGCCGCGGGATTGCCGGTGGTCCGCACGACATACGGGATGAAAGAGTTCGCGTCCTGCCTGAAGGGCAGAAACAGGCTGGGCTCATCGGGGCCGTCTAGACCCGATTCTGTTACGTTGCCGACGACGCCGACGACTTCGCGGAATTTCTCTTTCGGCGAATAGGTGAACTTGACGCGCCTGCCCAGGGCATTTTCTCCGTTGGAATACCGCTTCACCCAAGCCTCATTGACGATGATGTGCTGAGGCGCCGTCTCGGAATCGGCGGCATCCTCAAACAAGCGGCCGGACCGCAGGGGAATCTTCATCACCGAAAAATAATTGTTCGACACGTCGCGGATATTGCATTCGTTCTCGTGACCCGTTTCCACGGGCCGGCCTTCGATGACAAAGCGGATGGTGTTGCCACTGCCTTGGAGAGGGATAACGCTGTTGGAAGTCACACCCGCGACGCCGGGAAGCGTGTTTATGCGCGCGGTGAATTCGCGGTCGAACCGGATGGCATCGGGATCCTTGGGATAGGAGGATGAGGGTAGATTTACGCCGAAGATGAGCAGGTTTTGTGCATCAAACCCGGGATTGCGCTCCAGCAGCGCCCCGAGGCTCTTCACCATCAGAACGGAGCCAACCAGCAGCACCAGCGAAAAGGCAATTTCCGCAACAACCAGGACGGCGCGCAGCCGCGCCCGCGTTCCTCCGGCGGACGTGCGTCCTTCTTCCTTTAGCGCCTCGCCTTCCTGACCATGAGAGATGTGCAGCGCCGGCGCGAGGCCAAAACCGATTCCCGAGATAATCACCGCCGCCCCGAGAAAACCGAGCACGGCAAGATTGGCGTGCGCGTCGCGCAGGAATGGCACGAAGTCCAGCAATGCCTGGGGAATGGCAGCGATCAACAGCGAAGTTCCCCATTTCGCCAGCAGCAGGCCGAAAACGCCTCCCGCCACCGCGAGCATCAGGCTTTCCGCAAGCACTTGCGAAATCAGGCGGCCGCGGCCGGCGCCCAAGGCGGCGCGAATGCTGAATTCTCTTTTTCGGCTGGCCGTGCGTACCAGGAACAGATTGGTCACGTTGGCACAGGCGATCAACAGAACAAATCCCACCGCGCCGAAAAGAATCAGAAGCAGCGGCTGCACTTGCCCGACAATGCGTTCGCGCAGCGGTATCATCACCACATAAATCGCGCTGTTTTCTTTCGGATACGCTGCTGCCAGGCTCGCAGTAATGGAATCCATTTCCGCGCGGGCTTGCTTCGCGGTGACACCCGTACGAAGGCGGCCGATGGCCGACATCCAGCGCAGGCTGCGGCGGCTCACCAGATCATCCTGGATGTGCAGCGGGACCCAAAGTTCCGCATTCCCTCGGGGCGCGAACTCAAATTCGCGGGGAAGGACGCCGATGATGCTCACGCTGTTGTCATCGAGCTGGATCGAACGCCCCAGGATGTGCGGATCGCTGCCGAAGCGGCTGACCCACGAGCCATAGGTGAGTATGGCGACTTTCGGCCCTTTGGCGATGTCCTCGCCCGCAGCAAAATCGCGGCCCAGGAAGGGCTTGACGCCCATCGTCGAGAAAAAACTGGTGGTCACCTGAGCGCCAAAGATCATCTGCGGCTCTCCGGCTCCATGCAGGATGAAGCCGTCGCCGTTGAAGCCCGCCAGCGCTTCGAAGGATTTGGACTGCCGCTGCCAATCGAGGAAATCCGGATAAGACACGTTCCAGGTGCGAGCATCGGCGGCACTGGGCTGCCCTTCTTGCAGGCGATCTTCGCCCAGCGTAATCAGTCGCTCCGGCTGCGTGTACGGCAGCGGCCGGATCAGCGCGGCGTAGACGACGGAGAAGATCGCCGTGTTCGCGCCGATGCCCAGCGCCAGCGTCAGGATCACAATGGCCGCAAAGCCAAGATTCTTTTGCAGCGTGCGCAGGCCATAGCGGATGTCGAGAAGAAAATTCTCCACCCGCGTCCATCGCCACACTTCGCGGCTGTCTTCCTTCGTCAGCGTTAGGTTCCCGAATTCACGGCGCGCGGCAGCCTCGGCCTCTTGGCGCGGTAGGCCTCCCGCAACCAGTTCCTCCGTTTTTTCTTCGAGGTGCTCCCGAATTTCTTCCGAGAGATCGCCGTACATTCGCCGGCGGGAGAAGAGCTGCTTCAGCCAGTTCATGATTCACCTCGCGCCAGGACTCGCGTGATTCCCTTGAGCATGCGTTCAAAGCGGAATACTTCTCGTTGCAAATGCTTTGTGCCCGCGGCCGTCAGCTTGTAAATGCGCACGCGGCGGTTGGTCGAGGAGATGCCCCACTCCGCCTTCACCAACTCTGCTTTGAGCAGGCGCTGGAGCGCGGGATAGAGCGATCCCTCTTCAATCTGCAGCAAATCGTTGGAGGTGCGCTTGATGTGCAGCGCCAAGGCGTAGCCGTGCAATGGCTGGCGCTTCAGCGTGCGGAGAATCATCATTTCGAGCGCGCCGGGAAACAGGTCGCGCTGCTCGTGACTTTTCATTTCTGGAGAACCTCGCAGAACTAAGGCTATTCTAGCCTAGGCCTAGAGCAGCATAGTGTGGAGCAAAGTTCGCTGTCAAGCAGGTTGTTCCGTGCTCATCTTCCAGCCGACGCGTTGCATTAAGTTCGCGAATCGCGCATCTTTTCGCAACCCGTCAAAGACCGGCTCGGAATTCAGTTCAATTAAATCCGGGTTGCCTTCCGCGTACGCTTTTTCCAGCCAGTCGAATGCTCGTTCCTGGTTGCGGCTGGCCGCGTAGATTTTTGCGATGTTGTACGGCAGGACATAGCGCTGCGCTGACGATTCCTCCAATTTCCGCGCCAATTTCATCGCGGACTTGGTTTCGCCGGCAGCTGCATGTGCCAGGGCCAGCGCGGCTTCCGTCTCCGTGCTGTGATTGGCCAGCCGAACCGCCTTGTTCAGCTCCGCAATCGCCTCGCCATACTTCCGTTTCTGGATGAAGACCAAACCCAACCGCAAGCGCGGCAAGAAATGATCGGGGTAAATTTCTTGGACGCGATTCAGCACCTCGAGTGCCTGGTCGAATCTCCTGGCGAGGTACAAGATCATCGCGAGCGAAGCCCCAATCACCGGCGAGAGTGGATCCATCTGATAGGCCCTCTGCGTCATGGCAATCGCTTCTTCTGGTCTTCCCATGGACATCAAATATTCGCCATACCAGTAGTAAACGATGGCCTGCGACGGATCGAGCTCAATGGCCCTCTCAAAATCCTTTTCCAGCTCTTCCCAGTCCCAGTCGTGCAGCCGGACGTGTGCCAGCGAGCCGTGTGCTTCTCCCAGAGCGCCATCCAGTTCCAGCGCTTTGTGTGCCGCGGCTTTGGCTTTTCGAAACGTTTCTTTTGCGGGAACCATCCCACGGCACGCTAGCATCACGTACGAATCGGCGATCCCGGCGTGCGCCATCGCGTACTCGGGATGCGCGCGGATAGCGGCTTCATAAAAAGCAATGCTCTTGCGCATGCCCTCTTCTGTGCGCTTGTTCCACGAGTGGCGCCCCTTCAAATACGCCTCATAGGCTTCCGCGGACACTTTTTGCGCCCGCGCTAGCCGCTGCTCTTCGCGCGGCGTCAGCGTGATTTGAATTTCTTGCGCGATGGCCCGTGCCACTTCGCTTTGCACGATCAAAACGTCACCGAGGCTGCGTTCATAGTTTTCGGCCCACACGTGCGTTTCATCCGCCACCAGGATCAGTTGCGCGGAAATGCGTAAACGGTCCGCGCCGCGACGTACGCTGCCTTCGAGAATGTAACCGACACCCAGTTCCTTGCCGATTTCCGCGATCCTCTTCTTTGTCCCTTTGAACATCATGGCGGACGTCCGGGCAATCACCCCGAGCCGTTCCGGGTTCAGACGGCTCAATTGCGTGATCATTTCCTCGGTCAGCCCGTCGCTAAAGTACTCCTGCTCCGGGTTGCCGCTGAGATTTTGGAATGGAAGTACTGCCAGCACGATCTTCCCTTCCGCAGAATGTTCCTCTGGTTTCGCAATCTCCCGTACAGGGGCAACGAATCGATAGCCACGCTTGGAGATCGTTGCGATGAATTCCTGGCCTTTCTCTCCATCATGCAAAGCCTTGCGCAGCACGGAGATCGTGCGGGTCAGACTGCCTTCTTCGACGAACGCGTCCTGCCACACTTTGCCCAATAGTTCTTCCTTTTGCACCACTTCACCCGCGCGCTCGACGAGCAGAAGGAGCGTCTGCGCCACCTTCGGGGGGAGAGGTACCGCCTCGTCCTTGCGATAGAGCAGGGGGCCCGGAGTTTGCAGCCGGTAGGGGCCGAACCGATAGGACTTTCCGATGGGCATTCCCGGATCCCCGGTAAGGATTTGGTAAGAAAAATATCAGCTTCCCCGAAAGACTTCCAGCGGCACGCGTTGCAAAAAGGGTTGCGTGCAGAGACGTGCTGGAGGGCCGGGGTAGCTTCGGTTGGAAGTCCTCCGCAGCGAAAGGAAAAACGAAATGAGATTTCTCCGTTTCTCTAAAGACCGACTCGCGAAGTTTTGCTGGAACGCCGCCGCGGCCATTGCCGTCTTTGGAATCGCGGAAGCCTGCTACGCAGACGAATCAGACGCTTCGCCCAAGTATCTCTTCATCTGCGCCGGGGATCAGGCAAGGACCGCGCCGGATTTTCTTGCGGTCATTGACTTTGAAGAACACTCGCCGCATTACGGTCAGGTCATTGCGACCGCCCCAGTAACCGGGCCGAACGCGACCGGAAATGAGTTTCATCACATCGGCTTGACCGCGGATGGCAAGACCGTGGCGTGTGGCGGACTGCTCAGCGTGCTCAAGGGGCAGGACGAAGTGTTCTTCTTCGACGTCACGAATCCGCGCGCCCCGAAGTTCCGTTCTTCCGCGAATCCGCCGCTCTCCGCGATCACCGACGATTTCCATGCCCTTCCCAATGGCGGATTCCTGGTCACCATGATGGGCGGAGCACAAGGCCACGCTCCCGGACGCGTCGCGGAATTCGATGGCGCGTTGAACCTCGTCAAGGAGTACCCGGAGAATCCGCCCATGGATGGATTCAATCCCCACGGCATTTCCGTCCGTCCGGAAATCAATTTGATGGTGACGAGCGATTTCATTTGTCCTTCCACCACGCTGAACGCCGTTGCCGGAGGGCTCGACCTCCGCGGTAGCGTGCGCGTCTGGGATCTCAGACGCCGGGAAATTCTCCGCACCATCGAGATCCCCAATGCCGGCGGCACGATTGACGTGAAATTGATTCCCGGCGATGCACATGAGCGCGGGTACACCGCCGGAATGCTGGACGATCAGCTGTACCTGATCCACGCGAAGCAGGGAGCCGCGAAAGCGGTCTTCGATTTCAGCACCATCGCCAAGGGCGGCTGGCCGCAGCTCATGCAGGTTACGCGCGACGGCAAGCGGCTCTTCATCTCCATGAATCAAGCCGGGAAAATCGCCATGTTCGATATCGCAGATGCAGATACACCGCGCTTGCTCAAAGTTCTCGATCTCGGGCCGAATTCCGGTCCGCACTACATCAAGCTGACTTCCGATGAAAAGCGGCTGGTGATCAGCGACTACTTCCTGAATGAGGACAACTTTGGCAAAGTGCACGCCGAGGGCGACCACCAGATTCACGTGGCACGCGTCACCGAGAACGACCTCATCCTCGATTCGCGCTTCGAACTCGACTTCAACACCGCGTTTGCAAGTGGTCCTGCGCGGCCTCACGGAATCGCGATCAAGTAACTACGAAAGGCGCGCGGAGGGAAATGTTCCTCTGTGCGCTCTATCTCTCGTGCTACTCGTAGCGCAGCGTTTCGATGGGGTCGACGCGCGTCGCCCGCCGCGCGGGAACATAGCACGCCAGCAGCGCAACCAGCCCGAGCAGAAGCACAACCACGGCGTAAGTGAGCGGATCCGCCGCAGTGATTCCATAGAGGAAGGCGGCCAGGAAGCGCGTGAGCGCAAACGCCAAAACGACACCCAAGCCAATGCCCAGAAGCGCCAAACGCGTTCCCTCTGTGAGAACCAGCCGCAGCACATCGCGGCGCCCGGCGCCCAGAGCTATGCGAATCCCAAACTCCTGAGTGCGCTGCGTGACGCCGTACGCAATCACCCCGTAAATGCCGACGGAGGCCAGCAAGACGGCGATGGCCGCAAAAATGCCGAGCAGCAGCATGGTGAAGCGCGACCGCGCGATCGAGTCCCCCCGAAGCTGGTCCATGGTGGCAATCGCGGCCATCGGTTGTTCCGGATCCATTTGCTGGAGTTCGCCGCGCGCGGCCGAGACCAGTGATAAAGGGTCGCTCGAGGTGCGCACAAGAATCGTCATCTCCGAGTAGACCAGTTCCGGATGCGGCCAGTAGACTGTGGGCTCTCCCGGTGTGTCGAGCCCCATTTGGCGCACATCTCCAACAACGCCAATGATTTCAGAGGGCGTGTTTTGGCTTTCCTCGAGACTCTTCATGAAAATGACCGCTTTTTCGCCCAGCGGATTGCGCCCGGACATGTATTTGTCAACAAAGGCCTGGTCGACGATGACCACGTGGCGCGCCTCGGTCAGTTCCTGCTCGCTGAACTCCCGGCCGGCGTGCAGCGGAATGTCCATCGTGCGGAAATAGTTGGGGCCGACGACTCGGACCGCCGCGACGGGAAGGTCCATAAGCGAACGCGGCGGCTGGCTGAGCACGTGAACGCCAGTGGCGGCGCCCAGCCCGGAAAACGGCGGGAAGCTGTTCATGGTGACCGAACGCACTCCGGGGAGATGCGAGAGACGCGACTCAAGCTCGCGAAAGAAGGCCAGGCACTTGGCGTCATCGGCGTATTTCGAGGCCGGCAATGACACCTTGAACGTAAGCAGATGGCTGGAATCAAATCCCGGATCCACTCCCACCAGGCGAATAAAGCTGCGCAGCAGCAACCCGGAGCCTGCCAGCAGCACCAGCGCCAGGCACATTTGCACCACCACGAACGCGCTGCGCGCGATCCCGCGGTGCTTTCCCGCCGACGAGCCGCGGCCTCCTTCTTTGAGCGTTTCCGCAATCCGCGCGTGCGCGGAAATGTACGAAGGGAGAAACCCGAAGAGGAGTCCTGCAAGAAGCGTGGAACCGCCCGCGAAGGCGAGAGTGCGCAAGTCCAGCGCGACGGAGCGCATGTCCAAAAGATTCTGGGGACTGGCCGCGAGGAGCGCATTCGTGCCCCAGACAGAGAGTGCCACGCCGAGGCTCCCGCCAATGACTGCGAGCAAAACGCTCTCCGTCAAAAGCTGGCAGGCGATGCGCCAAGGGCTTGCACCGATGGCTGTGCGGACCGCCATCTCCCTTTCGCGTGCTGCGGCGCGCGCCAGCAGGAGACTCGATACGTTGGCGCAGGCAATCAACAGAACAAAGCCAACCGCTGCGAACAAAACCAGCAACGCGGGGCGCAGATCGCCGGAAATCTGCTCGCGCAGCGGCACGATATTCACTCCCCAATACGCGTTGAAGTCGGGATATTCCTTCTCGATTTGCTTGGCGATATTCTTCATCTGCGCCTGGGCCTGGGCCACGGTGATTCCTGGTTTCATGCGCGCCACCACGGTCATGAACCGCCCCACGTTTTTCCGATCATGAAATGCATCCGGGATGATCCATGGCGACCACATTTGCGGTTTAGAGCCCGTGAGCGAGCCGTCCTTGATGAACCAGTCGAAAGCTTCGGGAGCGACTCCCACGACGGTCAGCGGATGGCCGTTGATTAGGATGGTCTTGCCGGCGATCGAGCGGTCACTTCCGTAGTGCTCCTTCCAGAAACCGAAACTCAGGACCACCACGTTGTCATGACCCGGCTTGTTGTTTTCATCCGTGAAGCCCGTTCCCAGAATCGGATTGACGCCGAGGACCGAGAAGAAATTCGCACTAACGTCCTGAAGCACAACCTCCTGCGGCAGTCCGTTTCCGGTGAGATTGACGTGCTGGTCGAACAGGCCGGCCATGCCGGAGAACACCGTGTTCCGGCTGTTCCAGTCCAGATAATCAGGAGGCGAGACGGTGTTGTGGGGATTGGGATGCTGCGAATTGTTTTCCCAGACCATCACTAAGCTGTTCGGATCGGTATAGGGCAACGGACGAAGCAAAACGGAATCGATGACCGAGAAAATCGCGGTGTTTGCGCCGATACCCAGCGCCAGCGTAAGGATGGCGACGATGGAAAAGCCGGGATTTTCCGCAAGCGTGCGCAATCCGTAGCGGACGTCGCGCGCCAGCGTTTCGATGAAATTCACGCCCCGCGAATCGCGATATTCCTCCTTGCTTTGCTCGTAGCCGCCGAACGCCAACTGGGCGCGACGGGTAGCTTCCTCGCGCGTGAGCCCGGAGTTCACAAATTTCTCAATCTCTCGCTCCAGATGAAACCGCAGTTCTTCGTCCATTTCCGATTCGACGGTTTGCCGTCGCAACAGGGAACGCAGACGGTGGAAAAAATCAGTGAACATGGGACCTGCTCAGACCGCTTCCAGGACTTGCGCGATCGCCGCGGCCAGTTTCTTCCAGGAATCCTTTTCCGCCTGGAGCTGCTTGCGACCGGCCCGGGTGAGTTCGTAATACTTGGCGCGGCGGTTGTTGTCTGTGGTGCCCCATTTTGCTTTGATCCAGCCGCGGCGCTCCAGCCGATGCAGCGAGGGGTAGAGGGATCCCTGTTGAACCAGGAGGGTTTCGCCGGAGATCTGATGGATGCGCTGTGAGACGGCCCAACCGTGCTGCGGCTCGAGGGCCAGCGTGCGAAGAATCAGCAAGTCCAGCGTGCCTTGCGGGAGATCCATTCTTCTGGTGAGTTTCATGACCATGAATCCGGCCCTCCTCTATTGCTTCGACAGGAGAAGCTAGCGCTTCTTTTGTCGAAGCGCAAGGGGAAGCGAGACATGCGGCACGCGCAGAAAAGATTTGGGTGTGCCGCTACGGCAAACGTCAGCCGTAGGTGCGCTGGAATTCGCACATGAAGCCGGCGAGGGCTTCGACGGCTTCGAGCGTGACCGCGTTGTAGAGTGAGATGCGCATGCCGCCGACGGAGCGATGGCCGGGCGTGCCGGCGAGTCCGGCGGCCGCGGCTTCCGTGGCAAATTTCTTTTCGATGGCTTCGTCGCCGCGGGCGACGCGGAAGACGACGTTCATTTTCGAGCGCGAGTCTTTTTCGACGGGGCAGCGGTAAAACCCGCCGCTCGATTCAATCGTGTCGTAGAGCAATTTGGCTTTGGTGTCGTTGCGCTTCTGGATGCCAGCGACACCGCCGAGCGATTCAATCCATTCAAGGACCAGTCCAACGACGTAGACTGCGAAAGTGGGCGGCGTGTGGTAGAGCGACTTTTCCTTGATGTGCGTGCGGTACTGGAGAACGGTCGGCAGATTTTTGTCGGCGCGCTCGGCGAGATCCTTGCGAATAATGACAACGGTTGCGCCGGAAGGGCCGAGATTTTTCTGCGCGCCAGCGAAGATGAGGCCGAACTTCTTCACGTCGATGGGGCGCGAAGCAATGTCCGAGGACATGTCAGCGACGATGGGAACACTGCCGGTTTCCGGGAAGGCAAACCACTGGGTGCCTTCGATGGTGTTGTTGGAGCAAAGGTGCACGTAGGAGGCGTCCGGCGAAAGCCGAATCTCTTCCTGGCGAGGGACGCGCGCGAACTTCTCGGATTCAGTGGACGCGGCGATGTGGTGCAGGATGCCTTTCTTGAGTTCGCCGATGGCTTTGGCGGTCCAGGCTCCCGTGTGCAGCACATCGACGGGCTTGCCCGGCGGGCAGAGATTCATGGGCGCCATGGTGAACTGCAAGCTCCCGCCACCTTGGAGGAATATCACTGCGTAGTCGTCTGGGATGGCGAGGAGGCTGCGGAGTTTTTGCTCAGCGGTGGCGTTGATGCTCTCAAACTCGGGGGAGCGGTGGCTCATCTCCATAACGGACATGCCGCTGCCGCGCCAATCGAGGAGCTCTTCGCGGATGCGCTCGAGAACGGAGAGAGGCAGGGCCGCGGGGCCGGCGTTGAAGTTGAAGACGCGCTTGGTGGTGGGAGCGGAGATGGTGGTCGAACTCACGATGATGGGATCCTCACGAGATGGAAGTACCTTTTCAGAATAGCAGAAAGTGAGCCGCGTACAGGTAATTGAGGACTAGTTATCGTTGTCGCAAAAGAAACTCCCTGGGGGGTCTCGCAAGTGTGGCAAACAAAGGAGTTGCAGGAGGGTGCTTTCGCATCTGTGGCAACTAAAGGAGTTACGGGTGAAATCTCGGAAGTGTGGCAAGGAAAGGAGTTAGCGTAAGATGAGGGAGAGAAGACAACTGGGGGTAGAAAGAATGAAAATAGGGCAGAAACGGGTTCCAAGAACTGCCGGCGGGCGCTGCCCGTGTTAGTGCAGGTGAACACCGGCAAGGATAGCACGGCGAGTGTTGTTTGGTCAAGTAATTACCATGCAAACGGAAGGAATCGGGATGGAATGGCGAAAATGGCGGGGTGAACGGAGGGCGGCCGCAGAATTGGGACACATGAGTCAGGGCTTGAGGCGTGGGTGGCGCAACAGATAGCGCGCGAGCGAGGCAAGGCCGGAGAAACGATAGCCGGGATCGACGTAGCGTTCCAAGACGTAAAAGGCGAAATAGTAGAAGCGGCAGAAGGACCACACCGCGACGATCAGGAGTAGCGCCACTTTGAGAGTTGGGCGCTCGAAAAACACGAGAGCCGCCGAGAGAAGGCCTAAGCTCAGAAAGAGAAGACCTTTCGCTTTGATCCAGGCGGGGTTGGTCAACTCTCTCATGTTTGAGCGCGGCGCAGAGCGCGAAAGTTGCACTCATTGTAGCAGGAGGGGGATTGCCTGGCGGGCAACCCGGCGGAGTCCAGGGGGTGACAGCACAACCATATCGTAATACGATACATCTTATAAGGTAGGCAGACGCGGCACAGGAAAGCCGCCCCCGAGCGCGTATGCGAGACGTAAACGACAGAGAAGAGCTTCGGAAGCGAAGAAGCATCTATGGTCCCCCTCCGTGGAGCCTGACTCCACCGCCACCCGGAAGCGAAAGGAAGTTTCGCCGCTGGAATGTGGTACTCATCACGATTCTGGCGTTTTTCGTTCTAGGCATGTTCGTACTTGCAAAAGCTCCGGGGACGAGCACGACCGCACATTCCCCATCTTCGCAGCACCTCCCAACCAAAAGCACGCCGCCTCAAGCTCATCATCACACGTGAAGGAGCGAGCTTTCGCTACGCCAACTGCAAGAATCATCGCGATCTCGCGTTAGAGACCAGGTGGTAGCATGGCGAGAAGCGCGAGGTGAACCATGCTCCTTCGGCGATGGATACTGGCGACAGCGGCGATTCCCTTAATGGGCTGCACGATGCGTATCGACACCGATGATCACTCCCAGCGACTGACGGCGGGGCAGCAACAGGAGGTCGAGCGGGGCGTGCGGAGCTTTGCGGCTCGCGTGGCACAGGACATTACGCAGGAAGGCCCAGCGGCGTGGAACAAAGAGTTCGCGGATAGTCCGTCTTTTTTCATGGCGTCGGATGGGAAGCTGGTGTTCCCGGATCGCCCGACGGCGACGAAGATGATTCCAGAGGTGGCGCGGGCGATTCCGCAAATTGAACTGCGTTGGGGCGGCGATTTGCGGGTCGATGCGCTTACGGAGGACCTGGCGATGGTCGCGAGTTCGTGGCACGAAGTCCAGGTGGGCAAGGACGGGCATCGCGTGGAGGAGAACGGTTTCTTTACCGGATTGGCGGAAAAGCGAAACGGCAAGTGGCAATTGCGCAATGCGCATTGGTCGTCGCAGGTGCCGGCGGCAAAGGCGCCGTGAGTTTCAGGGGAAAGATAGTAACAGCGCCGCCCCCGCGCCGATGAAGATCGTGGCGAGGGCGAAAAGAGAACGCTCAAAAAGCCGATTTTGCGCGGACTCTTTGACCCAGGCCCACACGACATCGTCGGGCCGGAGCAGATAGGTGAGAAAGGCGGCGGTAATCAGGAGGAAATAGAGAAGGGCCTGATGGCGCGCCTCGAATTCGGTGGCGTTCATATCAGGAGGGATTTTGATCGCTGGAGTTTCGGAAGACAAAGCGGTCGAGGGAGAAGTAGCCTCCCCCGCTAGCAGCCACAACCAAGCAAGCCAGGCCGAGAATCAAAGGGAGTTCATACTCGCGCACCGCATAGAAGCCTTCATTGAAATTGTATTTCCATAAGGCCGCAGCCATGTCGAGCAAGAGCAGCAGACCGGCGATGGAAGTGAAGAGGCCGAACGCCAGGGCCAGGCCGCCAAAGACCTCAATCGCGCCAGTGAGGTATACGACGAAGGGCGGCAGGCCGATGTTCCGGAAGGCCTCGACGAACTTCGCGGTATCTCCAAAAAGCTTCGGGTAGCCGTGATAGATAAAGACGAGAGCCAAGCCCAAGCGCAAAAGCAAGAGAGTGATGGGTTCGAGTTTTTTCAGGAAGTTCATGAGCTTCTCCCAAAGAGGAATTCGGCTTGGTGGTGGAAGCGCGTCGAAGATTCTAGCAGATGGGAGGGGAAGACCGTCATTTTGCGACGAGCTACGAACACGTGAAGTGGCGCCAGTGTTCGAGTGTAGCCAAAATCCCTCGCTGAGCTTACCTGCGGCAGGCGAGCTCGGGATGACACTGAGGTCCGATGCGTAGTTTAGCTCAAGCTGAGAACTAACTGGTTTTTCAGCGGAGGGGCGGAGAGAAGTCGGTAAGGGCCATGAAGGTGGAGTCCACTTTTTCGACGAGCTTGCCGTTGGCTTCGGACTTGTCGCGCACGGACTGCCATTCGGGATCATCACGGAAGGCCTGCCAGTTGGCGGTGGCGGCTTCGCGGCTGGGGTGCTCGAGGATGTAGACGAGCGTCTTGGCCTTGGGCGGGTCGTCGAGAGACGTCCAGTACGCGACGTTGTGAATGCCGTGCTTCTCGAAGAGTTTCATGGTGTGGTCGCGGAAGCGGCGGAGGAGATCGTCGAGCTTGCCTTCGTAGGTGTGGTAGACACGAAGCTCGAAGACGGTGGAAGAGGATGGAGCGGCCTTGTCCTGCAGCGAAAGCCAGTTGGCCGCGGGGAGCAGCGCGGCGGCGGGAAGCGATTGGAGCAAGGCGCGTCGTTTCATGAGCGGGATTGTAGCAGGGCAGAGTCACTCAAAGGAACTGCAAGCGTGCGGTGAAAAGAAGAGTGACTGATCCGAACGCAAACAACGACACGGCCAAGTTGTGGCCTGCCCCGGCGTGGTAGACTCGCGCCCGTCCGAAGGAGAGACGGCAGGACGCGGTGGTCAAGTGGCGGGGGACGCGGAATTCCAGCCGAAACGAGGAGAACAACATGAAATGGATTCGAGTAAGCGTGTGCGTTGCGGTGTGCGCGGCAGTTTCTTCGGTGGCTTCGGCGGGAGTGGCTTGCGCGATGCAGACATCCGAACAAAGCGAGTGCGCGCTCGGGAATCCGGCGCGGGGCGAGGGAAAATTCACGGGGCAAATTAGCGGGACGCCGACGGCAAGCGCGTTCGAAGTGGTCTCGGGGCAGCAGAGCGCCATGGTCACTTATGGAAAGGCGGTGCTGGTGTGCGAAAACGGCCAACCGGGCTCCGCCAGCGCCTTGGTTGCCGGCGCCAGCGTAGTGGTGTTCGGTCCGATGAAGAGCCGGGGCCCTGAACGCTTCGAGTTGAGCGCCACAAGGATCCTCGTCGCCGCGCCAGCTCGTGCCAATCTTCGCGGCAACCCAGCCGCGGTCACGGCTACAAACGTGAGTTCCGGCATGACGGCGGCGGGAGAACAGAGCCGCGTTGATTCTTCGATGGGAGGACAGAACCGTCCCGGCTCGTCAAGCCTGCCCGGCACGATTGCCTGCAGCGGACTGGAATTCAGCGTGACCGTGCGAGATACAAATACGGGGAGGCCAACGGGAAGGCCGTCGGTGAGTCCAATCGTTTGCCGCAAGCCCGCGGACCAAGTGGCCGTGCAACTGACGGAGGAAGCGATGACGGGGCGGCGCACGGCGAGCCTCACACTCAGCTGGCAGAACCAAGTGGCGGTGAAGCTGACCGAGGCCGAGGTGACTGGTGTGCAATTCAAAGTGGACAATGGGACGCAGATTGTGGAGGTAACGTTCGCCTACCAGAGGGTTGAGCTGGAGCACACGCCGAGCGGAACAAAAGCAGCGTTGTAAAAAAGCTTGGGGGCAGAAAAGCAGCCGCGAGGCTGCCGCATTCCAAAGCCCGATGGCGACGTAAAGTCGCCGCTACAAAAGAAAGACCAAAGAGTCCGGCGCTACGAAATGCGCTGCGAAATGGCACTGTGCGATGAGGACGAATTCGACGCGCTTGCGCGTGGGGTCGATGGGGGCGTCTTTCGAAAAATGAGACGTCCACCTCGCGGTTCAACAAAGACAATTGGCGGCTTTAGTCGCGGCCGCGAGTGAGGAGGAGTGCGATTCCGTTGGAGAACTCGGGAGTTTGCAGAGGGAACTCGCCACCGGAGCCGCGGAAGTTCGGGGCAGTCGTTGCTTTGCCGGTTTGCACATCCATCCAGACTGGAGAATATTCCCCAGGAGGCAGGCGAAGGCTGAGTTCGGCGGGGCCGCTACCGTCCAGGAACAAGGCGTAGATCCCGGAGGGGCTTGAGAGAACCCGGGCGACAACGCCATGGCCATGCTTGACTGTGCGGGTGTCCGGAACCATCTCGGGGAGCGGCAGCGCCTGGAGAAAATCGCGAAGAATGCGAAGGTGGTGGCGCAGGGACGGGCTCCCACCGCCGGGGCCGTTGGGTTCCGTATCCGTTCCGTCTTCATGGCCTGGAGTGAAAGAGTAATCGAGGCCGTCGAAGGCACTCCCGCCGGAGAGCAGAAAATTCCAAGCCTGACGAATGTAGCTTGCATCGTCTCGGCCGAGAAAGCCGGTCTCATCATAGGAGACGGCTTTTCCAAGGCCGTAATTGAGAGAAGCGGCTTCCGGGTAAGCGTAGTGAAAGTTCACGATGCTGACTCCCGGGATAAGGCGGCGGATTGGATAGCGGAAATTACAGTAATTTTGCGCGAGCAGATGCTTGTTCTGCAGGGAAGCCTCTTCGTCGCTGATCCATCCCGCCACCCGCTCTTGCCAGGCCATGGTGCGTTCATCGGGAAGATCGACGGAGTTCGGAAACTGGTTGCGCCCGGGAGGAAAGAGATAAGGGTTCACGAGGTCTGAGAGCACCGGGCGGTCAGACCAGGGCTCGTTGGCAATCTCAAAGATTACGTTGGGATAGGCGTTTGTTTCCCGGACGATTTTGCGGACGTAGCGTTCCTGGTAGGAGAGCAAATTACCGTTCTCGAGAGTGTTCAGGTCTTTCCAATCGATGACGGCGGTCTGATCGATGTTATTGGACCGATTAAAAGGGCTCAAGTTCCATTGAGCCTCTCCGTATTGGGAGGAGAAGAAGCTGATTTCGACGATGATGCCTCGTGCCCCAGCGTCTGCGAGGAAATCGCGAAGCCGCTCAAAGTACGCGGGATTCCAATGGTCCAGATCGAATTTGTTCCCCCCTCCGGCGTACCCTGGCGTGCTGCTGCGTGCCCAGGGAGCAAGAAACAGACCGGGAGCAGGCGCAAGGTCATTGCGCAGAATCCCGAAGGATTTGGCGGGCACTTCGACGTAACTGCCGGCGAAAATCCGCGTGTAATTCATGCCCTCGTCCGCGAGAGTCGCAAGATAGCGGTGGTAGTCGAAGCCCGTGTTGATGACCGCGCCGTAGTGTTCTCCGCTGGTAATCAGAACCGTGGCGCGCCCCTGGAATAGGAAGTAGTGGGGGTTCTGTGGGTGAAGTTGAATCGGAGGGCCGAGTTTGGGAGGTGCCTGCGCGTTCAAAGCAGCTGCGACGGGAAGAAGCGCTGAAAGCAAGCGGAAGGTCAATGATAAAGAACATCTCCCGATCATGGTCCCGCGCCTTCAACCAAAGCGAATTCGACGCGTTTGCGCATGGGGTCGATGCGGTCGGCGCGGACGCGCACGCGATCGCCGAGGTGCCATTCGAGAGGGCGGGGCTTGGTGCCGCGCCCACCCTTTGCGCCTTTTGCGGCGTGACGTCCGTCCCCGCCGCGCATGCCTACAAGGGCATGGTCACGCTCGCGATACACGCAGCGGGCATTGGCGGCTTCCTCCAGCGCGCTGATCGGCAGCAAACCTTCCACAAAAACTTCGAAAAGCTCGACGAAGCAGCCGAACTTCTGCACGGAGATGATGAGGCCGTCGTATTCCTCGCCGAGATGTTCCTCCATGAACTGTGCGGTCTTCCAGTCCATGAGTTCGCGCTCGGCGCCGTCGGCGCGGCGCTCGGCTTCGGAGGATTCGGAGGCGATTTCTTCGAGGTTTGCGCGGGAGTAAAACAAGGCTTCGGAGCCCTCATTTGGCCGAAGAGGGGATTGCGAGGCCGCCACATGGCGCGGAGATGAGGAAGAACCACGCCAGGATCCCTCCGCTTCGCGTCGGGATGACAGAGAAGAAGTCGCAGGGCTGCGAGCAGGGCCACCGCCCAACTCGGGAGAAGAAACACCCGCGGGGCTGCGCCCCGCGCTACAGCTAGGATCCAGGGCGCATTTCAGGATGCGATGGACGATGAGGTCGGGATAGCGGCGGATGGGCGAAGTGAAATGCGTGTATTCGTCAAAGCCGAGGGCGAAGTGGCCGAGTGGGTCAGCGGCGTACCGCGCCTGCTTGAGCGAACGCAGCATGAGGTAAGAGAGGATGCGCTCCTCCGGCTTGCCGGTGATTTTGCGAATGAGCCGCTGGTAGTGCTGCGGCGTGATGGGCAGATCGTGGGCGGGGAGCGCGACGCGCATGGCGCGCTCGCGGCCGTGACCGTAGGAATCGGGGCGGCCGGCTTTGGCGGGCGCGGGGACGCGGCCGTGGCGCACGGCGACTTCGCGCTGGTGGAGATTTTCGACGCCAAGGGAATAGCCAAATGCGCGAGCGAGTTCCTCAAATTCGAGAACTTTGCGGGCGTCGGGCTTTTCGTGGACGCGATGGAGAGAAGCGATGCCGCGCTGGAGGAGGTAAGCATCAACGGCGCGGTTGGCGGCAAGCATGAACTCCTCGATGAGGCGATGCGCGATGTTGCGTTCGCTGCGCGTGATGTTGGTCATGCGCTGCTCTTCGTCGAACTCGATGACCGGTTCGGGGAGATCGAAGTCGATGGAGCCGCGCTCGTTGCGGCGGGCGTTGAGGAGCAGCGCCAACTCCTTCATGTTTTGAAAATGAGGCGCGAGCGTGGCGTAGCGCCTGGTCATCTCGGCGTCGGCTTCGAGCACTTTGTTGACGTTGGTGTAGGTCATGCGCTCGGCGGAGCAAATGACGCCGGCAGTCAAGCGCGAAGATTTCATGTTGCCGGCGGCGTCGAAGTCCATGAGCACACTCATGACCAGGCGGTCTTCGCGGGGCTTGAGGGAGCACATGCCGTTGGAAAGGGCCTCGGGGAGCATGGGGACCGCACGGTCGGGAAAGTAAACGGAAGTGCCGCGGAGACGGGCTTCGTTGTCCAGAGTGCTGGCGGGGCGCACGTAGTGGGCGACATCGGCGATGTGGACTTGCAGATGCCAGCCGTCGGCGCGGCGCTCGACGTAGACGGCGTCGTCAAAGTCGCGCGCGGTTTCGCCGTCGATGGTGACGATCGGCAAGCGGCGGAAGTCTTCGCGGCCGGCGCGCTCGGCGTCGGTTACGGTCGTCGCGCGACGGTCAGCCTCCTGCATGACTTCTGCGGGAAACAGATGCGGCAGATGGTGCTTGCGAATGATGATCTCAGTGTCAACGCCGAGGTCACCGGGGCGGCCGAGAATTTCGATGACGCGGCCGGTAGGCGCGGCGCCGCCGCGAGGATAGCGGGTGAGTTCGACGTTGACTACAGCGCCATCGAGTTCGTCGAGGCGGGGAATGCGGCGGCCACGGAGGCTGCGCTCATCGACGCCGCTGAAGCCGAGTTGCTTCGCGAGGCCGGGGGTGAGTTCGTGGCCGGGAGGAATTTGCACTTCGTGCTGGATGCGCGTGTCGAAAGGCAGAACCACGTTTCCGGGAGTGCCATAACGGAACAAGCCAACAACGGTGGGATGCGCGCGGTCGAGAATGCGAAGGATGCGGCCTTCGGCGCGCTGCGCGCCGGTTACGCCGCCAAGACGCTCAATCTTCGCGACGACGCGGTCGCCGTGCATGGCGTCGTCGACGGCGTCGGGCGGGATGAAAACGTCGCCGTCGAGGTGGGGAAGCGGCACGTCGGGGACGACGAAGCCGTAGCCGTCGTGGTGGAGAACGAGGCGGCCCTGAACTTCATCGCGAGGTGTTAGGGCGGACTTGGGCTGTGGTTTTTGAGGCTGTAAGGCGGGCTGTTCGGCGACGGGTTCTTTAGCCGGCTTGCGGCTGGCCAGCCGGTAGCGGCCCCCGGGAAGCTCCTCCAGAGCGCGCCGTTTTTTCAGCTTCGAGAGCATTTTGTAGAGAGGCCGGGTGTCGGATTTCTTGAGGGCGAGGGCCTGAGAAATGTCCTTGGCAGAGGCCGGTTCCTGCCTAAGCTGCAGAAAACGCAGGATGTTATCGGGGCTGAGCTGGGAGGGGCGGGACATGTTTTGGTGCGCCCACGCGCTAGCGCAGGCTTTTCAAGGCGATTTTAGTCACTTTTTTTGGGTTTTGGCGGAACTTTTTTCCGGCTGGCGGGATATATAAGCAGGCCAACACACGACCGGCCAGTCGCCCTCCGTCAGACTGGCTGGATTCCCCGAGAGGGGAAAAGAAGGAGGCGGGACGACCTGGCCCGCCTCCTTTTTCATTTCTCAAGCGAACTCCTCGTCGATTCATCCCTTTACACAAACGACCTGGTGCAGGGTGTGGACGATCTCGACCAGATCGCTCTGTGCGGCCATAACCGCTTCGATGGATTTGTAGGCCGCGGGCGTTTCGTCGATGACGTCGGCGTCCTTGCGGCATTCGATGCCCTCGGTCATGCGCTCGTGGTTTTCCACGGTGAAACGGCGCTTGGCTTCCGCGCGGGACATGGCGCGCCCGGCGCCGTGGCTGCAACTCGTGAAGCTTTCCGGGTTGCCCTTGCCGCGGACGATGAAGGAGCGCGCGCCCATACTGCCCGGAATGATGCCCATGTCGCCTTCGCGGGCGCGCACCGCGCCTTTGCGAGTGACGAGAATGTTCTGGCCATAGTGGCGTTCGCGAGCCACGTAGTTGTGATGGCAATTGATGGCCTTGAGCTCCGCAACGAAGGGGCGGACTTCGCCGGAAGTACGAACGGCGTTGACGATCTGCTCCATCATCAGGTCGCGATTGAAGCGGGCGAAATCCTGGGCCCACTCCACGGCTTCGACATAGTGATCGAAGTGTTCCGTTCCTTCGGTGAGGTAAGCGAGATCTTTGTCGGGCAAGTTGGCGATCAACTTTTGCATGTCCTTGCGCGCCAACTCGATGAAGTAGCTGCCCATGCGGTTGCCGACCCCGCGCGAACCGCTGTGCAGCATGAACCAGACATTGTCGGACTCGTCCAGACAGATTTCGATGAAATGGTTGCCGGTGCCCAGCGTGCCGAGGTGATTGGAGTGATTGCCGCGGTCGAGCTTGGAATGCTTTTCGAGAATGGCGTCGTAGCGCGGCTTGAGCGTTTGCCAGACTTCCAGGTTGCGCGGGGGAATGATGTGCCATGCGCCGACGTCTCCCTTGCCGCCATGATTCGTGCGGCCATGAGGCACAGCCTGCTCGATCGCCGTACGAATGGCGCGGAGATTGTCCGGAAGATCGCGGGCGTTCAGGTCGGTCTGCACCGCCATCATGCCGCAGCCGATGTCCACGCCGACGGCGGCGGGAATAATTGCGCCCTTGGTGGGGATGACGCTGCCGACGGTTGCGCCGATGCCCCAGTGCACGTCGGGCATAGCCGCCACCCACTTAAAGATGAAGGGGAGTTGCGCGACGTTCAGGAGCTGCGCACGCGCCTGGTCCTCGAGCGGCACGCCTTTGGTCCAAGCCTTGATGGGAACGCCTCTCTCTGGTGTCAGAACGTTATAGGTCGTTTCGTCAGCCATGAGCGCCCTCGCTACAATTCAATGCACGACGTCAGCGCGTCACGGCGCTTAAGAACGGATAGTGGCTGGCGGCGGCCATGAAGAAGAGCATGGGGAACGACAGCCAGAAGGAAGTGCGCGCGGTCAGGTAGTTCCAGCGCATGAAGCGCTCGGTTTCCGGAGGCATGGGTGTGCCTTGCTCGGCGCTGGCGCGGCTCCAGGCAATCAAGCGCTTTTGCACGCGCCACACCACGCCCCACGTGTTCAGCAACATGATGAGCCCAAGCCCGCCTCCGATGCTGATGGCGAGATGCGCGTTGGAAACGGTCGGCCCGCTGTTTGAAACGAGCGCGAGCCATGAGGCGACAATCACGACGGCGGTGACTCCGATAGCGCGCACCCACACGTTATTCAAGATTCCCATTGCCGGAAGCTGCAGCGCGTAAATGAAGACGTACGCCACCAACCAGACAAGCAGCCACCAGCCGAGCCACTTTGCGATGAGCGAACGGTCACCGGCCAGCCTCGCGTCGGAAGACAGATGAATGGTGAAGTAGCGCAAGCCGACCAGGACAGTCACTACCGACGAAGAGCGAAACCAACCCATCGCTGGGGACATCAAGTCCGGATAAATCCTGATGCGTAGCTTTGGGTCGCACTGCTTCATCGCGGGCGTGAGAACCAGATTGAAGAAGTAGAGCAAGCCAATCCAGATGATGCCGAAAATCAGGTGCAGCCAGCGCAGCACGAGCATTTCGTTGGCGCGGGCGTCCGTGAGAAGCGAAAAGTGTGGCTGCCAGGAGGCCAGCGCGAGTGAGATAGAAGAATGCATGGGAGCACCTCGATTCGGCCAGAAGAAGTCTCGCGGGAACACGGTATCGGATTTTCCGGGGAAAGACCAACTGCGCGGCCAAGCAAGGGAGCTAACCGGACCAAGCGACTGACCGGCGGTGGGTCCCAAGCAACCAACCGACGTGACGGGCGTCACGGGAAGTCGTGTGAGAAGTCACAGCAGTTTCTGACCGAAGAGCGCACCCTTGAGATGGAAGATCCGCCTGGAGACGACCCCATGCGGTGGCAGGTTCCAGTTCGCGGGATCGAGGAAGACTCCGGAGAGTCCGCCGCCACCTTCCTGCCGACCAACGCGCCTCCCCTTCGCAAGAGAGGTGGCGATGAGTTAAGGCTTGCCTCCGTATCTGCGCGAAGTACTCCGAACGGCTCGTTTCCCTAATGTTGTGGGCTTCTAAGACCTGTCCCGGGAGGGGTCCCGCAATGCCCTGGCAAACGGAATACGCAAGCAAAGTACAGACGGCAGAGCAAGCGCTGCTAGCGGTGCAGTCTGGAATGCGGGTGTACATCCAACCGGGTTGCGCCGAACCGGAAACGCTCGTAGAGGCGCTGTTGAAGCGCGCGCCCTATGTGCAGAATGTCGAAGTCGTTCACCTGCTTACCCTGGGAAACGCGGATTACGTCAAGCCGGAAATGGCGGGCCATTTTCGGCATAACGCTATGTTCATCGGCGGAAACGTCCGCGAGGCTGTCAACGATGGCCGGGCCGACTACACGCCAACGTATTTGAGTGAAGTGGAAGAACTGTTTGAGAGCGGGGCGATGCCGCTGGATGTGGCGCTCATCCAGGTTTCACCGCCCGATTCGCATGGCTTCTGCAGCTTTGGGGTTGGGGTGGACACGACCCTAACCGCGGCGAGATGCGCCAGACACGTTATCGCGCAAGTGAATGACCAGATGCCGCGGACGTACGGTGACAGCTTCATTCACGCGAGCAAGATTCAGGTCTTCGTCGATTCTTCCCGCCCGCTTTGCGAATTGCCGAAGACAGAAATCACCGAGATGCACAAGGCTATCGCCAAGAATGTGGCAAGCCTGATCGATGACGGTGCGGTGCTTCAGACCGGGATTGGCGGCATCCCGGATGCGGTCCTGCCGTATCTGATGGACCGCAAAGATCTGGGCGTACACTCCGAACTGGTTTCGGACAGCGTGATTCCGCTCATCGAAGCAGGAGTCATCACGGGAAATCGCAAGAACTACAAGCCGCGCAAGATCGTGGTCGGCTTTGTGCTCGGGACGAAGAAACTGTTCGATTTTGTGGACAATAACCCCATCTTCGAGTTTCGCACGACCGCTTACGCAAACAATCCGATTACCATCGCGCGCAACGACAACATGGTGGCGATCAACTCCGCCCTGCAGATCGACTTGACCGGACAAGTATGCTCCGATTCGATCGGTACGCATTTCTACAGCGGAATCGGCGGACAAGTAGACTTTCTGCGCGGGGCATCGAATTCCAAAGGCGGCAAACCGATCATCGCCCTTCCATCGACAGCCAAGGGCGGAACTGTGTCGCGGATCGCACCGATGCTTTCGCCGGGCGCGGGTGTGGTGACCTCGCGCGGCCTGATCCGCTACGTCGTAACGGAATACGGAGTGGCTTACTTGCACGGGAAATCGATCCGTGAGCGCGCCAAGGCGCTCATCGAAATCGCCCATCCGCTGTTCCGCGAGGAACTCTACGAGTACTGCGAGCAAACCAAATGGCTGCAGCGCCACGAACTGCTGCCGGCCTTAGCCGAGAGGTGAACATGGCGAGCACACCGAGAGGCAACGTCACCATTGACGTGGAAGAGTGCAAAGGATGCGGGCTGTGCGTCGAATCGTGTCCGCCGGAATGCCTGGCGCTGGCACCGGAATTGAGCAGCTATGGCGTTCATCCGGCGCAGTATCTGGGAAGCGGATGCACCGGGTGCGGCATTTGCTTCTACTGCTGCCCGGAGCCGGGAGCGATCACGGTATACCGCCTCAAGCCTCCCGCAAAAAAGGCCGCGCTGCAGCCGGGAGAAAACTATGCGCCAGCTGTGTAAAGGCAACGTCGCGGTGATGAAGGGCGCCATTCTTGCCGGATGCCGCGCCTACTACGGATATCCGATCACGCCGGCCAGCGAAATCGCAGAAGCTGCGGCACTCTACCTGCCGCAAGTCGGCGGCACTTTCGTTCAGGCGGAGAGTGAAGTGGCGGCCATCAACATGGTGTACGGCGCAGCGGCCGCTGGTCAGCGGGTGATGACGGCCTCTTCCGGCCCGGGGCTCAGCCTGATGCAGGAAGGGATTTCGTATCTTGCGGGCTCCGAACTTCCTTGCGTGATCGTGGACGTGATGCGGGGCGGGCCGGGACTGGGGAACATCGCGCCGGAACAAAGCGATTATTTCGCCACGGTAAAGGGCGGAGGCCACGGCAACTATCACAACCTCGTGCTCGCTCCCGCATCGGTGCAGGAGATGGCGGAACTGACGAAGCTGGCGTTTGAGCTCGCGGACCGCTATCGCAACCCGGCGATTGTGCTTTGCGATGGCTTCGTCGGACAGATGATGGAGCCGCTCGAACTGGCCGATGGCAAGCCACATTTCGTGCATAAACCCTGGGTGGTACAAGGCACCGCGCAGACGCGCAGGAACCTCGTGACTTCGATTTATCTCGAAGCGGACGAATTGGAAGCTCATCAGAAGGACATGGAAGCGAAGTACGTGCGCGCGTCGGAACATGAGCCGAGGCATGAGTTGTACCAAGCCGAAGATGCAGAAGTGCTGCTGGTGGGATTCGGCATCATGTCGCGCGTGTTGCGCACCACCGCAGAAGTGCTGCGCAAGGACGGGCTGAAGGCAGGCCTGTTCCGGCCCATCACGCTTTGGCCATTTCCGACTCGCGCCTTACAGGAGGCCGCTGCGCACGTGCAGCGGGTCGTGGTGGTGGAGTTGAGCAACGGACAAATGGTGGAGGATGTGCGTCTGGCGCTGGACGGGCAATTGCCTATCCAGTTTTATAACCGCGTAGGTGGGAACGTACCGTCGGTGGAAGAACTGCAATCCGTCATTGCGGGAAGTTCTGTCTCGATGGTGTGAAGCGAGGACGACCATGGCAGCCGAAAACAATGTGACGCAGACCACAGCCCCGCCCGGAGATTTTGAAGTCGCCCACGCCAAGTCGCCGGTCTTTTTTGAATTGTACGAGCGCAAGGCCGAACTGAAGCACCAGACGCACTACTGCCCGGGATGCGGCCACGGCGTCGTTCACAAGCTGATCGCCGAGGCGATTGAAGACCTGGGCCTGCAAGACAAAACAGTGTTCGTGAGTCCCGTGGGCTGCTCCGTTTTTGCCTACTACTATTTCGACGTCGGCAACGTGCAAGTGGCGCATGGCCGCGCTCCGGCGGCGGCGACGGGCATCAAGCGCGCATGCCCCGACAAGATCGTCATTTCGTATCAGGGAGACGGCGACCTGGCCGCTATCGGGACCGCCGAAATCGTGCACGCCGCCAACCGCGGAGAAAAAATCACCGTTTTCTTCGTCAACAACGCCATCTACGGAATGACCGGCGGGCAGATGGCGCCGACCACCCTCGTGGGCCAGAAAACGACCACGTCGCCGTGGGGCCGGCGGCCCTCCAACGAAGGCAATCCTCTGCACATGGCCGAATTGCTCAGTGCATTGGAAGCGCCGGCGTATATTGAGCGCGTCGCGCTGTCGGACAACAAGAACATCATGAAGGCCCGCCGAGCCATCCGGAAAGCGCTCGAGAATCAGCGCGACGGCGTCGGCTTCTCGTTTGTCGAAATTCTTTCACCGTGCCCAACGATTTGGGGAATGGAAGCAGTCGCGGCGCGGAAATGGGTGGCGGAGAAAATGATCCCCGTCTTCCCATTGCAGGTCTTCCGTGACCGGAAACCGGAGCTCGCTCCCGAGGCTGTACCACCCCAAAAGCCGCCCGCCGAAGTTGTGGGGCTCGAGAAGCAGGAAGTCGTCAAGCCGAGCCACGAAGCCGCCTTCACGCATAATTTCAACCGCGTCACCATTAAGGCCGCTGGGTTTGGCGGACAAGGCGTGCTGCTCCTGGGGCAGTTGCTGGCAGAAGCGGGAATGCGTGAGGGCCTGGAAGTGAGCTGGCTGCCTTCCTATGGACCAGAGATGCGTTCGGGCAGCGCGCACTGTCACATTTGCTTGTCGAAAGAACGCATCGGGTCGCCGTTAATTTCGCATCCCGACGTGTTGATCGCCATGAACGAAATCTCGTTGCGCAAGTTCGCGGGAACGGTTCCCCCAAGCGGGCTCATCCTCTACAGTGGGGATAGACTGCCAGCGGACCTCGTTTCACTGGACGCGAGGACCATTTGCCTGCCCGCTGCATCGATTGCGGACAAACTCGGGTCCTCCAAGGTGGCCAACATGGTGTTGCTGGGAGCGCTGCTGCAGGAAACCAAGTGCCTCGAGCCATCCACTGCGCTTGCCGCCATCGAAACCAAGACCGGCAAAACCAAGTTGCTGGAGGCCAACCGCAAGGCTCTGGAAGAAGGACGCCAATTTGTGGAAAAACTAAATCCCAAGGTGGCCGAAGCGCTTATCCCCGTGTAGCACGAGCTTCAGCAGAATCAGATTCATTTGCAGCGGGTAAAATTGGTGCCCGAGAGAGGACTCGAACCTCCACGACCTTGCGATCACTAGCTCCTGAAGCTAGCGCGTCTGCCAGTTCCGCCACTCGGGCACGAGTGAAAGGCCTGAATCGATAAGAATCAGGCGAACGACGAGGCATTTTCCATTCTGCCCGGTGGGTGCTTCTTTGTCAACGCAAGGCATCCACCAGCGCCCCCGCCTGCAGGCAGGCGGGCCCAGACAGGCATCGTTTCCGGTGATGTCAATCACTAGAATTTTAGATTCCAGGTGCTATACTTGGGGCATAGAAAGACCTTTACCCCTTGCCGGTCTTGTCCGGCCGGCACCGCGGAACGGTTCCAACGGGGAGGTCACCATGGAATCAACGCTTACCGGGCCTGTCTTGTACCTTCTGATCGCCTGGGGGGTCGTTACCGCTGTCTTTGTCATCCTGTTCATTTGGCGCAGTGTTCTTTCCAGCCACGAGGACGACCAGATCTTCCTCGACTCAGCGGAAGAGCATATGGCCAAGGAGCAGCGCGAACTGGTCGCCAAGATTACGGCGCTTTCGCGGCCGTTGCTGATCAGTGGCGTCCTGTCGGGAGCGCTACTGCTTATTGCCGGCGGGCTGTGGATTTATGAAGGCCTGAAGCAGAACTTCTGAGGCCTCCGCCGATCCACGTATCTCACGGACCTAGTCCCCGTTTGGTTTGTTAGGTTGCCCAGCAGGTGGGGTGTTCGCGGGTGCCGCCTGTTGCGGCCCAGGCACCAGCGAAGTGTGATTGTGCACAATAATCCATTGGCCGTTGCGCTTTTCCACAACCACAGTCGTGTGACCCTGCGACTGCATTTGCCTGCCGTCCACCAAGGCGGAGAAATCCCACTGATAGCACGCCCATCCGATGTTTCCATTCACCTTAATGTAGGTGTTTGACCGTTCCAGGCTCACGCGCTGCATGTGCGTGCGCTGTTCCTGATAGATGGCCAGATAGTTGGTCCAGCCGAGGATCGGCGGAGCCCAGGATCCGTTAACCAAGGAAACGTCGTCGGCATATTTGGAGTGGAGCTTTTCGACGTCTCCAATTTGCCAGGCCCCGAGCATCTCCGAAAGCATGTAATCGATTTGCGACTCGTCCGTCATGGGCAAAACGGTCCTGGAGGTGTCGGGCGGCGGTTCTTTCTTCTTCTTTTCCTTCTGCGCTTGCGCCGGAGTGATGCAAATCAGGGTGAACACGGCGGCAAGCAGCACGATCCAGATTCTGCCGATCACACTGCGCGTAAAGCGTGTTGCAGTATCATTCTTCATGCCAGGTTGGCCCCTCTGTCGGAAGAGAATAGCACGGCGCATTGCGCGTGGCCGGAGTGTGTCCAGTTGGTTTACTTCGCGCGTGTGGCGCTGAGCAGGTTGACGAACAGCCGGTAAGCTCCGGGAACGCCTTCGGGCAATTGGCGGAAGAAGGCCAGGCCCGTGTAGATGTACGTTCCTTTTCCGTAGCGCGCGTAGACGAGCCCGCCGTTAAGCTGCGGCTCCCCGGGGTCGTTCATGCCGAGCAGCGCCGTGTACTTGGGGTCGAATTGCGTCCAGAAATACAAGCCACGCTCCTGCACCCAGCCCTTGAAATCGTCCTGCGTGATCTTGTTCGGCACATTCAGAAGGGGATCATGGGGCTTCAGGAACTTCACGGGCGATTCTTCATCGGTGATGCGCGGCAAGGGCCGCGCCGTTGGTGGAGCGCCTTCCTTCGCGGGCGGCAATGGCGGCGAAATCAGCGCGGGATACGGTGCGGGTTGAACCTTATCCCAGATGAAATCGCGGTTGTACTGCACGACCAGTGTCCCGCCCTTCGCGACATAATCGAGCAGCCGCTGGTTCGCCCCGGGAAGCTCGGGGCGCAACTCATACGCGCGCACGCCTATGACGATGGCGCGGTAGCGCGACAAGTCGCCAAAGGCCAATTGCGTCGCATCCAGCATGTCCACCACAATGCCCAACTGCCGCAGCACCTCCGGAATGGGCTCGCTCTCGGCTGTCACGTAGCCCACGCGCAGGTTCGGGGGCACGACTACCGCTAAGGCGTGCGCGACACACTGCGCCGGTTCGCTCCAGAGCTGCGTCGGAAGAGTCGGCAACGGTTCAAGCGACTGTGTGAACCTTTCCGCCTTGGTGCCCTTGGCACGGTCCGCCGCGCGCTCGACGAACGCCGTGATTTTGTAATGTCCCGCGGCAAGTTTGATTGGCGGAGTGACAGTCAAGCGCACATACTGGTCTCCGCTTCCGCTGAATTTGAGCGGGACCGGAGCCGCAGACTTCCAGCCTTTCGGCACGCTTAGCCCAGCGCGCACCTCACCCGGCTGAGTGGCATAAGAGTGCGCGCGAAGCAGCACGTCAAACGGCTTGCTCGGTTTGGAGAGAATCTCAAAGGCTTGCTTGGGTTCCACGGCCAGCGTGTATGCCGGTACGACCAGCGGGCTCATGCGATCGACGCGCGTGGAAGTGGCGTGGACGCTCATGACCGGCGAAGTCACACTGAAGGAGTAACCGTCCACCACCGCCTGCTGCGTGACGGTCAGCAACGGCGGCGGCTCCGGCAAAATCGCGTTTGCCGCGCTGTCGCCAACTCGCGGTTTTGGCCCGGCTTGCACCGTAAGAACGACCACGTTCGCGGACGGCTGCTCTTCCTTTGTAACGCTCCACCCGGCAGGAAGCTGCAGAGCCGGTTTCTGAAAATCACCCGCAATTCCAGCGCGGCGGTGCGTTTCCACGCGCACGGTGAAAGACTCACCGGAGACGATTTCGCCGCGGTCCGCGCTGGCGTCGATCCGCAGTCCGGTCACGAGTGCCAGAGCCGCGTCTACCTTTTCCCGTTTGCGCTCGGTGCTGCGCGCCAGGGAAACGAGCGGCGCGGGAATCTCCGCAGGAGGATTCGGTTTCGGCACTTCGTTCAGTTTCCTACCCGCAGAAATCAAGGACTCCATGGCGGACTTCCAGTCCAGGCGCAGGGCGGCATCGCGCGCCGATACTAACGCGCCGTCGACTGCGCGCATCAGCGGATCGACACCCATGTTTACCGCCTCATAGTCTTCATCCAGGGGACCGAGCGGCTCCGCCAGCATCGCCGGGTTCAACTCGCCGCCGTCTTCGCGCTTGAGTGCGATGGGCCGGCGCAGAAAGGGTGAGTTGAGGAATCCTGTGATTCCTTGTGTCCGATGATTGGCAAACGCGTCAAGCCCGATTTCCCGGTAGCTTTTGCCGTACAAAGGGGATATTTCGTCGAGCGGCAGAACGTAACCTTGGGGTTTTTCGCTTCGGTCCAAATCGAGCACCACAACGGGCTTGCGATCGCCCCACGGCTGCAGATCCGTTTTTTCCGAGGCCGGTCCCGGCACCTGGTAGGAAGCGTCCGCCGCCAGCTGCACCGCCTTCGGCGTCAGTAGCCCCGCGGCCTGATGGTGACCGTGTCCGCCGTGAACTCCCCCCCAACTGTTGATGACCACGTTCGGCCGGAAGGTGCGGATCACGCGCACCATATCCCCGAGAACCTGATCGCCCCAGACTTTCTCCGTTTCTTCCGGAGTTTTGCTGAATCCAAAGTCTTTCGCTCGCGTGAAATAGAGCTTCACACCGTAACCGCGCGTGGCCGCCAGCAGTTCCTGCGTGCGAATCAACCCCAGTTGCGGCGCCTGTTCGGGACCGAGGTCGTTTTGGCCTCCTTCCCCGCGCGTCAACGAAAGCAAGGCGACATCGGCATGTAATCCGCGGGCCAGATAGGTGAGCACCGCGGCGGGTTCGTCATCGGGATGGGCAGTGACGTACAGGATTCGCGTAGTAACGCGCGCTCGCTCGATGGCTTCGACCGTCTCCGGCAGACCCGGTCCCGTTCCCGGGGCAGGAGGGAATTGCGCATTGCTTCGCCTGGCGAAAAGACATGCGAATGCAATGATCGCGGCACAGGATCTTCTATTCACCGAGTTCTCCAGAGAGTACGCATTTCGCCTCGCACAAGCACTCTTCATCAGACGATTCTTGCCGTCCGCTCGTTACGGGTGATCGGTCAATGCCTTCTCATGGGCCTTTTCGAACGGCCATTGTTTTCTGTCCCAGGTCCAGATCAGAAATGCCACTACACCGAGCGCGATTTGCAGCAGTCCCCATTTTCGCACGGACCCTGTTCTCCAGAAGAGCCACAGCCAACCGAGCAGGGTCAATATTGCGGGCAATGGATAAAGCCACATTTTGAACGGAAAGCGCTCCGCGGGCCACCTGCGACGCAGCAACATCACGCCTACGGCCTGCCCCATGAACTGGACGATGAGCCGCACCGCAAGGATGCCGACAATCGCCGTCTGCAGGTTCAAGGTTACGCTAAAAAGAAACGCCAGTCCTCCCAGAACCAAAAGTGAAATATGGGGGAAATGCTTGGTAGGATGCAATCGGGAGAACACTGGGAAGAAGTTGTCATCCAATGCAGCGGAATAGGGGATCCGCGAGGCTCCCAGCAAGACCGAAAAGACCGAAGCCAGCGCCACCCACAAAACCATGCCTGTCGCCACCTTGGCGGCGGCGGGACCGTACAGTCTCTCGATGAACAGGCTGGCCAGAAACTTCGAGCCCTGGGCTTCGCGCCAAGGTATGACGCCCAGGATGCTGGTCTGCATGGCTAAATACAGGACGGCAATTCCCAGCACCGAAAGAAAAATTCCGCGAGGGATGTTTTTCTCCGGATCGCGAATCTCCCCGCCCAAATGACAGATATTGTAGTAGCCCCAGTAAGTGTAGATCGTGCTGACCATGGCGGAGCCCAGTGCGGCGAACCACACCGACGAGAAATCGAACGCTCCAGGCGGAAAGTCGAAGGCCAGCTTCGCATCAAAATGCCGGATGCCGCCCCAGATCAGCCAGAGCATGACTCCGACGACTCCGATCCACAGAAGTACGGAGATTTTGCCAATCGTTCGGATCCGACGGTACAAGAGAATGACCAAGAAAAGGACAAGGGCGCCGGAAATGGCCTTATGTTCGAGCGTCGTGAGGGGATGAAGATATTCCGCGTAGTTCGCAAAGCCGATGGAAGCCGAAGCAATGGAAAGCGGTACGTGCAGGAAAGTCTGCCAGACAAACAGGAACGACAACAGCCGGCCCCAGCGCTGCGGACCATAGGCTTCGCGCAAGAAGACATACGTTCCGCCGGCTTTGGGCATGGCCGCGCCTAGCTCCGACCACACGAAAGCATCCAGAGTGGCCAGCACGGCGCCCAGAAGCCAGGCAATCAAAGCCTGCGGCCCACCCATCGCCCGGATCACCAGGGAACTGACTACGAACGGGCCGATGCCCACGATCTCGATCATGTTGAGCGCCACGGCCTCTTTCAGGCCCAGGGCGCGTTCGAGAGAAGAAGTTGGTGCGTTGTCGTTTGCCGACATCGATCCGGCGAGAATAGCAAATGCGCATCGCGCTTCCTAACGGAGAGTGGGCACTCAAGTATTTGGACTTGCGTCACCACCAGCGGCTTCGGCAGGCATTTCCTGAGCCCGCGGGAGTAGAATAAAGCCTGTACCTGTCCCGCCGGAACGTTCTCCTCTCTTTCGGACCGGGAGCCTCGCGATTTGCTCCTCTCCTCCGCGTCAGGCTGACTTTCCCTTCCTCTCAATTTGAGCCCGCGCTTACGGGAGACTGTCTGGCTCGTGGGGCGAAGAAAGGCAGCTTCTTCAGATGGCCGCTGGCGCCTCGTCGTTTCCACAACCAGAGGCTTCGATTTCCCGCCGCATAGCGAAATTCCTGCTCGTCGGGCTCTTTCTGATGACGGGGGCGCTGTGGTTTGGTTCACACGCGCTGCTTTCCACGAATTTCCTGCCGCACTGGTATTGCTACGTGGGGAATCAACGCCCGAGCGTTCGGTCGGCTATCAAGTTCTTGAGTCCAAAACGGCTCTACAAGCGCTCGAGATGGCGCAGAAGCATGCCGGCACGCTCGATATTTTGCTCACCGACGTCGTCATGCCGGAGCTGCGTGGGCCGGAGCTGGCGCGCCGCGTGACCGAATGCCACCCGGAAGTTCACGTCGTTTACATGTCCGGCTATGCGGAAGGCTTGCCGGAGACAGACTTGCCGGCCAACTCCGCGTTTCTGCAAAAACCATTTCGGTTTGCAACACTGCTCGAACAGCTTAAACTCGTCCAGCGCAGATCGTGAGCTTCGCCAACTACCGGACGAATGTGATGAACTCCAAGCCGCTCCTCCGCGGAACTCTGCTCGGTTTCCTCTTCGTCGCGTTTGCCGCCACTACGGCCGTTGCTTCCGGGCTCTCCGTGCCTCCGGAAGTCCCCGGCATCCTCGACAAGATCTATGCCTTCGATCTGGACGGTGCGGTGCAGGCCGCCAAACAGTTCCAATCCGAGCGGCCCAAAGATCCTTTGGGATATCTCCTCGAAGGGGAAGCGCTTTGGTGGCGCATCTGGTGCAGCTCCGCGGAGTTTAAGTATGGAATGAGCGACGCGCACCGCCACCCGAAAGCCGAATCCGACCTGCACTACCTGGATTTGGCAGCCACCGCATCTTCCCTTGCAGAAGCGCAAATCAAGCAGGCAGATTCAGCCGAGATGCAGTTCTACGCTGGGATGGCGGACGGCGCGGCAGCACGGCTCTATGGCCTTCGCGGCGAGAGCCGCAACGCCGCTCGCGCAGGTGTGCGCGGCCGTGAGCACATGCTGCGCGCCAAGGCGCTCAACTCCGATTTTGCGGACGCCGATTGCGGCCTCGGCCTTTACAACTACTATGTGGACACGC
The DNA here is from genome assembly GCA_964524985.1 of uncultured Acidobacteriaceae bacterium. Taxonomy (GTDB): domain Bacteria; phylum Acidobacteriota; class Terriglobia; order Acidiferrales; family UBA7541; genus Acidiferrum. Next base: position 69,631 of record CAZGFL010000086.1, read on the forward strand.
TCAGCGGCATCGCCAGAATTCTGCGTTTTTTTATGGGCATCCCCGGCGGCTCCAAGCAGGAGGGCATCCGCCAGCTCGAACACGCCATTTCCGAAGGCACCCTCACCTCCCGCGTGGCCCGCTTCTATCTCGCGCTGAATCTGCACCGCTACGATCAACAATACGAGCGAGCTCTTGGAGTCATCACGCCGCTGACCGAAAAGTATCCTTCGAACCCGCTCTTTCAACTCGCCCGCGGCGACCTGCTCGCCAAGCTGGGCCGCAAACAACAAGCACTCGTCTGCTACCGCGCCGCTGGCGCATCTTCCGCCCCAAACGCGGAGTGTGGGGCACATATCCAGAATCTCGTACACACCTCAATAGCCGCGCTGAACCTGTCGCCGGAGACGGGCAACCGGTGAGGTCCGGTATTTCGCATTGACCTTTTCTAGCCGCAAATGGTAAGCATGTAAGGTTGCAGATGCTCCTGGATTCCAGGCAGGGCGAGGCGTGCACCAAGCTGCCAACGTCTAGTCCGTAGCGGACTTGGCCGCGCGCTTCGGGTCAACGCTTTGCACAGAATTGGCATCTCACCCCTAAACTACGCCGGAGCCGCGGCCTCCCCGCCGTTTGCCAAGGCAGTTGGATGCCCCGCACGATCGGGGTTGCAGAAAAACACGAAGGAGTCGCAATGAAGCGGTCTTGGACAGCATGGGCTGTCGCCCTGGTGGCGGTTCTCGCGGTTGCCGGTTGCAACGACTACGGCAACACGTTTCAGAACAATACGGGAGCCCTGTTGAATTTTCTCTCGCCCGCCAACGTCCCTGCGGGCAGTGCCGGATTCACTATCACTATGAATGGCACCGGCTTCGTTCCACAGACAAGAGTCCAATGGAACGGCAAGACTTGCCCCCCCAGTTCCAGCAACAGCAGCACTTGCACCACCACCATAACGGTCGACGCGAACAACAACGTGACCTCCCTGACCGCCTCCATCCCTGCCTCTTACGTAGCCAAGCCCGGAATGGCCACCGTTAACACCGTCAATCCGGCCTCTGGCGCCGGTCAAAACGGCCTCTCCAACGTCATCAACTTCATCATCAACAATCCGCCCAATCCTGCTCCGACAATCACCAACGTTTCTCCAAATTGTGTCGTCGCTGGCAATTCTTTGGCGCTTACCATCACGGGCACAAACTTTCTTTCCGGCCCTAGCAACACCACGCCGCCTCAGGTTTCCACGGTGACCTGGACTCTCGGTGCGACTTCGACTCCATTCACGAATCCGCCAGCAACCATCACTTCTACGCAGATTACCGTGACCATTCCCGCGGCCAACATTGCTGCTACCGGCACCGCCGGCGTTACGGTTTCCAATCCGCCTTCGCTGCCCGTTACAGGAATTCCGGGAAGTCTGGGCAGTGGTGGTGGCACCACGCCGGCAACTTCCGTAATTGTGCAGAACGCAGCTTGCCCGGCCGCTGCCAAGGGGACCGCGTCCACATCCGCGGAAGCCCTTGCGATTGCCGAAGAAACACCTGCCATCAGCGGCGACGGGCGTTATGTGGCTTACACCGCCGTGCAGGACGGGCACTCACAAATTTTCTTCCGCGATACCTGCGAAAACGCTGTGGGGGGCTGCCAACCGGCTACAAACATGCTTTCGGTGTCTGGCGACGGAAGCACCGCGGCTGGGGAGAGCCGCGCCCCATCCATGAGTTCCAATGGACGATACGTTGCGTTTAGCTCAGATGCAGCGGATCTCGTCGAGAATGCGCCTCCGGGGCGCCAGGTCTACCTGCGTGACACATGCACCGGGGCCGACGAATCCTGCAAGCCAGCAACGGTTCTCATTTCCACGGATCCCGGTGGCGCTCTCGTAGGAACAGAGAGCATCCTTCCATCGGTCAGCTCGTCGGGGCGTTTCGTCGCATTTCTGGCCGTGACGCCGAGCCACGCATCAACTGGCGCGTCAGCCGAATCAAAATCGTCGTCAAACCTCATCAACAGTGGCTACCGGCAGGTCTTCGTTCGCGATACCTGCCTTGGGGCGACCAATTGCACTCCCAAAACAACCCGCATCTCCCTTCAACCCGGCGATGGATCCACGATTCCCGGGAAGCCCGCTGGTCCGGCTTTGGGGGGCAGCGGCGAGAACGTGGCCATCGCTGGAGGAAATACCGCCACACTCTTTACGCGCTCTTTGACGGTGGACGACAGCGTCTTCCTGGCCATCACCAAAGAGAAGCCCTGACCATTTGTGGAGTTGAAAACGAAAAGGGCACTTCTTGAAGTGCCCTTTTTTTGTGTGCTCTGGACCTACTGCGTTTTCGCTTTGTCTCTAGCCCATGAATCCCAGATTGCTCGTCGGGAAGTTTGCGAGGTTGGGAAAGATCGATGGCAAGTTGGCCGCGCTTACGCCAAACCACGTGGCCAGCGTTGATCCATATTGGTCGAGCGCCGTCGTGGGTATCCACCGCCCGTTCTGGTCGGCATCGTTCGGACCACCCAGGGCCAGGGTAGGGAATGTTCCGTAGAGTGTATTGCCCTTCACTGCGCCTCCGAGAATCATCTGATGATTGCCCCAAGCGTGGTCCGTTCCTCCGTTCGATCCCGGCTCGAGGGTTCGCCCGAACTCCGAGACGGTGAACGTAGTCACCTGATTGGCGACGCCCAATTCCACCGTCGCCTGATAAAACGCAGACATGCTTTGACTCACAGAGCTTAGCAACTGCACGTGTTGCACTAGTTGGTCTCCATGCGTATCGAACCCGCCGTACGAACAGAAGAAGATTTGTCGCTTCACTCCCAGGCTGCTCTGCGCGGCGATCACCTGCGCCACTTGCTTCAATTGGTCGGCGAGGTAGTTGTTCTTCGGGAATACCGTCTGCAGCGGCGGGACATTTTGGAGCGCATTGGCAAGGACTACGCTGTACTGCACTGCCTGGCCCGTCACGGCGTTGGCCGCCTGCACCAGCGACAACCCGCTGTCGAACGTCAGCAATTGCTGCGTGGCCACAAACCGCGCTTGAGAAGCAGCGGAAGAGTCGAATCCTTGAAGCCCGGGCGTTTGTCCCGGATCCATCGTGAACGGTTGCGAGGTAATTCCCGTGCAGAAGATGGCGTTGCCGCTCACCGAGAGGATCGGTGGAAACTGCGCTGCGCTGTTGTATGCGCTTTGCAGGGAATCCGCTAGCTTGCCGGCCCACCCGGACAGCGGAACGCCCGTCAACTGCGCGCTTTGCCACTGATCCTGCTGGTCGGAATGCGAGAACAGGTTCTCCGGCAGGTTTTGATAGGCCTGGTACATCGCCTGGGTCGTTGGCTGCACCAGCGTTCCCACGTTAGCAAGAATCGCGAGGTTTTTCTGGTTGTTGAAGTACCCTTGCATCTCGGGCATGCTCGGGTGCAGCCCGTAATTCGCCTGGCCTCCGCTCTGCAAAGGCAGCAACTGCGCTTGCGGGATCGCCAGCGGCCCGCGAACGCTTTGGTAGCCGGTGTAACGCGAGTCGATGGGCACCACCATATTGTTCCCGTCATTTCCGCCAAACAGGAAAATGCACACCAGCGCTTTGTAATCCGTTGTGCCTTGAGCGAACGCGCTCAATAATCCCAGCTTGCTCAACCCGCTTAGCATGGCCACCCCTGCCGCCGAGCAGCAGGTCAGCCTCAGCATGTCTCTCCGTGTGTGTCGGGTCATCTCTGGCTCCTTCGGACTTAGTGCTGTACCTGGTACATGGACGACGAGAGGTACAGGTAAATGGCGGCCTGTGCCTGTCCATTCTTGTCGCTCGGATCATAGGCGCCTAACGCCGTAAGGATTGTTTGCTTCATTTGGGCAGGCGTAGAACTGTGGAGAAAGAGCGTGTCCAGCCACGCCACCATCTGGTCCGGCGTTCCGGCATTTACCACCGGACTGAAATCCAGTTGAGTGTTCGAGCCGATTGAGCCGTAAACCGCGTCGTTGACGAAGTTGGCTCGCGACAGGCTGGTCACCGTGTTGAAGATGGCGAACTCCGGCCCATTCAGCGTGGTTCCGGCAATCGGATTCACGGGCGGAAAGAAGTTGAAGACGGTCGGCGGATAGAAGATTTCCTGGTTCATCGCCGAGCCCTCGAAAGTGAATCCGCCACCATCGGTCCGCGCGTGGAAGGCGCGCGCCACGCTTACGATCATCACCACCGGCTCGCGCAGTTTTCCGTCCGTGGCCACCGCCGTGGCCGCGACGTCGCCGCGCCGCGCTTCCGGATCCAGCAGGATGGCCGCAATCGTCGCCTGCAGGTCTCCGCGTTTGCCCGATCCATAACCGTTGAAGCTTCCGGAGTTGAAGGCCTGCGCCACACGCTGTACGTACGCCGGGCTCGGATTGCTCGTCGCCAGATGTTCGATGAGTTGCTTGCTGACGAAGGGGGCCACATTCGGGTGGTTGAAGATGATGTTCAGCGCCGCCGCCAGGTCCGCTTCCGCGGTTTGTCCTGCAGGAATCGCTTGCCCCAGGATCGTCTTTGCTCCCGTATCATGATTGGATTCCACGGCAACCATGTTCCCGCCGTAGTACTCGGGGTTGTGGGTCTGCGATGACATTCCCGACTGCACGGGATAAGTCCACCCCGTGAACGCCCGACCCAGGTCCATGACGTCGTTCTGCGTGTAGGTCGGCACGGGGTTTCCGGAGCTGTCCAGCACCGGCGTGCCGTCTGGATTCAATTGATTCAATCCCAGGCAGAACAACTGCATGATTTCTCGCGCGTAGTTTTCGTTCGCGTGCTGGCCCGGTGCCGGTGCGTCGTTGTCCACCATGTCCAGGTAGTGGCCCATCGCCGGGGTCAGCGTGATGTCGGTCATCACATTCTGGTAGTTTACGAGCGCGTCCTTGCTTAACACGCGCAGATAGTTCGTGTAGCCCAGCGGGTCGCTGACTTTGTCGCCTGCCACGACCCACATTTCGTTCAACGCGAAAGCGGCACGCTCACGCAACTGGTCTCCCCCGGCAATCGCGTTCAGATAGAACCTTTGTCCTACGTCGAACACGCCGTCTTTCAACCGCGGATCCTGATAGGGAGTTACGGTTGCTGCAAACTGGTTCTGCAGGTACATGTCAAAGCCCAGTTGCTGCAGTTGATTGACGGTTTCCGGGTCCGGCCCAAACGAAGTCTGTTCCAGGAAGCGCACGGCTGCGGACGAGGATACCGGCGTTCCTGCCGTGGTTACCGTCACGTTCAAAGTATTGGAAGTGCCTCCGCCGGGCGCGGGGTTTGCGACCGAGACCCCGACTTGTCCGGCATTCGCGGCAGAACCGATGGCCGTAATCATTGTTGCGGTCGCATAGGTGGTCGTCAGCGTTTGCCCGCCAAAATTCACTGTCGAGGTGCTAACAAAGCCGGTGCCGTAAAGCGTCACTTGAAATGGCCCGGGTGCCAACGTGCTTGCAGTGATGGCTGTCAGCGTGGGCGCCGGATTCTGGAACGTCACCGTGGCGCTAGCCGATTTGGTGGTATCGGCCTGGCTCGTCGCGGTGATAGTCACGCTCGTCAGGTTATTCAAGGCCGCCGGCGCCGTGTAATTCCCATTGCTGTCCATGCTGCCGACAGTATTGTTGCCGTAGGGCGTTCCGTTCACGGCCCAGTTCGCGCCGTTGTTCATTGTTCCGGTGATGGTGGCGACAAACTGCGTTTGGTTTCCTGCACCGACGGTTGCCGACGTCGGCGTAATGGAAATCTGGATGTTCGAGTTCGGCTGAAGGATTTGAATGTTGATCTTGCCGGAGGTCGCCCCCCCCGGTTTCGGGTTCGTGACGGAAACCGCTAGGGTTCCCACTTGCGCCGTCGTGGCCATCCCGGTAGCCGTCAATTGTGTCGAGGAATCCAGCGTCGTTGTCAACGCGCCTGTGCCTAGATAAACCGTGGCGCCGGGCGCAAAGTGTTTGCCGCTCAAGGTTAGAGTGAATGCCCCCACCGGAATCGAGGTCGGCGAGACCGCGTCCAGTTCAGGCGTCGGATTTGTCAGCGTCGCTCCGGTTTTTCCGGACTTAGTGCTGTCGGCCGTCTCTGTCGCGGTAATTGTGATGGTGTTGGGGGAAGGAGGAAATTCCGGTGCAGTATAAAGCCCCGTTGCGCTGATGGTGCCCAGCTGGGCATTGCCTCCCGCGATCCCGCTGACCGACCAGGCCAGTGCCGGTTTCGATCCGTCGCTGGTCTTAGCAGTAAATTGCTGCTGAATGAGCCCTGCGATCGTGGGATTCGCTGGCGTGACTGTAATCGTAAACGGCTGCGGTCCGCCGCCCCCGCCCCCTCCGGGGCCTCCGGAAGTTACGTACTGGGCGCACCCGCCCAGAAAACCCGCCAGCACAATCGCCAGGATTAGCACGGAGCGCTTCACGGACTTTCCTCCGGTTCTCGGTCGCCGCGGGGTTCGTCTCGGTCGCATACACCCGTGCGTGGGCGGCATGCAGCAAAGTGTTTCCTGCGGTGGGACTGGTTGGGGAAGCCTACGTGTGTTGTCTGTTTCGCACTACTGCCTGTGGGTCCAGATTCTGGCCAGCTGTCCGCCTGTCCTGTAACTCACGAACGAATCGGATGAGTCCTGGGAGGTTAGTTGAAACGCACTTTGATGTCCGGCCGCTTCTCCAGGCGCACAGAATCGATGAATCGCACCTGCCGGTCGTCGAACGTCAGGATCATCGAACTGGTGCGCACGCCCTCGCCAAAGAAGCGCACACCTTTCAGCAAATTCCCATCGGTCACGCCCGTGCATGCAAAGACCATCTTTTTCCCCGGCGCCAGATCTTCCGTGTCGTAGATGCGCTTCGGATCCTTCACTCCCATTTTCTCCAGGCGTTCCGCGTCTTCCGGCTTGCCAATGACCAGCCGCGCGAGGATCTGTCCATTCAGGCAGCGCAATGCCGCCGCCGTGAGCACTCCTTCCGGCGCGCCGCCCGTGCCCATCACCGCGTGTACACCCGTGCCCACGACCGCAGAGGAAATTCCGGCCGACAAGTCGCCGTCGCCAATCAGCCGGATGCGCGCGCCGGCAGCGCGAATGTCGTCAATCAGTTTCTCGTGCCGCACGCGATCGAGCACCACCACGACCAGATCCTCCACGTCGCGATCCAGCCGCTTGGCAATCGATTTCAGGTTGTCGGCAACCGGTGCATCCAGGTCGATGGCGCCTTTGCATGACGGTCCCACGACGATTTTTTCCATGTACAAATCCGGCGCATTGAGCAGCCCGCCGCGCTCGCTCGCAGCCAGCACTGCGATGGCGTTGGCGGCACCCGTCGCGCACAAGTTCGTCCCTTCCAAGGGATCGACAGCGATATCGACTTGCGGAAACAAGGCTTTAGGCGCGTGCGTTGCGAGCCCCACCTTTTCGCCAATGTACAGCATCGGCGCTTCGTCGCGCTCGCCCTCTCCGATGACAACGGTCCCGTCGATCTCCACGGAGTCCAGCGTTTTGCGCATGGCTTCGACCGCCACTTCGTCGGCGTGATGCCTGTCGCCGAATCCCATTGTGCGTGCCGCGGCGATAGCCGCATTCTCCACTACGCGCAGAAAATCCAGACTGAGTTGTTCTTCCATGGGTTGCTCTCTCTCCGTCACCGATCCAGAGGGCCGTCTCACCCCATCGACGGCCTCTCGACTGCCGAAGTCTCGCCCGGCCCCTCGGGCGGCGCTAATCATAGGCCAAACTTCCTGCCTCGTCGATAACCCGTTCTGCAGATGGACCTGATGGCTCGAAGCGATATAATCCCCGCGGTCGCTATCGCCCTGAGGTGCTTTATGAATCGAATGCTTCTCTGCGTTCTCCTGTCTTTTTGCGCGTTCGCTGCATCCAGCTTTGCGCAGTTCAAGCCCTGCACGCTGACCGATCACACGGAATACACCAAGAAGGTCAAGGAATTCACCACCGAATCTTCTTTCACCACCGAACTGGTCGATCATCTTCCCCTCAGTTCGTGCGTGCCGGCGCCGGACGCGTTTCTCCACCACATCATCGGCGCTCCCGACGTCCTCGACTACACCAAGGACATCAACGCGTATTTCCGCCTGCTGGCCTCGAAAAGCCCGCACGTCAAAGTCTGGAGCATCGGTGCTTCCGAAGAAGGCCGCGAGATGCTCGTCGTGGCTGTCTCCGACGAAGCCAATCTCGCCAAACTCGATCGCTACAAGGAAATCACTGCACGACTCGCCGACCCGCGCGGCTTAAGTGAAGCCGAAGCGCAAAAACTCATCTCCGAAGGCAAGCCCATGTATTGGGCCGACGGCAGCATTCATTCGCCGGAAACCGGTGCACCGGAAATGCTCATGGAACTGGCGTATCGCCTCGCCGTCGAAGATACGCCCTTCATTCAGAAAATCCGCAAAGATTCCATCGTCCTCATAACTCCCATCGTCGAGGTTGATGGCCACGACCGCATGGTCGATGTCTACCTGCAACACAAGAAGCACCCCGACGAGCCCCCTTATCCGCTCATCTGGTGGGGTCACTACGTGGCGCACGACAACAACCGCGATAACCTCGGCGTGACCCTCGCGCTCTCCCGCAACATGCTCAAAACGTTTCTCGACTTTCATCCCACCGTCATGCACGACCTCCACGAATCCGTTCCCTACCTTTACATCATGACGGGTACGGGGCCGTACAACGCCTGGCTCGATCCCATCGTCATCAGCGAGTGGCAGGAGATGGCCTACCACGAGATTGAAGAGATGACCAAGCGCGGCGTGATCGGCGTCTGGACGCATGGCTTTTACGACGGCTGGGCTCCCAACTATCTTCTTTCCATCGCCAACAACCACAACGCCATCGGCCGCTTCTATGAAACCTTCGGCAATGGCGGCGCCGATACGCGTGTACGGACGCTGCGCGCTCCCGACACGAGCCGCGAGTGGTACCGTCCCAATCCTCCCCTCCCCAAAGTGAAGTGGTCGGCGCGCGACAACATCAATATGCAGCAAAGCGCGATTCTTTTTGGCATGAACAACATCGCTTCGAACGGCCAGAAGTTCCTAAACAACTTTTATCTGAAGAGCAAGCGCGCCGTCGCCAAAGCGCGAACCGAAGGCCCCGCCGCCTGGGTCTTCCCTGCCGACGATCCGCGGCCCGCCGAGCAGGCCAGTCTCTTGAATCTCTTCGAACTTCAAGGCATCGAAGTTCACCGCACAGACAAAGAAGTTCGTCTTGCTACAAGCGACAGCAGCAAAGAAAAATCACCGGAAAAGCCTGGGGAAAAACCGGACGGCGACTCCAAAAACAAAGAAGAAAAAAAGGCCACAAACGAAATGGTCATCCCGGCAGGGAGCTACGTCGTTCGAATGGATCAGCCGTACAGCCGGCTGGCGGACATGGTGCTCGACACGCAGTATTACAGTCCGCGCGACCCGCGCTCTTACGATGATACGGGTTGGACACTCGGCGCGCTTCGCAACGTGAAAACCACACGCGCTACCGATCTCTCCATCCTCGACGCTCCGATGCACAAGGTCAGCAAAGTGGAAGCTCCGGGCTCCATTGATGGCCAAGGCAAAGTTTTCCTCATTCGCCACAACACCGACAACACGCTCGCCACTCTGCGTTTCCGTCTCGCCTCCGTTCCGATGGAGGCGGCCGAAGCTCCGTTCGAGGCGGACGGCCTCAAGTTCAATGCGGGAACATTCGTCATCCGCGACACCGACCGCGGCCAAGTCGAAAAGGCCGCCAGCGAGCTAGGCCTGCACATTCATGCCACGAACGCCACACTGAACGTCGCTACGCATCCCTTGGCCGTTCCGCGAGTCGCGGTGGTGCACAACTGGCAGAACACGCAAAACGATGGATGGTTCCGCATCGCGTTTGAGGAACTGAAGATTCCCTACACCTACGTGGCCGACACCTGGCTGCGCGAGAATCCAAATCTGCGCGAGAAGTTCGACGCGATTATTCTTCCGCCCATGGGTGGCGGAGGGCCGGCCGGCCTAAGCTCCATCCTTCGTGGCTTGCCGATGCGTGGCAATCCGCGACCCTGGAAGATTTCAGACGATACTCCCAATTTTGTCGCGCCAGGACTCGATTCCACTGCCGACATCCGTGGCGGCCTCGGATATCAGGGTCTCGCCAATCTCGAGCGCTTTGTGAACGACGGGGGACTGCTCCTCGCGGTGCAAACCAGCGCCGCGCTCCCCGTGGCCGGCGGCATGACCGAGATGGTCAACGTTTCTGAAGCCCGCGCGATGCAGGCGCCCGGGAGCGTGGTGCTTTCGACCGTTGACGACAAGAAGAGTCCCATCGTGTACGGCTACGACGACAAGCTGTACACTTATTTTCGCCAGGGTCCGGTCATCACGGTAGGCGGAAATTTTGGCGGCTTTGGACCGGAGGAAGGTCCCGGCGGATCGGCGCGCTCCAGCGGCCGCGGTTCGCTGAGCGACCCTGACATTATTCAGGCTCGGCCCTACATGGCTCCCGAAAAGCCGGAGAAGCGCACTCCCCATCAGCAAGAACTCTACATTCCAGAAGACGTGGCCGAATTTGCGCGCTGGGCCATTCCCCCGGCGGACCAGCAACCTCGCGTCGTCTTGCGCTTCGCCCCCGAGAAGGATCTCCTCCTGAGCGGCATGATCACCGGCGCCAACGAAATCGCCGAAAAGCCCGCCGTCGTCGACGTTCCTCACGGCAAGGGGCACGTCGTCCTCTTCGCCAACAATCCGATCTGGCGCGCGGAGACTACAGGCAGTTATTTCCTGGTGTTCAATGCCATCCTGAACTTCGACCATCTCAATGCCGGCAGCCCATCTTCGGGGACGGCCCCTTCCGGAACGACCAAGGCTGGCGATCAGGAATAGCCGCGAAGGAAAAGAATTGAATTACTGAACGACTGGGTGGCCGCACAGCCGTTCCAGCACGCGCACCGGCGCGCGCTCCGGAGTAACCATCGCGTCTTTAGGCACGATAAACGTCTGCTCGAGCGCAAACTGCCCGGAAAGAACCGCGTGACTCACCATGTCGGTGAACACCATCCAGCAGGACCCTGGCGGAAATTCGTGCCGCGTCTTCGGACAGGACTGCTGAAATTCAGCGTTCTCCTTCAGAAAGTGGTGAAAGCGCAGCATGAAATCATCGTAAGGCGAGCGCGCGATGGCCGGGAGGTGCAGCGCCTTCGCGGTGCGCACCAGCAAGCCCAGTGCTCCGCTTGATCGGGCCGCAGGCATTCCCGCTTGCGACGCATAGCGTTCTGCCAGAGGTTCAAACGTTTGCCCGGTGAGCCACACGCGCGGTTTTTCGGGATTCAGGTTGGTGAAGAACCGTAAGATGCGGTCCCCATTCGTCGGCCGAGTGGGAAAAGCGTCCGTGTGCAGCAGGTCGTTGCGCGCCCGCACGCGCAGGTCGCGGCCTTCTTCTTCAAACGGCCGGAAGCTCGCGTAATCCAGGCGCCAGCGGTCCTTGTATTCAGGAAGCAGTTTCGAAAGGTACTCGACCACGCGCGCCGAATAATTCCGCAAAATGTCGTGCAGTCGCCGCTGCGCCTCTTCATTTTCGCCGATGAACCCCGTCAGCCGGTCCTCCGCAGGCCGGTAGGCAATGTTCTTGTGATGGCGCGATTCCGCCTTGCGCTGCTGCAGAAGAAAACTCCGCCACTCCTCGGAAAACACAAACGGCGTCGCGGGTAGAAACAGAATGTTGCCCTGTTCGAGCTGCTCGCAACTCCAGCGACCTAGTTGGCTACTCCCTTCCGCACTTGTATCCGGCAGGCACACCAGTTGCGCGAGCCCAAGACTAGGAGCCAATTTTTCGGCTCCCGGAACCGCCGCCGCCCCTCCTGTCATCTCCTCGCTTCCTTTCACCGGAACTCGTCACCAACGAGCATACCACTGGGGGACGCCGTGCCTCAGCTACACTCGGCGGGCTCCTATAGGGCCTCTTCCAGCGCGTGCTAAATGCCTACGTCGCCACGTGGTATGAAACACTCAGTAAATTCCCGTCGGGATCCTTGAACCACGCCACTTTGTCCCCGTTTGGCGTCGTCCAAATTCCCAGTTCCCGGTCCTGCACGAAAGGATACTTTTCCGTAGCAATTCCTCGCTCCCACAGCCATCTCGCGGCCGCCGGCACGTCTGCCACTTCCCAGCCGAGGATCGTGGCCTGCTGCGGAGTGAAGTTCGGCACTTTCACAATGCGAATCATGTGCCCGCCAACCCTTATGACCAGCGCGTACTGATCCAGGCTCACAAACTCAAATCCTAGCTTCCCCTCATAAAACGCCCGGGCTTTGTCGTAATCCTTCGTTGGAATAAAGCCGATCAATTTAGCTGAAGCCAGCATCGGTGCCTCCTTGTGAAGCTCTCTGCTCCCAGGAGATAGCACTTGCTGGATCTGTTTTCTCTCGCTATTGTGACAGGAAATGTCGCATAAGTGTCACAGCATACTTTGCGCTTCCAACAGCCGTCCCTACGCTCAAATGGCCAGCGTCTCCGCAAACCTCCCCAACGGCCACGTTATTCCGGAACATTCTCATCCAGAGGATCAGCTCTTATTTGCTTCCAGCGGCGTTATGACCCTCAGCACCAAACTGGCCGTTTGGGTCGTCCCGCCCTTGCGTGCCGTGTGGATTCCCGCCGACACGCCGCATTCGGTGGCGATGGCCAGCCCCGTTTCTATGCGCACTCTCTACTTCCTGGAGGGGCTTTGCGGTGCCCTTCCAAGAAGATGTTTCGTCATGAACGTCACGCCGCTCTTGAAAGAGCTGATTCTTCACGCCTGCAAGTTCAAGAACTTGCGTAAGCGGGTTTCCACCGAGCGGCGCATCATCGAAGTCCTCGTTGATCAACTGAAAGAAGTGGAGTCCATCCCTTTGCAGTTGCCGCACCCATCGGACCCACGAGCCGTACGAATCGTGAAAAACCTCTCCGCGAACCCTGCTGACCAGCGGGCTCTCGAAAAGCTATGCAAGGATTGCGGCGCAAGCAAGCGCACCATGCAGCGGCTCTTCCTTGCGGAAACGAAGATGACGTTCGCCCGGTGGCGTCAGCAGCTTCGTTTGCTCCACGCCCTGCAACTCCTGGCTGCAGGTGAGAAAGTGACCGCCGCCGCTTTGGAATCGGGGTATGACAGCACCAGCGCCTTCATCTCTATGTTCCGCAAGCAGCTCGGCACCACTCCCACTCGTTACTTTGCCACTTCCCTCGACGGTCGTGACCATCGGACGGATACAGGCGAGCGCTGAGACTATTTGGTCCTTTGTCCCGTATTGTGCCTCATCGACACCTGCGCCTTAAGGAGGACACCCTTGAATTTTCTTTCGTCTCCACGTTTTCTCGCGATTTACTCCGGTGTATTAACGCTGGCTTTTGCCATCACCTTGCTGACTGGCTTCGCCAATCTCCGCAATCCGAGCTTTGGAACCATTACGGCGCGCCGCATCAACATTGTCGAGCCGGATGGAACGGTCCGGCTCACCATATCCAATCGCGCCGACTTCCCCGGCGGGTGGGTGCGAGGAAAGGAGTATCCAAACCCTGACCGGGGAGAGGCCGCAGGCATGCTCTTCATGAGCGAGGAAGGCACCGAGCAGGGCGGTTTCATTTGGGGCGCGCACCAAGAGCCGGATGGTTCAGTTCAAAACCATGTCCATCTCAGCTTCGACCAGTACGAAGCCAATCAGATTTTTGCCGTAAACGCCGGCCGCGAAGGAAATCAGAAGTTCTCTGACATTACCATTCTCGATCAGGGAGATTATCCAGTCGGCGAAAAGCGGGAAGCCTTTCAGCGGATTATGAAGCTTCCCCAAGATCAACAGGATGCAGAGTGGAAAAAATTCTTTGCGGCGCATCCCGCCTATGACACGCAGCGCCTTGTGCTGGGCAGAGCCGTCGATGGCAGTGTGGGTCTGGACTTGAAAGACGCCAGCGGAAAAAGCCGCATCCGCCTCACCGTAAAGCCGGATGGAAAGCCGGAGCTCAAATTCTTCGACGCCGCCGGCAAGGTCACGAACGAGATGATTGCCGAAAAAAACTAAGCTGCTCTGCTCAAGCTCACTTCTTCTCGAGCTGTTGCAGCGTCGCATTCACCAGGAACGGGTCGTCAAAGTCGGTGGTCTCGCCCCAGCCTTTGCCCGTGATCGGCATCAGCCGCGCCGACAGCGGCTTGTGCCACTTGACCGCGAGGCTGGCCATGTCGCCAATGATCAGCGAGAGTTGTTCCGCGCTGGTGTCCCCCGGCAGCGGAATCGTGTCGAGCCCTGTTCCGCACACCGCCGAATAACTCAGCAGCGAATCGATCGTAAGGCGCCCCTCGCTCCAACGCTGCGCGAGCACAGTATCTTCCAGGATCGGCAGCATCAGCCCGGAGTAGCCAGTCTGCTTCACCTTCACGTTCTTGATCGCCGCGGTAATCGTCGCTGCCGCGGTCAGCGTACCGTTCATGCCCACCGGCTGCGTCGTCAGGTTCTCAATGGCCGCGCCAATCGAAGTGTCTTTTCCCGGCGAAGGGGCGGGCGAAAGATCGATTCCCATGTAGGTCCAACCGGTTTCCGAGTCCACTCGCCCCGCATGCCGCTCGATCTCAAACGCCGCAGCCGCTAGCTTGTCAGTGAGCCGCTGCTTTGCGGCGGCCAGATCAGGCGCATCTTTAAAGGCTGCGGCCACTACGTTTGCCGATTCCAACGCAATGGCGAACTGGTGCCCAAATCCGGTGTGATATGCGGCCGGAAAAAATGGCGTCACCGGCGGGACCATGGCAATCGCCGCGAAGCGGAAATTGCCCTGGCTGTGTGTGGTGGACTCTTCGAGCTTCTTCATCACGCGCGCCGCCGCGCCCACGGCGCCCCAGCGCACGCCGTCATCGCCCGCCACAACCAGGCTCGCATTCAAATGTTGGGTATTGATCAGGATGTCCGTCAGCAAATCGGCCTGCGCCGGGCTATCGTTCGCATTGAGCATGGCCGGTCCGATGGACGCTGCGAATTTCTGCTGTACCGCGAGTGCTTCGTATTGTTTGAAGAAGTCGATCGCCTGTTGCGTTGTCAAGCCCTGGGTGTACTCCGGGAACGGCTGTGTGGCGATGCGAATCGTTTGCACCTGGTAGCCGCGCGACTCAAAAGTCGTCTGGGCGCGTCGCAGCATCTTGAGCGCGTCGGCCACCTGCTGCTGGTATTGCGCGCGGTCCAGGTTGATGAACGCCGTAATTGCACGAATCTTTGGCTTCGTGGGATCGACGGCAGCCCTCGCCTGCGCTTGCGCGGTTTGCGCCGATATGGTCACCGCGAGCAAAAGAACAGAGAGGAATGCGAATAATTGAAAGCAGCGCGGTCGCATGGAGTGGTCTCCTGTAGGGGCACGATACATCGTGCCTCCTCAGCTTACAAGATTCCGTAGATTACGAATTGGTTGGGTCGACCGAGCCTACACAAACGCGGCGATGCCGGTGATCCTCTCCCCGATCACCAGCTTGTGAATGTCGTTCGTGCCTTCGTAGGTGTACACGCTCTCGAGGTTGTTCATGTGCCGCATGATGCAGTAATCGTCGACGATGCCGTTGGCGCCCAGGATGTCGCGCGCCTTGCGCGCTGTTTCCAGCGCGATGCCCACGTTGTTCATCTTCAGCATGGAGATGTGCGACGGATCGGCTTTGCCTTTGTCCTTCAGGCGGCCGACGTGCATGGCCAGCAGCTGGCCTTTCACGATTTCGGTGATCATCCACGCCAGCTTTTCCTGTACGAGCTGGTGGGACGCGATGGGCTTGTTGGCAAATTGCTTGCGCGTCTTCGCGTATTGCAGCGCCGTGTCGTAGCACGCCATCGCCGCGCCCAGCGCGCCCCAGCCGATGCCGTAGCGCGCCTGGTTCAGGCAACTCAGCGGGCCTTTCAAGCCCACGACGCCGGGAAGCAAATTTTCTTCCGGAACTTCGCAGTCGGTGAACGCCAAACCAGAGGTAATCGAAGCGCGCAACGACCATTTCCCGTGCACGTCCCATGCTTTGAGCCCCGGCGAGCCTTTCTCCACCAGGAAGCCACGGACTTTGTCGTCCTCGCCCTTGGCCCACACTACCGCGATGTCCGCGATCGATCCGCTGGTGATCCACATCTTTTCGCCGTTTAAAATGTACTTGTGGCCCTTTTTCACCGGGCGCGTCAGCATTCCTCCGGGATTCGAGCCGAACTGTGGCTCGGTCAAGCCGAAACAACCAATTGCTTTGCCCTGCTGCAGCAGCGGGAGCCACTTGTTCTTCTGCGCGTCGCTGCCGTAGGAATAAATCGGGTACATCACCAGAGCGCCCTGCACGGAAACAAAGCTCCGCAAGCCGGAGTCGCCGCGCTCCAGCTCCTGGGTCATCAAGCCATACGCCACGTTGGACATTCCCGCGCAGCCATAGCCGTGCAGATTCGCGCCGAAAAATCCTAGCTCACCGAGTTGTGGAATCAGATGCTTGGGAAACGTAGCCTCGCGGCTGTGTTTTTCGATGATGGGAATGACTTCATTCTCGACGAATTCGCGCGCGGTTTGGCGGACGAGTTTCTCCTCGTCGTTCAACTGCGAATCAAAATCAATGAAGTCCACGCCGCCAAATTTCGCCATGCTGCTCTCCTGGTGATGCGCGGTCCTCCAGTGTAGCAACCCGTTCAAAGCACCAGCAACCAAAGGGGCTCAGTGCGCGGATTTCTCCAGCAATTCGGCGAGGTATTGTTTCCACACCGCGGCGCGGGTGTGCGTACCGTGTCCGCGGGTTTCGTCTCCGATGGGCAGCAGCACAAACCGCGCGGTTTTCACCTTTTTGATTTCGCGCGCCGCCATGTCCAGCTCCGGCGGATTGATGAAGTCATCGGCCGAATTGATGTACATCACGGGCGCGAGGGTCTTCTCGAGTTGCGGCGACGGATCGTAGTTGCGCGAAGCATTCACCGCGTACAACAGGTCATTGGCATCCAACCCCGGCAGACGCTGCTTGAAATAGTCATCGAGATATTTGTCGGCGGCGTCGCGCGTCGGCAACGTCCTCTGCATGTACAGGGGCGCGCTACCCGCAATCAACAGCAAATCGAGCGCGGTGCACAGCGCCTGCTGCGGCTCCGCGGAATATTCTCCGCCTTTCCATTCCGGATCGTTGCGAATCGCGTCCATGACCATCTTGCGCCACACGCGGTTGCGTCCGGCAATTTGCACGGGCTGGCAGGCCAGCGGCATCAGCGCGTCCATGAAATCCGGATACGTCTCTCCCCACACAAAGGAATGCATGCAGCCCATCGACGTGCCCAGTATCAGCCGCAGGTGATTCACGCCGAGCCCCTCGGTCAGCAGCAGGTGATGCGCGGCTACCATGTCGTCGTAGTCGTATTGCGGGAAGTGCGCGTGCATCCCATCGCTGGGCTTTGAGGATTTTCCGTGCCCGATGCCGTCGGGAAGAATGATGTAGTAGCGCGCGGTGTCGAGAAGTTGGCCCGGGCCGAAGAGTTCCCCTGCAAATACTGGCGCGTAAAACTGATGCCCCGTGCCGCCCGTCCCGTGCAGAATCAAAACTGCGTTGGTGACGCGGCCCTGGGCATCCTTCGCGGGTTTTCCCAGCGTGGTGTAATGCAGCCGCAGTTCCGCCAGAGACTCGCCCGAGCGAAACCGGAAGTTCTTCGCCACGTAGTCGCCCTCGGTTGCGCCAGCCGGCGCCTGCTGCCCTGCGCACGGCATACCGTGAAAAAGGAGGATTGGGACTGCCAAAAGCAGAAGGCGTGACGAGAATCGGATCATAGTTCACCTCTTCGCCGTGGACTCTAGCACAAACCCGGCTTCCATTAGCGCGCGGCCCCTCTTGCCTTGTGTCCCGGCACTGCATACACTCGCTCGCGTCGCGCCTATTGTGGTGTTCGGAGTGGTCCCATGAAGAAAATCATCTCTTACATCTTATGCGTCTTCGCACTGCCTTCGTTTTGCTGGGCGCAAGCTGCTTCCAAGCTCGCCCCGGAGGTCCGCGCATTCGTGAAGGAAGACGCGCCGATGCTCGCGCTCACTCATGTCCGCGTCATCGATGGTAGCGGCACGGCTCCTCGCGTCGATCAAACTCTGGTCATCCAAGACGGAAAGATTTTTGCCCTGGGCGACGCCGCGACTACAAAAACTCCTGAAGGCGCGAAGGTCCTCGATCTCTCCGGCCGCACGATCATACCCGGGCTTGTCGGCATGCACGACCACATGTTCTATCCCGCGCCGGGTGGCGCGCCGCCGCTTTACCCGGAACACGCCGCCAGCTTTCCCCGCCTGTATCTCGCGGGCGGAGTGACCACGATCCGAACCACGGGAAGCCTCGATCCTTACGCGGACCTCGAACTGAAGAGTGCCGTGGAGGACGGCAAAATGGCCGGTCCCAAAATTCATGTGACCGGGCCCTACCTCGAAGGGCAGGGAGCGTTCGCGCTTCAAATGCATCAGCTCAAGGATGCCGAGGATGCTCGCCGCACCGTCGAGTTCTGGGTCGCGCAGGGTGTCACGTCCTTCAAAGCCTACATGAACATCACGCCGGACGAATTAGGCGCCGCCGCCAAAGCCGCTCACGCGCACGGCGTCAAGATCACTGGTCATCTTTGCTCCATCGGTTTCCGCGAGGCTGCAGCACTGGGAATCGACGACCTGGAACACGGGCTCGTCGTTGACACAGAGTTTCTGCCCGACAAGAAACCCGGTGTCTGCCCGAGTCCGGCCGCTGCAAACAAAGCATTGCTCCCGCTGGAAGTCACGAGTGGCCCGATCCATGACACCATTCGCGACCTGATCGCTCATCACGTCGCGCTTACGTCTACGTTGCCGGTCTTCGAGACTTTCGTCCCCAACCGTGCTCCCCTCGATGGCCGTGTTCTCGATGCCATGCAGCCCGAGGCGCGCATTTCGTACCTAAGAAGACGCGCCCTGATTTCCGACGGTGCGGCAAAGTCCGATTGGCCGGCCCTCTTTAAGAAAGAGCTGGAATTCGAGCGCGAGTTCGCGAAGGAAGGCGGCCTGCTGCTGGCCGGGCTCGATCCCACGGGATACGGCGGAGTGATCGCGGGATTCGGGGACCAGCGCGAAGTGGAATTGCTCGTCGAAGCAGGATTCACGCCTTTGGAGGCCATCCACATCGCCACGTCGAACGGCGCGGAGTTTCTTGGTGAACTCGATAAGATTGGCACCCTCGCAATCGGCAAGCAGGCCGACCTGGTTGTGATCGGCGGGGACCCATCGGGGAATATTAAGGACATCGAAAAGGTAGAACTTGTGTTTAAAGATGGTGTGGGTTACGACTCCGCGAAGCTGATCGAGTCGGTTCGGGGCCTCGTTGGCCTGCGCTGACGCCTAGCCCAGAGTGCCCGCGCAAGAGATTCAAAACAGTGGGCGATAGCAGGGCAAATGAGGTAAAGTCAGGGGCCAACGAAGCAGCGCACCTTCCTGAGCGTTGCATTCAATCGGCTTGCACAGGGGCAAGGCCGCCGTTCCCCTGCGCTCAAAAAGGAGATGGAAAACATCCGTGAGTACCTCACCCAGAGAACCTGTAGGCGCAGCGCATCCCGCCATCGCCGCGACAGCGACGGCACTCCCGCCGTACACCATCACGCGCGACGACGTGAAGTACTACATGGGACGCGTTTTCGACATCCCCGAGCGCCGGCTTGAAGCGATGATGAGCATTGTTGACAACGCGCAGGTGCACAAGCGCCACGCCATTTTCCCTATCGACTACACCATCGAGCCTCGCGCTCTTTCGAAGACCAACAACGAGTACATGGAGCACGCCGTAAAGCTGGGCCGCGAAGCCGCTGAGAAATGTTTGGAGCGTGCCGGCCTGAAAGCCTCGGACATCGACCTCATCATCACCGTCTCCTGCACCGGCTTCATGATTCCCTCGCTCGACGCCCATCTCATTCCCATGATGGGTTTCCGTTCGAACGTGCGTCGCATGCCCTTCACGGAGTTGGGCTGCGCCGCGGGAGCCATGGCCCTCGGGCGCGCCGCTGATTACCTGAAGGCCAATCCCGGCGGCAACGTCCTGATCATCTCCGTCGAACTTCCTTCCCTGACATTTCAGAGAAAGGACATTTCCCAGGCCAACCTGATTTCCTCGATTTTGTTTGGCGATGGCGCTGCAGCGGTGATCGTTAGTGGCAGGGAAGTGCGAGGCCCGAAGATCCTCAACACGGAAACGTACACCTTCCCGGATTCGCTCTTCGCCATGGGATTTGACCTCCGCGATTCCGGCTTTCACATTTTGCTCTCCAAGGACGTCCCCGAAATGATCGGCGGAAAGATCCGCGGCCTGGTAGAAGGTTTTCTCCAGCGAAACAACAGGAAACGCGAGGAGATCAAGGGCTGGATCCTGCACCCTGGCGGGGCGCGACTTCTTGGGAACATCGAAGAGGAGCTGGGCCTCTGCAAATGTGACACGCAGCCCTCCTGGGACATCCTCGGCAACGTCGGCAACCTCTCCAGCGCCACCATTCTCTTTATTCTCCAGGAGTGGCTCGAGAAGCGTCCCCTGCACACTGGCGAGTACGCCATCGCCGCCGCCTTCGGACCGGGCTTCAGCGCCGAATTTCTGCTATTGCAATGGGCTTGACCTTCTACCTTTTTCTCTGCTTGCTCGCAGCTGTTGGTGTGCTTCGCTTGGTCGAGCTTCGCGTCTCGAAGCGCAACTTCAATCGTATGCTCACGGGTGGCGCCGTTCCTGTCCCCGAGCCGCATTTCAAGTGGATCGTCCTGGTGCACACGGGCGTGTTGATTTGCAGCCCCCTGGAAGTCATCTTTCTCAAGCGCCCGTTCATTCCGTGGCTTGCGGCCACCATGTTTGTCCTGTTTCTCGCATCTAACTTATTGCGGCTTTGGGTTGTCGTAACTCTGGGCCGGCTCTGGAGCGTGAACGTGATGGACTCCTCGCAAATCGGGATTGTGACCAGCGGCCCGTTTCGCTTCGTGCGCCACCCGAATTACACGGGGGTCGTACTCGAAGTGATTTCGCTGCCATTGATTTATACGGCGTGGATCACCGCGCTTGCCGCGGCGTTGGGTTATAGTTACGCCCTGTCCCGCCGCGTTCCGGCGGAAGAAAGAGTGCTCATGGCCAATCCGGCGTATCGCGCTGCCATGGAACACAAGGCACGCTTCGTCCCGGGCCTCTTTTGAAGCGAATTGTTCGCATGTGCACGAAAATTCTCAGGCTTCTTCTTTGTTTGACCCTCACCGCCGCTACCGCTCGAGCGCGGCCCGATGCGCCTCAGGACACCCCTGCTTTCACCGACGTTCCTGAACTCTCCGCCGCTTTTCGGCTGCTCTACTCCCAGAAGTTCCCGGAAGCCCGCGCTGCCTTTACGGACTGGAAGACGCAGCATCCTGACGAACCCTTCGGATCCGTCGCTGTCGCTGCCTGCTATCTTTTCGAGGAGTTTTACTCCCAGGGCGTCCTCTCCACCGATTTTTTCCTGAACGAGAAACGATTCCTCCACGGAATCGACGGTGAGCCCAACCCGGAGCGCATGAAGGCCTTCGACGACGCCCTTCGCGACGCGCGGCTGCTTGCGGCGCAGCGTCTGCAAAAGAATCCTAAAGATGCCGAAGCCCTCTACGCTCTGACGCTCTGTGCCGGCATGGAGTCTAACTCCGATATGGTCCTCAGGAAAAAAAACCTGGACGCCTTGAAGCACTTGAAGGAAGGCAATACGCACGCCAAAGCTTTGCTGGCCCTGCGGCCCGATGCCTATGACGCTTATGTGGCTCTCGGGACCGCCAACTACATCATCGGAAGCCTGAACGCCGGGTTCCGCGCCATGCTTTGGTTCGGCGGGATTCATGGCGACAAAAAACTCGGCATGGAGCAGGTCGGCAAGACCGTGGAAAACGGCCGCTACTTGAAACCCTTCGCCAAGATCATGCTGGCACTGGCGGCGCGCCGCGAGAAACAAAACGCCCTGGCGCAGAAGCTGTTCCGCGAGCTGAGCGAGGAATTCCCTGAAGGATCCCTGTACGCCGCCGAGTACGCCAAGGCCATGGGCCGGCCGATTCCTGCGCAAATGCAACCTTCAAACTAGGCGCTCTGACCACATCCGCGCGGTTTGTAACTCTTCGGGGGTTTTCACCACTTGTGACGCGCGACCAACGCCAATTCCCACAGGGGAATCTCTGGCGCCGGCTCCGGGGCGATCGCTAAATCCTTTAAATTCAGCAGATAAGCTCTGCTGACTTCTGGCGGTCCAGTTGCACTTGCCCACCTGGTGTCAGAAGGGTGGGTTTCTAGCCTTCGCTGACTCCGGCAGAGAGTGAGGCGGCTATGCAACTCCGGGAAGCGTACCTGCAGCGCGTGGTTGCAGAGGTGGAAGACCTGGCGGCACACGTCGCGGTCCTGAAAGCCCGCATTGCGAAGCAAAAGGTCAGCGTAAAGCTGCAATATCAATGGGAACTGGAATATGTGCGCAACCGCTTCTCCGAGTTCAAGCAGCGCGTGCAAGAGCTGGAAGAAGCCTCGGACGACCGTCTCGAAGACACACAGAAAGCTTGCGAACTCGCGTGGAAGGATCTTCAGCACGCGGTCGATGCGCTCTTGTCAGCCATGGATTAAATGGCGCGCTCACTCCTGTCTCGCCTTTTCGGGTTAGGAGGGTGCGATGAAGAAAACAGGAAAGTCCGGCTTGGGCCATCTGAAGAAGATGGAAAAGCAAAGCCGGCAGATGCTTACAGGCCGCTCGGCACTCGCGACCGAGATAGACACACGAAAGGTGAAGTGCAGGATTCGGCGGCGTTGCGCATAAAGCGCGCTAAAGAAACCGAAATCGCCGCCATCGCGGGCGGGATGGAGCCAGGTCTCCATCCCGCCTTTTTTGGGGTTGACTTGCCAGTTCCTGAGGAAAGAATCGCGCAAAGGTCGGCCTTGAATTAGAATCCTTTGCACACAAGTGTGGCTTGCCCGCAGCCACCCGCGCGAGGCGGTGAGACATGTTCAGGGAAGACTTGCTGAAGGGTCGCGCCATTTTTCTGACCGGCGGTGGAACAGGGCTGGGCCGCTCCATGGCGCTGCGCTTTGCAGAATTGGGCGCGCGGATGTTCCTCATCGGGCGCCGCGAGGACCCCCTGCGCGAAACCTGCGACGAGATTATGCGGCTTGGGGGCACGGGTGCCTATGCCACGTGCGACATCCGCGATTACGCTTCGGTGGAAGCCGCCATGACGCTCGCCGAACAGCAATTTGGCGAAATCGATACGTTGGTCAACAACGCCGCGGGTAATTTCATGGCCCGCACGGAAAAACTCTCGCCTAACGCCTTCAACGCCGTCGTGGGCATCGTCTTAAACGGCACGTTTCATTGCACGCAGGTGTTCGGCAAACGCCGCATCGCCCAGAGGCTCGGCGGCAACGTCTTGAGCATCGTCACCACTTACGCCGCCGCGAATTGCGGCTCGGGTTTCGTTGTGCCGTCCGCCTGCGCCAAAGCGGGCGTTCTGGCCATGACTACTTCGCTCGCCGTGGAATGGGCCAAATATCACATTCGCCTGAACGCCATAGCCCCGGGGCCGTTTCCCACCGAAGGCGCGTGGTCCCGCCTCATGCCGTCCAAGCAATTCGAGGAACACGGCAGGGACAAGCATCCCATGAAGCGCTTTGGCCGCCACGAAGAGCTCACCAACCTCGCCGCCTTCCTTCTCAGCGACTTGTCCGAATATATCAACGGCGAATGCGTGGTGATTGATGGCGCGCAATGGCTGCGCGGCGCCGGCGAATTCAACGATCTCCTACTCTTGCCGGAAGAAGCATGGGAGGGCATGGAAGCCGCGCGTCAGAAAAAATCCTGACAACCGGGGCTGGCAGCACCTTGTCATTTTGAAGCCATCCGGCAAGGATGCCCGAAGAATCTCGCTGCAAACTTCAAGCAGGGAGTCCGCTATTGCGGCAGCGTGCGCTTCCGCAGCTCCACGCGCAGCTTGGCTTCTCCGATCAGTTGCCCATTCGCTTCCGCGCGAACCGTGACTTCCTGGGCTTCCGGCTTCTTTGCGGCGTCTTCCACGAGATGAGGCAGGGTTACCTCGACGCGAGCAGCTACGGTTTGTTGAGCCCCAACCGTGAATTTCCCGGTACCGTTGTCCACGGTCCACCCTGCCGGCAGTGTCGCGGACAAAGTGATTTCCTGCATCTTTGCCGTTCGGTTGCGAATCCACAGCGGCACCACCAGCGTTCCCGGCGCTTGCAGGGCGATCTCCGGCGGCTCGGGATGCGGCAGATTCATTAGCCCATGCGCGCGCCGGAACTCCGCATAGAAACTCCAGGGTCCGTCTAGTTCCATCGCGATCTCAGACCGCGCTGGCTCCGGGGAAACTTCCGGACGCAGGAACGGAATCGCGCCGGGCGAAACACCCTCGAAAATATCTCCCGTAACCGTGCCGCCCACCAGGGACTTGCCCAATACATAGTGCTGGTCTTCCCCCCATCCGTCTTTGGACGTGGCCATCTTCTCGATTTGCGCTTCGTCCATCTGCGCGATCTTGTCCAGATAGGATTTCGCCTGCGTCTGGTGCGCGCGAAACGATTCCAGCGCCATTCGCCAGTATGCCCGCTGGCCGGTCTGTGAGATCTCCTTTACCGAGTAGCTCGGGCCCTTGCCTTGGAAGATGTCCTCGCGGTCCGCGTCCGGGAAGTAATAGATCTTTTTCGCCTGCCACGGCCGTAGATTTTCCAGTAGCGGCTCGAGCCGCCTCATTGGCCCGGAAACCTGTTCGGGAAACGCCGTGGGATCGCCTGCGAGATCGAATGCTTCCGTGGCGAGTACTCCCGAGGCCTGATGATCGCCATGATCTTCACCGACGAAGGTTCCCGGCAAAAACGTAAGGATCACCTCCGGCCTCGTCAGCCGCACCAATCGCACGAGTTGCTCCAGGCACTCTCCGTGGTCCCAGTTCGCCAGAGACTGCAACACATTTTGCGAGGCGGTGTCCTTTCCCGGAAGAAACCAAACGTTATTAATACCCAGCGCCGCCAGCGCATTGCGCGCTTCGATTTCGCGCACTGCTCCCAACGCCGCCGCCTGCTCCGCCCCCGCTTCGTTGGCTCCGCTGCTCCCGCGGGTTCCGAACACCACGGCCACGCGCTTGTGTTCGTCGAGCGCCCGCGCCAGATAGGGCGTCACCGCGCCTTCGTCGTCCGGATGCGCCACCACCACCAGAATGTCCGTCTTGTATCGTGCGTCCGCCTGCGCCAGCGGCTTGGCTTCCTGCGCCATGGCCCTGGGCAGCACAGCTACAAAGACGGTTAGCAAAGCTCCTGGGAAACGAAGCATCGATGATTCCTTTAGCGGTGGATTTCACAGAGCAGCGAAAGTCTGCCCCTGCCAGACCTCGGCTGCATTTTCAATGTTCAATGGATGCGCCATCAAGGCTTTGCGGTACTTGTCCCGGTGGTGCTGCTGTCGGCCAGGCGCATGAGCTGCAGCAAATTTTGGAAACGCGCGTCGCCGCGCAATGGATCACAGTATGGTGCCACCTTGATTTCGACTATGGCGTTGGAATGCTCCGAGTAGGCTTGCTGCATGTAGGCGATAGCCTCGTCCTTGCGGCCCATGGAGATGTAAGCCATCGGAATGTAAGCAGTTGTAAGCCTGGGCCGGTCTTTGTGCCAAAGTTCCCATTTCGCAAACATGCGGCGTGCCTGCTCCTGCTGTCCCGCGCGGGCAAGGATGAAGGCCTGTACTTCCCAGACGGGCGTGCCGTCGCTATGGTGCCAGTTTGCGATGTCCGTCAAGGCCTCCGCGAACATTCCCTTTTCGACGTAGGCTAGGACCACCAAATGCGCTCGCGGGAAGTCCGGTTCCATGACCTGAAGAGCGCGAAACTGCTCGATCGCACGATCGTATTGGCGTGCAAAGTACAATATGGCCCCGTGGTCGGCGGCAATAATCAGAGACATAGGATCCAATTGGCGGGCCCGCTCGCTTTCGGCCAAAGCCTCTTGAAAACGTCCCTGCCAGGCAAGGCATTCGGCGTACCACTGATGCGCTGTGGCGTAGGAAGGATCTAATTGGATGGCTTTCCTAAATTCATTTTCCGCCGTCCGCCAGTCGTAATCGTAATTTTCAGCGATTACGGCAAGTGAGGTGTGTGCCTCCGATAGACCTTCCTCAATCTGAAGAGCTCTAAGAGCTGCTGCACGCGCCTTAGGCATCATTTCATTCGGGGGAGCAAACGACCAAGTGCTTAGGAGCGCAAGCGTATCCGCCAACCCGGCATAGGCCTGAGCATAATTGGGATCCTTGGCGATAGACTGCTGAAAATAGTCGGCGGCCTGGTGAAATCCATCAGGCGTCCGCTTGTTCCAATAATAGCGACCTTTGAGATAGAGATCATAAGTCTCGTATGAGCCAGGTGAGATGGGATTCGTGCGGGCAGCTGCAATGACTCGGTGGCCGCCGCCAAGAGTGAGCTGGATTTCGTCCGCGATCTCCTGAGTAATTTCACCCTGAAGCGCTAGCAGGCTGTTCAGCTCGCGATCGTATTCGCGGGACCAGACGCGAGATTGATCCTTTAATTGAATGAGTTGGGCTGTGACACGCACGCGGCCCGACTCGCGCCGGACACTTCCTTCAAGCACGTACTGGACCCCCAAATCGCGACCTATTTGAGCCAGTTGCTCTTGTCCGTGCTTGTAGCGCATCACGGATGTACGGGCGATCACCCCCACATGATCCGGGTCCAGGCGGCCGAGTTGCGCAATCATCTCCTCCGTCAGGCCGTCGCTGAAGTACTCCTGCCCGGCGTCGCCCGTTAGGTTCTCGAAAGGGAGAACGGCCAGCATCAGGCGCGCTGCAGCCCGTTGCGGACGAACTCGCGACCGCGACCACACAAAATAGCCCGCTGTCACCGTAATGACGAAAGCCATGAAGATACCCGCAAGCATCATCACTTGGCGGGGGCGCGATGCCGGTGCTCCGGCCGTCGCCGCGACGTTTGCAGCGTCCGCCGCGGTCTCAACCATGTGCCGCCCGACTACGGAGATCTCCTCCACGGGAGCAATGAAACGGTAGCCCACGCGGGGAATCGTTTCGATGTAACGTGGGCTTTCTGGGGAATCTCCGAGCGCGGCCCGCAATTTTTTGATCGCGCTGTTCAGGCTGTGCTCGAAATCCACAAACGTGTCGGAAGCCCACAGCCGTTGCTGCATTTCCTCGCGCGTGACCACCTCTCCTGGTTTTTCCAGAAGCATGCCCAGAATGCGAAACGGCTGGCCGGGCAAACGGATGCGCGTGCCGTGCTTTCTCAGTTCGCGCGCGGAAAGGTTGACGTCAAATACGCCAAATCGTAGGACCCGGCCTTGGCGTTCTTGCGGCACGGCAGCACCCCAGGGGGCGAGGCTGGCAAAAAAGGGAAACCGAGAAAGCGAAGCGCCCCAGTTACCGATAGAGATAAACATATTTGTATCAGGAACTTGGACGGTCATCAACAAATCCTGTTACGTGCATTGCCCGATCTGCACAACTCTACGTAGAGTCGTTTTATATTCGCGCTTCTCGTTCCCGGAAAGCGCTCTCCCGAATGCCGGCTGACACTGTCTTGGAGAGGTATGACAGAATGCGAACAATACCTGGTTTCCTGTTTTCAACGCTTGGAAATCCCGCAGTCCTTGCTCGCTTCAGGGGTTCATGGCGATTCCGTGGACGGTTTCCTCTCTCTGCAGCGTTCCTCTTGATCCTCCTGGCGGCAGGGGCGCTGGCGGTCGCTGGAGCCTCCAATCTCGTTGTGCCTAGGTTTCAAGTGTTTCCGGATCCGCATGGAGCATTTGCGACGGTGAACCTGGGAGGGCCAACGGACATTTCCACGAATCCTTTCTTCCAGGACATGGGCAGCAACGGGCGCCGCTGCGTTACCTGCCACCAGCCCAGTGATGCCTGGTCAGTCACTCCCCCGCATATCCGCGAGCGCTTTGAAGCAACACAAGGTACCGACCCAATTTTTCGTCCGGTGGATGGCGCCACCTGTCCAACGGCAGATGTTTCCACGGTGGAGGAACGGCGCGAGGCTTACAGCTTGTTGTTGAGCCGGGGATTGATTCGAATCGGGATTGCGGTTCCTGCGAATGCGGACTATGTGGTCACGAGTGTTTACAACCAGTACGGATGCAATGCCACCGATACGATTTCGATGTATCGCCGGCCTCTGCCGAGCACCAACCTTGGTTTTCTAAGCGCGGTCATGTTCGACGGCAGGGAATCCTCGCCGCTCACGGGCACGACGAAAATCGTTTACGGCAATTACCCGGATTCGCTGATGAGCGATCTGAAGCACCAATCGGTGGACGCCACGACCGGCCATGCGCAAGGCGACGGGACGCGGCCAACGGCGGAGGAACAACAGGCCATCGTCGATTTTGAAACAAAACTCTTTACCGCGCAGATCCATGACTTTCATGCCGGCCGCTTGCACGAAGACGCTGCCAATGGCGGGCCGGCTGCTCTCTCCACTCAGCCGTTCTTCATTACCATGAACTCCAGCGTGCACCCTCTTGTTCCTGCGTTCGAACAACCCGGCGGGCTGGTGACGCCCGGCGACGGAAAATTTACGTCCAACATCTTCAACCTCTACGGCAACTGGGCGCAGATCAGCGATGATGATGAGCGAGCCGAGGCCCGCCGCTCCGTTGCTCGCGGCGAACAACTCTTCAACACGCTGCAGATTCCCATAACGGGTGTTGCTGGCATCAATGATGACGTGACCGCTGGGGGCCTCGTTTCTGGCGGCATTCCCAAACTTATGGGGACGTGCGGTACCTGTCACGATTCGCCCAATGTTGGCAACCATTCCTTCCCAACACCGCTGAACATCGGTACCGGCGACCCCAGCCCGGACAACCCATCTGTTAACTTGGGAGGTCTGGATGTAACTTACTTGCCGGAAATTACAGTGTGCAAAATCGGGGATCCCAAGAATTGCAAGACCACCACGGACCTCGGACAGGCGCTGATTGACGGGAACTTCGACCACGTCGGCAAGATTAAAGGTCCGATTCTGCGCGGGCTGGCGGGGCGCGCACCATATTTCCATAACGGTTCGGCGGCTACTTTGCTGGATGCGGTGAATTTCTATGACGCTCGTTTCAACTTGAATCTTTCCGACCAGGACAAGCACGACCTGGTGGCCTTCCTGAAAGCGCTCTAGCGGTTAAGGCGCAGCCGACCAAGAAGACCGACAGCGGGACTTGCGCGAGATCCGCGGGCACGCAACACGGCGCGTTCAGTGATTAGGGGGACGCCGCGCGGGTGCGCGCCACCGGCCTAGTTCTTTTGGGAAGGCTGCAGGGGTGGCGGATCGGTGTCCGGATGATCTCGCAAGTACTGCTCCAAGGGCTCATCGCGCATCACAAGCCGGAATCCGCGCCTCGTGTTTACGTCGATGGTCCTTTGCAAATCCAATTCGTCGAGGCCAATCACTCCTTCGGCGGATTTTGAACCCTCATCTTCCGGAAGAATGAAATGGATTTCGTTTTTTACGAACCAATAGTCCGTCACGCTATATACAGTGCCATCTTTTAGATAGAGCCGCACCAGCTCGCGTGGTCCTGAAAGGTATGTATAGGGAAGATTTTCGTAGATGGGCATGGTGACGTAGTTCTCAAAACCATACCCAGTGACGAACAAATTGTTGCAGCCGTATTGCCACCACTGCCAAATCGGAGCGCAGTTCAGCAGCCAGGGAGAATTGAAACCCCGGCGAAACCTGAAAAATGGCGCAGGAACAAAGATGCGGCGGTGAATCAAAATCGGACGCTGCTGAAAGCCGGCCTGCGAGCGCGCCCCGGCTGCATGGGAAGCTGGCCCTGCAGAAGCGTGCGGCGCGGCGATACGCCCTCCGGTAGTGAAGTGCCCGCCACCGCCAACGTGGCCCCCACCCGCGTGACCACCGTGTTGCGCCAATGCGTACGGGGCCTGAACCCATGCGCAAGCAAGCACACAGGAAGCAGTAATCAGAAGGATTTTTCTTGGAATCGAGCCGACAGGTGTAACGAGCGCCATACTCTTACCTCCTTGCAGCATCTAGATCGCTGCGAGGATCGCGCGAACTCATTTCTTACAGTCTAGTCCTTTCCCGCACTCATTGCTTACTCAAGTTTGCAGCCCGCCTATGCACGTTGACGGCGGCTGCGTCCCGTCGTAGCATCCGCTGCGTTCTTCCACTCGCAAAGGACGCCTATGAACCAAGGAACTTCGCGCCGCGAATTTCTCGGCGCGCTTACCGCGTTTTCGCTTTTCCCCTTCGAGCAGGAAAAGCCCGAGCTCATCCTCTACAATGGCAACATCTGGACCGTGAATGAGAAAGAGCCGCGCGCGCAGGCCGTAGCGATTGCGAGTGGCCGGTTTCTCGCCGTCGGCAGCGACGCCGATGTGCTGAACCTCGCGGGCGCCGGCGCGAAGAAGATCGACCTCGGCGGAAAAACCGTAACGCCGGGATTTATTGACGCGCATTCGCATCCCGCCGAAGCCGGGCTGATGCATCTGCGCATGGTCGACTGCGACCTGCGCTCGATTTCCGCGATTCAGGCGGCGCTGCGCGAGCGGGCCGCGAAAACCCCGGCGGGTGAATGGGTTCTGGGATTCAAATACGACGACACAAAAACGGACGAAGGGCGGCCACTTACCATCGCCGATCTCGACGCCGCCGTTCCCGATCATCCCGTGCACATCCAGCATCGCGGCGGCCACACCGTTTACTCCAATTCTCTCGGCTTTCGCAAAGCGGGAATTGACGAAAAGACTCCGGACCCGCCCGGCGGAAAGATCGATCACGATCCGGCGACGGGAAAGATCAGCGGCCGCGTGGCCGAGAGCGCGCAGGCTTTCTTTGAGAAAGCCATTCCGCAGAATTTCACGCGCGACGATCACCGCGAGGGCGTCAAGCTCATCTCCAAAATGATGGCGCGCACGGGCATCACTTCCGCGACCGAGGCCCAGGGCACGCCGACGGATCTTCGCGCGTATCAGGACGCGCGTGAGTCCGGCGACCTGCTGCATCGCGCGTACTGCTTCATCAATTACCATTTCCTCGACGCCATGATCGCCGCGGGCAACCGCACCGGCCTGGGTGATGAATGGGTGCGCGTCGGCGCGGTCAAATTGGTTTGTGACGGCTCGATTTCCGAGCGCACCGCGCGGCTCTCCACTCCTTACGAAGGCCGCCCGAACGATTACGGCATCCTGGTGATGACCGAAGAAGAGCTTTACACGGTCGGCCGCAAGGCGCATCTGGCGGGCTGGCAAATCGGCACGCACGCCAACGGCGACGTGGCCATCGACACGACGCTTCGCGTCTACGAACGCTTGCAAAAAGAAAATCCGCGGCACGACCCGCGCTTCCGGCTCGAGCATTGCACGGTGGTGAACGACGACTTGATCATGCGCATTAAGGCGCTGGGCGCGATTCCCACGCCGTTCTCCACGTACGTTTATTATCACGGCGAGAAAATGCGCTACTACGGCGCGGAACGCTTGAACCACATGTTCGCGTTGCGCAGTTTTCTGGACGCGGGAATCCGCGCGACGCAGGCTTCCGACTATCCGCCGGGGGAGTTCATTCCCATGATGGCGCTGCAGTCGGAAGTGACGCGCGCGGACACGAAAGGCAACGTGTGGGGGCCGAAACAAAAAATTACTGTGGAAGAAGCCATCCGTGTGGGCACGCTAAACGGTGCTTATGCTTCCTACGAAGAAAATCTGAAAGGCTCGATCGAAATCGGCAAGGTCGCGGACCTCGTGGTGCTGGGCCGCGACCCCTTGAAAGAGAATCCGTCGACGCTGGTGACGATTCCCGTGGAACGAACGATGGCGGAAGGGAAGTGGACGTTCGAGTCCTAGGACTACTTCCAATAAGTCGAGTGGATTGAATGGGTTGTGATTCTGCGAGCTCGCCAAAGGTGGCCAAAACCGAAGCCGCAGACTACATTATGGGATAATCTACATTATGGCGTAATCTAGATTACCCTATAATTCACTTTGCAGTATGGAGTCTGATGCCTTGTTGAATATGCCAGACGGTCCATCTCCGCCGTGAAGCGGAACAATCGTGAAGGCCACTTCTTCCTATCTGCTCGCGCTGCTGGGGCGCGTATTCCCTTCGCCAGGACTGCGGCATACGCCGCGATGACATATACGGTTGCGAAGCTCGTCTCGTCTTGACCGCCGTACGACCCGCCGATAAGCTGGATGTCGCATATAGGCGAAAAGCAAGAAGGGCGCAGCATCCTGCGCCACTACAAAAAGCAAAGAAGACGACATGGAGCAGATTCACATCACGTTGCCTGACGGCAGCGTCAAGGATGTTCCCAAGGGAAGCACGGCCGCGGACGTGGCGCGGAGCATTTCGCCGCGGCTGGCGGACGCGGCGCTGGTGGCGCGCGTGGCGCAGCCAAACGACGGCGAAGGCGAGCTGATCGACCTGCGGCGGCCGCTCGAGCGCGATGTGAAGCTGCAAATCCTGACGGAAAAGGATCCGGATGCGCTGTTTGTGTTCCGGCACTCCGCGGCGCACCTGTTGGCAGCAGCGGTGATGGAGCTGTATCCCAACGTGAAGCTGGGCATCGGGCCGCCGGTGGACAACGGCTTCTTCTACGAATTCCTGCGCGAGGAACCGTTTACGCAGGAAGACCTGGCGAAAATTGAAAAAAAGATGCACGAGCTAGCGGCGCAGGATTTACCGAACGAGCGGAAGCTGATTCCCAAGCCGGAAGCGCTGGACCTGTACAAGAAATCGAACCAAGTGTTCAAGTGCGAGTTGGTCCAAGAGAAAGCCGCGGAGTCCATGGTTTCGTTTTACACCACGGGAAAGTTCATTGATTTCTGCCGCGGGCCGCACATTCCGTCGACGAAGCGGATACAGGCGTTCAAGTTGATGAACGTTGCAGGCGCGTACTGGAAAGGGCAGGAAGGGAATCCGCAGCTCCAGCGGATTTATGCGGTGGCGTTCTTCACTCAGAAAGAGCTGGACGAATATCTGCACCGGCTGGAAGAGGCGAAGCGCCGCGACCACCGGAAACTCGGCGTTGAGCTGGACCTCTTCAGCATTCAGGAAGAGGCCGGACCGGGGCTGATTTTTTGGCACGCGAAAGGCGGGCTGATTCGAAAGATTGTCGAAGACTGGCTGCGCGCCGAGCTGCTGGCGCGCGGATACGACCTGGTGTACACGCCGCACATCATGCGGCGCGATTTGTGGAAGACCAGCGGGCACACCGGCTTCTACAAAGACAGCATGTTCGGCCCGGTGGAAGTGGAGAAAGCGGATTACCAGCTGAAGCCCATGAATTGCCCGGGGC
Source organism: uncultured Acidobacteriaceae bacterium (assembly GCA_964524985.1). Taxonomy (GTDB): domain Bacteria; phylum Acidobacteriota; class Terriglobia; order Acidiferrales; family UBA7541; genus Acidiferrum. Next base: position 102,862 of record CAZGFL010000086.1, read on the forward strand.
ACATCCTGATTTACAAATCGCGGCTGCACAGCTACCGCGATTTGCCGGTGCGGCTGGCCGAGCTGGGCACCGTGTACCGCTACGAACGGAGCGGCGTCCTGCACGGGCTGCTGCGCGTGCGCGGGTTCACGCAAGACGACGCGCACATTTTCTGCATGCCGTCGCAAATTGAATCGGAAGTGGAAGCGTGCGTGGATTTTGCGTTTGCGGTGATGAAGAATTTCGGCTTCGACAAATTCGAAGTGGAACTCTCAGACTGGGATCCCGCGCACGCGGAGAATTACGCCGGCAAGCCCGAAGATTGGCACCGCGCCACCGCGGCGCTGGCCGGGACCATGAAGCGGATGAACATTCCGTACAAGACCATCGTCGGAGAAGCGGCGTTCTACGGGCCGAAGATCGATGTGAAGCTGATTGACGCGATTGGCAGGCCGTGGCAACTCACCACCGTGCAATTTGATTTTAATTTGCCCGCACGGTTCGGCCTGGAATACGTCGCGGAAGACGGCGCGAAGCATCAGCCGCTGATGGTGCACCGCGCTTTGCTTGGCTCGGTGGAGCGATTCTTTGGAATTTTGATTGAGCACTATGCGGGAGCGTTTCCGTTGTGGCTGGCGCCGGTGCAAGTGGAGATTTGTCCGGTCAGCGAAAAAGTCTCCGACTACGCCAAGCACGTAAGGGAAATGCTGAAGGGCCACGGGCTGCGCGTGCATCTCGACGACCGCAATGAAAAGCTGCCGGCAAAAATCCGTGACGCGCAGCTGCAGAAAATTCCTTACATGCTGGTGGTCGGCGCGAAAGAAGCCGAGGCCGGCACGGTTTCCGTGCGGCACCGTTCGAAGGGTGACCTGGGGCCAAAGCCGCTAGCCGAAGTGGTGGAAGCACTGCAGCGCGAAGTGGAAACAAGAGCCATCCAGTGACCTCGGGCAGCGAAACCGAAGTCCACGGTTCGCGATTAACTTCCAAAGAAAAGTCGTGGTTCGTGGGCGTGCTGGCGCTGACGCTGCTGACGTTTGTGTCGACGTGCACGTTCGGGTGGGTGTACGACGATCCGCCGCAGATTCCTGGGAACGCGGACTTGCGGTGGGACCGCGTCGGATATCTCTTCACGCATCACCTGTGGTCGGCGGCGAGCGGAATGACGGAGGCACGCTTTTACCGGCCGCTGCTGGCGCTGTGGTTCCTGATCAACAAAACGCTGTTCGGGCTGAATCCGCACTGGTTCCATCTGACGACGGTGCTCGCGCACGTGTTGGCAACGGCGCTGGTGTTTCTGATTGCGCGAAAAACGTTGAATGATTTTGGCGGAGCGTTGCTGGCCGCGGCGATTTTCGGGATGCACCCGCTGCAAGCGGAGTCGTCGTCGTGGATTTCTTCGGTGAACGATCCACTGGCGGCAGTGTTTTGCTTCGCGAGTTTTCTGGCGTGCCGGCGCGCGCGCTGTGAGCGGGAACGATCGGGGCTGTGGTGGGTACTGGCAGGAGCGGCATTTGTGCTGGGGCTGCTGGTCAAAGAAGTGAGCGCGGTGCTGCCGGCAATCGTGCTGATGGATCTGTGGGCTGGGACGAGCAGCAGCTCGGAGCAACAGAATCAGCGGCGCGGCGGAGCGGTTGTGGTGGGTGTGTATGGGGCGGTGGGGATCGCCTGGCTGCTGTGGCGGCATCACGTCCTGGGGCAACTGACCGCCGTGACGCCTTCTGTCGCTGGATGGGGGACGGTTCTCCTGACGGCACCGAAGATCGTGCTGTTCCAGATTTATAGAGTGATTGTGCCTGTGGGGCTGAGTCCGCACTACGGCTTCCGAGCCGTGGACTTGAGCCGCGTCGTGCCAGCATTGCTTCCGCTCGTGGCGTGTGTGGCCTTGGCGGTGCTCGCGGTGATTGCGGCGAGGAAATTGCGGTTCTTGTGGGTAGCGTATGCGTGGCTTCTCGTGCCGCTGCTGCCCAGCCTCAACTTGCGCTGGGTGAATGAAGACGATTTCGTCCACGACCGCTACCTGTACATGAGCATGTTGGGAGTGGCGCTGCTGGCGGGCGCAGGACTTGCCGAGTTGCGGCGGCAATGGCCGGAGAACCGGATGATTCCGCTGCTCGCGGTAGTGCTGGTGGCGGGATTGGGCTTTGCGAGCGCGGTGCAGTCGCAGTATTGGGCAAACGACGTGTATTTATTCGCGCGAGGCGTGCAGATCGCGCCGGGGAACGAATGGGCGCAATTGAATTACGGCGCAGCGCTGAGCGCGCGGGGAAAATACGCGGAGGCGGCGCCACACTTTGTGCGTTCGTATGAGCTGAAGCCCGGATGGCGCGCGGCGGACTTCGCCGGGTTCGCGTATCAGAAGTCCGGGGATCCCGGACGAGCGGAGTATTGGTTCCAGCAGGCATTGCAAAGCGATCCGCGGCTGGCGGAGGCGTGGTTCGGGCTGGGTCAGATTCGCATGGAACAGCAGAGGTTTGGGGAAGCGGTGCCATTGTTGCAAAAGGCGATTGCGCTGAAGCCGGACGCGGACGGATATCATTATGCGCTGGGGGCGGCATTCGAGCAGCTTTCGCAGAAAGACGCGGCGCTACGGGAGTATCAAGCGGAGTTGCGGTTGCATCCGTATCAGACAGGCGCGAAGAAAGCGATCGAGCGGCTGACGTCCGCCAACACGCCGAAGTGAGGCGTGCGCTGACGCTGCAGGCTGGGCCAACTGGGGCGCAGCATGCTGCGCCCCTACATGATCAGACGGACAGATTGGGTGATCGGCGCGATGCCAAGCGACACGAAATGGATCATGCTGGATGAGAAGGTTTTTTCGCAGAGCGTGCGGGTGCTGACGGAAAGGGATGCGCATTTGGCGGAAGTCGTGAAAAGCTACGGCGAGCCGCCGCTGTGGGTGCGCGAGCCAGGGTTTCCCACGCTGGTGTACATCATATTGGAGCAGCAAGTTTCGCTGGCGTCGGCGCGCGCGGCATTCGAACGGCTGAAAGCGGCGGTAAAGCCGCTGACGCCGCGCGGGTTCCTGAGGCTGAACGACGCGGAGCTACTGCGCATTGGCTTCAGCCGGCAGAAGACGCTGTACGCGCGGCTGCTGGCGGAGTCGCTCGCACGGCGGCACTTCGATTTGGGGTGCCTGCACGAACTGGATGACAGTGCTGCGCGCAAGATGCTCATCGCGTTCAAGGGCATCGGCGGCTGGACCGCGGATATTTATTTGCTGAGCGCGCTGCGTCGGCCGGACATCTGGCCGACCGGTGACTTGGCGCTGGCAGCTGCGGTGCAGGAAGTGAAGCAACTGCGAAAACGGCCGTCGCAGGAAAAGCTGGAGAAGATGAGCGCGCCATGGAAGCCGTGGCGCGCCGTGGCGGCGCGGCTGTTTTGGCACGCCTATTTGTGCAAGCGGGGAAAGAAGTCGGCGACGGTGTCATTGTAGGAGAGATTCAAGAAATAAGAGGTCGAACCGTTCAAGGTGCAAAAGTTAAAAGAGGAAAGAAAAAGCCGCAGGGCTTCGCAGACTACGCCCGCTACAGCAACGGAACAACTCAGCCGCGGCCATTGGCGATGAGCGCGGCTTCGGGAGAATTCTTCAGGCGAACCATGGCGAAGACGCCGAGCGCTGGACCGATGGCGAGCATGGCGAGCGCGACGTGCCAGCCGATGTAGTCGCGCAACACGGGAACGAGCCAAATCGTCGCGACCGTCAGGGTGAAGCCAATCGCGAGTTGCACGGTGAGTGCGGTGCCGATGTAGGCTTGGTCGCCGACTTCGGTGACCATGGTGGAGAACTGGGCGGAATCGGCGACAACAGAGAATCCCCAAATCAGGCCAAGGCATAAGACGACAGATGCGGGCAAGGCGGGCAAGCCGATAAGCAGCGCACAGGCGCCGGAGATGGTCATGGCCAGAGCCGTAGTGCGTGTGCGACCCCAACGGTCGGCGAGGCGTCCGGCGGCCCAGCAGCCTGCGGCACCTGCTCCGATGACGGCAAACGCGGCGAAGGCCGCGCCTTTCTGGAATTGCGCAGCGCCGTGCGCGCGCAGCACGTCGGCATAAAACGCGGCGAACCATGTCCACATGGCGTAAAGCTCCCACATGTGCGCGAAGTAGCCGAGGGTCGCGAGGCGCACGCCGCGCAGCGCGAAGGAAGCCGCGATCTGGCGCGGGTTGAAGACGGCGCGCGGAAAGGGAAACGGCCCATCGGCCGTGCCGAATTCGGCGAGCAGGCCACCGAGAACATTGAGGGCGGAGGTGCCGAGAATGACGAGGCGCCAGTCGAGGCCGCCGAGGCCGTTGAGAAGATGCGGCATCGCGGAGCCGAGCGTGAGTCCGCCGACGAGCGTCCCGAGCGCGGTGCCACGTTCGCGGCGAAACCAGGTGGCCATGGCTTTCAGGCTCGGCGGATAGACGAAGGCGAGGCTCGCGCCGGTGAGGAAACGCACGGGAAGCGCGCTCGCCGGGCCGGTGCAAAGCACCAGCGCGGCGTTGATGAGCGCAGCGGCGCAGGCACCCAGCAGCATGAGCCGGCGCGGGCGGACGAGATCAGCAAGATTGAGGAGCGCCGAGGCGAGGCATCCGGCGACAAATCCGAGCTGCACGGAAATGGTCATGAGTGAGCCAGTGCCGGAGTTGAGATGCCACAGCGCGCGCAGCTGCGGCAACACTGCGGAAGCGGAGAACCACGCGCCCATGCTGAGCACGGACGAGCCCGCAAGCACGGCCAGGGCGCGCCAGCGTCCGGGAGGATCAGGAGGGACAGCAGTGTTTGCGGTGGACAAGAGCGCGCATGATAGCATGGCGCGAAGAAGGTGGAGGAGGGCGGCGATGGAGAGAATTCCGCGGCGCGTGTTTCTTGTGATGGCTGGAGGCGCGTTGGCGGCGACGCGCGCTTCCTGGGCGGCGGAGGAGGTACCTTCCTTGCTGGATCACATTTTGCTTGGGTGCAACGATCTGGAACGCGGGATTGCGTTTGTTGAAGAGCGGACTGGAGTGCGAGCGGCGTTTGGCGGTGTCCATCCTGGTAGAGGGACGCAGAACGCGTTGCTTTCTTTGGGCGAGCGGCGCTATCTGGAGATTATTGCGCCAGATCCGAAGCAATCGGGCGTCCAACAGTTCACGGTCATCTCTAAGTTGAGCGAACCGCGGCTCATTGGCTGGGCCGCGCATCCCGGCGACCTTAGTCAATTCGCAACTCGCCTCCGGGATGCAGGCCTCGCCTTCGAGGGTCCAACTCCCGGTTCGCGCAAACGCCCCGACGGTCGTCTCGTTCAATGGAAAACGCTCCATCTCAAGGATGACTTCGGCGGCCTGCTACCTTTCTTCATAGAGTGGAGCGGAGGCACCGTACATCCTTCCGCCGATGCCCCCGCTGGCTGCAAAATCACCCGCTTCTCGTATGCCGGCCCCGATTACGATGGTGTGGGGCGCATCATCGACCAGATGGGCCTCGATGTTATCGCCGAGCCGAGCGAAAAGTCACAAATACGTGCCACTTTCGCTGGCCCGAAAGGCGAATTCTCCGTCACCAGCTAGCCCGTGCCAAGCACCGATGAATGTCTGCCTATTGCAGCGTGACGTGGACTGCGTGCTATACTTTGAAGCCCGTCCCGGGTGGGTTTTGGCCTGTGGACAGGTGGGTGGATTCGGGGCCAGCTCGCGGCGTTGTCGCGGAAAGCAGGTGCCTAACGCTCTTGAGGGGGACTTATCGCAGAACGTAATTTCCGGCAGGCGGACCGCACGCGCACGAACGAGCGCATCCGGGCCCGCGAGATCCGGGTGATTGACGAAGACGGCGGGCAGCTCGGCGTCATGCAGCCGTTCGAGGCCATGAAGCTGGCTCGCGAGCGCGGGCTGGACCTGGTGGAAATCTCGCCCACGGCCGACCCGCCGGTCTGCAAGATTACCGACTACGGCAAATATCAGTACGAGCTGAACAAAAAGGCCCACCAGCAGCGCAAGAGCAGCCGTGGCTCGCAGTTGAAGGAAGTGAAGTTCCGGCCGAACACCGCGGAACACGATTATCAGGTGCGCAAGAACCAGATCCTCCGGTTCCTCGGCGAGGGGCATAAGGTGCGCGCGATGATTTTTCACCGCGGGCGCGAGATGGCGCACCAGGAAGTGGGCCGCAAGAAGATGGATCGGCTGCTAATTGAGATTGGCGATCAGGGGCAGATCGAGACGATGCCGCGCATGGAAGGCAACGTCCTGGTGGCGCTGCTGGCGCCGAAAAAAGGCGCGGGAGTGCCCAAGCCCGCGAGCCTGCCGGCGGCCAGCGCGTAGTCATTCACAGCCGGATTTAGATTTTTTGCAGCGCCGGCCAAGTCCGACGCCGGTTCAAGAGAGGATTTCAGGAAATGCCCAGAAACGCATCGAAACCGAAAATGAAGTTGAAGACGCACCGCGGAGTGCGCAAGCGCTTCAAGATCACCGCCACGGGCAAGATCAAGCGCGCGCACGCGGGAAAGCGGCACTTTACCGGCACCAAGCTTTCGGGCCGCATGCGCAAGCTGAAGAAGCTGACGCTGGTCAATCCGGCGGACGTGGCCACGATCAAGCAGATGCTGCCGTACGGCAGGTGACCGTAACGTTTTTGCGCGCATGCAGCGGTTCGCACGCGCCACGCGAGTTCCAATAGTAGGGCGCAATATATCGTGCCCCTGCAAACGGGAGCGCAGAGCGCAAGCTCTGCGGATCGTGCCAGGCAGCGCTTCACGGGTGCCTGCCGGCCGACTGGCTCTGGCCTTGCCGGGGCTATTGTAGGGGCCGGGCTTAAGCCCGGCATCGTCCGCGGGTCGCGGACGATTTCGCCGATCCGGCCGCCATGCGGCAGGGGGCGAGCTCAAGCAAAGCCGCACACCGGAAACAAACCCGTTGCCAGCCACATTTGTGGCTGCGCAACCTGTTTTGTTTCCCATCCGAAATTCATCGTGGCCGCTGTCTGCAGGGCTACGGTTAAGGACGGGTCTAAAGACCCGCCACTCCAAGAAGGAGAAACTCCATGGCACGCGTAAAACGCGGGACCAAGCGCCGTGCGCGGCGCAAGAAGTACCTCAAGAGGACCAAAGGCTTTTTTCTGACCAAGAGCAAGCTGTACCAGTCGGCGCAGGAAGCGGCGAATCGCGCGGACCGTTACGCGAAGCGCGACCGGCGTGTGAAGAAGCGGCAGTACCGCCGGTTGTGGATTCAGCGCATCGGCGCGGCCGCGCGGAACAACGGCCTGACGTACGGCCAGCTGATTCACGGCTTGAAGGCCGCCGGCGTGGCGCTTGACCGCAAAGTGCTGGCGGATATTGCGGTGAAGGACGCCGCCGGGTTCGCGCAACTGGCGGAAAAAGCCAAAGCCGCCGCTCCACCGCAAAAGAAAACGGCCTAGCTACCGTTGATGGCAGCCAAGCCATACACTGTCATTCCGAGCGGAGCGGCCGGTTTCTTCTTGCATTCGCGAAGCGAATGCCGGCCGCGCAGCCGAGGAATCTCTCTTCGTCTTTGCCGCAGCATCGGATAATCTTCGGCGCGCGCAATATCTTTCTGTAGGGGCACGATAAATCGTGCCCTTGCGGTGTAATCTATCTCGCGAATATGCCAACAGTGGACAACCCTACCGAGAAGACTCTGGCTGAACTCGGGGTGAACGACGCACAAGGCGTCGCAGAGAAGTTCGCTGAAATCCGCGCACGCTTCGACGCTCAGGCTCAAAGACAAATGGATGGACAAAACTGGGAAATCCTTCGTCAGTCCTGGGTAGGACGAAAGTCGGGCGTACTAACCACCATCACTGAAAACTGGCTGAAGTCGGCTCAGCCTGAACTGAAGCGCATCGTTGGACAGGAATTAAATAAATTCAAGGCGCACCTAGAAGAGACTCTCGAAGCGCGCCGCGCGGCGATTGAATCCGGCGCGGAAGAAGCCGCGCTCGCGAAAGAGCGCGTGGACCTTTCACTGCCAGGAGTCATCCGGCCGATTGGGTCGCATCACCTGATCCGCCAGGTCTTCCAGGAAATTGAAGACATATTTGTCTCGATCGGATTTTCGGTCGTGGAAGGGCCGGAAATCGAGACGCCGTATTACAACTTCGAGGCGCTCAACATTCCGGAATTTCATCCCGTGCGCGACGACATGGACACGTTCTACATCGAGCTGCCAAAGGGCGCGCCAACGCCACTGCTGCTGCGCACGCACACGTCGCCGATGCAGATTCGCACGATGGAAAAGCAGAAGCCGCCGGTGCGCGTCATCGTGCCAGGCAAGGTCTATCGCCGCGACAATCCCGACGCCACACACTCGTTCATGTTCCATCAGGTCGAAGGGCTGGCCGTCGATACGGACATCACGTTCTGCGATTTCACCGGCACGATCGAATATTTCGTCAAGCAATTCTTCGGGCCAAGCGTGAAGACGCGCTTCCGTCCCAGTTATTTTCCGTTCACCGAGCCGTCGGTGGAGTTCGACGTGTCCTGCCCGTTCTGCGGCGGCACGGGCGCGGCGAACGGGGGAACGTGCTCGAAATGCAAGGGCGCGGCGTGGATCGAACTCTTTGGCGCAGGCATGGTCGATCCCGCCGTCTACGGTTTTGTGAATTACGACGCGAAAAAAGTCAGTGGTTTTGCCTTCGGCATCGGCATCGACCGTTTGGCCATCCTGAAGTACGGCATCGACGATATTCAGGTGTTTTTCCAGAACGACGTGCGCTTCCTGAAGCAATTTCCATGACGGCACGCACAGAGCTGTCGCAGCGAAATGAGGATTGGCGGGCTCTTTCACGAATCACGAGTCACCAGTCACCAGTCACCGGGGTTTTGGCATGAAGGTGGTTTACAACTGGCTGAAGGATTTCGTCGACGTGACCGCAGCGCCGCAGGAACTGGCGTCGCGCCTCGCGCTTTCCGGAACAAACATCGGCGGCGTGGAAAATGGCCCGTATAGTACGGTGATCGAGGCCGAAGTCAGCTCAAACCGGCCGGATTGCCTGGGGCACTACGGAATTGCCCGCGAAGTCGCCGCGATTTACAAACTTCCGCTGAGGCACGTTTCGCCGAAACCTCAAGAAAGCGCGGCGAAAGCGAGCGATGCAGTTCGCGTGGAAATCCAGGCGCCGGAACTGTGTGGTCGCTTTACCGCACGCGTGATTCGCAACGTGAAGATTCAGCCTTCGCCGAAATGGCTGAAGGACCGCCTGGAAGCTTCCGGCGTGACCAGCATCAGCAACGTGGTGGACATTTCGAATTACGTGATGCTCGAGTTGGGCCACGCGCTGCACACTTTTGATTACGACAAGATCCGCGACCACAAGATCGTGGTGCGCCGCGCCAAGCTGGGCGAGAAAATGAGGACGCTCGACGGTATCGAACGTGAGTTCGATTCGAACATCTGCATGATTTGCGACGGCGACGGTTCGCGCGCCATCGGCATCGGCGGAATCATGGGCGGCGCGGAGACCGAAATTTCTTCTTCGACTAAAAATGTCTTGATCGAGTGCGCCTGGTTTGAACCGGTGGCCATTCGGCGCGCAACGCGCTTTCTGAAGTTACACACGGAAGCTTCGACACGTTTCGGCCGCGGCGCCGATCCGGAAATGGCCGAGTTGGCTTCGCGCCGCGCCGCCGAGCTGATTTTACAGCTTGCGGGAGGCGAACTGCTTTCCGGTGTCGTGGATCCCTATCCGGGAAAACGCGAGGCGAAGAAAATCCGCGTGACGCGCGCCGAGATTCTTCGCGTCATGGGCGCGGACGTTCCCGACAAGGAAGTAGAGGCGAGTCTGGGCGCGCTGGGTTTTGCGCCCGTGCGCGTGGATCAAAATCGCGGCGCGGAAGGATCGCTGCTTGCCGCTTGGGAATGCACGCAGCCATCCTGGCGCGCCGAGGTCGAGCGCGAAATCGATTTGATCGAGGAAATCGCGCGCATCTATGGCTTGGAGAAATTCCCGCCGCGGCTGCCTGCGGCGCGTCAAGGAGCGGCGCGCCTGCCGCATCACGAAGCAGAGACGCGCCTGCGCGAGCGACTCATCGGGCTAGGATATCGAGAGATCCTGTCGATTCCACACGTGGCGGAAGAGCGTGACGCGCTGTTCCGCCCAGAAGGCGTGACACCCGCGCGGCTGGCGAATCCGCTCTCCGAAGAAGCCAGCGTGTTACGCTCCAGCGGCATAGTAACCATGGCCGCAGCGTTGGAATGGAACTTAAATCACGGGCAGCGCAATGCGAGGCTCTTTGAAATTGGCCGCGCCTATCGTTTGCAAGGAACTGAATCCGTCGAGACGCGCGTGCTTACGATCGGCGCGACCGGCGAAGCTCTCGAAAAAGGTTTATACGACGCCGCGCGCGAATTTTCGCTTGCCGACTTGAAGGGCGATCTCGACGCCATTGGCGCTCCGGCCGGAACATTTAGATGGAGTAACGGCGGGCCGGAGTGGCTGCATGCTGCAAAGCGTGGAAAGATTCACATCGGCGGCACGGAAATCGGCGCTGCCGGCCAGCTTGCGCGGCGCGTTGCAGACCGCCTCAAGCTGCGCCAAGACGTTTTCCTTGCAGAAGTACAGCTCGATTCGCTTTTCGCCGCGATGCAAGCGGCAAAGGCGGCAAGGCGGTATGAGCCGCTGCCGCGTTTTCCGGCGGTGGAGCGTGATTTCTCGTTGTTGCTCGCCGACCGAATCACCTTCGCGGAGATTGCGGATTCAATCCGCTCGCTCGGAATCCCGGAGCTGCACGAGGTGGAGGCCATCGATTTGTTCCGCGGTAAGAATGTTCCCGCAGGAAAATATTCGCTGCTGGTTCGCGTGACGCTGCAAAGCCGCGAAGGCACTCTGACGGAAGGCCAGATCAATCATTACGCCCGAAAAATCATTTCCATCCTGGAACATCGCCATGGCGCGCAGCTCCGCGCCAGCTAAAACGGACCACTAGCAAGAAGTGAGAATTTTCTTCCGGGCGGTTTGACGCGGAAGAAAAAGTCCGCAGAGCTTTGCTCTGCGCTACAATTTGGAAACATGAGCGCGCCGGTGAAAGTGCAAATCTTCGGGCAGACGTACTCAATTCAGGGCGACCTGGACGCGCGCTATGTGCAAGCGCTCGCGAAGTATGTCGACGAAAAAATGCAGGCGATCGCCGACGCCACCGGCACCGTGGACACGCAGAAAATTGCCGTGCTGGCGGCGCTGGCGATTGCCGATGAGCTCCACAGCACACGGAATGAACGCACCGACCAGGACGAACTGCTGCGCGAGCAGGCAGAGCGTTGCCTCACGCTCGTCGAGCGCGCACTGAGACAGACCGCGTAATCTAAGCGACAATTTAGTCAGCCCTACTGGCTCCATTTGGTCGGAGTGCGGTCCCAGCGATGGGGGCGAAGTTTCGCGTGGAGCGGCGCGGACAGCGGGCCTTTGTCGCTGGCGGCAAGATTGGAGTCGACGTGTTTGCGCTTGCGCATGCCAGGAATGATCGTGTGCACGTCGGAATTGTTCAGGATGAAGCGCAGCGCCATTTCCGGCATGGTCATGCCGTCGGGAACCAACCGCTTGAGCGCGTCGGCGCGCATGACGCTGGCCTTGAGGTTTTCCGAAACGAAATAGGTACTTCGCCAGTCGCTCTTGGGCCAGGTGCTTTGCAACGTAAGCGTGCCGGTCAGGGTGCCTTCGTCAAACGGCACGCGGGCAATAACCGCGACATCTTTCTCGCGACACGCCGGGAAGAGCTCGTCTTCGGGATTCTGGTCGAAGATGTTGTAGATGACTTGCACGGCGTCGATGAGTCCGGTGTGCACGGCGCGAATGCCGTTGGCGGGCTCCCAGCGGTTCAGGCTGAGGCCGACAGCGCGGACCTTGCCGCTACTGCGCAGTTTTTCGAAGGCGCGCGAAATGCCCTCGTCGTCGAGCCAGGAATCTTCCCAGGTGTGGAGCTGGATGAGATCGAGGGTGTCGACGGAGAGGTTCTTCAGGCTCTTGTCCACATACTCGAAGATGTATTTGGGCGGGTAACTCTCGTCGAGCGAGTATTCGCGTCGGGAGGGCCAGCGGCGATTTTTAGGCGGAACTTTTGTGGCGACGTAGAGTTTTTTGTCGGGCCCGCCGCACGCGGCGTTGCCGCGATTAGCGCGGAGAGTTTTGCCCAGCAGCTCCTCGCTGTGGCCGTTGCCGTAAGCCCACGCGGTATCGAAGAAATTGCAGCCGAGATCGACGGAGCGCTGGAGGGAATCGAGCGACTCGGCGTCGTCCGAGCCGGTCCAGCCGCCCATGCCCCACATGCCATAACCAATTTCGCTGACATTCCATCCAGTGCGGCCAAAGCGGCGATAACGCATGAGCGGATCTCCTGAAGTCGAGGGCATATTATACGTGGATGCCGTGCGTCTAAGTTAGAGTGGTTCGACAGGGAAAGGTTAAGGCGATGAACAGAAGACGATTGTCGTGGCTGGCGCTGGCGTTCGCGGCTGCAAGTTTCTTAGCGACAAACGCGAAGGGCGACGCCGCGGATGAAATCAAGCGGCTGGCGGCGCTGATGGAATGGAAGCCGGGAACCATTGCGGCGGACATCGGGGCGGGAGACGGACGGTACACGTTTGCGGCAGTGGAGCACGTGGGAGCGGCGGGAAAAGTGTACGCGACGGAGATTGACACGAAGAAGCTCGAGGAGCTGCGGGCCGAGGTGGCGAAACGCAAGCTGCAAAACGTGGTGGTGGTGGAGAGCAAAGAAGCGGACACCAGCCTGCCAACGGCTTGCTGCGACGCGATTTTTCTGCGGCGCGTGTACCATCACTTGACGAAGCCAGCGGAATTTGACGCGCAACTCGTGCGATCGCTGAAGCCCGGAGGGCGGCTGGCGATCATTGATTTTCCGCCGCGCTCGGGGCTGGATCCGGTGGAAGGCGTGCCGAGCAACCGCGGCGGGCACGGCATTCCGCAGAAGATTGTGATCGAGGAGCTGACCGCGGCAGGGCTGCACGTGGAGAAAGTGGTGAACGACTGGCCGGACAACGATTATTGCGTGTTGTTCGTGAAGAAGTGAGGAGCGAAGCGTTCACGCGCGAGGCGCCATCGTAGTCTCGTGTTGCACGAGTATCAACGCGGAGCGCCAGCTTTTCGGATGTAGATGCCGCCGTTGAAATTGGTGAACTGCAACTCCGGGCCGCCGCCATTGATGGCGCCGTGGACGGTCCTGTCGATCTGAACGCGATATTTTCCGCCATGTCCCCGGCCATCTTCGACAGTCTGTTTCGGCGCGGAAGCCTGAATCTGAACGTCGAAATCGCTGAAGACTTCGCCGCGATCCGACTTGAGGCTGACGTTGGCTTTCAGGTCGGCCGGAAAGGTCACGTCGATGTCGCCGTTCAGCGAACTGAAGGCCATGGGCTTTTGGTTGATGCGGGTGAACGTGACCAAGACCCGCCCATTCAGAGCATGAGCGATGGCACTGCCGGAAACGTTGTTCAGGGTGACGGAGCCGTTGACGTCGTTGACATCCAATTCGCCGTCTACGCCGGTGACCACGATGTCTCCGGAATTCACGGTGCTCAGCTTGAGCGAAGTGTGGACGGGAACGGAAATGACCAGGTCGAGGGAGCGGTTGACGGAATCGGTGGAGACGCGCACTTCGTTGTTTTCCTCTTCAACGGAGAGACCAGTCGAGGAAACTGGGATGCGCTTCATGCCGGAGTCCGAGCGCCCGGAATCGCGGTTGCGCGCGTGAGCCTCGACGATCACTTCCTTGCCTTCATAGGCCTTCACGGTGATGCCACCGTTAAGAAGGCTGGCCTTCACCAGGGCGGGGCGCGAGGGGTCGCTGAGAGTTACGGGAACGCGATCCGTGCCGGGTGTTTGTGCCTGGGCCCAAGCAGGTACGGAGACGGATGCAGCGCACAAAACAAAGACAGTTGCAAAGCGAGATGAGAACCGCAGAGTCTGGTTATTCATGGTTTTCGAGAATACGGATGTCTCCATTTAGATTTTCGATCCTGATCTCCGGCCCGCCTGAATTCACGCGCACGCCGGTATAACGATCGGCGCGAAAGACGACTTTCGAGCCATGATGCTCTTCCTGAATCGGGCGCACGGGCAGAGCGGTGACGGGAAAATCGCTGTAGATGCTGCCGTTGAACGTCTTGAAGCGAAAATCGGCAGCCAAGCCTTGTGCGAAACGAAGCTCCACGTTCCCGTTGATCGTCTTGAAGTCCGAATTTTCCCGCGGATTCTGCCGGAAGGAAACCTTGACCGGACCATTGACGGTGCGCGCAGTCCCCGAGCCGGCCACGTTGTCCATTTCGACGTCGCCATTGACGTTGGCCACGCGAAAAGTCCCGTTGATATCGCGCACATGAACGCGGCCCTCATTCACGGTCTTGACCTTGACGTCGATATCAAGGGGGACGTGGAGCTGGAAGTCCATTTTGACGACGTACCCCTCGAATTCCCGGTGGCCGCACCCGTCGTCGCAATGGCAGCGGAAAGGACCGTTGACATAGAGTTTGAGAGCGCCTGCTTGCTCGGTGATGTCGAGCGTGACTTCTTTGCGGGCTTGCTCGAGCTTGTCGTTGGATTCGGCACGAATGGACTTTTTGACGGTGAGCCGGACTTGGTCCGTGGTATCGCCCACGACTTCAATGGAGCCCCAAACGTTGTCGACTTCCAGGGACTTGTGCGGAGCGCCAGCCATCGAGAAAGATTTCTCAATCGTCTCCTGCGCCTGGACGGAAAGGTCGCGATCATATCCGCCGGGAGGCGGCGGGAATACGGAAGGCAGATGCAGGTCCAGCGAAGGCGCGGAGATATTGATCACTGGGTGCGGGACGGGCATAGGATTTGCGTACTGCGCCCTCAAAATGACTGGGAACAGGCTGCTCAGCGTCAGTAGCGTGAAAAAGCGCGCGTTTCGCATGGTCTTCCTCCTCAATCCAGCTTGCTCTTCGCCCATTCCACGCGTTGCCGCACCGTGGGGTTGAGATTCGGCGCCTGCTGAAGCGCGTCGAGACGCTGCGTGGCATCGGCGTCCCGCCATTCGAGCATGAGATCGATCAAGGCCAACTGCACGAGAGGCGATTGCTCTTGCTGCAGCGAGTCGAGAATTCCCTTGTGGACCTGCGGCTGGTGAGAGTGGCGGCTGAGGGCGTCGAGCGCGGCCAACCGAACGTCGACGCTGGAGTCGTAGCGCAAAGTGTGAAGAAGTGCCGAAAGCACTTGGGGATTGAGTTGCTGGTCCTGCGTGCTAAAACTCACGCCTTCCAGGCGCGCACTGGCCGATTGCTGCTGCAGCATGGAGAGCACGACCAACTGCTTGGTGCTGGCGAGTTCGGATCGCAATTCAGTCAATTCCGTGGACTGGGGTTCTTTGTGACCTGCCAAGTGAAGGCCAGCGTAAATCCCGATGGCAAGCAGCGCGACGCTCCACGCCATGGCACCCAAAGGAGAACGGAGCCAATGGAAAAGATTCCAAGAGGGTGCGGGCTTTCGCCATTCCGAGTTGCGCACAGGTAGATTCGAACGGCCGGCTTGAAATGCTTGCAACATGGCTTCAAAGCGCGCGCGCAAGGCTGGGCTTGGCTGTTCAACCGGAAGTAGAGAAAGCTTCTTCCAGATCGCGACCTCCTCGGAGCAGTCCGCACACTGCGCAAGGTGAGCGTCGACGTTGTGTTGCTCGACCGGGCTCAAGCTTCCTTGCAGGTAGTCCGGCAGTAATTCGGAGGTTTGCTCACACTTCATAGCGGCCTCCTCGGGGAGGGATGTCTTCTGCGGCGGCAGCGCTGGCTTGCTTCAAAGCCGTGCCGCGCGTGAGTTGATGAAAGGCTTTGCGCAGCTCCTGCAACGCCCGGTGAATGCGACTTCGTACGGTGTTCAGTTCGCAGCCGAGCAGTTCCGCAATTTCTTCGTACTTGAGCTCTTGAAAGCGGCAGAGCAGCAGGATTTCGCGCTTTTCCTCCGGCAGCATCGTGAGCGCGCGTTGCAAAAGCTCGACTTCCTGTTGTTCCTGCGCGGAGTCCGTGGGATGCACGGGAGGCAGCATTTCCGGCTCGAGCGCCTTCTGGGGCGGGAACTTGCGAAAGTGATCCACCCGGGCGTTGCGCGCAATCTGGTAAATCCAGGCGCGAAAGTGCGTTCCCGGTTGGTAACTTTGGCGGTATTTCAGGATGCGCAGGAAAACCTCCTGCACGAGGTCTTCGCTCAGGGTCCGGTCTCCCGTCAGCTTCGAATAGAAATTGAAGAGGGGCGTTTGGTAGCGATCAAACAACACCCCGAGCATTTCGCCTGCGCCATCGCGCACTTGGAGCATGAGTTCCTCGTCGGGAGCCAACGTCATCGCCGAATTATGGTCCTAAACGGTTGAGCTTGCCCTTACAAAGAGTGAATACCGAAGGCGGCGGAAAAGGTTCCTCGTTCCGTTGATTGGATAACACAACCGTGGAAGGGGCAACACGGAAGTGTGAGGATTACTTCGGACTGTCACTCACCCCAAGTGCTTCAGGAATATGGACTTAATGACGCCTTATTGTGGGCGCTCGCTTGGCGCAGCTCGTGCAATCCATGCCTGGGGGTTACCAGGAACGGGGGAGGAGTCCATGCAAAAACTCACGAAAAGCCAGGTCAAGAATGAGGTGTGCCGGCGCATTGCGCTGGCCTTTTTAGCGTTTGTAACAATTCTGTCGGGAGTTGCATTTACCCAAGGCGACGACGAGGTGAGGTTGACGCCTTCTCGCGCCGGTCAAGGATGTTTGCTTTATCGCTCGCCGCTCTCCGGCCGTTATGAAGCAGTGCCTCTGGTGCACACCGACGTGGCGTTGGACGTGCGCGGCCTGGTAGCCGCTGCGACGGTAACGCAACAATACGTCAACTCCACAAACGAACCGATCGAGGCGGTTTACGTTTTCCCGCTGCCGCACGACGCAGCTGTGTACGACATGGAAATCCGCATCGGGAACCGCGTGATTCGCAGCGTGATCCGCGAGCGCGAAGAAGCCAAACGCACCTATGAGGCGGCCAAGTCCGAAGGGAAGCGCGCAGCACTGGTGGAAGAAGAGCGGCCAAACATTTTCACGGCATCAGTTGCGAACCTAATGCCCGGCGATCATGTCGACGTGCGCTTGCGCTACGTCGAGGCGCTGCGCTGGGAAGAATCACGGCTGCGGCTGGTTTTCCCGATGGTAGTAGGCCCGCGCTACATTACCGGCTCGCAGGCCACTGGGCATGACGGAACTGGATGGGCTTACGACAGCGACGCCGTGCCGGATGCATCGCGAGTCACTCCGCCGGTGCGGAATCCCGGGACGCGCCCAGGGCACGACATTTCGCTCGCCGTGGATCTTGATGCGGGCTTTGAATTTGGAACGATCAAGAGCGTGTCGCATGAAATCAGCGTGCAACGTCTCAAGGACGGCCGGCAACACATCGAGCTGGCGAAAGGGCAGACGATCCCGAACAAAGATTTTGTGCTGGAAGTGCAGCAGGCAGAAAGCACGCAGCCCAAAGCCACTTTGTTTCTGTCTCCCGAGCGGGAATCCGGGGACACGTATTTTCTTCTGACCGCCTTTCCACCAACCGCGCAGCCGACGAAGCGCGTGCCAATGGAAATGCTGTACCTGATCGACGTGTCTGGCTCGATGGCTGGCACGTCCATCCAGCAAGCACGCGGGGCCCTGCTGCAGGCGCTGGATCGGCTCGCACCCAGTGATCGCTTTGGCATCCTGGCGTTCAATCACAGCTATCGCGAATTTGCTGCGCAGCCGTTGGCGGCCAGCGCGGAAAACGTCGAAGCCGCGCGCAATTTCGCGAAAGGGCTCGAAGCGGGCGGCGGCACAGAGATGCTCCCGGCGCTCGAGCATGTCATGCAGAAGCCGCAGACTCCCGGATACCTTCGCCACATCGTGCTTTTGACGGATGGCGACCTCGGCAACGAAGAGCAGATCTTCGCGGCGCTGCGGCAGGAGTTGGGCGGCGCGCGCCTGTACACCGTGGCCATCGGCAGCGCTCCGAACTTTTTCCTGGCTACGAAGATGGCGCAGTTCGGGCGCGGGAGCTTTACGCACATCGCGGACATCAGTGAGATTCGTGAACAGATGGGCCGTTTGCTCGAGACTATCGAAAGCCCCGTGCTAACCGACGTGAAGCTGACGTTCGAGGGCGTCGAAGTGGCAGACGTTTATCCGCAGCGGCTGCCGGACCTTTTCCTGCGACAGCCTCTCTTGATTTTTGGCCGCATTTCGCAAGGACGGAAAGGCACCGTGCACCTGACGGGGCGCACCGGCGACCAGCCTCTCGAAACAACGATTCCTTTCGACGCTTCGACGGCGTCGTTTCATCCGGGGATTACAACGCTGTGGGCGAGACAATGCGTCGAGGACTGGATGGACCGCTGGCGCACGGCGGATGAAGACGCGCGAGGGAGCATTCGCACCAGCTTGATCGCGCACGCGATCCGCTATCGGCTGGTGACGCGCTTCACCTCCCTGGTGGCCGTGGAAGAAACCATCGCAAATGTCGGCGGTGAATCAACGCAAGTTGCAGTGCCCACGGAGCTGCCCGCAGGCATGCAAATGGAGAAGGTGTTTGGCGCGCCGGCTACCGGCACGGCGGATGCTTTTCTCGAAGCGCTGGGCGTGGTGCTTCTGCTGATCAGCCTTGCGGCGATCTTGGTATTGCGGCTACTGACGCGCAAAACGGAGGCCGCTTCATGAAGCTGCTGCGCATCGCGATTACGCTCACGCTGGTTGCAGGATGCTGTCTCACCAGCCGCGCGGTGTATCTGCATGCCAAGGCGGAACTGGCTGGCATCCTGATCCATCGAGCGTGGGAATACAGCCTGCGGGATGGCAAGCCGCATCCGCCGTGGTCCTGGGCCGATACGTATCCGGTGGCGCGCTTGCGCATTCCGCGGCTGGGCTACGACGAGATTGTTCTGGAGGGCGCGACTCCCCGCACGCTGGCGTTTGGTCCTGCACGGCTCTTCAGCGGAGCCAACTTGGGTGAGCCCGGAAATCTCCAGTTCGCCGGGCACCGCACCAGTTGGTTCCGGCCGCTCGAAGCAGTGGCGCTTGCGGACGAAATCGAGATCCAATGGTTCGACGCGCGCAGCCACAGACTCCGCCGCCGAATCTACACTGTGGGCCAGATTCAGATCGTGACGCCCGAAGATGCGAGTCTGCTCGCACCCACTTCAGACGATGCCTTGACGCTGGTCACTTGCTATCCGTTTGGCCGGAGCCCGCGCTCTCCGCAACGCTTCTTCGTCCGCGCGTCACCGCTCGGCCCAAGTTACCCGGTGGAGAATCCGCTCCCGTCCGAGCGCGCGCAACTCTAGGCCCCCGGCGCTAGCCGCGGAAAGAACGAGTTTGATAGACTGCCGCTGCTTTGGCAAATCCTACACGAAGACGGTTTCTCGGGCAGGCCGCGGGTTCCGCGGCCGGGGTGCTGCTTTGGCCGACTGTTCGAGCCGCCTTCGCAGCGGACCGCGGGCCGCACATCCCCTTTCCGTCGCAAGCGCGAGAGCGCATTGCGATCGCGTCATACCCGTTCCGCGAATTTGTCGCCGGGCGTGAAGACAAGCCGGGCGGCGGGAAGATGGAGCTGCGCGAGTTTGCCGCGCACGTCAGCGCGAAATTCAACATCAAGAAGATCGAGCCGTGGAGCGAGCATTTCCTGTCGCTGGAAATGCGCTATCTCGAGGAACTGCGCGCGGGAGTGGCACGGGCGGGCGGCGCGATCGTAAACGTCGCCGTCGACGGCCGGCACAGCCCCTACGCCGCGGACGCCGCTGAGCGCGAAAAAGCGTTTGCCTTCAGCAAACAATGGATTGATGCGGCCGTGGCGATTGGATCCCCGAGCGTGCGGACCAACATTCCACCCGACAGCGACTCGCAGCCGGACGTGGACCGCGCTGCAGAAAGTTTGAAGAGCGTGGCTGAATACGGCGCGTCGAAAAACATTGTCGTGAACCTGGAAAACGACAATCCCAAGAGCGAGGATCCTTTTTTCCTGGTCAAGGTGCTGGAGAAAGTGAACAGCCCCTGGCTGCACGCGCTGCCGGACTTCGCCAACACGCTGGCCGCCTTCGAAGAGGAGTACGCCTACCGCGGAATTGACGCCATGTTCGGGCATGCCTACAACATTTCTCACGTAAAAGACCTGGAAGTGGGTGACGGGAAAGAAAAAATCGCGCACGTGGATTTGCCGAGAACTTTCGGCATCGCCAAGAATCACGCTTACCGCGGCTTTTTCTCGATGGAGTGGGACAGCCCGGGCGACCCGTACGAAGGCACAAAGGGGCTGATCGAAAAGACGCTGAAGAATCTCGCCTAGCTGCGCTCCAAGAAACGCGTCCGGCTATTCGATGTCGTCGCCGCCCTCTTCGCTCGATGCGCGGACAGTCGCGGCAACCTTCAGTTCCGTGAGCCCTGCGGCTTTGAGTTGGCGATTGAGTGCCGGAAGATCGTTGGATTGCAACTCCTGCCAGAGTTTCAGCACGGTGGCGAAATCCTTTTCGGTCGCCTCAATGGCCGCGACCTGGGCGGCCGTCGGCGCTGCGTCGGAGCGGTCCAGCTCACCGTATAGAGTGTCAATGGCGCCGCTCGTGCGGCTGAGTGTGGGCGTGGCCGAAGGGGCCGCGCCAAAACCGCCTGCCCCAAGAATGCCGGAAAGCTTTTTGTCGAAAACGGAGACGCCGTCGGCGAGCGGGCCGGAGATTTTGGCGGCGGAAGAGTTTGCGGCGTTGTCTGCGGGCGCGCCCGAAGTTTTGCCGGTCAGCTTCTGAATTTGCTCGCGGAGCGCGCGGGCTTGCGTGAGGGCTTCGGTATTCTGAGTCATCATTCGCGCAAGAAGCCGCTGTTTCTCGAACTCCAGCGCTAATCCTTCCTGCGTTGTTTTCACGCGCGGATCCATTTTGACGGTGAGAGGCTCGCTGAACGTGTGTCCATTGACGGTGAGGCGAATGACGTACTGGCCGGGAGCCGCCATGGGACCTTGCGGCGAGCGCGGCGTGTCGCCGGGAATCGCGGAGATGGGAAAGTCCGAGCGCGTGGAGCGCGGCGCAGGATAGTGCAGATCCCAGACCCATCGGTGCATGCCCGCGGCAGCGGAAAGCGTCTTGGGCATGCGAATCCAATACTGCGGGATCAATTCCTTAGCCAAGTCTTCTGGCGTGATCTCCGGTTTATCGGCGCTCGAAAATTTGCGCACGAGCTTGCCCTGAGCATCGGCAATTCCGAGTGATACGTCCCCGGTTGCAGGTCGCGCAAGAAAATAATCGATGATTGCACCGTCAAGAGGATTCTGTGCCGTGGGCTCATCGGGCGGAATCGGTGTGTCGGGATTGGTGTCGCGGCGCACGCGGTAGGCAACCGCGGGCTTGAAAAGGTGAGCTTCGGACCTGGCGACGCTTTCGCTGACTTGTCGCAGTGGAGTGATATCGTCAAGGATCCAGAACGACCGCCCGTGGGTCGATACAATCAAATCATCATCGTGAATCCACAGGTCGCGCATCGACGTGTGCGGCAGGTTGAGCTGGAGGGACTGCCAGTGGTCGCCGTCATCGAAAGAAACCCACACGCTCGTTTCGGTTCCGGCGAAGAGTAAACCTTTGCGGACCGGATCTTCGCGCACCGCATCGACGGGCGCGTTGTCGGGCAGGCCCCCGATAATCAGCTTCCAGGACTTGCCGCCGTCGTGCGTGCGATAAATGTGCGGACGCAAATCGTCAATGCGGAACCGGCTGACAGAAGCGTAAGCCGTTTCGTCATCGAAATGCGAGGCGGCAAGCTGGGTGACTTTGCTCCAGGGAGTGAGCTCGGGAGGCGTGATGTTTTTCCAGTTGGCGCCGCCGTCGCGCGTGTTCCAGAGGAGGCCGTCGTCGGTGCCCGCCCAGATGGTGTTCACATTTTTGAACGAAGGAGCGAGCGCATAGATCACGCCGCGAATTTTCTCCGCGTTGGGATCCTTGGCGGCTTTCTCACCGAGGCTTGCTGGAATGCCATTGTGCTCGCGGGCGAGGTCCGAGCTGATGGTCTGCCAGGTCTGGCCACCGTCCGTGGTCTTGAACAGAAAGTTGGACGTCGTATAGAGAATGTGCGGATCGACGGGCGAAAACAGGATTGGCTGCGTCCGGTCCGCGCGGTACTTGGGATCCGCGGCAGGCATGGGCGTCACGTTCTGGAATTGCCCGGTGGAAAGCGAAAACTTGGACACTTCGCGGCGGCCTGCGCCGTAGACGATGTCGGGATTCAGCGGATCAGGCGCAGCGTAGCCATATTCGATGACGCCCACCGGATGCCAGTCGCGAAACGTGATTTCGCCGTCGTTGCCGCGGCTCGAGACGCACACCGAACCGCTATCCTGCTGTCCACTGCAAACGAGATACGGAAACGAATTCGAGGTTTGAACGTGATAGAGCTGGCCGGTCGCCTGGTTGTACCAGGAGCTCCACGTCTGGCCGGAGTTGGCGCTGACGAGCGCTCCCTGATCGCTCACGAGCAGAATGATGTTCGGCGAATTCGGATTGATCCACAGATTTTGGTAGTCGTCCCCGCCTGGCGCGCCGCGCAGGCTGGTCCACGTCTTTCCGCCGTCCGTCGAACGCATCGTGACAATGCTCGCGCTGTAGACCACATCTGGATTCTTCGGATCGACGCGCGGAACCGGCAAATCGCCGCCGCCGATGCGCAGCGCCGGCCTCGGATCGGTCGTGATGCGCGTCCAGTTTTCGCCAGCATCGTCGGAGCGGTAAATGCCGACGCTCGGTTCGTTCGTCGCCACGGAAGCATAGAGTCGGCTCGTCTGGCTCGCCGCAATGGCCACGTCCACCTGGATGATGCCTTTCGGCAAGCCGTTTGCGAGCTGCCGCCAGGTCTTTCCACCATCCGTGGATTTGAACAAGCCGCCGCCCGTCCCGCTGTATTGATTCCCGTCTTCCCAGGGCCCGAGACGCACTTCCCACAGTGACGCGTACACAACATCGGCGCTTGACGGATCGATTTCCACGTCCGAGCCGCCGACGTTGGCGTCTTTCGAGAGAACTCTCTGCCAATTCTCCCCGCCGTCCGTCGACAAATAAATGCCGCGCTCGTCATTCGCCCCGTAAGGATGGCCGAGCGCCGCCGCAAAAACACGATTCGGATTGTGAGGATCGACCGCCAGCGCCGGGATGCCCTGCGAGTTACGCAGCCCCAGATGCGTCCACGTTTTTCCAGCGTCCGTGGATTTGTAGATGCCGTCGCCGACGGAAAGATCCGGCCGCGCGAGACCTTCTCCGCTGGCAACGTAAATAATGTTGGGATCGGAGGGAGCGACGGCAATCGCGCCGATGGACTGCGTGGGCTGGCCATCAAAAATGGGATTCCAGGTGCGGCCGTAATCGTCGGACTTCCAGACGCCGCCGTTCACCGCGCCCATGTAAAAAACATTGGGCTGGCTGGGCACGCCGCAGGCGGCGCGCGTGCGGCCGCCGCGTGTGGGGCCGATCATGCGCCAGCGCAATTCCTGATAGGTGGATTCGGGAAATTGTTGCGCTGCGGCGAAACTCGGATACAGAGAAGCGGCGAGCGCGGCAAGTGCAAACGGAAAGACGTGAGAACGGCGAATCACGGGCAACCTCCGGCGAAGAAATCAAACGGCAAAGCATAAATCAAAATCGATACGGTCGCAGAATTATCGCGCAGCTGCTTTGGCACGCTTTTCCCAGCCACCAAGAGCAAGCGCCATGGCGGTACAGGAGCTGCGCAAATCGTCCGCAAACGAACGCTCGACCATCGTTCGCGCGACCACCAATCCCCCAATGCATAACGCCGCGATAGCCTGCGCCTTGGCGCGGCGAGGACCTTTTTTGTCCACCAGGCTGCGCTCCAGCACGCTGACCATGGCCTTGAACACGGTTTCAAAGGCGCGCTTGGCCGTGACGCCGCTACGCGCCACGTCCGAAGGCAAAGCCACCATCGGGCAGGAATTTTCGACATCCTCATAGTGCTGCCGCGAAAGATAGGCGCGCACCACCTGCGGGCCCACGTCCGTAGACGACAGATCCACGTGCACGCCCTCCCAGCAACTTTTCCAGTTGGGGTCGGTGAAGAAGCACCCGAGGACCTCGGCATAGAGATCGCTTTTGCTCCCGAAATAGCTGTAGAACCCGCCCTGGGTGAGCCCGGCCGCCGCCATAATCTGCTGAATGGAAACCCTTTCAAAACCGTGCCGGTTGAACTGGCGGCGCGCACTGTCGATGATTCTTCGCTTTACTTCCGCGCGGTGACCCTTAGGGTAAGGCACAGGACCTCCTCCGGGGATGGGAGAAGGAGTATGTCCCCAAGAGCGGCTACTGCCTAGCAAAATATTATTTTGAACATATTTTGCTTTCGTGTTCCCATGCAGACGCTGCGTACGATGGAACCGACGCAATCGAAAATGAAGGAGAAAATCGTGAACGACCAACAGAACCTAGCAATGCTTGGCAATGCAACTACGCGGAGACAGATCATTCTCGGCGCTGCAGGCGTCTTCGGCAGTCTGGCGCTGGGTCCGATGGAAGCCGCGGCTAACGCCGACGAAGAAATTACCCACACGTGCGAAGCCATCCATCAGGAAGTGGTTTTCAACGCCAGCCGGAAACGCGTCTACGAGGCGCTTACGGACGCCCAGCAATTCGACAAGGTGGTGAAGCTGAGCGCGGCTATGCAGTCGGGCATGGCTCCGGCCGGGAAACCCACCCAGATCAGCCGCGAGGCAGGCGGCACTTTTTCTCTCTTTGGCGGTTACGTTACCGGACGCCACATCGAACTCGTGCCCAATGAAAGAATAGTCCAGGTCTGGCGCGCGGGCAGCTGGGATCCCGGCGCCTACTCGATTGCGAAGTTTGTGCTCACCGAGCAAAGCGCGGGCACAAGACTCATCTTTGACCACACCGGCTTCCCGCAAGGTACAGCCCAGCATCTTGTCGAAGGATGGAAAGGCAACTACTGGGAACCACTGACGAAATTCCTCGGCTAGGCCCGGCGAAGAAACCAGGTTGTTGTCTGAGGGGGCTGGGAGTATTCTGGCGAACGCACTGGCGAGCAGGAAGCGAGGAGGCGAGAGATGAATTCGAGAAGATGCGGATGGATCGCGTTAGCGGCAATGTTCACAGCGGGGAGCGTTTTGGCTCAGCGAGGCAACGCGCAGGCAGCGCCCGCGCCTGGCGCAGCACAAGCGAAAACGCCGACCGACGCGCAGGAAATGGCCAAGCTGGGAACAGTCGAAAGCCCCGTCAGCGGCGCGGTGAAGAATCAGCTTCCACGTTTCTCCAAGAACATGGTGGCGGCCGCCGAAGCCATGCCCGCGGAAAAATATGGCTTCAGACCCACGCCAGAGATGAATTCCTTCGGCCACCTGGTGATGCACATCGCGCAGTCCAACAACAACCTGTGCTCGAAGATTTCCGGAATGGCCGCGCCGGAAGTGAAAACTACGGAAACGGACGGGAAAGACAAACTGGTGGCGGCGCTGAAGGCTTCGTTCGACTACTGCGCATCCGCGCTTGAGAAAGTTGACGATTCCAAGCTTGGCGACCAGATGATGCTGTTCGGCAACCGGCCGTTCTCGCGCGCCGCGGTCATGATCATTTTGAGTGACGACTGGTACGACCACTATGGAGCGCAGGCAGTTTACCTGCGGCTGAACGGGATTCTGCCGCCGACCGCGCAGCCCGCGCCAAAATAGGCGGCAACCTGATTATCTCGTCTTTCCGAGCCAGCCTGCCGTAGGCAGGCGAAGCGAGGAATCCCGGCTCGACTCCTCCTAGACCATGGTCTAAGGAACATCGCTGAATCTTACCTCTATCGAGAGCTCAAGATCCGCTAGACCTTCAACACGTCCCCTTCGCGCGCGACCATTTGGTACAGGACTGGGCTGACGATGCGGCCAAGGAAGAGGCGCGAGATGAGCCCCGCGACGATAACGATTGCGAAGGGCTTTTGCGAATCCGAGCCAACGCCCGTGGAAAGCGCCGCGGGCAGCAGGCCGAGACAAGCCACCAGCGCGGTCATCATGATGGGCCGCAGGCGCACGAGTGAGCCCTCGAAGGTCGCGGTGGCAATGTCCCGGCCTTCGAGGCGCAGCTTATTGATATAGGAGACGTCGATGATGGCCGTTTCCACCGATACACCCATCAGCACGATTAGCCCCAGAATCGATGAAACGCTGAAGGGCGTATGCGTAAGCTTCAAAG
Organism: uncultured Acidobacteriaceae bacterium; assembly: GCA_964524985.1. Taxonomy (GTDB): domain Bacteria; phylum Acidobacteriota; class Terriglobia; order Acidiferrales; family UBA7541; genus Acidiferrum. The sequence goes on from CAZGFL010000086.1 coordinate 128,991, forward strand.
CCAGAAGCGCCCCGACAGGCTCGGTGAGCACTACACTGAGCACCACGGTCCAGGGAAACTTCAAATTGCCATATAGGGCGAATAGGATCATGAAGATGAGCAGAACCGCAAGCGGGCCAATGATGTAGAGCTGCGCTTTTGCCTCCAGCAGCTCGCTGTACTCGCCGCCCCAATCGAGCCTGTAGCCATCCGGAATTCTCACGGACTTGGCCACCGCCGCCTGCCCCGCGTTAACTATGCCCTCGAGATTGCGCCCTTCAATCGAAAACTGAATGCCGATGTACCGTGAATTGTTTTCGCGATAGATGAAGGACGCACCGGTACTTTCCTTAATCGTGGCGAGCTCCGAGAGCGGAATCTGCTGCCCCGCGGGCGCGGGCACGAGTAGATCGCCGATCTGCCGCGCGCTCGAGCGGAATTGCGGCTCCATGCGCACGATCAGGTCGAACAGCTTTTCTCCCTGAATCACCTGCGTCGCGGCTTGCCCGCCGACGGCAGCCTGCACGACGGCCTCGACATCGGCCACATTGATCCCGTAGCGCGCAATTTTCGCGCGGTCCGCGTCCACGATCAGGCTGGGCTGCCCTAGTTCACGCACGACCGTCAGTTCCGTGAAGCCCAGCGTCTTATCGAGCACGTTGCGGATTTCGACGGCCTTTTTCTCGAGAACATCCAGGTCGGGACCGAAGATTTTCACTGCCAGCGCGCTTTTCAGTCCCGTCAGCGCTTCGTCCACCGCATCTTCGGCGGGCTGCGTGTAGTTGAAGATGACGCCCGGATAGCTTTCCAGTTTCTTCTGCACATCGACGATGAGTTGTTCCTTGGAATGGACTGGACTCTTCTTCCAGGAAGCATCGTCGTACGGCTTCAAACCAACGTAGAACTCGCAGTTGAAGAAGCCCGTCGGGTCGGTGCCGTCGTCGGGGCGGCCCAGTTCTGAGCCGACTACCGTCACCATCGGATACTGATTCAGCAGGGCGCGGACCTGCGGCGCAAACTTGGCCGCTTCCTCAAACGAGATTGTGTACGGCATCGTTGCGCGAACCCACAGCGCACCTTCGTCCAGGTGGGGCATGAATTCTCCGCCGATCAAGGGAATGAGCAGGAGCGCAGCACCAAAGACTAGCGTGGCGAGCAGCATCGTCAGTTTGGGCCGGGCCAAGCACCACCTGAGCTCCGAGCCATATTCATTCTTGACCCACTCGTAGGCGCGATTCTCCTTGTCCACCACGCCGCGTCTGAACCAGTAAGCGGCAAGCACCGGAACGAGCGTGAGCGTGAAGAGCAGCGCGCCAAGGAGCGCGAAGGACATGGTGTCCGCCATGGGATGAAACAGCATGCCCGCGGGCCCCCGCAGCGCATAGATGGGAATGTAGCCTGCGATGATGACCGCGACGGAATAGAAAATGGGGCGGTCCACGTCGCGAGCCGCGGCCAGGATGACTTCGCTGAGTTGGTAGTCTTGGCCCTTGCGCAGGCCAAGTTCACGGTAAATGTTCTCCACCATAACGATGGTGCCGTCGATGATGATGCCGAAGTCGATGGCGCCGATGGAGAGAAGATTGGCGGCTTCGCCGGTCAGATGGAGGAAGATGAACGCGAAGAGCAGCGCCAGCGGAATCGTCAGCGCCGTGATAACCGCGGCGCGGACGCTAACGAGGAAAAAAACTAGGACAATGAGAACGAAACCCATGCCGCGCAGAAGATTCCCCTCGACCGTATCCGTGGTCACGCGCACGAGGTCGCTGCGATCGTAGTACGGGCGCACCTTCACGTCCGGAGGAAGCGTCCCGCGATTCAGCTCTTCGGTTTTTTTTTCGACTCCGGCAAGGACGTTTTGTGTCTGCTCGCCGCGCCGCATCAGAATGACGCCTTCCACCGCGTCGTCGTCGTTCTTCTGCTTGTCTTGAAACCCAAAGATGCCCAGCCGCGGCGCGTGTCCGATTTCCACGTGTCCGATGTCTTTCACGCGAATAGGCACGCCGTTCGCGCTGCCCACAACGATTTCGCCTATGTCCTGGGTCGTTTTCACCAGACCCAGCCCGCGCACGTAATAAAACTGCCCACCCTGCGTGTAAAAGCCGCCGCCGGTGTTGGAATTGTTGGCATTCAGCGCGTTCAAGACTTGCACGACGGGCAAGTGGTAGTTGTAGAGTTTTGCAGGGTCGAGCAGCACGTGGTACTGCATCGTCGGACCGCCAAAGCCCGAATCGTCCGCGACTCCAGGAACGCTTTTGTAGGCGCGCTCGATGATCCAATCTTCGTAGGTGTGCAGCTCGGTGGGTGTGCGGTCCGGGCTCTCGATGACATAGCGGTAGACGAGGCCGCTGGGGCTGAACAGCGGCGCCATACTGGGTGTAACACCCGTCGGAAGCTGCGCGTCGCTCAGCCTTTCGAACACTACTTGCCGCGCGAAATATGGATCCACGTTTTCTTCGAAAGTCAGGCGTACATCCGAAAGCCCATACAAAGAGATGGAGCGCATGACCTGAAGGTTCGGCGTTCCGTTCATGGCCAATTCCAGCGGCAACGTGGTCAGCCGTTCCACTTCCTCCGCGGCGTGGCCGGGCCATTGCGTGATCAACTCCACCATCGGCGGCGAAAGATCGGGGTAGGCGTCCACCGGCATGCGCTGAAACGACACGGCGCCGGCAAAGATGATCAGCACCGTAACAACGAGCACGAGGAATCGCTGCTGCAGGGCGAACTGGACAATGCGATGGATCATCTAAGTTCTCTCGCCGCTCCGTTTTAGTGCTGCAAAGAATTCTTGAATTGCAGGAACAGGCTGCCGTCAGCGACGAGGCGCTCGCCTTCTTTCAAGCCATCCGTAATTTGCGTTCGTCCGCCTTCGCTGTCGCCAATTTTCACCAGCCGCCGGGCGAACTTGTCGGCGCCGGACTGCACGTAAACGAATGGCATGTTTTCCGTGTCGCGAAGAACCGCGGCGTCCGGAACCGTAAGCGCGTCGCGAATCAGGCCGGACTGCAGCACAGCGCTGACGTACATGTCCTTTTTAAGTTTGTTGCCGGGATTGCCGGTGACGATGCGCGCCTGGAGCGTGCGCGTGTTGGGATCGAGCGCCGGCGCGATGTAAGAGATTTTGCCGTGAAAAATTTCGGGATAGGTATCCGTGCTGATATCCACGGAATCGCCGGCGTGCACGAACGCGACGTCGCTCTGATAAACGTTGACGAGCACCCAGACCGTGCTCATGTCCGAAATCGTGAAAACCTGTGTCGCTCCCGCCTGAAGCAACTGGCCGGGACCGACCAGGCGCTCGACAATCACGCCGGCAACCGGAGCTGGCACCGGAATCTGCAAGGTGGTCTTGGGAGGATTCTTAATCAAAGCTTCGGGATCGTTGATGCCCAGGGAGCGCAGCATGTCCTCGCTTGATTGCAGGTCGGCTTGCGCCTGCGTACGGCCGGACTCGGCTGCCTGCAGGTCGGCTTCGGCGATGGCCCCATGTGCGTAGAGATCCTTCGAACGCACATAAATCTTGTCCGCCAGGAAGAAGGCGTCGCGCGCCTTGAGGTACGCGGAGCGGGCGGCCGAATAGTCCGGGCTGTTGACGGTGAGCAGCGCCTGCCCAGCATGCACCGTTTCTCCGGGTGTCACCAGGATTTCATGCACCGGTCCGCCAATCGCGCTAAACACCGGAGTGGTCTTGAACGCGTTGTACGTGACGTTTCCGGTGAGCCGCAGCTTGCGGGTCAGCTTGGTTTTTTCCACCGCGACGACCTGGACGTGCGCCATCTGGTCTTGCGGAACGCTGAACAGCTGCGCCGTGTCCGCCTTGGACTCCGTCGAAGAGTAGGAAGTCATCTTGGATTCGGACTGAGCGGGGCCGGCGCTGCAGCCCGCGAGCGCCAGCGCGGCCGCGATGGCAGCAGCCGAGAATAGGGACGTCTGCAACAGAATTCTTGTCGTGTTTCTGGTCATGGCAAACTCCTCGTTCCCACGGCTTGGCGCATCTGCTCGAGCGCCGTCATGTAGGTGGCCAGCGCCTGGCGATAGGCAAGTTGGTTGGAGCGGTAAGTGCGTTCCGCGTCGAGAAAGTCGAGCAGGCTGGCAGCCCCGCGCTGGTAAGCGTACTCGCTGATGTCGCGCGACTTGGTGGCCTGCTCGACGTATCCGCCCTGGTAGAGCTGCACGATCTGCTCGCTGGTGCGCAGGTTTTCATAAGCATTGACCACGTCGGTGAACACCTGCTGGGTCGTCTCGTTGGCCAGCTCCTGGTTTTGCGTGATGACGTGCCTGGTGCGCGCCACCTCGCCTTGGTTGCGGTCAAAAATCGGCAGCTGAATGTTGAAGAAAAACGCGCCCGTGTTGGTCGCTCCTAGGTGCGAGTAGTTGAAGCTGGTGCCCAGGTCGCGCTTCACGTTAGCCTCCGCCAGCAGCTCCGCGCTCTTCGCCGCCGTCACGTTGAGCTGGGCCGCCCGCAAGTCGGGCCGCGTGCGCAGCGCCAGCGCCTTCAGGTCGTCCATGTTGCCGTGTACCGCTTGATAGTCCAGCGTGCCTTCGACGTCGAAGCCATCGGGAACGGATTCGAAGCCGAGGAACTGGCGCAAGGCCGCCAGCGCCTGCACTCTGGCGAGCTTCGCGGCCAAATAATCATTCTGGAATTGCAGCAATTGCAGTTTGACCTTCAGCAGGTCGCCTTCGCTTGTCGCGCCGGCCTTGTAGCGCGTCTCCATGATGTCCACGGTCTTCTGGAAGCTGTCGAGGTCCTGCTGCGTGAATTCCATGGTGGACTCCGCCAGAAGCGCGGCGACGAACTGCTGTCCTACGTTGAAGACGAGCTGGCGTTCGTTGTCGGCAACGGTGGATTGCGTGGCCGCGGTAACGTCCCTGGCGGCTTGTAGGCGATGCTGGCGTTTCTTGCCGATTTCAAACGTGTAACCGATGCCCAAGTCGAACTGCGCCTGATTGTCGATGTAATCCGCGGTGAACTTGCTGGGCTCGAAAATCGGCAGGAATTGCGCGTCCCAGGAGAGCGTGGGATTGGGCCGCAGATTGGCAGTGGTCTCCAGCGCCTGGGATTGCAGAATCGTCGAGCGCGCCGCCTGCAGTGCGTGATTGTGCTGCAACGCCAGGCGAATGGCCTCCTCAATGGAAATGCGCGCGGCCGGAGGCGTGGCCGCCGTTGCCCTGGGCGACGGTGGCGGAGTTGGCAGAGCAGGAGGATTCTGCTGCGCCAAAGTGATCGCTGGGATGGCCAAGAGCGCCAGGCCCAATGCGAATTCGATTCTCAAGTAGGTACTCCTTGCGCGTCCCGCCAAAGACGGGACATCTAGCAATCTAGAAAGGGAACGCCCAGGGATAACGGAGCAGGATTAGAGAGCGGGAGGCGCGCGCGGAGAGATGGCGCGCGGAACAGCGGAGAAAATCGAAAGAACTAACGGTGCAATTTCCAGCCGGTTCGAAACCGGGATAACGGCAATGCTCGGCGAAGAAGTGGCAACGACCGAACCGACAGCCGAGCAGACCGGACAGACATGCGAACCCGAGGGAGAGGCAGAGGAATCCGCGCAGAAATGGAACTGCGCCCCGAGGAAAAGAACCCCCAGGAGCAACGCCAAAAGGCGGATCCGCTGAGCCCTACTGTGCATGTGGTTCCTTAGACGAAGCTTAGGACGGAATGGTTGCGGGGTCAAGCAAAGCAGACCGGTAAGTGCACTTTTTTCGACACTCTGCCTCGACTCGCCTTAAGTGCGGTGCTACATTGAAAAGGAATTACATGAACGAGCGCTCCATCCTGACGCGCAGAGTCGTGCGGCGCGGCTTGGCCATACTGGACTGCGCGGCGCTGCTGTATTTTGCCGCCGGCGGCGCGGTTTTTCACCAGCACCCCAACGGGCCGGACCCCGCCTGCCACATCTGCCAGGCGCTGCACATGCCGGCGCTGGCCGCTGCGCGGCTGGACCTCAGCAGCACTCCGGAACTCGCCACAAGGTACTCGTCGCTCCCGCAGCATGCGGCGCCGAGCGATTCATTTGCTCTCCATCGCTCTTCCCGCGCACCTCCCGCTGCCTGATTTTCTTTCCCTCACTCGAACGCCGTGCCGACGCTGAAACGGACGTTCGAGCAAGTGCGCGAGGAATTCCTTTCCGGGATCCATAGCGATGACCTCAACCGGCTGGGCTCGGTGCTGTCGGCCTTGCACGAAAACGCCGGACGGCTGTACGAGGGCAAAACCGTTGGCCGCAGCCCAGAACGAAGATGACGCCCGGAAGAGCGGCGATGTGTTGCCTGAAGCAAGTCTAGGGATGACGGTGGAGCACGTGAATGGCGATGTCCGGCCAGAATTCGCGGAAGGCGTTCGTGGAGGCATCGCGCAGCAACGCATACCCGTATTTGGCGCTGATAGCGCCAAAGGTGCGGGTCTTGCTCGGATAGTAGGAGATGGAAACGGCCTGAGCCATGCCGCGGCCGAGCAGTTCGGAAGCATTGAAGCTGTTGTGCCCCGCATAGTTTGGGGTGATAAGAATGCGTGAGACCGAGTAAGTAAAACGCTTCACGAAACCGCCCTTGCCCATCGCGTAGTAGCGCTCGTCCTGGTGAAACACGGTCGGCAGGGCCCAGATGACGAGGTAGTTCCCATCGGTTTTGTCCAGGAAGCCGCGCCAGTAATATCTTCCAAATCCAGCCACTCCTTTCCCCAGTTGCGCGTGAGCATCGGAGCCCTCGGCTATCATGGACGTCAAACCAACAAAGATGAAGGAGGAGTAGTCGAAGGAGTTTTTCGTGGCGATGACAAAGGCTTCCTTGGAAGTGGGAGGAGGAGGAATAGCACCGGCGCTGACCGCGCGGAAATTGGGCATGACGCCGAGAATGCGCTTGGGCTGCTGCCCGGGTTGAGCGGTGTCCTGGCCGGCAGGTTTGTCCGCGGATTGCGAGGAATCTGGGGCGGGAGCCGGAGTTTGGGGCGGAGGCGGGTTCTGGCTCTGCGGGTCCACGTCGGGTTGCACCGGTGTTGGTGAAGCTTCCGGAGGAGAAGCGGGATTCTGCGCGCTCGCGGATTGAGAGGAAACACAGCCCGCGATGAACGACAATGCCAATAATGAAAGAATTCGCAAGTGTCGACCCAAAAGCAAATAAGTAGCGGAGCAGCCTGGTTTGGTTGCCCCGCTCGCGAAGAAAGTATATGCGAATGGGGTGGCACCACCTAGCAGGAGCGGCAGCCGCATCCTGCGTCCACCGCCCCCAGTGAACTCTACCCCTTTGTTTTCTTCTCCTTACGCGCCTGTTCGAACCAGAAGCTTCCTTCTCTCTAAATATAAGTACTATTCGTTATCTTAACAGAATCACGCTACTATCTGGCATGAATCGGACGCTCCAGCCCTCCCCGTCTCGCCCCTTCAGCCCCTCGCCGACCTCCCCCACCACTCCTTTTGCTCGCCACCCATCGTATCCTGCTCCCACCCATTTTCAACGACTTACGAACTTGCCCCCGCGTCGCCCTCAGATTTCGAACTCCTTTGGTTTCATACATTTACAACAGTGCAGTTTGTAACTATTTTGTTTTCAAATCCTTACAAAGTGCGGGGTGCCCCCTTCCCCCACTAAATCTTCAACTAGAGAAGCCTGGCCCGGAGGCGCTACTTCTGGGCGAGATAGGTTTTGGCTTCGGCGAGTTCGGGGCGGTCGGCGCCGGGGGCGCAGACGGCGGCGAGCTTCGCGTAGAAGGACTGCGCGGCGGTGGAGTCGCCGAGCGCCTGGGCAGCGCGAGCGGCTCCCCACAAACCGTCGAAGCGGTTGGGAGAGTTTTTGAGGGCGGCCTGGTATTCGGCGAGTGCGTCGGCGGGACTCTGGAGCTCGAAGAGCATGTCCGCGAGCATTTCGCGCGCGGGGATGCCGACGGATTCGCCGCCGTTTTTGTCCTGATGGTCGGCGGCGGCGCGCAGTTCGGTGAGGGCCACGTCGGAGTTGCCTTTGGCGAAGGCCAGCCAGGCTTCGGCTTCGCGCAAGTCGGAAGCTTTCTCCGTGGACGCGCCATAGCCAAGCTTGACGGAGCGCTTCTCGCGCTCGGCGACGAGAGCCGTGAGTTCCTTGAGGGCGGCTTCGGCGGCGGGAATGTCGCCGCTGCGGGCCGCGCCAATGGCGCGGGCCCAGTAGGTGGTGTCCAGCCATTGGCGGCGGATAGCGGGGATGGGCAAGTTCGCAGCTTCCTTCCAGCGATGTAGTTCGAGAGCCGTGCGCGCGGCGAGATAAGCGTGGTCGTCAGATTTGGCTTCCGGGCTGGCGCCGACGACGTGGTCGGCGTGCTCGATGACTTCGCGGGCTTTCGCTTCTTGGCCGCTCTGGAGATACGAGTAGCTGAGGAAGTCCATGGCGTGCGTCTGGTAATGCGATTCGGCGGTGTGCATTTCCGCGGCATGGGCACCGGCAGCGTTGGCCGCGATATTGGAGGCGATGGATTCCTGCCAGAGGCCGAGACGCACGAAGATGTGCGAGGGCATGTGGATCGCGTGAGAAGAGTCTGGTGCGATGGCCGCGTATCGGCGGGCGGCTTCGAGGCCCTGAGCGGCGAGCTCGGGGCGGTCGGCGGCGTGGATGAGGTAATGCGCGACGCCGGGATGATCGGGGTATTGCTTGAGAAGCGGATCGAGGATGGAGATGGCTTTTTTGAGGTTGGCCATGGTGTCGACGTCTTCGTCGGCCAGGGAGACGAGTGAGAGGGCGTAGAAGGAGCCGATTTCGGCGTCGCCGGGATTGGCGGCGAAGAATTTTTCGAGCGAAGAGGAGTAGGCGCGAGTGCGATCGGCGTGTGAGAGTTTGTGTTTCTGAAAGAACGCGGCGACGGCGTCAAGGAAACCTTGTTCGCGCCAGGTGATGTTGTGCTGCTTGCGCGCCTGGTCGACGTCCTTGCGGCCTTCCTTTAGGGTCTTGTCGTCGGGGAAATCCCAGAGCTGATGATAGAGAGCCATGGCTTTGCCCCAGTGGGCCATGGCGCACTTGGGTTCGCGCGTGGCGGCGTCGGCGAAAGTTTGTTCGGATTCCTGGTATTGGAAGGAGTGCAGGAGGGCGACCGCTTTCTCGATAGTGGGCTGCACGGCGGCGGAGCAGGAGGTGGGAAAGTTGACCTTGCCCAGTTGGTCGGAGTGCGCGGGTGGCGGAGTGCCAGCGCGAAGCGCCGTGGATGCGAGGGTGGCGAGCAAAGTCGCCGCGAGAGCCAAGGGACGAAAACGAGGCATGAGGGCGTCCTCCAATGACATGAATAGGATGCGATTTTACTCCCACGGGCGAAGAAACAGAAGGATGCGGGAAACGGGACGGCACATTGATCCCAGTGACTGTGCCGAATCTTTAAGCCACTGCCACGATCCCTCACCGCCGTTCGCGCCATTCTTGTAAACGGCCCCTAACCGGGGCCAGCGCGACCGGGTTCGGGAGGACAAGCGGTGGTGTTGGACGCGGGTTGGTGGCGGAGCTAGAATGAGGGTGGAGCGGTACTTCGACGCAGGTGAGGGCGCGAAAGCCGTTTGAACCGTAACGAATCTCTGGGGTGCTGCGGATAGACAGCCTGTGAGCACGGCCTGTCCCGCTGGCGGGTCCCTTCGGAAGCCGAGAAGAGGGCCCGCGAGCGGGGCAGGAAAGCCTAACGGCTGGCTCGTGGTACCCACCTATTTCAGAGGTTCACGGCCTAGCTCCCCACGGCGAAGCAGTCCGCTCCTTTCTTTTTTCAGGCGGTCTGATGGGAGTTAGACGGTCACGCCTTTTTGATGGGTCTTCGGATCGGAGCAAAGTGAGTGGTGACTCGTGACTCGTGAAGGAACCTCGGTCCCAACGAGGGAGCTCTGACACTAGTCACCAGTCACGAATCACCTATCACCAAAAACATGCGCGTACTGTTTGTGGGAGACATCGTGGGTTCGCCGGGGCGGCAGATCGTGCGCGACCGCCTGGCGGACATCGTGGCGCAGCGGCAGATCGATCTGGTGATCGCCAACGGGGAGAATTCCGCGTCGGGGTTCGGGATCACGCCGCGGATTGCCGAAGAGCTGCTGAAGATGGGAATCGACGTGCTCACCGGCGGCAATCACAGCTGGGACCGCAAGGAGATTCTGGAGTATATGCCGCACGAGCCGCGGCTGCTGCGACCGGCGAATTTCCCGAACGGCAACCCGGGCAGCGGGCTGTTTGTGGGGACGGCGAAGAACGGCATGAAATACGCCGTGGTGAATCTGCAGGGGAGGGTTTTTTTGCCGGCAATCGACGATCCGTTTCGGAAAGCGGACGAGCTGCTGAAGAGTTTGCCGCAGGACACGGCGTTCGTGTTGGTGGATATGCACGCGGAAACGACGAGCGAGAAGATTGCCATGGGCTGGTACCTGGACGGGCGCGTGACAGCGGTGGTGGGGACGCACACGCACGTGGCCACCGCGGACGAGCGCGTGTTTCCGCAAGGCACGGCGTACATCACGGACGTGGGAATGACCGGGCCGCACGGCGGCGTGATTGGGATGGACCGCAACGGGATTATCCGGAAGTTCCTGGACGGGCTACCGGCGCGGTTCGAGGTTGCCGAGGGCGACGTGCAGATGAACTGCGTGCTGGTTGAAACGGACGACGCTGGGCCGCGCAACGCGGCGGCACGGCTGCGCGCGCGCTCGATCGAGCGCCTGAGATTCTGTATCGACTAAGCGGCCAGAGAATTACGCAATGCCCGTTTTGTCAGGACGCTGGCGGGCAATCACCCAGAGAACGAGCGCGGCGCCGAGGGCGATGACGGCTCCCCAGACGGAAGGCCAGAACATGCGGACGAGCCAGACGTCTGAGAACTGCAGGTCCATAAATCCAAAAGCGTGCTCGAAGAGAGGCGCGAAGCCCTGGCGCAGGTCTTCCGCGGAAGCATACTGCGCGACAGGCCTCGCGTAAGGATAGTAGGCAAGAAAAAGCACTGAGCAGGCCACGAGCAGCAGAGGCGGCGCGAAGCAAAGCGCGGACGAGAGGCGATTGAGCACGCGGCTAAGGTTTGGCTTGGCTTTCAAGACCAGTAAAAATAGCAGCCACGCCGCAGCAACAGCAGCGAGGAGCGCCACAAAGAAACCGGAAAACAGAACGACGCGCGCGGAACGCGCAGCGACCCCTTCGGCGGCGAAGGAAGGCAGATGCTTGACGGGATCGGCCTGGACGAAGCCGGCGAGTGCAGCAGCGGCCAGGGCCGCTTCCTGGGCCCGGCCCTGACGGCGCAGGAGCGGAATCATTTTTTCGTAGGCTTCCTGCTGAAGGCGGTTGGCAAGCACGTCCTGCATAAAGATGAGTTCTGCGTGCGAAGCTTGGAGCTTTTCGCCGAACTGGGCGACGGTGCGGTAAGCGGCGAGAGCCTCTTCGGGGCGGCCGGCTTTCTCGGCGTTTTCTCCGTCCACTCGCAACAAAACTTCGGCGTAGAGCTTGATGGCGTGAAGATCCGCAATGGGCTGCGACCAGGTGTTGACCATCAGAATGTCGGGACGGTCGAAGCCGTTTTCCTGAAGGACCTGGCGATCCAAGGCGAAGGCCTGCGCGTTGTAGGAGTCGAGGCGCGGCGCGGCAAAGGCTTTTTCCATGGAGCCGCGCCAGCGCGGTTCGGCGGCGAGGGCGTCACGAAGGCCGTTGGTCGCGGCACTGAACTTAGACCAGGGCGGCTCCCAGTAGTGGACGTTGGCGCTGGCTTCGAGCAGATAGGGAAAAGCGTTCTGCGGATCCCAGGCTTTGAGGCGTTCGACCCAGGGATGCGGGTCGTAGCCGGGAATCATGTAGGTGGCGTGGCTGACCTGCGCGCTGATCCAGGTGAGCTGGGGATCGAGGGTGATGGCTTTTTCGGCAGCGTTCACAGCGCGTAAGTCGTCCTCTTTGGGACTGTGGAGTGCGACGAACGCGAGTGCTCGTGCGTATTTTGCTTTGTCGCCGGATTGCTCGAGGCGGCGGAGGTCGCGGTCGGAAAAAATACGGGAAGCCGAGAACATCGCGTCATGCCCAGGAAAGGGAAGAATCGCGAGGGCCTGGCGAAACGCGGGTGCTGCGAGAAAGAGCAGTGCGAGCGCAAGCGTCGCCCAGACGGGCCAGCGGCGAGGAGAGAAGATACCGCGCTGTTCCCAGACGGGAAGACGCGTACCTTCGACGGACTGAAAGAGTTCGCCGCGCAGCTTTTCCCAATCCTTGAATTGCGCGAGACTGCGCGCCAGCGCTTCCTGTTCCGTGATGCCTTGGGCCAGTGCTTCCTCGTAAGCGGATTCCAGTTGCTGGGCCAGCTCTTCGATAACCTCGTCGCGCCGGCCGTTGGCCAGCGGCAAAGGGCCGAGCTTTTCACTGACGATTTTCTTCCAGTCAGGCATGTTGGACCTCCAGGAAGTGATGCGCTGCGCTCACTTCCACGATGCGATTCACCGCACCTGAGAAAGCGCGCCAGCGCGTGCGCTGCTCCCCCAAAATTTTTCGCCCCGTAGGCGTCAGGCGATAAAAGCGGCGCCGGCGGCCACCCGCGGGTTCCCACTCGCCCTTGACCCAGCCGCGGCGCTCGAGGCGGTAGAGCAGCGGGTAGAGCGAAGCCACATGGAAGCGCAGCACGCCTTCGGAGCGTTCGGCGATGAGTTTGCCGATTTCGTAGCCGTGGCGAGCCTTGTCTTCGAGAAGAGCCAGGATGAGAAGCTCGGCGTTGCCTTTTTTGAGTTCGGTATCGGGTGTGAGTGCCATATATGGCTATGCTACATATTCGCCGGGAATCGTCAAGGACCGCTTTTCCCCGCGGTGTTCTATTGTTCATGGTGGAGGATGCGAGGAGGTTTCGTTGCGTTTGAGCGCACAACTCGCTGCTGCAACGCGGGGCAACCAGTCCACGTCCATAGTAATCTGAGGATTGGGGGAGAAAAGGGTGGGTTCCAAAGTGAAAGCCCTGGCGGTGATGTGTCTGCTGGCGTGCGCCGCCAGCGGCGTTTTGGCGCAGGAGGAAGGCGACCTGATCGCCAAGAAACGCCTCTTTCCAGCGATCGGCCCGGGGCTGCGGGCAGTGAAGAAGGGCGCCGACGGCCGAATGTACGTTCTCGCGTCACCCACTCCAGGCCTCACGGTGTTTGATGGAGCAGGCAAGCAGGTTCTGAGCATCGGGGAGCTTCCGCCATCGGCAGGCGGAGCCAATGCCACGCAGGCACTGATCGCCTTCGGCGAAGATTGCGACGTGGACGCCGAGGGGAAGATTTACGTGGCGGATCGAGGCGCAAATGTCGTGCGGGTTTTCTCGGCCGACGGCGCGCCGCTTCGTTCGATCCCGGTGAAGAACCCGGTATCTGTTGCCGCGCTCCCGGAAGGCGAAGTCGCAGTCGGGACGCTGCGCGAGCCACATCTGCTGATCGTGTTCGACAAAAATGGAAGAGATGTACGCGAGTTCGGCGATCCGGAACCCATCGCCGACCGGCAAGAACTGAACCGATACCTCAACATCGGGCAGTTGGCCACAGACGCGACCGGCCACCTCTACTATGCGTTCACCTATCTGCCGGAACCGACGGTGCGGCAGTACGACCGCGTGGGGTACGCGGGCCAGGACATTCAGTACACCGCGCTCGAGGAGTGGCCGGCAGCGCAAGCGGCGCGCAAAGAAATCGAAAGACAGGAGAAGCGGGGCGATCAGCCGTCGCTTAAAAGAACGCTGACGGCCGTGGGCGTGGACCGCGCGAACGGCGAAGTGTGGATTGCGTTGTACAACACGCTGTTGCATTTCGACGCGGAAGGAAACCGGCGCGCCAGCTACAAGATTTACACGCCACAGGAAGCGCGGCTGGAAGCTAACACAATTCTCGTGGAAAAAGAGCGATTGATCATCGGAAGCGACCCGCTGGGCATCTACGAATTCGAACGGCCGGACAAAAAAATTTCCAAGTAAGAGAAGTTTTCCTCAGGCCTTGCTGCCCCAACGTTGTGCAAGATTTTTTTCTCGGCGAATATTTGCCGCAAAAAACGCGGCACCCATGATGCGTTGCACAAGAATAGTGCTTGTGGAAAAGTTGTGAATGACGTGTGAACACCGCGAAGGGTCTTCGTACATTTTTCGCTTGCTCCCTGCGAGCCAATCGGAGACAATCCCGCGCGGTCTCAGAGCGGCTGATGGTGGGCCGGAAAGTCCTGACGGGCCGCGCGCGGATCAACAGGGGCACACGAGAACGTTCCGGCGCGGGCAAGAATCCCGAAGCCTGAAGAAAGAACGGTACCAAGACTGCTTTCCACAGCTTTTGCACATCTGTGGAAATAGCATGGGGTTTTCTTTTCTCCTCCAATGACGACGGCAGCACAAACAGGGCGTGAAGTGGCAAACGCTTGGGACAAGTTTCTGGAGCACGTGAAGTCCCGGGTGAGCATCAATACGTTTACGACGTGGTTCCAGCCGACGCGGCTCAACCGCGTGGAGGGCGAAACGCTGTACGTGCAGATTCCCAGCGCGGTGTTCCGGCAGGTGCTGACGCGGACTTACGGAGACATCGTCAAAGCGGTGTTTCTCGAACTGGGCACGCCGAACATCAAAGTGCAATACGTGTGCACGGAAGAAGAACCGGCACCGGCGCCGCCAGCTGTGGCCAGCGGCAAGCAGGCCAAGCTGGACTTCGAGAGCAGCGACCACCAGTTGAATCTGCGCTATACGTTCGACACGTTCGTGGTCGGCAAGTCCAACGAGTTTGCGCATGCGGCGGCCCGGGCCGTGGCGGAGCAGCCGTCCAAAGCGTACAACCCGCTGTTTCTGTATGGCGGCGTGGGGATGGGCAAGACGCACCTGATGCACGCGATCGGGCACACCATCAAGAAGCGCAATCCGGCGATGCGCCTGAGCTACGTAAGCGCGGAGAAATTCACGATCGAAGTGATCAATTCGCTGCGGTTTGACCGCATGATCAGTTTCCGCGACCGCTTCCACACCGTGGACGTGTTGCTGGTGGACGACATTCAATTCATCGCCGGGAAAGAGCGCACGCAGGAAGAATTTTTTCACACGTTTAACGCGCTATACGAACAACAGAAGCAGATTGTGATCTCCTCGGATTGCTTGCCGAAGGACATTAACTCGATTGAGGAGCGGCTGCGCTCGCGGTTTGAATGGGGATTGATCGCGGACATTCAGCCGCCGGATCTCGAGACGAAGATCGCCATTCTGCAGAAGAAAGCGGAGAACGACCGGTTCAGCCTGCCCGACGACGTGGCTGAGTACATCGCAAGGGCGATCAAGTCCAACGTGCGCGAACTGGAAGGTGCGCTGACGCGCTTGATGGCTTACGCATCCCTGACCGGGGCCATCATCTCGCTAGCGACAGCGCAGCAGGTCCTGCGAAACATTATCGCGTCGCAGGAGAAACGCGTCACCATCGACCTGATTCAAAAACGGGTGAGCGAGCATTTTCATTTGCGCGAACAGGATCTGAAAGTGCGCAGCAATACCCGGGCGATTGCGTTCCCGCGGCAGGTGGCAATGTACATCGTGAAGCAGCTAACGACGGCATCGCTCCCCGAGATTGGCCGGCAGTTCGGCGGCAAGCATCACACGACAGTCCTGCATTCCATCAACAAAATTGAGGAGTTGCGCCGTTCCGACAAGGACCTGAACCGCACAATCACGCGGTTGATGGACGCGTTGCAGTAAAGAACCATCTCCCCGCACAAGAACTTCACCCAGTTTTTTTTTGCGCTTGCGTTTGTCACTTTTGTGTGGCCACTCATGCGGTCATAGTGTGCCGGTAATTTCGTCTTGGCGTGGGCTGTGAAGAAAGCTTGAAAAAGCTGCGGAAGTCTTGTGAGCGACGGTGGATGAAAAACAGCGTAGACGCAGGACAGAGCCCCGCCGTAGAAGTTTTTCCGCGATTTTCACAAATAGCTAGCGTGTAAGGCACGCCGTCATCTCACAGATGTCATGGAGGATGCGAAGGATTCCACAAATTCACAGAGCTCATCACAACAACAAGGTTTAATGCAGCTCTACTTTCCTTAAAGATCTTACAGAAGCTGTTGCAGAAATCCGCTGTGTATTTCCACAGTTTCACTGCTGCTGCGGGCTTTATACTTTTAGAAAAAACGAGTAGAGTACGACAGCGGCAAACAAGGCCGAAAAACGGGCGCCGTCCCCGCCCGAGCCAGCCTGCGGCAGGCAGGCCGAGGATAGATTCCAAATGACCGCACCCGGAACGGCACGCGAGGAACAACAAGCGATGGAATTCAGCGTTACAAAATCAGCGCTGTTGAATGAGCTCAGCATGACTCAGGGGGTTGTGGAGCGAAAGACAACGATCCCCATTCTGTCGAATCTTTTGATCGAAGCCCAAGGAAGCCGGCTGACGATCACAGCGACGGACTTGGAACTGAGCATCCGGACGTCGTGCGAAGCAAAGATCAAGAAAGAAGGCGCGGGGACGATTCCCGCAAAGAAACTCCTGGAGTTGGTGCGGTTACTGCCCGAAGGCGAGATCAAGGTCAAGTTGCTCGACAACCATTGGATCGAGATCGTCAGCGACCGCAAGAAATACAAGCTCGTGGGCATGGCCAAGGAGAACTTTCCGGCATTGCCGGCCATGCCACATACGTTGGTGAAGATTCCGGCAGCGATTCTCGAAAACTTGATCAGCAAGACCAAATTCGCAATTTCCATGGAAGAGTCGCGCTATACGCTGAACGGCGGGCTGATGATCCTGAAGCCGGACACGCTCGCGATGGTCGCGACGGACGGCCATCGCCTGGCGCTGGCAGAAACCGACCACAAGCTCGCGGGGCTGAATGGCGAAGTAAAAGTGCTTGTACCAAAGAAAGCCATGGACGAAGTGGAAAAACTCTCGAGCGCGGCGGGTGCCGATGCGCACATCGACTTTGCGAAGGACGAGAGCCACCTGTTTTTCCAGGTGGGCCACCGCCTGCTGATTTCGCGGATTCTCACCGGGCAATTCCCGAATTATGAAGCGGTTCTGCCGCGCGACAACAACAAGCACGTGGTGCTGGAGCGCATCGAGCTGACCGATGCGGTGCGCCGCGTGTCGCAGCTTGCGGACCAGCGCTCACACGCCGTCAAGCTTGCGATTTCGACCGAAGGCATCGAGATTTCCGCGTCGAGCCCGGAGTATGGGGAAGCGAAAGAAAGCATCGAGAAAGAATACAAGGGCGAGCCGCTCGCCATTGGTTTTAATTCCAGCTACATGCTGGACTTTCTGGCCGCCGCGGCGGATGGCCCCATCAGCATCGAGCTGAAGGATGAACAGTCCGCCGGGCAGATGCGGCCCCTGGCCGATGAGTCGTACCGCTACCGCTACATCATCATGCCGATGCGGATTTGATCCGAAAAGACCACTAGAAATAGCAGGAGAAAAGGCGCTCTTCCGGGCGCCTTCTTATTTTGCAACCAAGCCTAGGCGATCTTGTAAGTTTAAGAAAAACAGTCGTTTACGAGCAGCTTGAGCGCTGCGGAGTGCTTGAGGATTGGGAGTAAATTCGGGTATAATCTCGGAGTTGTTGATTCGCAGTTGGTCTCCTCCAGAATCGATAAGTCCGCCAGGTCCAGTGATCCGGAAAGCGGCTCTGCCAGAGGCCAGCAGGTCACTTGCCTGGAGAAAGCCCTAAGACCTTAGGTCTGACGGGTCATGAGTCTTCGCCACGTCCCGCTGCGCGGGACGGGATGGAGCAGGAACCCTACGAGTCTCGGATTTGCCTTAGCGAAGCCGAGATCAAAGGGTAAGGCGTCGGCCGCAACAGCGGCCGCACGAAAAGACGATCGGAAACATTCCGAACACACGCCTTCCTTGCTTCACAGAACACGAATTTTTGTGCGCGGAGCGCCGTTCCGGTTGGCCCGGAGTCTGGTTCGCGCCGCAGATATTCACGAGAGCTTGCCGCGTGGGGAGAAAACATGGGTGACAAGGAAAGCATTGGTGGAGCGCCGCAGGGCCACAAGTACGACGCCAAGTCGATCAAAGTTCTGGGTGGCCTGGAAGCGGTTCGCTTGCGTCCCGCGATGTACATCGGCTCGACGGGCGAGATGGGCCTGCACCATCTCGTTTGGGAAGTGGTGGACAACTCCGTCGACGAAGCAATGGCCGGATACGCGGATGAAGTGAACGTCACCGTTCATGAGGACAATTCCGTGACCGTTGTCGACAACGGCCGCGGGATCCCCGTGGACATGCATGCCACAGAAAAGCGTCCCGCCGCCGAGGTGGTGCTGACGGTTCTTCACGCCGGCGGAAAATTCGACAGCGAGACGTACAAGGTCTCGGGCGGCTTGCATGGCGTCGGGGTTTCCGTCGTAAACGCGCTTTCTGACTTACTGGAACTGGAAATTCAGCGCGACGGCGCGGTGTGGGAACAGAGCTACGAAAAAGGCAAGCCGACTTCAAAACTGAAGCAGACCGGCAAGACACGCAAGACCGGGACCAAAGTCACGTTTCATCCCGACCCGGCGATTTTTGACAAAATAGTTTTCAGCTACGACACGCTCGCGACGCGCTTGCGCGAATACGCTTTCTTGAACAAGGGTCTGAAGATCACGCTGACCGACGAACGAACGGAAAAAAGCGCGGAATTCCGGTTTACCGGCGGAATCGCGGAGTTTGTGAAGCATCTGAACCGCGGGAAACAAACGCTGCATGATTCCCCGATCTACATGGAGGGCAAGCGCGGCAACGTGGAGATCGAAATTGCGCTGCAGTACAACGACAGCTACGGCGAAAACGTCTTTGCGTTTGCGAACACCATCAACACCGTGGACGGCGGCACGCACCTCTCCGGTTTCCGTTCCGCACTGACCCGCAGTATCAACAACTTTGCCTCGCAGGCGGGAATGCTGCGGGAACAGAAAGACGAAGTGACCATCACCGGCGACGACGTTCGCGAGGGATTGGTCGCGGTGGTGAGTGTGCGTTTGCCGCAGCCACAGTTCGAGGGGCAGACCAAGGGCAAGCTGAACAGCGACATCAAGGGCGACGTCGAGCAACTCGTGAACGAAAAGCTGGGCGAGTGGTTTGACAAGCATTCAACGGTGGCCCGGCGGATTATTTCCAAGTGTATCGACGCGGCGCGGGCGCGGGAAGCGGCCCGCAAGGCGCGTGAACTGACGCGGCGCAAGTCGGCCATGGATTCGAGCGGGCTGCCGGGAAAACTGGCGGATTGCCAGGAACGCGATCCGGCGCGGTGCGAATTGTTCGTGGTCGAGGGCGAATCGGCAGGCGGTTCCGCGAAGCAGGGGCGCGATCGCAAGTACCAGGCCATCTTGCCGCTCAAGGGAAAAATCCTCAACGTCGAAAAAGCTCGCTACGACAAGATGCTGGGCCACGAGGAAATTCGCGCCATCATTACCGCGCTCGGGACAGGCATTGGCAAGGACGATTTCGACGCCGGCAAGCTGCGCTATCACAAGATTATTCTGATGACTGATGCGGACGTCGATGGTTCGCACATCCGCACCCTTTTGCTTACCTTTTTCTTCCGGCATATGAAGGAACTGATCGAGCGCGAGCACATCTACATCGCGCAGCCGCCGCTGTACCGCGTGAAACGCGGCAAGAGCGAGAAGTACATCCGCGACGAACGCGACTTCGCGCGCGAGTTGATGAAGCGCGCCACGGAAGATCACGTGGTGAAAGCCAAAGAAGGCGTGACGCTGCAAGGAGCGGGACTGACGACGTTTCTGCTGAACGTGCAGGAATACGCGGCGGTAGCGGCGAAGCTCGGGCGCCGGCTGAAAGAATCGAAACTCGTTGAAGTGCTGGCGGAGAACGGACTGGATAAGAAAGCCGACTTCGAGGAAAAGAAATCCGTAGACAAATTGCTGAAGGACATCGACAAGGCCAAGCTCAAGATCGAAGGCAAGCTGGTCTTTGACGAAGAACACAGCTTGTACGAAATTCAGTTCGGCGCGCCAAACAATCAGAAAATTAACTGGGCGCTGGCAGCGACGCCGGAATACAAACGGCTGCGCACTCTGGCCAAACAGATCGACGAATTCAACAAACCCCCGTTCACCATCGCGCGCAACGGAGACAAGACCACGAAAGAAAATGCGGGAGACGTCTTGAGCTACGTGATGGAAGACGCCAAGAAAGACTTCACCATCACCCGGTTCAAAGGCCTCGGCGAAATGAATCCCTCGCAGCTTTGGGAAACCACCATGAACGCGGAGACGCGGACGCTGCTCAAGGTGAAGCTCGAAGACGCGGTGGCCGCGGAAGATATTTTTACGACCCTGATGGGCGAGAACGTCGAAGCGCGCCGGAAATTCATCGAGGACAACGCCCTCGAAGTCGTGAACCTGGATATCTAGCCACTCCCATGCTTTACCAGTTGGGCTGGACGACACTGCCGGGGTTGAGAGGATTGAGCGTCAGTGAATTTCGCGCGACGCCGACGGATGCGCCGGACAACGAGCGCGGCGTGGCGATGGAATTTGCGAGCGACGCGGAGCGCGCCGCGTTTCTGCGCGAGATTGAAGCGGCGTTTACGGTGCGGCGATTTACCAATGCGGCGGACGCATTCGACACGGTGAAGGCGTACGTCATCGAACGGGCGGCAAGGAAGTTGTAGCTCAGGCCTTCAGGCGTGAGGGTTCTGGTAAGACTGCGGAGAATCCTCACCCCTTCAGGGGTGAGCTACAGGGATTCCAAACTTACGAGGACACATGGCGGACGAACAGAATCAGTCAGTAATGATTCCGGTGGACATCGAAGCCGAGATGAAGAAGTCCTATCTCGACTACTCGATGAGCGTGATCATCGGGCGCGCTCTGCCGGACGTGCGCGACGGCCTGAAGCCGGTGCACCGGCGCATTCTTTTCGGCATGTATGAGCTGGGACTCACGTCCACGAGGCCGTACCGCAAATGCGCGAAGATCGTCGGCGAAGTCCTCGGCAAGTATCACCCGCACGGCGATACGCCGGTGTACGACGCGCTGGTGCGCATGGCCCAGGACTTCAACATGCGCTACCCGCTGGTGGACGGCCAGGGAAATTTCGGCTCGGTCGACGGTGACATGCCGGCGGCGATGCGGTACACGGAAGCACGCCTCTCGAAAATCGCCGAAGAGCTTCTCGCCGACATCGAAAAAGAGACCGTCGATTTCATTCCCAACTTCGACGAAACCGAAAAAGAGCCAACGGTACTTCCGACGCGTGTGCCGAATCTCCTTGTCAACGGCGCAAGTGGCATCGCGGTGGGCATGGCCACCAACATTCCGCCGCACAACCTCCGCGAAATTATCGATGCCACTATCCTCCTGATCGAAAAGCCGGACACCACGCTGAAAGAAGTGATGAAGCTCGTGCCCGGGCCGGACTTTCCCACCGGCGGCTACATCGCCGGCCGCGAAGGAATCGAAGCCGCGTACAAAAGCGGTCGCGGCAGCTTCACCATGCGCGCGAAGGCGGCCATCGAAGAATCCGGCAAGGACCGCGAAAACATCGTCATCACGGAAATTCCTTATCAGGTGAACAAGGCGACGCTCATCAAGCGCATCGCCGAGCTGGCGCAGTCCAAGAAAATCGACGGCATCGCCGACGTACGTGACGAAAGCGACCGCGACGGCATGCGCATTGTCGTCGAGCTAAAGCGCGGCGAAGAATCGCAGCTTGTTCTCAACAATCTCTTTAAGCACACGCAGATGCAGGAATCGTTCGGCATGATCATGCTGGCCATCGCCGGCGGGCAGCCGAAGGAGATGGGGCTGCTCGAATTCATCCGCTTGTTCATCGAGCACCGCCGCGACGTGGTGCTGCGGCGCACGCGCTACGAGCTGCGCAAAGCGCGTGAGCGCGAGCATATCCTGGTGGGCTACCAGGTCGCGCTGGACCACCTCGACGACGTGATTCGCATCATCCGCGGATCTTCGAGCCGCGCAGAAGCCAAGCAGAACCTGCTCAACTTTTTCTCCGAGCAGGACGTCACCATCACCGAGAACGGCAAGTCCAAGAAAATCGAAGGCGTCAAGCTGGATGGCCGCAAATACAAACTGGGCGGCGTGGAAGGCGAAACCGCTCGCGCCATTACCGGCGGGCTCACTCCCGTGCAAGTGGACGCCATCCTCGAACTCCAGTTGCATCGTCTCACGCAACTTTCCGTGGACGAAATCCTCAAGGAATTGAAGTCCATCCGCGAGCGCATCGTCGAACTGGAAGAGATTCTGGCCAGCGAGAAGAAGCTGAAGTCCGTCATCATCGCCGAGCTCAAGGAAGTGCACAAAGCCTACGGCGATGACCGGCGTACGCAAATCGTCGATAAGGTGGACGAGATCAAGCTCGAAGACCTGATCGCGGACACCGAGATGCTTATCACCGTCAGCCACGCGGGCTACATCAAGCGCACGGCCGCGGACACCTACCGGCATCAATCGCGCGGCGGCAAGGGCCGCATCGGCGCGAAAACCAAGGAAGAGGATTTCGTCGAGTACCTCTTCATTGCCTCGGCGCACAGCTACATTCTGCTGTTCACCTCGAAAGGCCGCGTGTACTGGCTGAAAGTTTACGAACTGCCGGAAGCCGCCGCTGCGACGCGTGGCAAGGCTATCTCCAGCCTGGTGAAATTCCAGGAAGACGAAAAACTGACGGCGCTGGTCGCGGCGCGCAATCTCGAAGAAGAAGGCCGTTTCGTCTTCATGGCCACAAAGAATGGAACGGTGAAGAAATCGGCGCTGACGGAGTTTTCCAATCCGCGCTCGACGGGCATCATCGCCATCAACCTCGACGGCAAGGATGAGTTGATTGGCGCGAAGCTGACCGACAGCAAGCAGATGATTTTCCTGGCCAGCCATGAAGGCCAGGCCATCCTCTTCCGCGAAACGGAAGTCCGCCCCATGGGCCGCAACGCCGGCGGCGTGAATGGCATGGACCTCGACAAAGAAGATTACGTGGTGAGCATGGACGCTGTACAACCGGACTTTGAGATCATCGCCAAAGAACACAAGACGACGACGCAAAATCTTGAAGAACTCGAAAACGAGCAGATTAAGGACTCGCTGGTCACCCTGATGCTCACAGTCGCGGAAAAGGGCTTCGGCAAGCGCACCCCGCTCGCGGAATACCGCATCACTTCACGCGGCGGCAAAGGCGTCGTTAACATGAAGACCACCGACCGCAACGGGTCCGTGGTTGCGACATTGCAGGTCACGGAAGAGTCCGACGTCATGATCATCACGCACAACGGAAAAGTGATCCGCGTGCACGCCAACGAGATTCGCGAGGCGGGCCGCTCGACGCAGGGCGTGCGCCTGCTGCGGCTCGAGGAAGATGATTCCGTTGCCGCCGCCGCGGTCCTCCAGGAAGAAAACGAAGAAGAAAAGAAATAGACATCTTCTGTAGGGGCACGATAGATCGTGCCCTCTTTGTTCCTTGGCTGCCGCTGAGAATGGTAGGATTCCATCCCTGATGAAACTCACACGAAGAATTCTCGCCGTGGCGCTACTTCTGGTCGCCGTGGTCGCACCAGAGTCTGCTCAAACACGAGAGAGGAAAAGCGCCAAAAAGAATTGCCTGGCGTTCGTCGGGACGTACACGAACAAGACGGCGAGCAAAGGCATCTATGCTTTTCGTTACGATGCAGGTTCCGGAAAACTGACGCCGCTCGGCGTGGCCGCGGAAACACCCGATCCTTCCTGGGTTGCGGTTCATCCCAATGGAAAGTTTCTCTATGCCGCAAATGAGGCGGGAAAGAACAGCATGGTTAGTGCGTTTGCGCTCGACGCGCAGAGCGGGAAGCTAACACTTCTCAATCAAGTCCCCGCGCTCGGAGAAGATCCCTGCTACCTCTCATTCGACAAGACCGGCAAGTATCTCTTCGTGGCGAACTACACGTCGGGTAATGTCGTTGTGTTTCCGATCGGCACCGACGGTAAGCTCGGGGCTGCCACCGCGAACGTCCGCGACGAGGGCAAGCTCGGCCCCAACAAGGAACGCCAGGACGGCCCGCACGCCCACTGGGTCGGAGCTTCCAAAGGCAATCACTTCGTGTATGTTGCCGATCTTGGCTTGGACAAAGTGCTCGTGTACAAATTCGACGCTACCAAGGGTTCCCTGGCTCCCGCCGATGCAGCGGAGACCACCCCCGGAACGGGCCCGCGCCATTTAGCTTTTTCCTCCGACGGCAAGTTCCTGTACGTTCTCGGTGAACTGCAATCTACCGTCACCGTTTTTTCCAACGATACGGAAACCTTCCGTTTGCTCCAGACTGCTCCTATGCTGCCCACAGGTTTTTCCGGCCGCAACGACGCTTCCGAAATCGAGATTCACCCCAACGGCAAATTCCTTTACTCCGCCAACCGCGGCCAGGACACGATCGTCGTTTATAGGATTGGCGGGGACTGGAGCAAAAATGGCGACTTGACCTTCGCACCTGGAGCGCTTGCCCAGGCCGCTTACGTGCCCACCGGCGGCAAGGAGCCGCGCCATTTCGCTATCGATCCAGCGGGCAACTTTCTGCTTGCGGAGGATCAGCTCTCCGACAAAATCGTCACCTTCCGCATCGACCCGAAAACTGGCGCGTTGACGCCAACCGGTGACACAGTGGAAGTCCCTTCGCCGGTTTGCCTTGTGTTCTTGCCTGTCGAATAAGCTACCGCGCACGCTGAATTGCGCTAAAATCCAGCGGCTTTCTTTCGAGGACACTATGACTTCACCAAGACGAACGATTGCAGTTCTTTCTTTTCTCTTGCTCGCAAGCGCGACGGCCTGGGCGGATGGCGAACCGGCTCCTGCGCGCGATCCTAAGCAGCCCATCGACGCGGCTTACACGGAAAAGATCCACAAGTACACCACGCAGCCGTACTTCACTTCGCCGCTGGTGGATTATCTCCCGGCGTCGAAAAACGTGCCGACGCCGGAAGCCGTACTTGGCGACGTCTCAGGCGCTCCGGGAATCCTTCCGTACGCCGAGGACGTATACAAGTACATGCGCCTGCTCGAGAAGGCGACGCCGCGCGTTAAGGTCTATTCCATCGGAATGACCGAAGAAGGCCGCGAAATGATCGCAGTCGCAGTGTCTTCGGAAGAAAACCTGAAGAACCTCGAGGAAAACCGCGCGCGTTTGGCCAAGCTGGCCGACCCGCGTGCGATTAAGCTCGACGACGCCGAAGCCGACAAACTTGTCGCCCAGGCCGTGCCCATCTACTACATCACCGGCACGATCCATTCGCCAGAAACCGGCGCGCCCACCGCGCTGATGGAGCTGGCCTACCGCCTGGCCGTGGATGAAAGCCCGTACATCAAGGAAATTCGCGACGGCACGATCACGCTGATTACGCCGGTCGTGGAAGTTGATGGCCGCGACCGCATGGTAGATCTCTACAAATGGCACCTCGCCCATCCGAAAGAGTTTTATCCCTGGCTCGTCTACTGGGGCAAATACGTGGCGCACGACAACAACCGCGACGCCATGGGCGTCACGCTCAAGCTCAGCGAAAATGTCCTGACCACTTACGTCGGCTGGAAAGCCCAGGTGCTCCACGATCTCCACGAATCCGTGCCGTATCTCTACGACAACACCATCGGCGACGGGCCTTACAACGCGTGGATCGACCCGATTCTAGCGGACGAGTGGCAAATCATTGGCTGGAACAACGTCTCGGCGATGACGAAATTCGGCATGCCCGGCGTCTTCGCCCACGGCGATTTTGACACCTGGTCTCCGGGCTATCTCATGTTCATGGCGGCCATGCACAACGGCATTAGCCGGCTCTACGAAACGTTCGGCAACGGCGGGGCTGACACCGAGGAGCGCACGCTCCAGCCCGATGAATATGCGCGCACATGGTACAAGCAGAATCCGCCGCTCCCGAAAGTGCTCTGGTCGCAGCGCGACAACAACAACTACGAAGAGACCGGCTTGCTCACTTCGCTGCACTTCTTCACGGAAAACAAGCGCATGTTCCTGAAGAATTTTTATCTTAAGGCCAAGCGCTCCACGGCCAAGCCTTCTGCCGAAGGCCCCGCCGCTTACGTTTTGCCCGCCGATGACCCGCGGCCTGAGCTCCAAGCCGAGCTTTTGCAGGTTCTGCAAAAGCAGGCCGTGGAAGTCTCGCGCGCCAGCGCCGCTTTCACGGTCATGCTGCCAGCTAAAAAGCCCAAGGAATCCGGCAAGGGGAAAGAGAAGAAAGACGAAAAGGCGGAAAAGCCTGAACCCACCACTCGCGAATTTCCCGCGGGCAGCTACATCATTCGCATGGACCAACCGTATTCGCGCATCGCGGATGCCTTGCTCGATCATCAATACTGGAGTCCTGACGATCCGCAGAAGACTCCCTACGACGATACCGGCTGGACGTTTGGCGATCTCTTCAACGTGCAGGTGGCGCGGGTAACGGACACGAAAGTTCTGGCTGTGCCCATGGACTTCGTAAAGGATGCGCACGCCCCCGGTGGGGCCAGAGGCGAAGGATCGATCTTCGCCATTAACAATGCCGCGGAGCCCACGCTGGCGAGTCTGCGCTACAAGCTACGCGACGCGTCGATCGATGCCGCCGAAGAACCGTTCGAGAGCGCCGGCAAAAAGTTCAGCCGCGGCTCTTTCCTTGTCCGCAACGTGAGCCGCGCGGACCTGGATCGCGCGGCCTCCGACCTCGGGCTGCAAGCCACCGCGCTCACCGCCGCGCCCAGTGTCAAAACGCATCCCGTGCGCGCCGCGCGCATCGCGTTCATCCATACCTGGTTGAGCACGCAGACCGAAGGCTGGTGGCGTCAGGCGCTCGATAAACTCAACGTGCCGTACGATTACATGAGCACGCAAGCCGTCGCGAAAATCCCGGACCTCAACGCGAAGTACGACGTGATTCTGTTTCCGCCCGTCGGTTTCGCCGGCTCCGTCGCCGCCATTGTCAACGGCGTCCCGACCACATGGGGCAATCCGCTGCCGTGGAAGAACACTCCCGAGACGCCGAACCTCGTGGGCAAGAACGATTCCACCGACGATATGCGGCCGGGCCTTGGCTGGGAAGGCGTAGCGCGTTTGCAGGAGTTTGTGCAGAAGGGCGGCGTGCTCCTGACGGCCACCGACACTTCTTCGTTTGCGCTTTCCATCGGATTCGCCGACGGCATAAGCTCCAGCAACTCGGACCGCATGAAAATCGTTGGCTCGGTTCTGGCCACGCGCCTCGTCGATGACGCCAGCCCCATCGCCTATGGCTATGACGAAAAAGGCGCGGCCTACTGCGACAATGGGCCGATTTTTTCGCTCAGCAGCATCGCGGGGCAGCGCGGCCGGCGCCGCCTTGGCCCGGACATGCACGCGCGTCCCACGGGCCGCGGCAACATGGAAGACCCCGACTTCGCCGTGGGGCGCGTCGCGGCGGAAGTCCCGGAAGAAAAGAAGTCCGAGATCTGGGAAGCGCCGCCAGTCATGGATGAGCAGAAACGCAACGGCTATCGCGTGATTCCATCCGCGAACCGACCGCGCGTGATCTTCCGTTATGCCGATGGCAAAGACCTGCAGATTTCCGGACTAGTGCAAGGTGGCGACGAAATCGCGCAGCATCCCGCCGTGGTGGACGCGCCCTCGGGCAAGGGCCATGTCGTCCTGTTCTCCATCAATCCCGTCTACCGCGGCGAAACACGCGGAACTTACGCCATGGTACTCAACACCATCCTGAACTTTGACAGCCTGAACGCTGGCCGCAAGGACGCGGCCCAGTAGCCTTGAGGGCCGACTGCTGAAGACTCGCTGATGTGCCATTCCGAGGGCGGTTTTTTGCCCGAGGAATCGTGGCTTCATTTCAACTTAGGCTCGCTCCGAGCCAATGGCCGATACTCAGACCCTAGCTAACGCTTGCGCTGGTCGCATTTTGCGCTACAATCCCGGCCACCATGGCGCGCCGAAAAACAAAGAAGTCGCGTAAGTCCGCTAAATCCAAAGCGCGCAGCCGATCAGGAAGCGCGGGAAAACTGCCGAAAGACGCAGTAACGCTTATTGTGGTTCTTCGATCGCGCGAAGGGCAGGAGACGCTCCTGGAAGCCGAGCTTCGCGCCCTCGTCAGCCCGTCACGAAAAGAAGAAGGCTGCTTCCGGTTTGACTTGTACGGCCCCGTTGACGCTCCCGGGAGTTTCCTATTGCACGAAGTCTGGGCCAGCCGCGAAGCTCACACCGAGCACACTCACACGCTGCATTTTCTTCGCTGGAACGCCCGCAAGGACGCGCTCATTCTCTCCCGCGACGGCACCTTCTGGAAGCAAATCGCTTGAGCGGTACCTGATTTGCTTTAACTCTCCGGTGGGCCAACATAGTAGCCCGGCCGCGCCCGCACCTTCAGATTCTTCGCATCTTTTCGCAGCACGGACACTTTAATCTCGTGGTAGCCGTTCACATCGGCGCCGCTCGGCGTGTAGCTGAGGCTGTACTGCGCGTGCAGCTCGCCGCCGATTTCGTCGATGGCCTTCTCGATGGAACGATCCTTAAACGTCGCGAGGTGCGCTCCACCCGTCGCCGCTGCAGCCACCTCCAGCGGGTTGCCCTTCACTGCGCCGTGTATGTGCTGTATCACCCAGATCGCCGCAGCCACCGGGTCGATGCTGCCGCCACCATAGCGGTTGTCTTCCAACGTCGGCGTATCCGGGACCCCGGGCGGCGGGGGCATTGTACCCACGGGTAGATTGGGTCGGTCAGGGGCTTTCGGCTTGGCTTGCAGTTGCGCGCGCGCTGTGGAAAGCCCAACGCTGTAAATCGTGACGTTGGCGAGTTGCGCCTGCCGCAGCACTTCACCTAACTTTTTCGTGCTTCCTTGGTCGGTCGCCTCGGACAAAATCAGCAAAACGCGCCGCCGCCCTGGCTTTTCCGCAGTTGCTTCCGGGCGCCCCGCCAGCATCTCCACCCCGACGGCCATTGCGTCGTACAGCCGCAAGCCGGATGTTCCCGCCGCGAGCTCCGTCAGCGTTTTCTCGATCGTGTCTCCGTTCGTCGTAAAGTCTTGCAGCTTGTCGATCGAGTCGTTGAAGCTCACCACCGCCGCTTCACCCGACGGTCCCATCACCGTTTGCGTGAAAAGAATCCCCGTCTTGCGAATCTCCGGCAGCAGCGGCTCGATGCGCTCGCTCGTTTCCGCCAGAATCAGCAGCGACAGGGGGTCGCCTCCCAAATCAAAATGTGTAATCTTCTGCGAGACGCCGTTGTCCGTGACCTGAAAGTCATGCGCTTCCAGGTTATGCACCATGTTCCCGCTCGCATCTCGCACGGTCACCGGCGTATTCACCAGCGCGACTTGCACTCTAATGCGGTCTTTGGGAGGCTGCTGCACCTCCGCGCCAGGTTTGGGGGGAAGCGGCCCGACGGGCGCCTGGGCGCGTGCGGAAACTCCCGCCAGCGACAGAACCAGCAAAATAATCATCCATCGGAAATGAAAAAGTTTCATGCCAGTCACACGCTGGCACAGGCTAAAGCCTGTGCTACAAGAGTGTACTCAATTCGACGCACTTTCCGCAGAAGTCGTTGCCGCGGCTGCCATGGATTCCTACAATCAAAGTTCGTCCTTTTTGGAGAATTGACCCATGCCCGACGGCAAGAGAATGAAACCCCAGCACGCCCCGAAGGTCAGCCACCAGGATCAAAAATTCTTGAACAGCGTGCCAGCGCGCCCGATCCGTATTCTCGGCGAGTATATTCATCCTCTGGTGCAGCTCAAAAATGAAGGCATCGGTGACACCATCGTGATGTTTGGCTCGGCGCGTATTGAATCGCATGAAACGGCCCAGGCACGGTACACGCGGCTGAAACGCGAGAAAACCGGGAAAATGTCAGCCGCGAATTTGGCCAAACATCACCTTGCTTTGCGGAATGCCAAGAGCTCGCTGGAGATGTCGCGCTACTACGAAGAGGCTCGTCAACTGTCACACAAGCTGACCGCTTGGGCGCTGACTCTCGGACCCAAGCCGCGCCGCTTTGTGATCTGTTCCGGCGGCGGCCCCGGCATAATGGAAGCTGCCAATCGCGGTGCCCATGAAGCCGGCGGAAAGTCTGTCGGACTTTCGATCGAACTGCCGCACGAGCAGTTCGCCAATCCTTATATCAGCCCCGAGCTGAGTTTCAACTTCAAGTACTTTTTCATGCGCAAATTGTGGTTCGCGCAGATCGCCAAAGCCCTCATCGTTTTTCCCGGCGGCTTCGGCACCATGGACGAGCTTTGGGAAATGCTCACGCTGCTCCAAACCGGCAAGCTCGCCAAACACAACCTCATCATCATTTATGGCCGCAAATACTGGGACGAAGTGCTCAACTGGAAGGCCATGGTTCGATGGGGCACCATCAACGAAGACGAATACAAGATGCTTCAGTTCGCCGACACCGTCGACGAAGCCTTTGACCGCGTCCGCGCCGGCCTCGAAAAATACCACATGAACGTCGACCCGTTCCTGCAAGCGTACTGATTTACTGCGCGCCAGCTCTGACGGCAAGCCTGGAATCCTGGCTAGGTCTGCCACCATACTCGACACGTTGAGAGGAAGTACCCGCTACATTCTTCGCGCAACAGTGTTTAACCACTCAGAACCACTTCCCCATCCCAGCAGGGGACTTGCTGAAAGGATGGGGAGAGCCATGCCGATTCCTCTGGGAGGGAAGAAGTTGTTCACGAGATCCGCGTTGGCCGCAGCGGCATTCCTTGGCCTGCTGACGCTGACCGCCACACCCCGAGCCTCCGCTTACGACTACGACGGCTGCCAGCGGCGCATCGCCAAGGCCGATCACAAACTGCACGAGGCCATTGAGCATCACGGCCCCTACAGCAGGCAGGCGGATCATGCACGCCAGGAGCTTCGCGAAGCTCGCGAGCGCTGCTGGAACGAGAACCACCGCTGGTGGGATGAAGATGGCCATCGTTGGCGTCACGATCGCGACTGGGACAACCACGATCACGACCGCTGGTAATTTCTCAAGGAAAAATACGAAAGGCGGAGCGCAATGAATTGCGCTCCGCCTTTGCTTTCTCATTTCGCGGAAATCAGTTGGAATGCACTAGATGCTCGGTCTCAAACACCGCTTCAAAGCGCCGCGTTTCGTCCTGATCATGCACCATGACCACCGGCACCACGCGCAGCGATCGCTTGCACGCGTGGCACTGCGTCACTTCTCCCTGCAAATCTTGCAGGAAGCCGTCCGTGAAATGATACAAGCCGCGTTCCCGCCGGGCGTTCTTCTCGTCCCGCGCGCCGCAGTGCGGACAGATGAACTCGATTTTGTCCTGCTGCGGATCGCGGTCCAGAGCGGCCCAGCCGGTGCGGCGCACTCCTACCGTCTCGATATTGCGCCGGTCCATGACGACTGCCCTCCTCGGATCCACGTCCTCCAAAAGATAAGATGCACAGGCCATCGGACGGGGTACAGTTTTCTGTAAACTCTTCAATCTACGGGGATTAGATAGAGTTATAGCTGCTTTGTCTGTGATCTGGAGCACTCCCGCCACTTTTTCCAAGTGTTGATTCTAAAGAGGTTATCTGCCGCACTCCGGCATGGGCTTGCGAGACCAAGCACCTCGAGGCCCCCCACCCACCTGTCCTTCACCAGAGGGAACTTGTGCTCTCGCACGGTGTCCAACGCTGGGAGGACGCGCGCAACCTCACATCCCTGCGAGCGCGGCGCTGGCCTCCTGGAGAACTAGAGCAACCCCGGGAGACCAGCGTCGCAAATTTTCTGGCGTTCACTCGCCTTGGCCGTCGAACGCCCTCGCAGAAAATTTGTGGAGGTGTGTGATGCCGTCCGATCCCCGAAGTGTTTCTGCGCAAGCGCCGGAATCCGGCCTCGGTTCTTTGCGCGGGTGTCTCGTCG
Organism: uncultured Acidobacteriaceae bacterium; assembly: GCA_964524985.1. Taxonomy (GTDB): domain Bacteria; phylum Acidobacteriota; class Terriglobia; order Acidiferrales; family UBA7541; genus Acidiferrum. Next base: position 160,716 of record CAZGFL010000086.1, read on the forward strand.
AAGGTGACGCCGAACAGCAAAGTCGCGAGCGTCGCGTGCGCCGTCGCGCCCTGGTCGTTTCGATTCTCGTCCAAAGCGTGATTCTTGCGGTGCTCGTGCTTGTTCCGTTGTTCGGAAAGACGGAGCGCCTCGTTGCGAAGGAATTTGTTCCCATTCCGCCCTATTCCCCATACCGCGGCACGCCACGCAACCCTGGCAGGTCGCAAGACCCAACCAGACGGCAAATCGTGCGCGGCTTCTTCGAGCCAACCAGTATTCCTCTAACGATTCCTACAAGGGATCCTCAGACCACCGGGGAGCAAACAAGCGAGGAGCCTCCGGACGGACTCGTGCCGGGTAGGCCAAGTTTGCCGGATGGCTTGATTCCACTCTCGGATACTCGACGCATCGTTGCCCGCCCTGAAGAGTCCCTTCATCACCCCGGGCCGCCACCGCGTTTGCAAAAGACAAGCCTTGATCCCGCGATGTTAGTTCATCGCGTCGAGCCGACTTATCCGCCACTCGCCATCCAAACTCACAGAGAAGGACGCGTGGAGCTGCGCGCCATCATCGCCACCGACGGCTCCATTCAGTCCCTGCAGATCGTCCGCGGCGATCTTCTGTTCTACCAATCAGCAAAAGACGCCGTCAGCCAGTGGCGCTACAAGCCCACCATCCTCAATGGCCAGCCCGTCGAGATCGACACCTACATCACCGTCGTCTACACCATGAAACACTAATCCCTCGTCTCCAATCCACCCTACCGGTCATCCCGCGGAGGGATCTCTCTTCAGTCTTCAGTGCGAAAAAGGTGCAGGGGCCGCCTCTGCCTTTATTGCGCGGCCCCTCTGCCTGCAGCTGGCAACCGATTCTTCACGTTGTCGCTAGAACCGAAACACGAATCCGGTCGAGAGTCTCACGTTGTTCTCGTTCCGCGCGCCCAACGTTCCTTCGCGGAATCGCGTCAGCAGGTACTCTGCCTGAACCGGCCGAATCCAGAAACGGTCAAACAATTTGTAATCCAGCCCTCCGCCCGCCGTCATCGCAAACGCATTCTGCGAGCCTGCAGTTCCGAAGGCATTCGCGTTCGCGTGCGCCGAACCGAGGAGCACTTGGCCAAACGGCGTAATCTTGCGGTAATGGCGGTACGAGAAACGTGGCCCGAAGAGATACGTGTAGAGCCGCCCGTCCCTTCCTGTTCCCAAGATGTTTCCTTTGTCATAGCCGCCGAAATCCGCCACTGCGCCGAGCGAACTGGTGAAGTTGTATGCCGCCGAGGCGCTGCCCCCATGCAAATGGAAGCTATCGACTCCGGTCACTCCAGGATTAGCTTGCAGATAGGAATACCCCGCGAAAACATCCACTTTTGGTGCGCTTTCCTGCGCGAAAGCGGAAACCGCCGATAGCGCAAAGACAGCGAGTAAAGACACAACGACGTTCAACTTCATAGGACCTCCGATGCTTTAGTTTTTGTGCGCAGGCCCGCAGGATCCAGGCGCGGCCGCGCGTTCTGGTGCCGGTCTTTCCAGTTCGTCGATGAAGCCCGGCGCGTGCCAAGCCTTTACAGGGGCACGATACGTCGTGCCCTCTTTCAACAGCGAACCAGTGCTACAGGCACCTAGCGGTGTGCCTCAGGCAGGTAGGCAGCGATCCGCATTCCTCGTTTTGTCTTCCCATAGAGATGCACCTACCGTCCGGGTAGTTGCAGCCCCCAAAGAATTTCATGGGTCATTTCGTAACAACGCTCGAGCGAGGTGAGCCTTTTTTCATGCGATTTACGCATATAGCGATGAGGGAATACTGGCTCTTGGCGGAGGTGAAGGAATCGCCCCGCTTGCTGCGGGCCCAGCGCCTCGCGCCTGCGCTTCTAGTGCTAGTGAACATGGCCTGCACTCGCGGGCTTGTCGTTGGCCTCCAGATACTCTATCAGGGCCAGGAGCGCTCCCCAGTGATAGAAGCGGTCGCTGGACATAACGTCATCGCCCGATCCCGTGATGGCATTGTAGTTTTCGTGAACGTGCCGCTTGGCGTCCCATTCTCCGCGAAACAACTCCAGCGATTTCTTCGCCAGCTCCGCGCGCGCCTCGGGCTCGTCGTAGTTGGTCAATCCGAGATAGACCAGGTAATTCATCGGTCCCCAGATGCGCCCACGCCAATATTCCTGATCTTTGAACGCCGGATCGTTTCTCGGCGTCGATGGAATCACCCACTCTCCCCAAAACTCCTGCGGGTTCAACAAGTGCTCGCGAACCATGCGTTTGGCCTGCTGAAGCGTGGCGGAACGCGCCAGCAGCGGATAGAAATTCGTAGGAGATGTTCTGGGGCTCAGCAGCTCGGTGTGCAGGTCCTTGTTCAGAAACATGCCTGCCTTTTCGTCCCACAAAGTAGCCAGTGAGGCGCGGTAAAATTTCGCCCGTTCGCGGAGTTCTCTCTCTTCGACGGGTTTATCGAGCACAGCGGCAATTTGGGCGAGTGCTTCGCAATCGGCCACATATTCGCTCATCAGCCCCACATCAGCAATCTCCAGCCGGTGCGTCTTTTCATCGAACACGGCAGCGTCGTACATGGGGCTGTTATCCAGTCCCGACTCATAAATCGCTCCCTGGCGCGTCCCTCGCGAACTGTCGTCGGGGTTTTCCGGTTGATTGTTTCCATCGCTGCCCCAAACCAAATAATTTCCAATGCTGCGATTCTGTTGCCACCAGCGGTTCCATGTGAGGAGCGGTGCAAAGGTCTCTTCCAAAAACCAACTGTCGTGGAATTTCCTATAAAGGCCGAGCACGGTGATGGCTCCCACGGGGGGCTCGGAACGGTCAAAGCTCTTCCAATCCCCAGCGCGCACGTAGTTCGCTACAAAGCCCGCTGGCGTCAGCTCCCGCAGGGTCTCGATCGCATTGGCGTAGGCCAGATCCCGATCACCGATTCCGGCGAGCGTGGCCGCGAAGAAGCTGTCCCAATCGAACAGCACGTATCCGCCCCAGTCCACACTCCAGACGCGGCTCACCGGCGAAATCACACGGTCGTGCTCGGGTTCGTAAATGGTGTCCCATCCCAGCGTCGTCTGAATGGCGTCCACCGCCGCGGATTGGCTAGCTCCCAAGGAGCGTTGATAGGCCTCGTACTGCTCCTCCAGGGTTTTGCGGATTTCCGCCAGCGACCGCTGCTTGCCCGTGCTCAGCCCGGCCGCACCAGTCAGTTCCGCGGAAAGATAAGGTCCAGCCACGGGAATATTGCTGAATGAAGCCTCCGCTCCCACAAGATAGATATCCACGGCGGGCAACGGGCCGCGCGCCTCGATCTTGTCCGCGACTCGGGCAACGGTGCCGGGCCTGTTCCACAGATAGGCGGCAGAAAACACCACGGTCGCCGGAAAGCTGCCGCGCTTGTCGCTGGACAACGGCGTCACCAGAATGACCAAGTCCGCGCCCACATGCGCGCTTTGAATCTGTAGCGTCGTCCCTTGCCTGATAAGCCGCAGGTCGGTATAGCTTCCATCCCATGCGTGTGGCCCCGGAAAGACCTGCTCCACGCTCCGTCCTTGTCGCCCGATCAGCGCATCCGCCAGGTGGGCCTCGCCGTTCAGAGCCGTCTTCTGATGAATCCCCACGCGGATCGCCAATCCCGCAGGCAGGAGTACGTGCGTTGTCACGCTGTGCACGTCCCAGGTGTTCCAGCCGCTCCCGAGACGCTTCTGCAACGCGTCGTATTGCGCTGAGCGTGGCGGCTCTTGGCCGCAAATACGGGGTGCACCGATGCTCAGGAGAGTCAGCAGTAGGTTCAGGAAAACTGTGGACGCTGTTGTTAGGTGGGTTGGGTGTGCGCGAAGAGCCTCGCTCATCTGTCTTACAGGATCGGCTCGCCACAATCGCGGCCAATGGCTTCCCGTGTGGCGTCACGCAGGCGAATTAATTCCTGCCACTCCGAATCCGCGGCCACCGCGGAGCTGTTCTTCGTCTTTGGATAAATCGGAGGGTGCAGCGTGATCCTCACGCTGCTCGGGCGCGGCAAATACGTTCCGTCGCGCAAGACTTTGCGCGTCCCCGCCAGCGACACCGGAATGATCGGCGCTCCCGATGCCACTGCCGCCTTGAACGCGCCCAACTGGAACGGCCGCACACCGTCTTCAGAACCGAATGTGCCTTCAGGAAAAATAAATACGGAATCGCCTCGGCCCAGCACTTCGCCTAGCTCCTCCGCCTGCCGCAGGCGCGCTTCCGGTTTGTTGCGGTCGAACCACAGGTGCCCCATGCGGTCCAGGAACGTCCCGATGAACGGCATGCTTCTGACTTCGCTTTTCGAAATGAACCGGTACGGGACGCCCAGGCCCATCATCAGCGGCAGTACGTCGAAATAGCTCGTATGATTCGCCGCGTAAATTTTCCCGCCCGGCGTGTCCATGTATTCCTTGCCGCGCACGCGCACCCGGCAGCCAATCAGCGCAAATAAAATTTTCAGGGCGGAGGAAGTAAATCGGCCCGCCTTTCGGTCGTCTTTGATGAACCACACGATGGCCCAGGTCGGCACGATCCAGAGGAAGAAGGCGATGAAGAAATAAATGCCATACAGCATCTCCAAGCCGCGCTTGGTTTTGGCCAGGATTTCGCGCGCGAAATTCTTCACCGTGCTTCCCGTGCCCAGGCGCGCTATCTGCAGCCAGGCTGGCGCGCGCGAAGCCGAAAGCGTTCCCGCGAGATACAGTTGCTTCGTTTCCTCGCGCCGCAATTTGCCGCTGGACGTTTTCGGAATGTTTCCCGGAGGAATCAGTTCCACGCGATCCGGAGGAATTCCCAAACCTTGCGAAACCAGTTCCGTGACCTTTGCGGCGATGGCCGCGCGCCTTCCTGCGTCGCGCTCCCGCGTTTCCGCTACCACCACGAGCTTCTCTGTGCCGCTCGCTTCGTCCTCCAGCCCGAATGCCACAATGCAGCCCTTGCGAATCCCTTCGGCTTGCGCCGCCAGTTCTTCGGCTTCGTGCGGATACAGATTCCGTCCGCCCTTGATGATGATGTCCTTCACGCGGCCGGTAACGAAGATCTCTTCGTCCGCGCGATAGGCACGGTCTCCCGAATTCACCCACGCACATTCGCCGTCGCTGGCCGCCGCGCCTTGCGGAAACAGTGTTTCCGTGGCTTTCGCATTTCGATAGTAGCCGCTCGTCGCCGACGGGCCGCGGAACCACAGGAATCCCTCCGTGCGATCTGGCACTTCCTTGCCGGCTTCATCCACAATCCGTACTTCGTGGCGCGGTATCGGTTTGCCCGAAGAAACAAAAGCAATCGCCGTTTCGTCTTCCGGAGCGGCAGGCACGGCGCGCCCTTGTGCTGTGAACGTCTCACGCTCGACGCGATCGATGCGCGGCCCGCGATTCAGCGGCGGCACGGTCACTGCCAGGGACGCTTCCGCCAGACCATACACCGGAAGCTGAGACTCGCGGCGGAAGCCGAACTTCTCGAACCGCTCCGCAAAGCGCTCCAACGTTTCCGGATTCACCGGCTCTGCGCCGTTCAGCGCCGCTCGCCACGTGCTCAGATCAATTCCCTGAATGTCTTTGTCGGCGATTTTGCGGACGCACAGCTCGTACGCGAAGTTCGGCGCTGCGGCAATCGTTCCTCCGTGCTTGTGGAACGCCTGCAGCCAGCGCTCCGGGCGCGTCAAGAACGAGAGCGGCGACATGACCACAACGGGGATCCCATAATGCATCAGCGTGAGCCACGCGCCGATCAGCCCCATGTCGTGGTACAGCGGCAGCCAGCTTACCCCGATGTCGGTGGGCCGAAGCTGCACGGCTTCGCCAATCGCGCGTATGTTCCCGAGCAGGTTCGCGTGCGTCAGCATCACGCCTTTCGGATCCCCCGTCGACCCCGACGTGTATTGCAGCAGCGCGAGGTCGCTCCCCTTGCGCACGCGCGTGCTCGTCACGTGCGGAGATCGCGCTCCTGGCGCGAGCGGCGGTGCGCTGTCGGCAGCCTCTATCAGTTTTTCTGCATCCACCACGCTCGTTAGCGAGCGCACTCGCGGTCGCAGCAGCTTCGCAACCGACTCCGCGCGGCGAAACGTCAGCAGCAGGCATACTTCCGCGTTGTTCAGAATCGCCGACTGCCGCTCCGCATATTCTTCGATGCGGTCCGCGCGAAACGGCGGATAAATCGGAACCGGCACGGCACCCGCCAGGAGAATCCCCGCGTAGGACACAAAAAACGAGCGCGAGGTTGGCAGCATCAGTGCTACACGCCCGCCGGCGGGCACGCCGCGCTTCGCCAGTTCCGTGGCCAGGCGCTGTCCCGCGGCATGCAGTTCTCCAAACGTCAGCGTGACGCTGCGCTCTCCGGCGTCGCTTTCTTCCGTGATCAGCAGGTGGGCTTGCTCTCCGTTGTGCGCGGCTCGATAGCGCAGGACGTCGATCAACGTCTCTGCTGCATGCACTCCCGCCTCCGCCGCTTCGCGATGGAGTTTTTGCGCGGTGACCGAAGCGCGTAGCGCGGATTCAGGCTCAGTATCTTCACCGATGCCGCCTGGTGCGGCGAAAATCGCCCGCGCCAGATCCTCCGGCGTGTTCGCGTCGGCGGAAACGCTATCTGGCAACCGCATGCCAAACGCGGTTTCGAGGCGCGCCAGCAACTCGACGCGCTCGAGGCTGCCCAACCCCAAATCGCGGTCCAATTGCGACTCTAGACCCAGCATCGGTAGCGCGCCCTGGCTGCCTAGCTCTTCAAGCAAACCGCGAATTACTTCCAGCACGCGGCTGCGAACCGCCGAATGGTCGAGTTGTGTCGCAGGCGTGGCCACTAGTTCTAGGTAGCGCGGGGCGAGTCCTTGGGCCCCGCGGTCTTCCACGGACGCGAGGCTAACACGCCGCCGCGCGAATTGTCATCCCGGTAGGCAGTGATTGTGTCTCGCAAGTACGGAACATACTCGCAGCTCAGGCCCTTACTAGGCCTGAGACCTTTGCCCTTGCGTCGGAGCCGCAACCATGTCCCTCGAGCACCCAACTAGGCGCTTTGCTTTGCGGCTTGCCCGCCCTGCCGGTCTTGCGGGGGCACGTAGCCTTTCGGCAGCAGCGCCGTTGACAGGTCCACTCCCGACAGGTCTGCTCCCGTCAAATCCGTTTCCCGCAAAATCGCTACTCCCATGTCCGCGCCCGAAAATCGCGCACCATTCACGTTGGCCAGCCGCAAGTTCACGTTTCGCAAGTGCGCCCGTTCGAATCGCGCGTTCGAGAGATCGCACCGGAAAAATTCCACGCCGCTGGCCTGCGCTTCGGTCAGGTCCGCTCCGGCCAAAACCGCTTCGGTCATGTCCGTGTTTCGCAAATCCGCTCCTCTCAAATTCGCGCCGGAAAGGTCGGCTCCGGGAAGCTTCGCAGTCCTCAAGTCGGAGCCTTCGAGATTCGCGTTGCGAAGGATCGCGAGGCTGAAATTCACTCCGGACAAATCCGCGCGAGAAAGGTCCGCGCCGGTGAGGTCGGCGCGCGCGCCGCCGTCTTTGCCGCGAAAGAACAGGTCGTGGGCTTCGAGAATCTCTGTGAGTCTCTTGCGGTTGTGTTTGATGCTTTTCGGTTTTCGCAATCCCATGCCTTAACCGCCGTCGTGAATTAACCCTTTCAATTTTACTGGAACCGCGGGTCCGGTGGAACTGCGGTAGCGCCATCTGCGGGTGGCACGTTAGGGGAGGTTTGGCTGGGAGAGCCCGGGCTGGCTGGCCTGCTGCATTTGCGCGAGTTCGCGGGCCGCGGCGAATCCCTGCCGGATCATGTACAGCGCATAGGCGTGAACGGCGGCATCGAGGTAAACGCCGAAGATCAACAGCAGCACGCCATCCAGCGCGTACGCAATCATGCCTCCAAGGAACGCGCCCTGGGAGCCGGCCTTGGCCCACTTCGAGCACAGGATCAACATCACGATGAAGGCGCCGTCAATCGCAATCGTCCAAAACATGCCGTTTTGTCCAGAGCCGTGGCCGGCGGCATCGACGACCTGGGTGATACCCAAGCCAAAGATGAAGCGGATCTTGGCATCAAAGATCTGTAGGAGGGAATTGACGCCGGAGAGAATCCCAATGGTCAAGAACCATCCGGCGCCACGGCGCATGCGGAGGATGACGGGAATGCGCGGATCGGTTGTGGTCGCAGAGGGAGATGGAGTTGCAGGAAGACCCGGAGTCGAGGACATGTTCTTCTCCTTGGATAAGAGGAGCGAACGTGCGCGAGATGCAGTATTGCTACGCGAATCAAGTTCCTGCGTCAAGCAATAAGTTAGGCGCGTAATTCCCGTGAAAAAGCACGCGAAGGCTCGTAAGATTCTAGTGTAAATGTCGGCTGACTCTCCAACACGCGCAAGCCAACGAAGCGTTCGCCTCGCAACGCTTGCTTCGCAACTCTTGCTGCTCTTAATGGGTCTTGCAGTTGCCACGCCCGCGCCGGCGCAGGAACGGGACCAGGAAGAAGAAATCGTCGCGAATCTGGCGGGCGGTCGCGTCATCGTGCATGTGGCGCGCGACCTGATTATTTTCGCCGCCATCGACCAGCCGGTGGAACAAAGCTCCGTCCCACCGCGCGTGGTAGGGATTGATGGGGCGCACATCGGTGTCCTGCTCGGCGCTTCCGATTGGCGCATGCCTGCCGACCCGAAGCCCGTGCGCCTGGACCGCGACTTTCAGCGCGTCGGCCGCAGGGACTCTCGCTACGAATCGGACCCCGAGGGCGACCCCGACCTCGAGGTGATTGGCGAAGCGTTCCTGGAGAAACTGCGGCCGCTGGTGGGCCAGCTGCACCACAAGATCGAATTCCCGCCAGAAGAGGCGCTCTTTGAAGTGGTGATTATCGGCTTTGCGCCGAATGACTATGGCCCCGAGGTGTGGACGGTTGAGTACCGCATCGAGCAGCAAGAGATAGCCACGCGCGGTGAGTTCTGGCAGACGCGTGTCCTGCGTCCGCGTTTCACCCAGCTCTATCCGCCGGAGAAACATGCGGAGCACAAGTTGGTTGAGGTTCGTTATCCGCCGGAGACGAAGGGGCCGACTTTGGAGGAGCTCATCAAGGGCAATGACCCGCGCATCACGCCTTTGGGCACGCGCGAAGTACGCTTCGAGAAAGTCCTGGAGAACTTGCGCGCCGGCTCGGCGCAGAAAGCGGCTTCGGCGGACTCGGTGGATTTTCTGCGCGCCGTTCTGCCTCTGATTGCAGGCGACCGTCGCTATTTCCTCGGCACAGTGAACGAGAGGGGATTCAACTGGGTGGTGCCGCCGGACGAGCCGGTGGAAAAAGCGCAAGAAGATAAGAACCGGCCACCGGACGCTCCGACGTTGCGGCCCAAGATCAAACCGAATCACTAGGGGACTTTTTCGATGGGGTCGCCAGGGCGGATGATCCCGCCTTCGAGCACGCGGCCGAGCATGCCGCGGCGGCCCCAGAGTTCTTTGCGCAGGCCCGGGCGAATTTTCTCCATCTGATCGCAGGGGGTGCAGACGCCGCTGATTTGAATGCGGGCTTCCCCGATTTGCAAAAGCTGTCCGGGCTGCAGGCCGTTCACGTTGAGACCGTCGGCGGTGATGTTCTCGCGCAGAATGCCCGGGCGCAAATCCATGGCTTCCAGCGTTTCGCGATCGATGAGCAGAACCTGGCGGTCACCGGGCCGGGCATGGGCGCAGCCCTCCAGGCCAAAGTCGGCCACGGCGCGAACCTCGCGGAGTTCTTCCATGGGCAAGCGCCTCTTGGGAGCGCGAAACAAACTGTGAACCGTGGCCATAAAGCAATCAGTCTCCCGCAGCCTTCAGGTGATTTCGACGGCCACCAATGTCCTTGCGGTAGTGCATGCCCTCGAAATGGATTTTTTCTGCGGCGGAATAGGCCGCTTGCAAGGCTGACGGCAAGGATGAAGAAACAGCGATTACGCCCAGGACTCTGCCGCCGCTAGTGAGAAGGTTCCCGTTGTCCGAGAGGCGGGTTCCGGCGTGGAGAACCTTCACACCGGTAATCTTCTCGGAAGCGGTTAGTCCGCTGATTGGCTTTCCAGTGGCGAATTTGCCGGGGTAGCCGCCGGACGCGAGGACTACGCATACGCTTGCTCCTGGCTTCCATCTTAGCGCTTCCGTACGCAAATGTCCCGCAGCCACATCGGCAAGCACTTGGGCGAGGTCAAAATCCATGCGCGCGACGATGGCCTGGGTTTCCGGATCTCCCAGGCGGCAATTGAATTCCAGCACCTTCGGCCCCGACTTGGTCAGCATGAGACCGATGTACAAGAACCCCTGGTAAGGAATGTTGTCAGACGCGAGGCCCCGCAACGTTGGCTCGACAATTCCCGAGATGATTTCCTCGCGCAGAGGCTCGGACAAAAGCTCGTCGGTCGAGAAGGCGCCCATGCCTCCGGTATTGGGGCCGCGATTCCCGTCAAAAACGCGCTTGTGGTCACGCGTGGGCACGAGGGGCGCATACGTCTTTCCGTCGGTCAGGAGCATGAAGGAAAGCTCGTCGCCTTCGAGCGTCTCTTCCAGGAGAACGCGTTTGCCACCTTCGCCCAGTTCGTTTTCTTCCATGACGCGTTCAAGGAAGTCGCGGGCTTCCGCAAGATTTGGCGCGAGGAAGACGCCTTTCCCGGCGCAGAGGCCGTCCGCTTTGATGACCACGGGCCACGACACAGTTTGGAGCGCGGCATAAGCGTCTTTTGCGGAGTCATGGGCGCCGTACATTTTGGCGGTGGGAATGTTGTGTCGCTGCAAGAACTCCTTCGCAAAAATCTTGCTTCCTTCAAGCTGCGCGGCCTGGCGCGACGGGCCCACCACGGGCCAGCCTTTCTCGCGGAAGGCATCGGTGAGGCCGTTGACCAACGGCAGCTCCGGGCCCACGACAGTGAGATCCGGCTGAGTCTTCTTTGCCAGAGCGACAAGTGTGTTTACGTCGCCGGCATCCACGGACACGCATTCTGCCTCCGCAGCGATGCCACCATTGCCGGGAACGCACCAGATTTTCTCGACGCGCGGGCTCTGTTTCAGCTTCCAGACCAAGGCGTGCTCGCGCCCACCGCCGCCAATCACCAAGACCTTCATTCGCTGATCCTCACGGATTTCACCGGTGCACAACTCTTCCGAACGATAGACGCCGCCTCTTGGTGTGTCAACCTTCGCGGGACTTTCTCCTGAGGAAAAATCGGGCGGACCGACTAGCGAAGGTGGCGTTTTGTTGCAGACGAAACTTGTGACCTGGCCGCACCGCTAACCGATTGGGTGGACCTGTCCTTACGGCCAGTTTCCGCAAGCATCAATCGTCTTTACTCTGGACAGAATTGGGGGCTCCTGGCGCAAAGCTAGGAGGCGGAGAGACGGAATGATTCTTATCCCTTTAAAACACGAGAACATGGAAGGCCGCCGCTGGCCTATCGTCACGTTCACGCTGATTGCGCTGAACATTCTGATCTTCCTCGGCACTCACTGGACCATCGAAAAGCAGCAGCCCGAACTCTACGAGGTCCGCTTACAAGTGCTCCTCCTCGCTGCGGGTCACCCCGAACTCAAAATGCCCGAAGAAGTCCAGGAGTTCGTGACCGATTTCCACAAGGCCAATCCGGAAGCCTGGAATGAGGCGGCAACCGAGTACAAGCAAATTGCCGCTGAAGCGGGAATGCGCTCGATGCTAAACGAAGAAGGTGACCCTGAGCAGCTGCAAGCGAGCATGGATTCGCTGGCCCAACGGTTTCATGACGTCATGTCGCACTCGATTTTGCAAAATTACGCCTATGTGCCGGGGCATCCCAAGCCCGTATCGTACCTAACCTCTATGTTTCTTCACGCCGGTTGGATCCACCTCATTGGTAACATGTGGTTCCTTTGGCTCTCCGGGTTCATCCTGGAGGAGAACTGGGGCCGCGTTATCTACTCCGTGTTTTACGTGGTGGCGGGCGTTGCGGCGACGATGATTTATGGCGCTGCGAACCCCGGCAGCGTGGTGCCTTGTCTGGGAGCCTCGGGCGCGATTGCAGGATTGATGGGGGCTTTTCTGATTCGCTTCCCAAAACTCAAGATTCACATGTGGGGAACGGCGATTTTTGTCCGCTTCCGGTTTAAGGCACCGGCCTACTCGCTGCTGCCCCTGTGGCTGCTGTCAGAAGTGTTCTATGGCGCGCTGGTGGGCAAGGTTTCCGGAGTCGCACATTGGGCGCACGTCGGCGGGTTCGTTTTTGGCGCCGTTGCCGCGCTAGTCATCAAGCGCACGGGCTTGGAGCACCAGGCCAATGCTGCGATAGAAGCGAAAGTGGGCTGGACCGCGGATCCCGCGATTGTGCAAGGCACCGAACTGATGAACCAGGGCAAAGTGGATGAAGCTATCGCGATCCTTCAGAAGTACGTCACGGAAAAGCCGGATGCGGCGGATGCGTATTTCCTGCTGCAACAACTTTACTGGCGCAAGAACGATCTGCCCAAGCACCACGAAGTGTCGATCAAACTCTGTCAACTGCACCTGAAGGCGCACGATCACGAGGCGGCGTGGCAGGATTATCAGGAATATTTGAACACAGGCGGTAATCGCATGCCGGCATCAACGTGGTTGGAACTTTGCCGCCTGGCCGAGGGCCAGCAGAATTTCGACCGCGCCGTCAGCGAATACGCGGCTCTCGCGCAGGCATATCCGACGGAGCGGCCGGGGATGCTGGCGCTGCTTTCCGCGGGACGGCTGTGCTTGAAGAGACTCAATCGCCCGAGCGATGCCTTGCGCTATTACAAAGCCGCGGCGGCTTCTCCGGTGCCGCACTTGGATTGGCAGACCAATATTGACGCGGGAATTCGCGATGCGGAGAAAGCGCTGAGCGGGGCGGTCGAGCCTGCGGCAAAGTCCTAAGCCGCGATTTCCTCCAGGGAAGCGCGTCGCTATATTACTCATTAATATACAGTATAATAGAAGTTACGATGCGCCGCCCGCCGCGCGAATGGGAATGGTCACGGTGGATGCGGTGTCCGAGGACGCCAGCATGTGACAGCGCCCGTCAAAGATGCCGCCAGGATCGATGACCATGCACGGGGAGTGCACTTCGCCGGTCACCACGCCTTTGGCTTGTATCTCCACGCGGCCCTTCGCAAAAATCACGCCATCGAAGCGGCCAGAAATCACCACGCGATTGCCTTCGATCTGGCCTTCGACTTTGGCGCCTTCGCCGAGAACGACAGTTTGTTCGGAGATGATGTTGCCCTTGACGTTGCCGTCAATGCGGAACGTACCCGTGACCGTAAGCGTGCCTTCGAGCGTCACGCCCTGGTCGATGAATCCTGTCCATTCTTCGCTCGCGCCGTCTTTTGCGGCGGCAGGCCACTTCCACGCCATGTCAGCTTCCCCCAAACGTGTGACACTTCTACTTTAAACGCGCTGCGGCGCAAGTCAATTGAAGCGCGAGCGCGTGTTGTCCAATGAAACGACTGCACGGAGGGACAGTCGCAACGAGGGCGCGCAAGACTTTCGCCGGATTATCTCATCAGCCGATCGTAAATTCCCATGAGCTGCGCGTCGTCGTAATATTCGATCGCGATCGCGCCCGCCCTGGTCTTGGTCCTCAAGCGCAAGTAAATTCTTGTTCCCAGGTGCCGCTGCAAATCCTCGACCGCTGCGCGCACATTGGGGTCAACCGACACCCGCTCCTTGGGCCTCTCCGTGGGGGTAACGCCGCGAATATGGCGCGAAGCCAGGCGTTCAATCTGCCGCACGGTCAAGCCGCCGCGGGCAGCCTTGCTGGCGTAGCGCATGCGCAGCGCGGGATCGTTTACCGCGAGGAGCGCGCGTCCGTGACCGGCGGTCAAGTTTCCTTCTTCTATCCAGTCCTGAATTCTTGACTCCAGCTTCAGTAGCCGGACCGCGTTTGCTACCGTCGCGCGATCCTTGCCGGTGCGTTCGGCGACGGCCTCTTGCGTCAGGCCGAATTCGTCCATCAGGCGTTCGAACGCCCGCGCTTCTTCGATGGCGTTCAGATCCTCGCGCTGGATGTTTTCGACGAGCGTCATCTCGAGCGCAAGTTCGTCTGGGACTTGTCGCACGATCGCCGAGACCTTCGTCAAGCCAGCGCGCTGCGCCGCGCGCCAGCGGCGCTCGCCGGCGATGAGCTGGTAGCGGTTGCCGATTGGCCGAAGCACGAGTGGTTGAATGATGCCGCTGGCTTTGATGGAGCGCGCAAGCTCTTCGAGCGCTTCTTCGCGGAAGCGCGTGCGCGGCTGGTAGGGGCTCGGCTCGATCAGATCAATGTCGATTTCCTGAGGACCAGGGTGCACGGCCTGACGTGCGGGGGCCGGCGCCGCTGCGGCTCCGGCGGTGGCTTGAGGAGGCGCCGGCGCGGGTGCCGCAGGCTCAGCTTCAGGCTTTTTTCCTTCAAGCTCCCGAATGAGCGCTCCGAGCCCCCGTCCCAGCGCGTTTCTCGGCATTGGCGATGACCTCCTGGGCGAGCTGTGTGTAGCCATCCGCCCCTTTGCTGTGAATATCGTAAAAAATGATGGGTTTTCCAAAACTAGGCGCCTCGGCAAGGCGCACGTTGCGCGGAATGACGCTTTGGAAGATTTGCGTACCGAAGAAACTGCGCAAGTCCGTGGCAACCTGGCGCGAAAGCGTAGTCCTCTCGTCGTACATGGTGAGCAGAATGCCTTCAATTTCCAAGCTTGGGTTCAGCGTCCGCCGGATGCGCATGAGCGTGTCCAGTAGTTCGGAGACGCCCTCCAACGCCAAGTATTCGCATTGAATCGGTACGAGAACGGAATTTGCGGCCACGAGGGCGTTCAGGGTTAGCAGGTCCAAGGCGGGAGGGCAGTCGAGAATGACGAATTTGTACCTTTCCTGGGCTAACTGAACGATTCCGCGGAGTTTGTACTCGCGTTCCTCGGCGGAAACGAGCTCCACGGCCGCGCCGGCAAGGTTTTTGTCGGCAGGAATCACATCAAGCTGGTCGACCTGCGATTTCTGAATAATGCGATCCAGAGGCTCGTTCAGAATCAGGGCGTGATAGAGAGTACGCCGGCTGGGATCTTTTGGGAAGCCGATGGCACCGGTAGCGTTGGCTTGGGAGTCGCAATCGACGAGGAGGGTGGACTGTTCAGCGGCGGCGAGGCAAGCGGCCAAGTTGACTGCCGTAGTGGTCTTTCCGACTCCGCCCTTTTGATTGGCTACCGCAATGATGCGCGCCAAATTTCCCCCGCTGGCGTGAAGTTAGCAAAGAGAGGGATTTGATGCAAGATGTTTCACGTGGAACAAAAATGGTGGAGGTGGAAACTGTATGAAGGCCCCTAAGAGCGAGGTGCTTCTGCCGAACCGTCCGAGCCCGGAGTGTTCCACGTGGAACGTTCGGACTGAGGCAAATCGCATTACTTTGTTTACGTGGAACATAAGGGTGACGAGGGTGGGAATCGTTGAAAGGATTCAAAAGCGACGCTTTTGCCGAGGGGGCTGGAACCTGAAGTGTTCCACGTGGAACACTTCGGACTGAGGCCATTATCGAATTATTCTGTCTTCATGTGGGAACAGATTACTTTGTTTCACGCGGATCAGTCAGCATCGCATCCCGAGGAGACGCGACTACTGGTGCTTTCGCAACCGAGGATGAGCGCCACCGAAGGTGAGACCTACGGCTTCTTTGCGCCGAGGAGAAGAAGTCGGCGGAGGGAATTGGGCACCGGAATGGGTTCGCGCCACTCCCAGGTGCGGATCTTCTGAATTTCCGGCAAATCGCGCGCTCCAATCCAAAGAACTACGTGTTTGGCGGCAATCTGTTCTGAACCAGCCCAATCCAGAAAAGCAGGAAACTCACCCAGGGCGCGGGCACAAAGGAAGTCGAGCGGGGCAATCTCCTCGCCCAGCTCCTCATAGCGCCGCACGAGCACCTGGGCGTCCGTAAGTCCCAATTCTCGAATGACTTCCAGGAGAAAAGTGGCCTTTTTCAAGTTCGATTCGACCAGAAAAACGCGCAATCCGGGACGCAGAATCTTCAGCGGAAGACCCGGAAAGCCGGCTCCCGAGCCGACGTCGGCGAGCCGACCACCTTCGATCGGCACAGAGACCGCTGCGTACATGCTCTCGCAGAAGTGCCGGTAAAGGATTTCCAGCGGATCGCGGATGGCAGTGAGGTTGACCTTGTCATTCCAGGCCAGCAGAATCTTTATATATTGTTGAATTTGAAGGACTTGGTCATCGTAGACGGGAAGCTGGAACTCTTCCAGAGCGCGGCGGATGACGGCCACGGAGGGCTGGGCTGGGGTGGTTGTTGACATTATAGTTACTAGTAATTGCCTCCTAAACGCTCACACCTTCTGGCGACTCAACCGGCTTGCGCAGCAAGTAGCGCATCCCGGCAACCCCGGCGACCACATCAATGGCGCTGTGCCAGAAAATCGCGGGTACCAAGCTATGGTACGACAACCGGGCGACTCCGAACACTAGACCGACGACCAGGGTCATCACCATGCCACCCCTCCCCTGGTAGCTATGGGCCAAGCCGAAAAGCACTGATGAAACGAGGATGGCCGACCACGCGACCAAACCCGCTGCCGTCAGGGCCGCCATGGCGAAGCCGCGATAGAGGAACTCTTCGCACAGTCCTGCGGTGATGGCCAAGGCAAGATAAGGAAGCAACTCCAGCGAAGATTGCGGGAGGATGCGTTCAGCGATGGCCTGTAACGGGCCGCGCTTGTCTACAGGGATGCGCTCGACGCGCCGTAGGTTCAGCCACTGAAGCGTAGCAATTGCGGCGGCTCCCAGGGCCGAAACGACGGCAATCTTCAGTCGGTCGGGGACGGCCAAGCCGAGCTGCAAAGCGGTGTATTTGTGCGCCCAGGTGCGCCAGCCCACGACTACCACCGCGAGCCATTGGAACGCGATGGTCGAGGCGTAGAGAACCAAACGCTCCATGGTGCCGACCGATGGCATTGCCAGCAGCTTCTTCATGCGCACGCGGCCGCGCCACGGCAGGATCACGCCTAGCGCGAGAAAAATCAGCCAGAAGTCCCAAGGCATCCGCAGATAAGAACACTTTCTGCCCGCTTGGCGCAAGTAAGCAAAATACCGCGGAGTGGTCCGCTTCCGATTACGTATTCCGCCCATCAAATTGGATATCAGGAATTGTTTCTGGCTTGGCGACTATACGGGAGTAGTTTCTGGCCCAGGATATCCGCGCGGCCTGTGCCTGGACGGCAATCTTCACTAAGGTAATAGTTTGAGTTGGTGCGCCAGCCGCTTGAATCTTGCTTGCTCGCGTATGGCATCGTAACCAGGAAAAACCATTGCCGAGCCCAAGAAGGGGTCGCGTTCAGCCAGGGCGGTTTCGAGCCAGTCGAGCGCAGCGGCGGTTTCACGCAAGCCGAGATAGGTCCACGCAATGGGCAGTGCGGGGCCGTAGCCCTTTTCGCGACGGGTTTTCAACTCCCCGATTATGGTGCGGGCCTCCGGTGTGTGTCCCAGCACTCCGGCAATATAGCCAAAGTAGCCCTCGCCAAGTGGCAGCCCACCGTTGAGTTTTTTGCCCGAGTTCGCCATGGCCCAAGCTTCGTCCTCTAAGCCTACCGCCGCCAAAGACAAGCCCAGGTAAAAATACGAGTAAGGCGAGTCTGGGGTCAGCTCGATGGCGATGCGGCCGCAGCGGACCGCCTCTTCGTAGCGACGCGAATAGTAGTTGGCCTGCAGCAGTCGGAAGTTCGTCATCAAATCCAGTGGCTCGAGTTCGACTGCTTTACCGGCGTGCAACAAGGCTTCCTCATGCCGGCCGAGGAAACTACAAAGAATGGGGTAGGCCATGTGCGGAAACGCATTTGTAGGTTCCAGGCTGATCGCTTGCTTGTACGCCTGGTCTGCTTCGGCCCAGCGCCACTGAAAAACTCGTAGCATTCCCAAGGTGCTGTGGAGTCTTGGTGAATTCTCGTCCAGCGCCAACCCCTTCGTGAGCAAATCTTCCGACTCGGGAAGGGCAGTGCGGGGAGGCAACGCTCCATACGCTGCGCTCACGTTGTAAAACATTGCCGCACCGTAATAAGGCTCCGCGTAACCGGGCTCCAGCCGGATCGCCTCCTGAAAGTACTCGAAAGCGCGTCGCACATCGTCGGGCCGTCGCTTCTTTAGGAGGTATTCTCCCTTCAAATGCTGTACGTATGCGCTGACATTGCTAGGGCGACTTTCGGGAGCCGGAATCGCCAGTCGCACGTGCAGCGCATCAGCCACGGCCGCGCAAACCCTGTCCTGGATGTCGAATAAGTCTCCCAGATTGCTATCGAAGCGCTGTGCCCACAGATTGAATCCGTCTTTTACCCCGACCAGGTTGACGGTGATGCGAATGCGGTCGCCTGACCTCCATACCGACCCTTCCAACACCGCTTCGACGCCCAGTTCCCGGCCGACGAGTCTGGCGTCCCAGGGCTGCCCTTTGAATCGAAATACTACACTGCGCGCCGTGACCCGCAAGCCATCGATCCGCGACAACACGCGAATCAGTTCGTCGGTCAATCCATCACTAAAGTACTCATCCTTGGCATCCGCAATTTGGTTCACGAATGGCATGACCGCTACGGCGGGCCGCTTGGCAATCGGGACAACAAAGCGATAGCCGCGCTTGGGAATCGTTTCAATGAAGCTGGGTGAGTCGGCGGAATCGCCCAGTGCGTCACGCAATCGACTGACCGCGGAATTTAGTGCTACTTCGAAATCCACAAACATGTCAGATGACCAGAGCCGCCTGCGCAGTTCTTCCCTGGTCACAATCTCGCCGGGCCGTTCCATGAGAGCAGCGAGCACCTGAAACGACTGTTCCCGCAAGGCGATTGGCATTCCTCTCTTCAACAGCCGTCGGCCGTCCAGGTCGACCTCGAATGCTCCGAAACGCACGTTCATGGCGGTTTGAACATTCTTTGCTTTCAGTCATTTGCCTGTCAATGTTTTGGTCACGCGCAAACCATTGTCCTTTTTGCAGTGGTGGTTAAGCTGCAAGACGATAGGAAGGTACGTATGGCAAGCGCCCCTGGCATGGTTTCGAACGCGATCGAGATAGCAACGATCCGGAAGCTCAGAATCCGGCTGCTGCCGTTCCTGTTTGTACTTTTTGTGGTGGCCTTCATCGACAGAATCAACCTAGGGTTTGCGGCGCTGACGATGAATCGGGAACTGGCCATCACCAGCCAGCAGTTCGGATTCGCCGCTGGGATTTTCTTCTGGGGCTACTTCCTGTTTGAGGTTCCAAGCAACCTCATCCTTCACCGCATCGGGGCGCGCGTCTGGATCGCCCGCATCCTGATTACATGGGGCGCGGTTGCCACGCTAACGGGGTTGGTGCAGTCCGCCCATCAACTGTATGCCGCCCGGTTTGCCCTCGGCCTCGCCGAGGCAGGGTATTTCCCCGGCATCACTCTGTACCTGGGATATTGGTTCCGGCAACGTGAAAAAGCGCAGGCCATTGCCCTGATCTTGATCGGCATCCCTCTTGCCAGCGTCCTGGGTGCTCCGGTTTCAGGCTTCATCTTGGATCATGTGCATTGGTTCGGTCTTGGCAGCTGGCGATGGCTGCTCATTTTGCAAGCGTTCCCCGCCATAGCGTGCGTGCCGCTGGTGAGTTTTCTGCTCCCCAGCAGACCTGCAGAGGCGCGCTTCCTGTCCGTGGAAGAAAAAGCATGGATCACTGATCAATTGGATCGGGAAGACCGTCAAAAGCTTGGCGCACAGGCACATTCCCTCTCTGTGGCGCGGACTCTGGTGAACCCGAGAGTCTGGCATCTGGCTTGTATCGGTTTTGGTCACGGCTTTGCAGGTTACATCTTCAGCTTCTGGCTGCCTCAGGTTATGAAGACAGCCCTTGGCGGGCAGTCCAACACCGCGCTTGGGTTCCTGGTCATGATCCCCAATCTGCTTGGTCTGGTCGGCCTGATCCTCGTGTCCCGTCATTCCGACCGCACGCGAGAGAGGCGACACCACATGGCCGCAGCAGTCGCTCTGGCTGGTGCGGGCATGCTGCTGCTTGGTTCGCCGCACTCGCCGTTCTTTTCTCTTGTTCTCTTCTCCGCCGTCGCCATCGGGGCCTACAGCTTTTTGCCGATCTTCTTTTCGGTACCCGGCGAATTCCTTACCGGCTTCTCCGCAGCCGCGGGCATTGCCTTCGTGACATCCGTTGCCAACCTCGGTGGGTTCGTCGGACCGTATACCGTAGGTCTGATTCGCCAAAAGACCGGCAGCTTTTACTCCGGTTTGATCTGCGCCGGAGTTTCTTTCCTTGTGTCGGCGAGCTTGGCAATGGTCTTGCCCAAGCGCGCCCTGCCTGCCCCTGATCCACTATCTGACGACGCCGACTTAGCCTTCGAAACAAATCCTAATGCGCTACAGGAGGAATCATGAGATTCAATCCCAAGCCCATTCGCATCGAGCCGGCATTTGACGATCCCGGTAAGATCCGCGCCATGTTTGAGCGCTGTGCTCCCTATCGGGCGGTCGCAACCTACGTGCCAGAGGGAATTAAAGATGAAGCGCATGAGGATGCCATGCAGCCGGTTGATCCGTGGTTCCGGGGAGACTGGGCCTTGGGCGGCGAACCGCTTGTCGACGGTGCCGATTTGATTCTGCACAACAAGCGGTTTCTTGAGGCCGCGAAGGCTGCCTTCGGCGCATCGTGCGTGAATCCTGAATTCGTGGCCGTCAACATCAATGGACCTATGCGCGCTTGCACAACGCACGTGGACAACCCGTCCTTTTACGGTGCAACGCGCATAGAGTATCCGTTGCCGTTTCTGAGAGTGATGGGCTTCTCAGGTTTGTTTGAAGCCTGGCGTGTGGTTCGCGCCAGCACGATCTCTTGGTTTTATGAAGGTGCTGGTGGCAGCTTCGACTACTGGCCGGAAGGGCTCGATGGTCCAATGCGGAGCGAGCAGCCGCCCTTCAATAATGTTGCTCTCTGCTCAGATAATGATCGGATGTACCACCGTATCGGTACCATTGGAAATGGCACTGAGGAAATGCCGCGGATTTCAGCCTCGGCGAAGATCCAGCCGGATGGCAAGGGCAACTGGATCATTCTAGAGAATGGAGAGGTCCGCGCCACTTACCCAAGTCATGCGATTCGGTTTTCCGTTCTCTGGAAGGCCGAAGTTCGCAACGGAAATCCCGGCACCGACCATTTGACTCTTGACCGCATTATGGAGATTTTCACAGCGGACCTCCGCCGTCGGAACGTGGATTTCCAGGTACCTTCCGATCCATTGGCCGACACGCCGTGGATTCTTCTGCTGCAAAGGGTTTACGCTGACCAAACCGATTTCTCTGCGAAACAACAAGAACTTCAAGGTCAATGCCCTGCGGTTCCCGCCACGTCTCGACGCCTGAGTCAAGATTAAGGACGCGCTCCAAGGGCCAATTCCTGCTTCGCAGAAAACCTCTCTGCGGGTTGGACCAGCTAGAGAATGCCTGCGCGACCTGCCCATCGGGCGATATAGCCCTGCAAAAATGAAGTGAAATCCTCTGCGCCAGACGGCAGCCTTTTTCCGCGAAGGCTGATGCGAGAAAAGTCCAAATTCACAACGGGATTGATCAGCCGGCTCAGCACAACCTTGCGATTTCGGCAGGAGGGCAACGCGAACGACGGAATAATGGCCGTGCCTTCACCCGCCTCGACCATCGCGATCATGGTGTCGAGATAATTGAAGACCGCATGCCGATGAACGAAAAGGCCGGCGCGGGCTTGATGCTTGTCAATGAACTGCTGAACCAGATTGTCCGGGGCCAGCGCAATCATGCGCTCCCCCTTTAGAGCGGACCAGGTGGTGGAAGAGCGGCGCAAGGAAGAATCGTTGTCGGGGCGAATCACCATCAAGGAAAAACGAAATAGTGGCGTGCGGCGGATTCCGGGCGCGGGCTTGAAAAATGCACCCAGGCTCATATCCAGTTTGCCTTCCACGACCTGGCGCGTGAGATCTCCCCCGACGACGTCGAACACTCGAATGCGCAGGTCGGGGCGGTGGCTGCGAAATTCCTTAATCGCTTCGGGCAGAATGTTGGTGGCGACGGGCAAGGGCGCGCCAATGGACAGAGTATGGCTGGTTTCTGCTGCTGACTTCCCGATCCGCGAGATGGTCGTATCCACTTTCTCCAAACTCTGCCGGACAACTCCCAGCAGTTCACTACCGTACCTCGTCAATCCGACGTGGCGCGTGGTGCGATCAAAGAGACGGAATCCGAGTTGGGTCTCCAACTCGCGGATCAAAACGCTTAAGCCGGACGGGGTGATGTAAAGAGCTTCGGCGGCACGCGAGAAGCTGCGATGCTGAGCCACCAGCAAGAAAGCGCGAAACTGCTTGGACGTAAAATCCACTGTTGAATATTCTTCAACAATTATTGAATTACTTTAACTTGTATCATAAGTGCGGCTGAGTTCCAATAGCGCGTCAAGCTGTATTACCCAACCAGCGGAAGCTTTGCCTACACGGTCAGCATGACCGCGCCCCGGAGTTCCCACGAGGCAACCTTGCTCACGAACGGTGAAGTGCTCGTGACGGGAGGAGAAAATTGGACTTATAATGCTCCCACTTCACCATCGAACTGCCGCACGAGCACCAAAGTGGTCACATCTTCCGCGGAGCTGTTTCAATAGCGCGATTGCTCGGAGCCTACTAGCCCGCAGTCGGAGACTTTCCGGTGATGATTGCTTCACGTGATGGATGGAGGGGCGCTTGGATGAGTCCATAAGCCGGCCGGCCGCGCCACTCGACGCCGCAGGAATTCCTCAACGGGAGCAAATCTTCGCTCGCTTGACACCGGTTCAATGGCTGATCTGTGGCGTCGCCGCACTCGGCTTTGCTTTCGATCTTTACGAGGCCCTGGTGATGCCGCTCATTGTCCGTCCG
>CAZGFL010000087.1:0-36244 GCA_964524985.1 uncultured Acidobacteriaceae bacterium
CAATGCTGAAGCCAGCAATGCCGGTTCGCGGAGTGCCGGAGCGGTTTGCACTCTTAGCCAAAGCCAATTTCCTCGCTGGGACAGGACCCTGACCCTGCCCAATTAATTGACACGGATTCCAAATTGGTGCAGTCGCTATGCCAGGGACAATCGGCCGCAACTACCGCCAAACCCTTACGGTTTCGTGATCCAGACCATTACATTTTAATACAGAGCGCAAGAGGCGGGTAGAAATGTAACAAATTGAAACATGTGCTGGCCGACGTCGCCCACCAGAGTTATATATTACTATGGTAATTACGAGAGAAAATGATCTCAGAGGCGCTTCACGTTGCGGGCCTGGCTCACTCCGCCTCACGTGGCCCTACTTCTTTAGAACCGCTTCCGCGCCATGCTTTTTCAGCGCATCTTTCGTGAACAGGTCGGCCGGGAAGCCCGGATTGAATCGGCACGTATCGTAGAAGAACTGCGCCGTCCGCCGCCCGTTATGCTCCCGCGACACCTGGAGCGGTGCCCACACGCTATCCTTCAACTGGTAGTTCGTGTAAATCGTCGTGTCGTCGTTGATCTGGTCGTATTCGGGATCTTTCGTGCTGACGACGGCACGCACCAGGTAGTGGGTCGAACGGTCCACCGCCAGGCGAAACTTGCGATCGTCGGTGTCTGTCAGCTCGACCCAATCAATGCGTTTCAAATCAACCGTGTCGCTGCCGCCATAACGAATCATCATTCCGGGCTCGTTGAGCCGAAAACGCAGCAGATTGTCGATATTTCGCTTCACCTGTTCTTGAAATTCGCTGACGGAGGTCGCCGGCATCTCATTCACGCCGCTGCGGTCGTACGTCCAGCCACGGTCGCCGTTGTAAAGCGTCATTACAATGCCGCCGTGCCGGAAATCCAGGTCGTCGATGCCGATCAGGGACTGCAGGATCGTATTGCGGCCCTTGCCGATGTATTCGATGAGCGCCTTGTCCGGGAAGCGGCGAAAGTCCTTGAAGTCAATATAGCCCATCAGCCCGCCGTCGTGGCCAAAAACGGCGCGGCGGCCGTTGCACTCGCTTTCCCGTGCTTCCGTGTAGCCGGGGCCCCCCAGGCCGTTAATCAACTCGGCGAGAATCTGCTTGCCCTTAGCCGCGCTCTGCTCCGGCAGCAGAGTATCCGGATTTTGCGCAACAGCCCGGGAAACGAGAAAAAAGGCGGCGAGAAAAACGCCCCCAACAAAGGTGTGGGACTTCATCCGCACAAGACTGCGCCTCCATTTACATTGATGATCTCTCCGGTCATGAAGTTGGCCAGGTCGGAGGCGGCAAACAAAATCGGGCCTGCAATTTCTTCGGCCGTGCCCGCGCGTCCCAGCGGAATCGCCGTCGCGGCCATCTTCTGGCCCGCTTTGGTCTCCAGCACAGGATTGGACATGTCCGTGGCCACCCAGCCGGGCGCCACGCAGTTGACGAGAATATTGTGCCGGGCAAGTTCCGTGGCCAGTCCCTTGGTGAAACTGATGATCCCGCCCTTCGACGCGCCGTAGTGCGTATGGAGCGACTCGCCCCGCTGCCCCGCCGTGGAAGCGATGGGAATAATCTTGCCGGACTTCTGCTTAATCATCTGTGGCACCGCAAAGTGGATGACCGAGTAGACGCTCTTCAGGTTCGTTCGAATCATGTCGTCCCACTGCTTTTCCGACATCTTCTCTACCGGCAAATCGTCCTGGTTCCAGACGCCCGCATTGGCCACCAGAATGTCCAACCTTCCTAGCCGCGCAATCGTGTGTTCCACCAGTTTCTTGTTGTCCGCGTGTTTGCTCACGTCCGCCTTGAACGCCTCTACGCGCGTGCCGTGCTTCGCCGCTTCCTGTTGCACCTGCAGCGCGGCATCCTTGGACTTCACGAAATTAAAGACCACGTCGGCGCCCGCCTGTGCGAAGAGTTTCACCGCCGCGGCGCCGATGCCTCGCGAACCGCCGGTGATGAGTGCCGCCTTGCCTGCCAGAGAAATCATGAAACCCCCGAAGAGAAAATGGAAATTCGAAAATCGAAACGCGCGAAGAGTCGAAATACGAAATTCGGGACAGCTTAACTCTTTTGCGCAACGGCCTCATGCGCCCGCGCCGCAGCCACAAATTCCTGGAACAGCCGCTGCGCGAACCCATCTTCCGGCATGCGCTCCGGATGCCACTGCACTCCCACGACCCAGTGCTTGTGCGGTTCATGTTCGACGGCTTCGATGACGCCATCGGGAGCAACCGCCGCGACTCGCAAGCCATGGCCAAGACCACGAATGGATTGATGGTGCGATGTGTTGATCTGCACATCGAATCCGCCATCACGCATCGGCAGTCCCGCCTTCGCCGCAAGCTGCCCGAGTTCACCGCCTGGCTCGATCCGCGCCGCGTGCACGGGATCCTTCGCCTCGCGCGCCAGCCCGTCCCGGCTGTGCACCAGGTCCGTGTGCAATTCGCTTGGAATATCCTGGTAAAGCGTCCCGCCGAGGGTGACGTTCAGGTTCTGACAGCCGTAGCAAATGGCCAGGACCGGCTTGGAAGCGCGAAAGGCATGCGCCAGGATCGCCGAGTCCGTGGCGTCGCGGTTCGCGTCAATGGTATTTGTTTTCGGGTGCCGCGCGGCGCCGTACCGACTGGGATCCACGTCGGCGGGGCTCCCGGGTAGCACAAAGGCGTCCAGTTGCTCGAGTTGCCGGGCAAGCTGGTCCGGCGACTGTTCCAGCGACACTTCCTGAGGTTCGGCGCCCGCCTTCCGGACCGCCTCAAAGTAGAAGTTCAGCTTGTCGCGTTTTCCTTGGTGCTGCTCTTCCGTGGTGCGCCAGGGAATACCCACACGAGGCCTGTGGGCATGGTTCAGTTGGGCGTTAGCGGGGGACATGGAACGTTAAATCGTAGCATTCGGCTGCACCCCCGGCAACCCGGGCCGAAACGACGTAAGTGGCCGGACTTCGCACGGCATCCAGAACGGCGATGCTGGCCTGATTTTGGGCTAGAGGCGGCTCGCAAGGCCTGACAGCCAAGCCAGATTTCAAAGAGCGACAGCGATTTCCCGACCTGACTAGACGAGGTCGTCGAGGGTAGGCCGGGCCACGCCCTTCCAGCTGGCGTCAAACTGCTTGCGGACAAAGCCGGCGTCGTAGGCCTTGTCCTGGGCCTTGAGGGCCTGTTCCAGGCCGAAGAGCGAGCGCGGATTGCGGGGATGGATTGCCAGGTCGGCGCGGAAGGCCTCCTCGGCCCCGGCGTAGTCACCGATCTTCATCAGGACCGCGCCGAGGTTTTCCCGCACGGGATAAAACCAGTCTTCCGGCTCGTCGTACTTGAGCAAATCCTGCGTGGCGACGGCCGTGCGCAACTGGTTCACGGTGGCATCCATATCGTTCTTCGCGAGGGAGATTTTTGCGCCCAGCACGTTCTCGGCAATCTTCAGGATGTCTTTCGTCTTGTTGTTGATGGGCATCTGGAAGATGGCGTCCGGCGAAGTTTTTTCTTCCGCGTCGGCCACAATTTTGTGCTCCGCTTCCGCTTCGTCCAGTTTTCCTGTGCCCGCCAGCGCCAGGCCGTGCGCGAAATGCCAGAAAATGTTGGCGGTCGGCATCGCGGCATCGGGCTCGGGCATCTTCAGGATTTCGTTCCACTTGTGGAAGCGTACTTCGACGGCCATCGGCACGGTCATAAAGCCGCCGAGTGCGGGCATCTCTTTCACGTGCGGGCCGACGTTGGCTGCCAGCAACTGCGCGCCGCGCCGCGACTCCGCGTAATTACCGTTCATCGCCGCTGCCATGGCGATGAAGTGCAGATTGTGGCTGTAATACATCATCGAGTAAATGCCTTCGCCACCGCCGCCCTTGATGTAGGTCTGGTCGGCGAGCGCGGCTTTCTGGTTGGTTTGCATAGCGGCTTCGTAATCGCCGGTGCGGATGTAGATGTGCGCGGGCATGTGCACGATGTGTCCCGCGGCGGGGGCTAGCTGCGCCAGGCGGTTCGCGCCAGCCAGCGCGCGCTCGGGCGAGTTGGAAGCCTCGACGGCATGAATGTAGTAGTGAACCGCGCCGAGATGATTGGGCTCGCGGCGGATCACGGACTCGAGCGTGGTGACGATTTCCTCCGTGCCTTCTTCCGGCGTGCCGTCCTGGTGCCAGAGCCCCCACGGATGCAGATTCATGCCCGCTTCGGCGAAGAGCGTGGCGGCGTCGAGGTCATCCGGGAAGCGCTTCACCATTTCACGCATTGAGTCGCGATACTGCTCCAGGGCGGCCCGCAAATCGGATTTAGGATCGGCGGGAAAACGCAGCGCCAGCGCGGCGATGTACGCCTGGTCGCTCTCGGAGGCGTCGGCGCCCAATTCGAGCGCCTTGGTGATGGCCTCGTGCGCGTGCACGAAGCGGTCTTCGCTCGCGGGATCGTTGTAATTCGGCCCAACGGATTCGGCGATGCCCCAATACGCCATCGCCAGCTTCGGGTCGAGTTCCGCGGCGTGCTGGAACGAGCGCGTGGCCTCGTCGTGGTTGAACGCGTAAATCTGCCGCAAGCCCTGATCGAAGAACGCTTGCGCCTGCGCGTTCTTCGTGGAGACGGGATGATGCCAATTGCCGTAGCCGCTCATCATCACGACGGGTCGCTTGGCGGCTGCGGCGTGATCAGCGTGCTCTTGCGCGAACGACAACTCACCTGGAGCGAGCGCGAAAATACTTAGCGCCAGTGAAACGGCAAGCAGGGTCAGGATGCGGCGATGCATGCGGAACCTCCGTTTTGAAAAAATGAGTTTGTGAAACCTAGGTTCGCGCGATTGTAGCACCGGGGGGCGGGCAACGTGCAAGAGAGGGGGTACCTGTGATCTTTCAGGAGGTTTTACACCGGTTTGCACCATAAGGCACCAAATGGGTGTAGGACTGTAACTTGAGAAGAGCGGTGGGGATGAGGCGCGTGCGACTAAACACAAAGCGGCGTTCCGGCTGCTGCCCGGAATCTGCGATCAAGCCGCCGCACTCCAAAAGGTTTGGGAATCGCCCGCCCGGGGGTACAATCCCCGGCCATGGTTCCCAAAGCCGGATATTTCACGCCGCTGCTGCACGTCATGGACGTGCGGCGGTCGATCCGCTTCTACGAATTGCTGGGCTTCGAACTCATTGACCTAGAGGGCGACCCCGC
Organism: uncultured Acidobacteriaceae bacterium; assembly: GCA_964524985.1. GTDB lineage: Bacteria > Acidobacteriota > Terriglobia > Acidiferrales > UBA7541 > Acidiferrum. Next base: position 5,150 of record CAZGFL010000087.1, read on the forward strand.
CTGTCCGGGCTGGGCACGCATGCACTGCGAGGGCGGCGCCGTGATGTTCCTCCTGGCGGAGCACGCCTTTGACCCCACCAAGCACGCCCTGCTCACGGCCATGTACACTCCGGACCTGCCGGCGTTCCGCGAGCACCTGCTGGCCAACGGCGTCGCGGCGCCAGCGATTACTTATCCCGGATACATGCCTAGTGGCTCACTCTCGCTGCGCGATCCCGACGGCTACATCATCGACATCCATCATTGGAGCGATGCCGAACAGCAGGCCTGGCTGAAGGGCATCGAGGAAAAGAAAAAGTCCGGCGCGCTGCCGTCCAGTTCTTAAAAGAATCTTGCAATGCGGCGTATTACGGCGTATTATTGCGCATTATGGACGCACTGAAAACCATCAGCTTCCGGATGAAGTCGGACACCGTGGATACGCTGGACGAACTGGCCGAAACGATGGATCGCGACCGCACCTACCTTCTCAACGAGGCCGTCGAGCGCTACCTGGAACTGAACGAATACCACATCAAACTGATCAAGAAGGGCCTGCGCGCCGCCAAGGAAGGGAAGCTGGTTTCGCACGCGGATGTGAAAAAGATGATCAGCAAAATGGGCCGGACGAAGTAATCCGAAGCGATGTTCCTCTGGTGGAGCGCGCCGGCTACCCAACAACTGGCATCCGCCTTCGAATACATCGCCGCGGATAATGAGTCCGCCGCGACGGAAATCGTCAACCACATCTGGGATTCTGTGGGCATCCTCGCGCGCCATCCATTTGCGGGACGGAGAGGGCGTGTGTCAGGAACTCGCGAGTTGGTTATCCGCGGCACGCCCTTTATTGTGGCGTATCGAGTGGAGAAGAAGGAAGTGCGGATACTGGCCGTTTTGCACGCGGCGCGCGAATGGCCAGAAGACTTATTTTTATGATTTGGAAGTGACCAGGCGATCGGGGAAGGTTTCCGAGATCGACCGGCAAGTGCAACCGGTGGAGGCGGATTGAAAAAGGGACATTTGGCTTTCCCAGGCCCCCGCGCCGTTTCGTTTTCGATTTCTTGCCGTACTTGGAACTCATCACTTACAACTTGACTATCCGACATGGATAGTCATCTTGAGCGAGCGCAGCGAGTCGAAGGATCTCTCCGTCTCTCAGGTTAGCCGGTACTCCCCTCTGCCAAAAAACTCAATCAGCCCCACGTCCCGCAATACTTGCAGTTGCTGCCGGATTTTGTCACGGACGTGGCGGTTAGAGGCGGAGGTGGTGCTTTTCGTCGTTGAAAGCGGGAGCGGGGAGTGAGTTGGGGTCGAGTTTGGACATTTTTTCGGACGAAGAGAGATCCCTCGTCGCGCGGAAAAGGCACCGCGCTCGCTCGGGATGACCACCCTTCGTCGGGTCGTCAGTTAATCGATCGGGATCGTTGATCAAGAAGGAAAGGGAGTCAAGCCGCAGAAGTGGCGAGGGACGAGTTGGAGCTGGGCGGACATACACGGAAAGCAGATCCCTCGTGGCGTTGAAGAGCCGCAACGCTCGCTCGGGATGACAACAGAGCCGGCTGGAAGTCGGCGCTACAAAACGTCAGCGCGTCGTCAGGTGGAAGGAGGACACGATGTTTTCGAGCGGACGCAGGAGGCGCGCGATGTCGGCTGGGCGCGCCGCGGAATCGGAGGAGTCGGAGGACGTGACTTCGAGAAGGAACTCGTAGCACCTCCCACCGGAGTAGCCGGAATACGCGACGTGCTCCACAAAGTCGGCGTCTTCGGAAGCGTTCCGTTCGACGCGCCAGTCGAACGGAATGCCGCGAACGGAGAGCGAGCCGGCCCCGGCGAACACGTCAGAACCCGAAGCCGCCGCGAGCGCACGGCAGGCTTCGACGGTGGCCGTCGGATTCACCACGAACTGCACCGACGCGCTGCGGAAAGTGGTGTTCGGGTAGGCGTCGTCGGGGACAGAGACCACGGCAACCAGCGTCGCGCCGGGCTGGGCGGCTGCGAGTTGCTGCTGGTCGTGGAGAAACGCGGGATCGTCAGAGTCCGCGCTTTCGACCAGCGCATAGTTGCGCGGGTAGCGGAACGAAACGCCGTAGTCCGGATTGTGGTAGAGGGCAAATTCGGAGTCGCGCGTCGGATGTCTGGACGGCCGGGAAGGACTTGCCTCCGAACCCGTCACCGAGCCCGTCTCCAAGGAAGATTCGCCGGATGCTATTCCGGGCGAGGCCGCTTGGGGCGAGAGGCGCGCAGCGGCGCCACTGGCCGGCAACGAGGCTTGCGCGGTGTGGCAGCCGGAAAGCGCGAGACTCGAGAGCGCGAGCAGGTAAAGGAGAATCATGAAGATAGCGGCGGAGCTGTGAGAGCGGCGCATGGGGCGGCCTCCGAGTCATGGCAGTCGCAGCTGGACGATGCAGCGCGTTTGCCACGAACCAAGTCATTGAAAGAAAACGAGATGGGAGAGAACCGCTGCAGCAAAAACGTGGCGCGCCGGCCACGTTGTTGCCCGCTTGCCGCAGACCCAAGACCATGGAGCACGCGGACACGTGACACCCGGTACTGCATTTCCTGTACGGGTGAGCGATAAGCGAATCTGCGAGGGCGGGTAGTCTGGAGCCCCTTGCCCCCGGGGAAAGGGAAATGAGCGAAGGCCCGCCCTCCCAAGCGCGAGAAGCAGTGAGGTTTCGGAGCCGTGGCGGTTTTGGCAGGTGCCGTCGAGAAAAAAGGATTGAGTTCCCGGTGACCCCCTGAGAGGGAAATTCCTCCTCTGCCGCGAAGCAGAGGGGATTCCTCGATGAGCTCTCGCTCATCACACCGGAAAAGAGGGAGGTAGTTGCAGTCAGCCTGTACGTGAAGAAAGGGTACGCGGAGTCCTACAACGGGTTGGAGCTTTCCGCAGGTCCGGGACAATTCGCGGAGAGGCAACGTTGAGGGCATCCGAGCCGTGAAGTAGTTTCAGCGGTGTATCCCAACTTCCATACGATTGCCGTTGCGGCAACGGCGTGATTGCGCAAATCCCTTGAGAGGGAGAGGGGGCGAAGAAATTCGCCCCCTCTTTTTGTTGCGCACGGATTTCGCCGCCCCTGGCTCTTCGGGGCGGCTGTCGTTTTCCAGGGTCCATCGCCGCCCAATGGTTTTTGCTTTCGCTGCGACGACTTCGCGCAGCACGGCGCTAGAAGGTATCGCGGACTTTGGTCGGCTTCAAATATTGCACGCCGTAGCGGAACAGCTGCTGTTCGGGAAGTTCTAGACGATTTGCGCGGGAACGAAAATCGCGGGCTGGCCGGGCTCGTACGGCGCGGCAACCTCGATGAGAGACTGCGGGTAGTACTGCTTGCGGCTCTTGAATCGCAGGCCGCCCTTGGACATGTCCTCGCAGAGGACGATGTCGTCGCCGCGCTGCGGATGGCGGACGCAGGCGGAATAATTGACCTTGACGCGGGGATGCTTGCGGCGGTTGACACGAGGAGCGCCGGGCTGGTCTGTACGCGACGCGGGAGATGCGGGCTTTTCCGCTGTGGGCGCCATGGTGAGGACCGCGTGAGAGCGCTCGAATTCTTCGGGAACCGCTGAGTAAAACGAGGGCGCGCGGAGCTGGCGCAGAAGGTGGAGAGGGAGGAACCGACGAGCTGGCGTAAAAGGGTTCTGGGCGCGGAGGCGCGGGGGCAGAAGAGGCGGGCGGCGCTGACGGAGGAGCCGCAACGGACGATGGGAACAGTGTCATTTGACCGTTGGTGGGGGCGGGGGATTGCTGGGAATCGACCGCGTGGGCCAGCTTCCAGAGCGCGGAAACGCCACAGCGTTTGCAGAAGCGCATGACGCCGTCGTTGGTGGCGCAGATGTCAGCTTCCATGCTGGTGTCGTCGATTTTTTCGAGCGTCTTGCAAACCGACCAGGCCAGAGAGAGCGCGCCCATTTCGCGCTCGAGCTCGCTGACGGGCGGAAAATCCATTTCCCAAAAATTGAGATTGGGATCGACGAAAGCGACGCCGTAGGTGTGAACGCCGTTGTGCGAGCCAATCTGGCCGACGACGCGGATCTCGGTTTCCTTGTTGCGATCGGACCAGCGCAGGATGAGTTCTTGCTCCGGAGAGAGCTTGTGCTTGGAGAGGACGCCGGCGCCGTGGAAGCTGAGGACGACGGTGTTGGTGCGCTCGGAAAAGACGGTGCCTCCCAAATCGTCGCCGATGAGGAGGATGGGAAGTTCCTTAGAGATGCGTCCAGTGCTGCGCACAACCTGTGGTGGCAAGAGTGAGGCCAGTGAGGGGTGGAGCGAGGGACAAATCAGTACCCAATGCGGGAGGGATTATTTCACGAAGGGAGTCATTCCAAAATGAAACAGTCGCGCCGGAAAACTACTTTTGTTGCAGCGATTCGATATAGTCGCAGAGATTTTTGATGCGTTGGCGGACGGCGGCTTCGTTGTAATTCTCCACGTACTGGAAAATTGGGCCCCAGACGGGCATTTCCGGCGAGCCGTGCGCGACGGTACCCGGTCCAAAGCGCAAGGTGGATTCGACGTATTCATAGGGGAACTTGTTATCGTGGCGCTTGGTGAGCGTGGTGAGATCGGGGACACGCGTGTTGAGCGTGGGGGTGGCCGGGCCGCGACCCTTGGCGTCCGCTCCGTGGCATGAGGCGCAGTATTGCTTGAACATGGCTTTGCCGCTGGGGACGTAGGACGGCGGGAGTTGCGATTTGTCGTCGCGGCCTGGACCGGCATTTTCTTGAGCCGCGGCACCGAAGGCAACGAGCAAGAGGCAGAGAGGGAAAATGTGGCGGATGGTCATAAGCTCCTCCTGGTGGGTTCCCCTAGTGGGAGAACCGGCTGGCGCGGAAGGTCTTTCCAATTCCGGGGAGCGACCAACCAAGAAGACTATAGCACCACTGTGGCGAAGTGGCGTAGGGGAGTAGAGAGGAGTGGTTGTCAGCGAAAGCGACGCAAAAAAGAATCCAACGGCTCAAAAGCCGAGTCGGGAGCCGGAGAACCGTTCCATTGCTCTGCAAAAACATTCAGAAAGCCAGATTCACTAAACATGCGGCGTTGCACATCACCTTCGAGCGCCGCGCCCGCCGGCTTCCAGTCGCGGCCCCGCGCCTCGCGCGCCGTCGCCAGCAAGGCCGAGGCTCGGCGGGTATCCCGTCGTTTCCACGCCATGTAGGCGCGGAGGAACCAGGCATTTGCGGCTTTTGAATTGGTCTGGCAAACGCGGGAGAAGTGTTCTTCCGCGGCGCTGAGGTTTCCCATCGCCAGATCCACTTCGCCTAACAGAACGAGCGTGCCGGTCTCCTCCGAATTGAGACGCAAGGCCGCATGCAATGGCTGGCGCGCAAGCTCGAGCTGGCTCTTGGAAGTAGCCGAAGCAGCCAGAAGTTCCCCTTCGCGCTGAAAAGCACGGTGATTCTGCGGGTTGATGCGCGCAAGAATTTCCAGCTCCGCAATCGCGGAAGGAACGTCACCCAAGATGGCGAGGCAGTTGGCGAGGTAATAGTGCGAGTCCTCATGCTGAGGATTCAGGGCAAGGGCCTCGCGGAACAAAGCCACGGCTTTGGGGATATTTCCGTCGCGCTTCATGGCGTCCATAGCCGCATGTTGTTTTCCCCAGAACTGCACAAGTTGCGCTTTATCGAGGGTTGCGGCGGCCGGCGGCGGAGTTAGGTTGGCAGCCTGCAGCGCGTTTTGGGACCCAGGAGGCGTAAAGGGTTTGGCCAGGGGATCGCCTTGGGTGATGTCCCAAATCTGGTTTACTGCGAGATCGGTCCACGTTTCTTTTCTTCCACGCAACCAATCCACTTCCAGGCGGTCAATCTTCTTTGCCTTGCCGAGGCCGATGTGGACGCGATGACTATCCTGGGATAAATAGGAGGAACTGCCGACAGTGCGGCGCAGGGCAACTCCTCCAGCCCAGGCGATCACGGTGGCGCCGTCGCCAAAGCCGAGCGGGGCTCCACTGGGCGGCACGCGGCTGTGCAATCGGAATTCCGCCCAATTTCCCTGCGGGATATCGTTTCGCAAAAGCCGCACACCTTCACCCTGATCCACGATGGCAACGTCCATCGCGCCATCATTGTTATAGTCGGCGACGGCGAGCCCGCGGCTGACATGCGGTTGGGAAAAGGAGCGGTTCCAAGGCGCAAGATCGTGAAAGAAATTCCCCTGCGCATTCCAAAACAAGAAAGAAGGCATGGGCTCGAGCACCGGTGGCGAGGTTCCTTTTTTCTCGAAGGTGCTTCCGTTGGCCACGAGGAGGTCCAGCCAGCCGTCGGAGTCAAGATCCACAAAGCTGGTTCCCCAGCCTATTTTCTGCAAGGAAGGCTGGCCGATCCCCATGATGGCGGCAACATCGGTAAAGTGCAGCTCGGAGCCGGGGGCTTTTTGCTCGGAAAGCAGCGACTGATAAAGCGCGTCGCTTTGCGCGATCCAATGGGAGATAAAGAGATCATCATCGCCGTCGCGGTCGAAATCGCCGACGGCGAGCCCCATGGAACCGCGGTACTCTTCGATCCAGGCACTGCGGCCGGCGTCGATAAAGGTGCCGTGGCGGTTCAGATAGAGCTTGTTTTCGGAAATGTCGTTGGCCACGTAAAGGTCGGGCCAGCCATCGCCGTCGAAATCGTGCCAAATGGCACTCAAGGAGCGGCCCTCGGGATTCGCGACACCGAGTTCCTGGGCCACTTCGGTGAAGGTGCCGTTGCCGTTGTTGCGGAATAAAAGGTTGCGCTCGGGTGCGTAGGAAGCGGGATTGAGCGTGAAGGGCACTTCCAGCCCGAATTGTTGGGAACTCGCGGAAGAGCTGCGTTCTCCCGGCTTGTACTTTACATATCCGCAGACATAAAGATCGAGGTAGCCGTCCCGGTTGTAGTCTCCCCAGCTTGCGCCGGTCCAGAATCCTTTGGGCGAAGGAAAGTTCTTAACGCGCACTAGATGGCCGTGGTCGTTGTGAAACAAGAGGAGCGTGTCGTATCCAGTGACAACCAAGTCCAGCCAGCCGTCGTTGTCGTAGTCAGCCCAGGCGGCGGCCATCCCGCGAATACGGAGTTCTGGAAAATCCTTCACCCTTTCGAACCGCCCATCTCCCAGATTCCGGTAGAGCACCGAGGGGGCGAGTTGAGAATCCGGCAGATTGAGCGCACCCCCTCCGCTGACCGCGAACAAATCATCCAGTCCATCGTTGTCGAAGTCACCCCACGCCAAGCCGGAACCCATATCTTCAGGGAGTTGGGAACTACGCGGGCCCTGGAACTGACGGAAGGAAGCGAGTCCGGCGGAGCCGGTAACATCGGTGAAGCGAGGTTCCGGCGCACCCTGGGGCAGAGCACGGCCAGGATTGGCCAGGGGATCTACCGTACGCGAATCTGCAACATTCTTAACTGCAGGCGTAGCGGGAACGGCGGGCGATGCGGTGGCCGAGCGATCCAGAACGCTGGTGATGTCCTTCGAAGTTTCTCCCGGCGTGTATTCCTCGGGCGCGTTTTCCTTCTGGATCCGCCAGGTAACGAGCGCACCGGTCACCACAAGGACGATGAGCGTGAAAGCGGTCCACGCCACGCGCCGCATGCGCCGGGACATCTTTCCGTTTCCTTTAGGCGGAATGCCTACTGACATCGGGAAGCTTTTTCATCTTTGGCCACACATACGTCGGCGGTTGCGCTGGCAATTTCCACCGCCGGCGCTGTGAGGCCTGATTTTTCGCCCATAACGTAGTTGAGCAAGAACTGGTCAATTTTGCGGTACTGCAGGGTGGCGCTGATGCGCAACTTGCCGGCGGCGTGGCCGAAGGGAATGGAGAAATTTTTGTTTGGATTCACTTCTGCCGTGGGCAGACTTGGTCCGCCGGAGGGGCACATGACGTTGTACTCGACGGTGTCCGAGTATCCCGGGAAGAGCGACCGCCGGTAACGCACGCCAACCATTTCCCACAAGTTGTGGCGATCAATCAGATTGCCGTACTGATCCACGGGCTCGGCCTTGAACAGGAACGTTCCGGGCACAAGGAAGTTGCGCGCATCGCGCTGGCCCGAAGTAAACAAGACATGGCCGCTATCGTCTTCGACCTTCAGCTCCACCCAACTCTGGATCATGTCCAGTGGGCCGGTGGGGTAATCGTGCCCTACTTTGTTGGAAGTCATGACGACGCGCACGGGGATGGCTTTGCCTGGCGCAACCGTGGGTGGAGCTTCGATGCGCACCCTCACGACCGGGCCCTCGGCCCACTTGTTCTGAATCTCGGGAATATCGATCTTGCCTTGCAGCCATCGCACGGTCATCTGCACATGCTGGTCGGCGCCTTCCAGATGGAGCAGACCGGGAACGAAATTATTCGCGGCCAGGAAGCGGTGGCTGCGGTGTTTGTGATCGTCGGCGGTGCGGTTGTAGTCGGTGGAGTCTCCTGCCGCGGGATCGTGCGAGTCGACGAGCGGCATGTGACACTCGCGGCATTCCACCGTGGTGCGCGCGTCACCTTTGTGGTTCCAGTGACTGGCGGCCCAATTGTCGTACTGATTCTGGAGCTGCACCCAGCCCACACGATTCACTTCCTGATCGATGAATTGTTTGTGGCAAGCTGCACAGTATTCCGGCTTTTTGTACATGCGCCTGCTCAAGCGCTTGTGTTGCGCAGGATAGGCACGGATCAGGAAATCGCGGATGCGCGCTCCGGCGGTATGCGCTGCGCTCCACTGCCACAAATATTCCACAGGCTGCACCATCGTGTAATTGGCATTGCCCTGGATGTCGGTCTTTTGTATGGAATGGCAAGCCATGCAGGAAATGCCTTCGTTGTAGCCTTGCAGCGTCGTGAGTTTTTCAACAAAGATATTTTTTGTGCCGGAGAAGAGCGAAATGGGATCGTGACATCCGCCGCAGTAGCGTGTGGACTCCGGCCCGTTCTGCTTGGCCATCACGGTCTGGATGCCCTGGAAGATGGGGTCCATGGCGGAATAGCGATGCGCGCTGGTCTGCCATTCGCGGTAGATTTCGTCGTGACATCCGCTTGTGCCGCAACTCTCGGACCCGGCCAGCGAACGTGGATCGTAGGCTCCGTTCGTGGCGGTGTGCGCCAGGCTTGGCGCAAAAGGGCGGTCCTTGCCAAAAGGAAAGGCGTAATCCGCAGGAAACTCGTTGCGGTATTTGGTTCCGGAGTACGCCAGGGCCAGCACGCCAGTGAGAAGGGTGCCTGCAACGGTGATAGCTAGGCCAGCCGTCAGCCAGCCCGCGGCTCCTTTCACGGCTTCGGTCCTTCGCCGCCGCCACCAGGCAAGAAAGATGTGAGGCACGAAGGCAGCCAGGGTGAGGAGCGTGGAGATGAGGTGCGCATAGCGAAGCCAAGGAAGAGTGCGGATTCCGAACAACGCCTGGCCCGTGACCCAAAGTCCTGAGACGGTGCAGATGACCAACGCACCAATCGCCACATAGCCGAGCAACAACACATCCGAGAGGGTTTGAGCGACGTAATCCTTCCAATGACGCACGAGATACCACGCCATAGGAGCAATTGCGAGCAGTCCCACCACGGTATGGAGGACAACTCCCCATTCGATGGCCGGATGAAAGGGACCGAAAGTAATGGCCAGGCCCGATAAAACCAAGAGGAGGAAGATACCGCCAACGGCTCTGGCGAGCAGGCTGGACCAATCTGTAGGAATACGGTTCACCGCAGTATCGGCCGATTGCATAGGCACCCCCGCATGAATGCGGGAAACGCTACGACCGACGGCTATCTCGTTCCATACTATTTTTACGTTAGTAGATACTTCAGGACTGAAGAAAAACCTTTAGTCTAGATTTTCAAAATGACGGTTGCCGTGACCCAAGTCACGCAAGGTTGTGCGCGAGTAACGCGAAATGGCCGCGTGCAATTACTGCTGTGTCGACGGAGCCGTGGAAGCTATGGCGGTGTTGCCGATGGCGTCGCCGTTGACGACGAGCTCGACGCGGCGGTTGCGCTGGCGGCCTTCGGCGGTGTCGTTGGAAGCGACAGGCTGCGCTTTGCCGAAGCCTCGCGCGGTGATGGAAGAAGCCGGAACGCCGTTTTCGGCAAGAAAATCGCGGACGGAATCGGCGCGGCGCTCAGAGAGTTGTTGATTAAATTCATCGGTGCCGACACTGTCGGTGTGGCCTTCGATCTGAAGCGTCAGGCCGGGGTGCGCGAGGACTATACCGGAAATCTTGGCGAGCTTCTCGCGGGCGCCGGGCTTGAGGGTGTAGCTGCCGAAGTCAAAGAGCACGTCGGACATGTTGACGATGAGGCCGCGGGCGGAGTCGCGGGTCTGCAAAATGGAATTGAGCTGCGCGAGAAGTTGCGCGCGAAGCTGGGTCTTTTCCGCTTCGGCTTGCGCGGCAGCCTGGCGAGCTTTTTCGGCGTCGGCTTGCGCGGCCGCTTTGTCGCGAGCGGCTTGTTCGGCGGCGGCCTGAGCGGCGGCTTTTTCCTGCGCGGCCTGAGCGGCGGCGGCTTCGGCCTGCTGCTGTTGCGCTAAGGCAGCGGCGCGAGCCTGGTCGGCTTCAGCTTTCTGGCGAGCGGCTTCGGCGGCGGCTTTCTCGGCTTCCTGCTTCATGCGGAGAGCATCGGCTTGTGCAGCTTCGGCGGCCTTGCGGGCCTGTTCGGCTTCCAGGCGGCGCTGCGCTTCCGCGGCGGCATCGGCGCGTGCCTTGGCTTCGCGGTCTTCCGCAGCTTTCTTGTCGGCGGCAATTTTCGCGTTGGCGTCTTCCTCGGCTTTTTGCTTGACGGCCATGACGCGCGCTTCTTCCGCGGTCTGCACGACTTCGCGAGCGGCGGCGATGACAGCTTTTTTGTCGCTCTTGCGGGCGTAGGATTCTTCCGCGGCGCGGAGTTGCTGCTCGGCTTTGGCAAGCGCGGAAGGGGCATATTTGTCGGCCAAAGCGATGTGCGCAATGCGGACGGAGTTGCGCGCTTCAAAAAGCTCAAGCGGAGTTTTGCGGTCGATGCCAAAGATAGCGTTTTCGATTTTGGTGTTGGAGGAGGAGTAGATGCCGCGGCCGAGAAGCTCGTAGCTGGCGTCGATGTTTTCGACTTTACCTGCGGTGGCGGGACCAAAAACGTTTTCGAGAACCACGGTATTGCCCGGCTGGGTGACCGAGAAATAGGGCTCGGCGGTGATGATCATGCCGAAGGTCTGCATGTCGGAAATGGCTTTCACTTCACCGGCGCCGTTTTTGAGGACAACCTCGCCGAGATTGACGGCGCGCCCCCCAGGAGAAACAGCCCAGAGAACATAGGTGAGGTATTCGAGGCCGAATTTGGTGGCTTCATCGAGGCCGACGAATTTTGCTTCGATCTCCGTGCGATTGCCCTTGTTCTGCACTTTGGCCTCGCCGTTGGCCTGCTGCATCAATTCGGTGCCCTGGAAATCGATCTTGACGGCGCCGCCGGTGCGACGATAGTTCACGGCCTTGGTGGTGCGGGAGACGCTTTTGGCGAGGGCGGCCGGTGCGGGCTGCGCTGGAACCTGGCCAAGAGTAGACGCGGCGCAAACGCCGAGCGCCCCGGCGAAGACAAGAATGGAAGATGCGATTTTCACGTTACCCCCTGTGCGCCGCTCATTGGCGGCGCGGCGTCTTCGGCCAAAAATGGCCGCGACGAAGCGAATCACGACAACCCCATTGAAGTAAGGTGCAGAGCGTTCGAAGAGCTGGGTATGTCGTTTCTTATCTACAGACTAGCAGGGAAAACGGCGCAGGAAGGGCTTTGAAAGCAGGGGATTGCGCAATAAATTAACCAGTGGCAGCAGGCTTCCGACTATGATGGATAGGATGCCGTTCGACTTCTTGAAGACGTTGGAACGGAGTGCGGCCGCTGCAGCGCTTGCACTCGTCTTAATCCCACCTGTCGCCACTGCATCAACCCAAGACACCGCGGCATTGCCGGAAATTCGCGCGAAAGTGCAGGATCACCGAACACTGGCTCAGGAGCACGGCGCCATTCTTGTGGCAGAAATTACCCGGATGCAGTCAATCCCGCGCGCCACTTGCAAGTCCGGAGTCGAACACCGGGTCACTTATCGCGTCGTGGAGAATTTATGGGTTGAACCAGATTCTCCCGTAAAACCTGGATATATTGTCTCCAAAGGCTTTATTGATTGCAGGGAGAAGCAACTTGCTACACCGCCGTTTGCTATCGGCGCCAAAGTTCTTCTCTACTGCGGCAGATTAGACCGATACGGTTGTCTACCTCCCACCCTGTATACAGACGAGAGCTTGCACAGGGTCCAGAGCTGGCTCGACGCTTTGCGGAGCGGGGAAGGCGACCCGGCACTCCTGCAAATTCACGAAAGACTCCTTTACTCCGCGGAACTCCTGCGCAAGGTGCCCCCGGGAAGGCCCGTGGTGATAAATGGGGAGCTCGGGCAGCCGTTCCTGTTTACGGGCCAAGTCAGGAGTATTGAACCCCTTCCTTCACGGGAACCGGTCCCGATGTCTGTGCGTAGTCGCCGCTACATGAAGGTCGCAGTTTCAAAGGTGCTCTGGGGGGAGTTTATAGAACCCATCGTTCAAGCGTGGTGCAATTCCCTGGAGTGCGGTGGCGCTCAGCCGAATGACATTATTATTCTGCATTGCCAGGCCGCACGTTTTGCTGAGTGCTCATCACCTTCGGTTTATTCCGACGAGAAATTGAAAAAACTAGAATCCTGGGTGGCTGAACAGAATTTCCGCTACCAGCGGGTCACGGTCCCGGAGAGTGTGCAACGGGACAAGCTCATCCGCAAAACAGAGCCGGATATTCCTGAGCTCGCGCGGCAGGCCCGGATTTCCGGTAGGGTGATCCTGTATGTCATCCTTGGCGCGGATGGCACGGTCGAGCAAATCCAGATCATCAGCGGGCACCCTCTTCTCACGCAATCTGTAATCGATGCGGTCCGACAGTGGCGGTACAAGCCCACGCTCATCGATGGCGCACCGGTGGAGGTCGAAACCCAGGTCAGCATCGAGTTCCACAACTGAGGCGCCGTTCGCTGATTGGTTGGTTGGAGTCTTGCGAGTCTTTGCAGAAATTGCCGCGCCGTACAGCTGTCAGCAACTCTTCCCGCTAGCGCCGTTCTGACTTGTCGTTCCTAATCTCCGAGCGCCAGCGCAAGCCGCCACCCAAACTAGGGCCCTCAACCCATAGGGCCAAAAAGTTGGAAAGGCACCACGCAATAGATTATCGGTCCTTTGGCCAATAAGCCCCTTGGGGAAAGAATCGCATTGACATGCACGGGTCAACTGTCCTACAGTCATAGGACAGAGAGACACATAAACCACGAGAGGCCCATGCTCCTGCAGGTCAACTTCAAGTCCGGAAAGCCCGTTTATCTCCAGGTGGTCGATCAGATCAAGGCAGCGGCGGCGTCCGGGGCGGTGCGGCCGGGCGAGGCGCTTCCCTCGATTCGCCCGCTGGCGGAGGAGCTGCGCGTCAACCGCAATACCGTCGCCAAGGCTTATACGGAATTGGAAAGCCAGGGAGTGATCGAAACGCTGCCGGGCAAAGGATGCTTCCTGAAAGAGAATCACTCGCCGTTGCGCAAAGAAATCCGGCGCAAGCTGCTGATTGAGGAAATCGATCAGGCGGTAGTGATGGCGCACCACCTGCAGGTACCGGGAGCGGAATTTGTGAAATTGGTTGAGGAGCGCATGAACGCTCTCGAAAGCAAGCGTCGCGCCCATGAAAGCCACAAGGAGGACTGAAATATGAACACTCCCGTCATCCAGGTCGAGCATCTCGCGTATTCGTACGGAAAAGCGGAGGCGGTGCACGACTTGAGCTTCCAGGTTTTGCCGGGGCGGTGCTATGGATTGTTTGGCCGCAACGGCGCGGGCAAGACGACTACGATGAAGTGCCTGCTGAATTTGCTGCGGCCGCAAAGTGGGCGAGTGCGCGTTTTCGGAGTGGATCCCGCGAAGGATGAAGTCGCTGTGAAGAGCCGTCTTGCGTATGTGCCGGACCAGTTGGCGTTTTATCCGTGGATGAGCGTGCGCGAGACGCTCGACTACCTAGCGTCTTTCCGAGAGCGCTGGAACAAGAAGACGGAAGAGGAGCTGCTGGACCGCTTCCAGCTCGAGCCGGCCAAGCGCACGGCGGCGCTTTCGAAAGGCCAGCGGACCCAGCTAGGGCTGATTGCGGCAATCTGCCCGGAGACGGACCTGCTGGTGCTGGACGAGCCCACTTCCGGGCTAGACCCCATCGTGCGGCGCGAGTTCATCGAGACGGTCATTGGCGCATATCAGGAAGGCAATGCGAGTAACCGTACGATTCTCGTTTCCACGCACCTCATCACCGAGTTCGAAGGGTTGATCGACAAATTCACGATTATCGACCAGGGTCGTGCAGTGCTGACGCTCGAAGCGGACCAAGCGCGCGAACGTTTCCAGAAAATCCGTGCGCGCTTTGCGCAAACTCCTCCAGAGCTCGATTTACGTGGAGCGTTGCGCGTGCGGCGTGAGGGGCGGGAGCTGGAATTGATTGCCAATGGCTCAGGATCTGAGTTGCTGGAGCGCCTGCGACAGCACCATCCCGAAGCGCTCTCGACGGAGGCGCTCACCCTGGAAGAAATCTTCGTGGCGGCCTTGAAATCGTAGGAGGTCGGATGAACGCAGGGTGGAACGCAAGAATCATAAGAATAAAGAAAGAAGCGCGGGCACTCTTCTGGCTGTGGTGCGCGGTGATGATTGCCGGAGCCCTGCCGATCTTCTTTCCTCGCTCTTCTTATGCCGCCAAGTTGAACTTTCTGAGTTTCTTCTTCGGCATTCCGCTGCTGGCGACACTTCCACTTGGCTATGAATTCTATTACCGCACGTTTTCTCTCTGGCTCACGCAACCCGTCAGCAGGATGCAGCTTTGGGCCGACAAAATGATTGTTATGTGTGCCGCAGTCTTATCTGCCGGAACGGTTTCCGGCATCGGCATGTTCTTCTTCGCGTTGCCCAAGATGAAGCTCACCTACAACAAGGCGGCGGCAGTCGCCTATGTGATCATCACCATGGCCTCCGCGACGTTTTGGACTCTCGCAGCAAGGTCCGCCGTCGGGGGCTTCCTAATCATTGGTTTTATTTGGTGGGTGATCTACATGTTCATCGGAAATATTGAGACTGGGAAGTTGGAAGCACTTCCCCTGGCCACGGCAGCCGCAACCGCTATTTCCGCCTTCGCCATCTGCTTTGCTCTCCTGATGCTTTGGCTCGGGTCGCGAAAGCTGGCGCGATTGCAAGTGACCGGAGGAACCAGCGGCGAAGATCTAATGGTGGCGGGCCCGTCTGTAATGCCGGAAGCTTTGGCGGAGTGGTTCCGGGCACGCCCTTCTGGCGCGCTTCTCAACCTTATACGTAAGGAGCTTCGATTGCTCCGGCCCGTTTGGGTAATCGAGTTGATGGTCCTTGTCTACTTGGCTTGCCTGCCGATCTTCCGGCTCTTGCCCTCTCCTCCGGTGTTTCTACCGGAGACAGTGATCCAATGGGCCGTATTGGGGCCGACGGCTATGACCTGCATGGGGCTGGTGGGGCTTGCCGGGATTCTCTCTTTGGGGGAGGAGAGAAGGTCCGGTACACAGGCTTGGCACATGACTCTCCCGATTTCTGCACGCACGCAGTGGCTGATCAAGTTGCTCGTGGCCATGTTCGCCGGAATTGCTTGCTCCCTTTTATTTCCTCTTCTCGTCATGGTTGTCGCTGGCTCGGTGTACGGCTCGCCCTTCATGTTCGTGTATCTTCCTGCCTTGCCGGACTTGTTCATCTTTTATCCGATCCTGACCTTTTCCTGCTTCTGGTGCGCCTGCGCGACAAATGGCACCGTAAGCGCTGCGACCTGGACTTTGCCTTCTATTGCCGCGATCCCGTTTGCTTGCGCGGGCGGGATGTGGCTTGGACAAGACCTGGTGCGGTCAACGGGCACGCTGAAGGATTTCGTCATTTCCTCCTTTCATCTCAGTCCCCTGGCACTCGCGGGCGTCACAGATTACGCCCGCTCAAAAGTGCTTTGGCTGTTTGTTCCAACATTGCTATTCGCGCTACTGCAGAGTTATCGCCTATTTCGAACTCCGCCGCAAAACAGCAAGCTCTGGACTTTGCGGTGTCTTCTACCGGTGATCGCAATTACGATTCTGTGGAGTTTTTCCGCGTCCGCTGGGTTTCTCTACTCGCGCTGGGAGCCATTCGAGGAAACGCGCCGAGCCATCGAAACGCTTCCGGGCAGAGCGAACTTCGAGGTGGCCGGCGATGATCTGGCCAAGAGCCCTGTGCTTTCTTCTTTCACGCGGCGCTGGCTGGAAGGGGCGCACATCGCCGTTACTCCCGATAATTTGCGTCCGTCGGTGCATCGCGTCACGATCCATTTGGCCAGCGGCCTGAAGTGCAAACTCACCGTTATCCACAACGGAGGGACAGCGGCATCCTGCACGCGCTAGGGTCCCAAGGGGGATTGCCGCTCCGGACAAAATGGTTGGTAGCCAGACCAACGCGTGCCGATGATTTCCCGCTCAGGCATGGAGAGCTGGAGGAAAAGGATCATCGCCGGTTGCTGCTGATCGTCGCTCGTCTAAAGGGCGCGCAGAAAATCGATGATTTCCTGCTGCTGCGGGGGAGTCAATCGATTGAAGTGTTCGATGACCTTGTTGGCTTCGCTGCCTTTGCTCTTGTGCGCCCGGATGGCTTCGACCAGGTTGGACGTGCGGCCATCATGAAGGAAGAAGACGCGCTGGCCCACGCCCCAAAGCGGGGCAGTACGAAACTCGTCGGGGCCGGCAGCGCCTTGCGTGATGCCGTCCGCGAGGCCCTTGCCCATGTGGTGGACGATCAGGTCGGAGTACAAATTCGCGATTTGATTGGAGAGCGCGGCGCTCGGATTGGTAGAGGAGCCGCTGGCAATGCTCTTGCCGGTGGTCATGGAAGGAGTGTGGCAATGGACGCAACCGATGCTTGCAAACGTTGCGCGGCCGTTCACGATGGACGGCGTGTCGGGCGCAGGCGTGGGCGGAGCCAGCATGCGCATGAAATTGGCAAACGCTTCGATGTCGGAGATGACGGCGGGATTGGAAGTGGCGGTCGTGGCCGGAGTCGTAAAGTTTTGGGCATCGTTTGGGTTGGCGACGAAAAGGCAGGAGGGAGTTTCGTCGCGCTCCTGCGGAAACAACTGGTTCGAGATGCCCATTTCCACGTTGTAGGCTTCCGCCGCAAATAACAGCAGGGATTTGTTCTGCGCCTTCCAGCCGAAACGCGTGATCGTGCCGTCGTTGGCGTTGCGGTTGACGTTGCCGCTCAGATGAGCGTTCGCATGACCCGAAATACCAAGGGCCCGCTTCTCCGTCGCATTGGCTTGCATGTTGGCCAGGATAGCGGAGTCGGGAATCGACTCAATCAGGCCGGCGCCAAAAGTAGGAGTGGGGATTCGGAAAATGATGTTCGGATTGCCGCCCTGACCGGTGAGCGGATTGCCCGCGGGCGAGAAGTCCGGCTGCGCGATGTTGCAACCCGTCGCATCGCTTCGTCCGGTGATGACGAACAGGTCGTGCACGCCGCCGTCGGCCACGCCGTTACTTTTCTGGAAGCGCGCTTCGCGGACTGGGCCGTTTGGCGCGATGAACCACGGCACGGTGTTTCTCGCGCCCTGGAGATGCGCCACATCCGGCAAAGGATTTTGCGCTGGGCTGGAGCCGCCCATGTTCGGCTGCGAATGGCAGGAGAGGCATTGATTGGAGTTGAAGCGCGGGCCGAGGCCATTGTTCGAACCGCCCTGCACGACCTCAATCTCTCCGAATCGAGCCTGCCCGTCCTTGAAGAAGGCCAACTCGTCGGCAGTCAGGCCATTTAGCGGGCCGCCGGCACCGGGCGAACCGCCGCGGACGCCGGGATCCACGGGAGATTTGGACTGACCCATAACCAACGGGAAAGCTACCAGAGCAAAAGCGACAAGGGTAAGCCAACGAACCGTGAGGGGGACTCTCATGGGAACCTCGGGGGCGGGTGAAGAAAATCTACGCTCAAACGGGATGATTGCCAAGTCAAAAAACCATGAAAAAGCCGACGCCTGCCCCGCAGAAATTCACTTCACGAATTGGGGCGATTCGCCTTTAGACCAGGGGTCGTAGGTGACGCCCAGGTGGATGCGGTCGGCCACGGTAGGATGATCGAAAAACAGGAAGACGTCGACGGGATTGGGGTCAGGGTCGACAAGAACGGTTTCGCCGTAGATTTGGAAGGAACGCGCAAAGGCTTGACCGTTATCCGGGACTATGCCGTGTGTGACTTCGAGGCTGTACACGTCGGCCTGGTTCTCCTGATAGCGGCTGTAGGTATTTCCAATGGCGTTGGCGGCGAAACCGAAAAGAGTCAAGAGCAAGAGAAGAGCGGGGAGCGAGGCCCAGTCTTCGAGGGAGCGAACGCCCCATGCCGCACCGGAGCGTGAGAGGAGCCACCCGATGGAGCGGTAGCCGAGATAGAAGAGGACGAAAATCATGGCGGAGAAAAACAAGAATCCCTTCCACACGTGCCCGAGAACGTAGTGGCCCATTTCATGGCCAAAGTCCGTGAGGATTTCATCGGTGGTTTCCTGCGCGATGGTGGTGTCCCAGATGATGATGCGTTTGGAAGCGCCGAAGCCGTTGACGGAGGCGTTGGTAGCGATGGTTTTGTCGCTGGCCTTCATCCAGAACATGCGTTGGGGAGAGACTTCTGCACCGGCGCGACGGGTGACGCGCTGGAGTTCGGGAACGAGCCACGGAGCCTTGGTGGAGAGCGGTTCGTACTTATTGAAGAGCGGATCAATTACATAGGGCGAGATGAAGGTGACGAACAAGAGAATGGGCAACGAGATGATCGAAAAATAAAGCCACCAGCGGCGGGGACTCCTTCGGATGACGGCGTAGAGAATCCAAGCGAGGAAGCTGCCAAAGAGGATGGCGAGGAACTGGGCTTTCGTCCAATCCGCAGCCCAAGAGGGCCAGGGTTGGACGGAGATTTTGTAGAGCTTCGAGACAGATTCCCGAAAGATGTCGATAGGAAGCTGAAGAACGCCAATCGTCAGGACTAGGAGCGGAGTGAAGACGAAGGCTTGAACGATGCGGCGGTGTGAAACGGTTTCAGCCCAATCGCGATATTTCGCCGAGAGTTTGCGGCGGAGGATGAACCAGAGAACAAACAGGCCATAGAAAAAACCAATGATGCGGGAACCAAAACCGATGCGCCCGCGGTTGTGGGCTTTACGATAGAGATCGGGCGGCAAGGTATAGGCAGTGATTTTGTTCTGGACCTGCGCTGGAGCGCTGGAGGGGGATGATTGTGTCGCGGAGGAGACCCCGGGTAGTTGCGATGCGACAGGAGTTCGCAGCGACTGCGGTGAAGCTTGGAGAGAAGCCTCGAAAAAGAACGGATAGAGAAAAACGAGAATGAGATGGAGCGAGAACTTCGTCACAGCGTCTCCTAGATGGGGGTCTCGTGGAGCCGAGTATAGGCCAATTCTCGCCGGACAGTCCTGGCTGGTACAAAACTCTTTTTATCGTTTATTTGTAGAAGTACAATAGACGCTGTGAGGCTTGCAGGCTAAGCCCCACTTGCCCACCCGGCCCTGCTCGTTCGGAATCTCCTTCCCACCCAGCGATCGAAGACGGCTCCGAATATCGCAACATTCATTTCTGACACGTATGCAAAAGAATCGCCGTCGGTACTTACGAAAAATACCGGAGGAATCCGCGTTCATCCAGATCGAGCGGGATGAAGTGGGAACCGTGCGGAACATTTCCGAAGGGGGATTGAGTTTTCGATCCTTCGCGCCGGTTCCGGAATTCGGGCCGGTTTATTTCTGGCTGTCCTTCAATCTGAAGGATCAAATTGAGGCCATGGGAGAAGTGACCTGGACGGATGCATCGCGAAAAACAGGGGGCTTGAGGTTCACTGCGCTTTCTGAAAGCGGGCGAGCGCAAATCCGCCGGTGGCTTTGGCAGTTGCCATTGGAACCGGCTGCCGAGCAGGAGCCCGTCCTACAGGTTGTCGCGAAAGAAGAACCGACGAGAACCAGGAAGGGTCAACTCGATCGCGTGGCGAAGTTTGTGGCCAAGGCGAGTTCCCGAAGTCCCATCCTTTCGTTGTCACTGCAGAACAAAGAGCCGGCAGCGGTGTCGGACCCTTCCCCTTCTCCCGCGCCAGGAATCGAATCGCCAGCGGAACTGGTGCCCCTGCAACGATACCTTTCGGTGAAAAAGCGGCAGCTTGTTCGTGGAATGCTGTTGGGCATGTGCTTGTCTGCGGCGGTTGGCATCTCCGCGTTTGAGTATTGGCGCTACCATTCGCGTGCGGCGAATAACGGAACGGTTCCAGCGCAGACAACGGCTCCCAAAGCGAATGTCGTGGTCCCGCCTCCCCCTCCGCCGGTTGTGCCTGCATCGAACCCCACCGTTGGAGCGATTTTTTCAGAAAGCAGCCAGAATAAAAGGGCGGCTTCCGACCAGGTGGTGAGTCGGCATGCGTCCGATTCGTATTCGCTTACCCCATCGAGAGCGGCCGACTCCAAGGTGGCGAAGCCTTCCGCGCTGACCGCCGACGCGTCGCCAAACGCCGGGAAGGCAAACGCGAATAAAAAACCGCTGACGCGAGCGCAATTGTGGGCTGCGATTCAAGCGGGAAACATGACAGCGGCAGTAGAGTTAGCTGAACATTACATCAAGGGCGATGGCGTGCCACAGAATTGCCAGCAGGCGCGGGTGCTGTTGTTGATGGCTTCGGAAAAACGCAACGAGGCAGCCATCAAGAGATTGCACGAATTGGATCAGGATCCAACGACTTGCCCTTAAGAGCCCACCGGCGTACAGCAAAGTGCCCTTTTCGTTTTCCTTCCGAACACCAAAGAGGAAGCCTTTCGCGGTTCTGCGGAGAGCGGTGCTAGACAGGGCGGCGGATGCCGAGTTTGCGCATACGCGCCTGGAGAGTGGTGCGCTTCATGTCGAGGATTTTGGCAGCGCCCTTGGGCCCGGCGATGCGCCATTGCGTCTGCTTGAGGGCGCGCAAGATGTGCTGGCGCTCGGCTTCTTCGAGAGTGGCCATAGGGGAGGTTAAGGAGGTAGAGGACGTTAATGACGTAAACGAGGAAGAAGAATCGGCGTTTGAAGTTGCGGTGGAGACAGATGCCGGCTTGAGTTCGGAAAGAGGGACGCGGAGTTCCTTGCCGGGGGAAAGCAGGACGGCGCGCTCGATGAGGTTTTCGAGTTCGCGGACGTTGCCCGGCCAGGGGTAGTGAACCAGAGCGTCCATGGTATCGGCAGGAATGTACTCGAGCGGCTTGTTGAGGCTGCGACTGAAGCGTTGGACGAAATAGCGGACGAGGAGCGGAATGTCTTCGAGGCGTTCGCGCAGCGAGGGAATCTGAATGGGGAAAACGTTGAGGCGATAGTAGAGGTCGCTGCGAAACGAGCGTTCGGCCACTAGCCGGGCGAGGTCGACATTGGTGGCGGCCACAACGCGCACATCCACGCGCTGCGTCCGCGTGCTGCCGAGGCGCTCGAACTCCTGCTCCTGAAGAACGCGGAGGAGCTTGGGTTGGAGTTCCAGGGGAATGTCGCCGACTTCATCGAGGAAGAGGGTGCCGCGGTCGGCGAGTTCGAAGCGGCCAATCTTCTGATTAATAGCGCCGGTGAACGCACCGCGTTCGTGCCCGAACAACTCCGATTCCAAGAGGCCTGCGGGAATAGCCGCACAGTTGATCTTGACAAACGTGCGGTCGCGGCGCGGGCTGAGATTGTGGATGGCGCGGGCGAAGAGTTCCTTGCCGGTGCCGGTTTCGCCGAGGAGCAGCACGCTCGTGGTGGCGGGAGCAGCAAGTTGCACCTGGGAAAGAGCGCGCTTGAGCGCGGCACTTTCCCCGATGATTTCCTCGAAGTTGAATTCGCTGCGGATTTCTTCTTCGAGGTAGAGCTTCTCGACGGCCAGTTTGTTCTTGAGGGCGTCGATTTCCTTGAAGGCCAGGGCGTTTTCCACAGCAATGGCGATTTGCGCGGCGACCTGCTGGAGAAGCGCGGAGTCATCCGCAGTGAAAGCGTCGACGCGGCGGCTGGCCAGATTGAGTGAGCCGAACGTTTGCCCGTGGGTGGTAAGCGGAACGCAGGCGACAGCCTGGATGCCTTCGCGGCGAAGAACGAGCATGATGTCGCTCGAATAGCGATCCAGTTGCGGGCCGCGCAGCAGAAGAGGCTGGCCGGTGGTGATGGCATGGCCGGCAGGTGAAACATCAGCGGAAATGGCAATTTCCTGCTTAAACAGATCCTCGTGGCCGGGAAAATCCAGCGCGTGAACTCTGAGCATTCCGCTGGCCGGGTCGCGAAGAGCCAGGCTGGTGTAATCGTGCTGGATAACGCGCTTGAGCGTAGAGACGATACCGCGGAAGAGTTCGGGGAGTTCGCGGCTAGTGACCAGAACATTGTTGACTTCCAGAAGAACGCGCAGGCGGTCGCGCTCGCGCGCGAGTTGCTGCTGGTAGGCCTGGGAAGTTTCAAAGTTGAGGGCGTTGTCAACGGCTACGGCCACCTGGCTGGCCACGCGCTGCATGAACTGCATCTCCGTTTCGGAGACATGGTAGGAAACGATTCGCCCAAAGCCCAGTGCGCCCAGGCGGCGCTGCGCGGTGGTGAGGGGAAGAATCGCGAGAGAGCGGACGTTGTGGGCTCTGTAGCGGCGCAAAAACTCCGGAAAGCGAGTCTCTTCGTCAATGTCGTTGGAGACAAAGAGTTGCTGGGTCTCCCAGACCCAGCCGGCGGGATTTCCGTCGATGGGGGATTCGTTGCCGGTGGGCTTATCGCCGGGGAGACGAGTTTCGAGGATGTGCAGGCGCATGACGTTGCGGGCCGGGTCGTGGAGAACGAGGGAGAGAAAATCAAAGTCAATCACGGAATGCAGGCGCGCGGCGAGATCGTGAAAGAGAGCTGGGAGGTCGCGCTGCTGGGCGATGGCTTCGCTCACCTCGAGCAAAGCCTCGAGCTGGCGGCGGGAGTGGTCCAAGGGGGACGCGACGGCCACTTCCGCTGGGGAAACGACGGGGTCGGCCATAGAACGCAGAATAACACCCGCGTCGGCGGAGGCTCAACCAAAGCGGAACCGCGCGGCTGAGGAAGGCCAATTAAGGATTGGTGTAAGCGGGGCTGCTCGCCGGGACGTAATCCTTGCCGTATGTCGCGCTGGAGTTTATATCCCAAGCTAGCATGAGGGACTTTGGAGGACCGGAGAGTCGGCGGGGGTGTGCCTAAGGTGCTATTCCCTCTCTCGCATCCCAAAAAAGAAAGGGAAATGCGCTAAGGCTTGGTTGCCGGAGGAGTTGCGGGCGTCGTGGCGGCAGGCGGCACGGTTACGGGAGCCACTTTGGGCTGAATAGAAAGAAGCTCCACTTCGAAAATGAGCGTGGAGTTGGGTCCGATGCCCGGGCCAGCACCACGCGGGCCATAGGCCAGGTCCGAGGGAATAAACAGCTGCCATTTGGAACCCACCGGCATGAGCTGCAGCGCTTCGGTCCAGCCTCGGATCACTTGGCCGACGGCAAAGCTGGCGGGCTGGCCACGCTTATAAGAGTTGTCAAATTCCGAGCCATTGAGCAATGTCCCGCGGTAATTGACCGTGACCATGTCGCCAGGATTTGGCTTTGGCCCCGTGCCTTCCTCGAGAACCTTGTATTGCAGGCCGCTCGCCGTGGTGATGACACCCTCTTTGGTCTTATTGTCGGCGAGGAACACATCGCCTTCTTTCTTCGCGGTTTCCGCCGCGAGTTGCTGCTTGATCTCCTGTTTCTTGTGAACCTCGGCTTGAAGCGTCGTCAAGGTCGTCTGTATTTCCTGGTCGGTCATGACCTGCTTGCCGCCGGTGAGCATGTCCTTGATGGCGCGAAGCAGGATGGCTGAATCGACGTCGACGTCACCCTGCTTGATGCCCTGCTGAAGCCGTTTCCCTTCGCTCACGCCAATGGCGTAGCTCACTTTGTCTTTTTCCGTTTTGAGGGTTAAAGGAGCGGGAGTTTTCTTAGCCGCGTTTTGCCCCCTGGTGGGCGGCGTGGCTTTCTTCGGCGTGGACGGCGCTTGCGTCGTACCCGCGGCGGGAGCTTGTGGAGAGCTCGAAGCCGGGGTCTGCTGGGCGCGTGCGGAGACCGCCAGGGCGGTCCCGGCCGCAAAAAGGCTGATCACAAGAAGAGATGATTTTTTCATGCTGTCATTCTTGCATTGGTTTGGGTGGTTGGCAAACAACCCGTAAAGTCAGAACGCGGAATGATACCGGGCTGCCGTGGCCATAAGGTGTTCGATCTGCTCGACCGAGTGAATGCCGCCGCGTGCGCCAACAGCGGTGCAGTTGAGTGCAGAAGCCGCGCAGGCAAAGTCGAATTGTTTCGCGAGCGGCCATCCCTGAAGCAGACTGTAGAGGAACCCCGCGTGAAAAATGTCGCCCGCGCCGGTGGTATCCACGGTCTCCACGCGAAATGCCGCCGCGTAGTGAAACCCCTCGCCATCCCACGCAAGCACGCCTTCTTGCCCCAAAGTGGCTGCAGTCAAGTGGTGCCGGAACCGTGAATGGACTGCCTGGAGAGATTGGCGCAAATCCTCGTTGCCAGCGAGCTTGCCGGGGATGTCTCTGCTGGTGATGAGGTAATCGACGTTTTCCAGCAACGCGGGAACGCCGGGATACACTTCGTCGAGGTCAGCCACCACGGGAATCCCCGCTTCGCGTGCCCAGGCTGCCGCTTGCGTCGCCGCGGCGGTGTCGTGCCCATCCACGAGCAACGTGCGTGCGTTGACCACCCAATCGCGTTGGAGTTCCCCGGGGAGCAGAGTCAGGCCTTCATCTCGTCTGCAGAGAACGGTGCGTTCGCCGGAATCGTCCACAAGGATGAACGATTGCGGGCTCGCACAACCCTTAGCGGTAACGAGATGCGCTTCGACGCCGGCACGCGCAAACTCCGCGCGATGAATATCCGCCGCCGCATCGTCGCCCACCTTGCCCACATAGCGCGTGCGCAGGCCCCAGTGTTGACAAGCCATCACCGCGGTGGCCACTTGGCCCCCGGGCAAAACCTCCATCGATCGCAATTCGATTTTGGAACCACCGGCAGGAAATTGCCGGACCCGCAGCAACGTGTCGGTAGCGTTCAATCCAACGCCGACGAGATCCACTTTGGCGAGCATCCGCCGCGCTTCTAGTAGTTCTCGCGCTTGGTATGCGCGGCGGTCTGTTCGCCGCGGTAGGCCCTCCATGCTTGATCAATGACATACGCATGAATGGTGTCCGCGTCCGCAACGGTCAAATGCGCATTGGGGAAAGCAAACTTTGGGGGATCGGCGAGGCCAGGCATGCCTTTTGACCAGTGCGTGCCACCCATCACGATCTGATACCAATCCTTGTGCACTTCTGGCGGTGCGTAGCGGAGATCGGGAACCGCGCCGTCTTCCACCCAGGCGCCGCTGCCGTCGATCCCCGGCGAGTGGCAGCCCTCGCAGTAAAAAGAGACGTAGAGTTTCTCGCCCTTGCGAATCTGTTCGAGCGTGGCTTTCTGCTCCGGCGGCTTGGGCACTGCGGGAACTTCGATCTTCGGATAGGGAAACGGCACGGTGCCGCCAAGCTTGAACGCATAAAGCCGCTCGGGGCCGCGCTTTGACTCCGGTGTGGCCATGGTGCGCCCGGGAGCGAACAAGCGCGAGCCGGAGCCCCAGCCAACCGAAGTGATGACGTACTGCTCGCCCTTCACGGAAAACGTGACCGGAATCGAATCGATGGCCGACTTCGTTTGGATGGACCAGAGCTTTTTGCCATTGTCCGCGGCGTAGGCGGCAAATTCGCCCGTACCCTGGCCCTGGAAAACCAAATTGCCCGCGGTCGCGAGAACGCCACCGTTCACGGCAATTTCTTCTTCGACGGACCAGCGCGCCGATTCCGCGACGGGATCCCAGCCAATCAGCCGGCCAAACAAGCCTGCGCCGCTTTCGCCCGCTTCCACCGGAGCTTTTGTGTCGGCGCGGCGGTCGGTCGTGGGAATGTAGACAAGCCCCGTCTGCGCGTCATAGCTCATGGGCCACCAGTTGTGAACGGTCCATTGCCGCCCGCCACCCTGTGAAGCGGGAATCAAAACAGGCTTGCTCGTTTGCAGATCGTACGCGGTGGCCCATGTGGTCTTCACCAGCGGCTTCGCAGACAGCAGCTTTCCCGTTTTTGCGTCGAGAATGTAGAAGAAGCCGTTCTTCGGGGCGGTCATGACCACGTGGCGCTTTTCGCCGTTTAGCATGAGATCGGCGATCAGGTTCTGGTTATTCTCGTTATGCACGCCTTCCGTGCCGGTCTGAAAGTGCCAAACGTACTTCCCCGTCTCCGCATCCACGGCCATCACACACTGTGTAAAGAGCTTTTCGCCGGAAATTTTCGAGCCAGCCAGTTCTCCATAGCCGACGTCCGCGCCGGCCGTGCCAAAAATGACCAGCCCCGTCGCGTCGTCGTAGGTGATCGCGTGCCAGACGTCGCCGCCGCCGATTTTCCACGAGCCTTCGCCGTGCCAGGTCTTCGCGGCCATCTCCAGTTCTTTCGTTTCGTACGGCTTCGAGGGATCGCCCGGAACCGTCCAGAAGCGCCAGATTTCTTTGCCCGTCTCCGCATCGTACGCGGCAATGGCTCCCCGCACCGCATCGTCAGAGCCGTTGTACCCCATCAGGATCCTTCCCTTCGCCACGCGCGGCGCTCCGGTGATGCCGGTCTGCGTCGGCTCGCAAACCGTCGCTTCCCAAATCTTGTTAGCGCTTGCCGCATCGATGGCAATTAACCGGCAATCGCCCGTGCCCACATACACTTTTCCGTTCCACACTCCCACACCGCCGTTGGTCCGCGCCGAATAGGAGCCGTTCAACGCCTGGTCCAGCCGGATTTGGGGATCGTATTTCCAGATGAGTTTTCCCGTGGCCGCTTCGATGGCGTAAATCTTGGAAAGCGGCGCGCTGATATAAATCACGCCGTCAACCACGATCGGTTCGGAGACAATGCCCATCAGGCCGTCGTAATCGAAATACCAGGCCAGACCGAGATTCGCCACGTTCCCATCGTTGATTTGCTTCAGCGGGCTGAAATGTTTCGAGTCATTGGTCCGCCCATTCACCAACCAGTTCGTTCCCGAAAGCGCGTCGGCGGCGATGCGCTCCTCGTTCACGTCGCCGGGCTTCACCGCGGTCTCGGCCGCCCGCGGAGCAAAATACAGCGCCGCCGCCGCGATGATCGCCAGAACCACCAGCCCTAGACCTAAAGCTCGCTGTGCTTGCATGCTCGATCACCTCTCTCCAAGTTGCCGTGCGTCGGCCGCAGTGTTGAGGAAACGCTATTGAAATGATGTGGGATTTTCCCGGCTGCCATGTTAGGTGCGCCGCCGAGCCAAAGTCAACGCGCAGGCAAACCCGCAGTTCGTTTTCTCTTATGCCGCCGAAGGCACAGGCTGACGATGGGCACGGCTACGCAGCTCGCCCCAAACCACAGAGGCCAGATACACGGAAAGAAGCAACAGCGCCGGTTCGATGGCGTAGCGGTACTTGGCCACCGGATAGACGACATAATAAGGAAGCGGGTACACGACGAGCGCACTGGCATAGAGAATCCACCCCCGCGGGCGGCGCGTCAGCGCAAACAGCAAGCCCAGCCAGCCCAGCGCCGAGAGCGGCCAGAATTCCCACGGCTGCCACCACTCGTGCGCCTGATAGAGCAGCGGCGTGCCGTCCCAGAACCACCATGCGCGGTGCAGCGTCAGTTCGCGAAACTCCGCCGGGTACTCGCGAACAAACTGCAGCGCGTCCTGCTTGTAGTAGTCGATGTACGCGAGCTCGCCCCATTGCGCGTACTTCTTCAGTTCAGCAGGATTCGCCGTAGGGTGTTTTCCCGCATAGCCCAGGCCGTTGCTGGCGTGGTAGTTGCCCATGTGAAACTCGAACCAGAAGTTGTCGCGAAAAAAGACGGGATTGTGAAAGACGAGCGCGTTGCGGATCAGCCAGGGAGCAACGAGCGCAGCGAAGAGAACGCACGACAACGCCGAAGAAGTAATCCAGGGGCGATACGCGCGAAAGTTCTTATAGACAGCATAGAGGAAGGTGAATGGCAGCAACGGGAGCAGCGCAGGATTCGTGAGCGCAACGAGCGCCCAGAGCGCTCCGAGCAGCAGCCAGTGTTTGCGCAGGTTTCTCTCAGCGGCATCCAACGTGACAACAAAGATCGTCGTGATCAGCAACGCGCTGGCGGCAAAATCCCAAATCCAGGAAACCGGCCAGCGGAAGAAAATCGGGCTGAGCGTCCAGATCCACGCCGCGAAGAATCCGATTTGCGGCCCGAGCGTACGCCGGCCGAGCGCATGAATGGCAATGCCCGTAGCGGCCGCCATGATGCATTGAATTCCAAGAATAACGATCGCCGATGCCGCCGAGTACAATCCGAAGAACCGAAAGACCAGCGCGACGAAATAGGGATAAACGGGCGGGATCCAGGCGGTCGGGCCGGTATCGATGAAAAACGGCGAACTGAACCCTTTCCCACGCACGATGTGTGCGGCGATGCTGCAAATTTCCACCCCGAAAGGATTATTGGAGTGTTGGTCGCCGACGTAGGTTTTCTTCCAAAGAACGAATCCGAAGCGCAGAAGGAAGCCAGCGAAGAACAACAAAAAGTAGAGCTTGCGGTAGTCCGTGGGTTGGGGTCGCGCGTCGGGCGGTAGAGAGGATTCCGGGGCAAGAACCGTCATGAATTCATTCTGGAGAGGGAGGCTGCTCTCGGCAAGTTGGAGTTAGAATGCGCATTCGTATGCGGCAAGAGGAGGGGTGGGCGATGGCAACTTCGTCGAGAATACGGAAGACGTGGGAAGAGAAACTCAACGACGCGAAGGATCTGCCCAAGGTGGTGCAATTGAAGGGGAAAGCTAAACAGCGCTGGCGCGTTAACACCCTGGCGATTGCCTCGCCGCGGGAAATCTTTTCGTTCATTCAGCAGGTGCCCGCGGGAAGTGTCTCCACCATCGCCGATTTGCAATCGGCGGTGGCCAGGAAACACGGAGCGGAACTCGGGTGCCCGCTCACGACAGGGATTTTCACGTGGATTGCTGCGAACGCCTCCGAAGAGCTCGAAGCCAAGCATCCCGGCTCCGGCGCGCCGTACTGGCGAATTCTCAAGTCCGACGGCTCGCTCAACCCGAAATTCCCTGGAGGAATTAAGCGGCAAGCCCAGCATTTAGCGCAGGAAGGCGTGGTCTGCGAAAGGCACGGCGCAAAAATGCGCGTATCGGGCCTGGAAAACATCCACTTCCATTTCTAGGCAGAGAACGCATTGTTCTCGAAAGAATCGCCAGGACGGCGGCCTGCTGCCGCGAACTCGCGAAGGCTGCAATCATGGGTATCATGGAATATTTCAGCCGCGCCGTTTCGCGGGGAGCACGGTACATGAAGCCGTACAATGGAGGAACCGCGGTAGACCAGGGCCGCGGCAACGGGTTGCCATCGATTGAGGGGAAATGAAGCCACGGCTACAAGTGATGAAGTTTGGGGGGACTTCGGTGGGCGATGCGGCGTGCATCGCGCGGACGGCGAAGATCATCGTGGACGCGGCGAAAGGGACGCGTTGCGTGGCGGTGGTGTCGGCCATGAGCGGAGTGACGAACCGCCTGATTGAAGCCGCAAAGCTCGCGCAAGCAGGCAAAGCGGCGGAGGCTGCAGCAATTCTCGAGGCGCTGGAGAAGCAGCATGAAACAGCGCTGGTCGGGCTAATTCCAAGTGACAAGGAACGCCCGCGCATCCGACAAAAATTGAACGAAGTGTTTGCCGAAGGCCGGCGGATGTGCGAAGGAACGGCTTTGCTGCGCGAGTTGACCCCTCGGACGCTCGACGCCATTGCGAGCCTGGGCGAGCGGTTGTCGGCGCCACTCGTGGCGGCGGCAGTTCGAGAAACAGGGGCAAATAGCGAAACGATTGAGGCGACGGAGTTGATCGTGACCGACGCGCTCCACGGTGGCGCGGAGCCGCAAATGGACCAGACGCGGGAAAAGTCGCAAGCGCGGATCGGCCCAGCGCTGGAAAAAGGGATGATTCCGGTGGTGACTGGCTTCATCGGCGCGACGGCGGAAGGGCAGCTCACCACACTGGGCCGCGGAGGCTCGGACTATTCGGCCACGATTCTCGGCGCGGCCCTCGATGCCGACGAGGTCATCATCTGGACCGATGTGGACGGCGTGCTGACCGCCGACCCGCGCCTCGTGCCGGATGCGCGCACGATACCCGTAATCTCCTACCGCGAAGCCGCGGAGCTAGCGTACTTCGGCGCAAAAGTATTGCATCCGAAGACGTTGAACCCCGTCGTGCAGGCGGCCATCCCCGTATGGATCCGCAACAGTTTTGCCCCGGAGCGGCTCGGCACGAAAATCACTCCTGAAGGACGCAGCATCGGCGGCGGCGTCAAGGCGCTGACAGCGATCCGCGACGTGACGTTAATCAGCGTCGGCGGGCCAGGGATCGTGGGCTTGACCGACGTGGTAGGACGAACATTTTCCACGACGGCAGAAGTGCGCGCCAGCGTCTTGCTGATTTCGCAATCCTCATCGCAAAATGACATCTGCTTTATCGTTTCGACCGCCGACGCACAGCGCACCGTCGAAGCGTTGCGCAAGGAGTTCGCACAGGACCTCGCGCACCACAACGTCGAGCACATCACCACGGACCCAAACATCGCGATCGTCGCCGTGGTGGGGGAAAATATGCGCGGGACGCCTGGCGTGGCGGGGCGGACGTTCAGCGCGCTGGGCCGCGAAGGCGTAAACCTCATCGCCATTGCGCAAGGCTCTTCAGAAAGCAACATTTCGTTTGTGATCGAAGAGAAAGCGGTGAAGATGGCGCTGCTCACCACGCATCGCGAATTCGGGCTGGGTACGACGCAGAGCGGAGGCTAGGAGTCAGGCGCTATTTTCCTGCAGAAGCGCGCCGTCCCATCGCAGAAAGTGCCGCGGGCACCAAGGGCAACTGGGAATGGTAGGCCCGTGGGGACTCGAACCCCAGACCTCTACCGTGTCAACCTACCACGCATATAAAAGAGAAGGACTTAGAGCATATCTAGCCTACTCTCTACACGTGTCATACCGTTATCACAGGTAAGAATCACAGGTAGGATTCGCAGGTATCATCTCA
>CAZGFL010000088.1:0-36856 GCA_964524985.1 uncultured Acidobacteriaceae bacterium
GCCAACGAAGCCTCCGCCGTGGGTTCCGTCCGCACCCTCAACACCGCCCAGATGGCTTATTCCTTCGCTTATCCGCAAAGAGGTTTTGCGCCCAATCTCGCCACTCTGGGCCCGGATCCAAGCGCAACGCAGGGCAAGTCCATGGAGTCTCCCCAACACGCCAATCTCATCGACGCATCCCTGGCCAGCGAAAACTGCACGCCGGACGGTTGGTGCATCAAGTCTGGATACCGCTTCCGCCTTACGACCACATGTGCGCAGCGCCTATGCAAGGAATATGTAGTTGTGGCCGCTCCGGTCAACCCCAACACCGGCACGCGAAGTTTCTGTTCCACTTCCGATGGCATCATCCGCTTGCAAGCCGGGTCGCCCCTCACCGCTCCCCTCACTGTTTCCGGATGTAGATCGTGGCCGGCGATTCAATAAGCCGGCTTCCTTCTTGTCCGGCGAACTTTGGCATTGCTACACTGAAGCCGCGCAATTGATTTGGCCGCTGGATTGAGAAGTGGAGGCCCAATGGAGAATCTTGTGCGGCGCATAGGTGTCTTAGGGGCTTGCCTGGCTGTCGGATTCGTAGCGGCGGCTTGGCATATTCGAGCGACGGCTGCCGCCACCGGCAGCTCGGAGACAGTGACGACTCGCACCGATCAGCCGGATACGGGAACCGCTGATTCCTGGGATCCAAAGGCTGCGGCCGCTTACCTCGATCGCCGGCAATCCTGGTGGATTGAATGGCCCAGGTCTCAGCGCGACCACGAAACTTTTTGCGTGTCCTGTCATACCGCTGTCCCTTATGCCCTCTCCCGCTCCGTCCTTCGCAAGCGTCTTGGCGAACAGGCTCCTTCCCCCAGCGAACGCAAGCTCTTGGACAGCGTCACCAAGCGCGTGCGGCTCTGGAAGGAAGTCGAGCCGTTCTACAAGGACGCGGACCGCGGGCCGTACAAGTCCGTCGAATCGCGCGGAACGGAATCCGTTCTCAACACGCTGATTCTCGCGAGCCGCGATGCGCAAAGCGGCTATCTCAGCCACGACGCGCTCACCGCGTTTGCGAACATGTGGGCCGAACAGCAGACGACCGGGAATCAGAAAGGTGCCTGGCTCTGGCTGCGCTTCACGAATGAGCCGTGGGAAGCGGACGATTCCGACTACTTTGGAGCCACACTGGCCGCCGTCGCCGTCGGTGTGGCACCCGGAAACTATCGCGCCGCGCCGGAGATTCAAACGAATCTCAGGATGCTGCGCGAATACCTCAACCGCGAGTGCGCCGCGCAGACGGTCATCAATCGCGTCGTTCTTTTGTGGGCCGCCGCGAAACTGCCCGGCCTCCTCGAATCAGATCGGCAGAAGGCCATCGTCACCGAGCTTCTGGACAAGCAGCAGCCGGATGGCGGCTGGAGCCTGTCTTCGCTGTCCGGCAACTGGAAGCGCGCGGATGGAACGTCTCAGGAAACCAAGAGCGACGGCTACGCGACCGGGCTGATCACCTTTGTGCTGCAACAAGCCGGATTCTCGCCGGACGACTCCAAGCTGAAACGTGGCCTCGCCTGGCTCACCGCGAATCAGGACAAAGCGGAAGGCTCGTGGGCGGCCTATTCCTTGAACAAGAACAAGGAGAACCACATCAGCCCGGAGACTGCTCTCTTTATGAACGACGCGGCCACTTCCTATGCCGTGCTTTCCTTAACCGCGGCCAATCGCCGCTGAGTAGAACCTAGGCCAAACCAAGACACTTCCAACTACTGTGGGGCCGGAGCCGGAGGAGTGGCCGGTTTGGTCGCGGCAGGTTCCACGTGCGTCGGCGCGCCAGGTTTGGATAAGCCCTGCGATTCAAAGATCGCGTTAAAGAAGAATTTGTATGTTCCGTGTGACTGCGCGCGCCACTGCGGCCGGAAACCCAGCAGGTACACTCGTCCGTTGCCGAACTGCACTTCGAGCGCCGCGGCTTTGCCTTGAATGCGTTCTGGATGGAGCAGGTAGCCGCTCATCAACGGGTTCTGATCCTTTGGATACGCCGCCAGGACGCGCCCGCGAAAACCGTCCTTGCCCTCAAACGCGGGACCGCGCTCGAACATCACGATGGGATCGTGCGGCAGTCCCCACACGGCGGAATGATTCATGTCCTGCACTTCCACACGCAACAGGCACCCGGAACAGAAGAACTCCTCGTCTTTCAGCCCAGCCAGGGCATTTTTCACCGGCAGACCCAAGTCCTCAATGGCATACAACGAGGCATTGTTGAAGGTGATCAGTGTACCGCCGGCCTGGACGAATTCGCGAAGAGCGCTTTCCCCCATTTTTCCAAGGCCACCGGTGTATTGGCCAGGAACGGTTCCGGGCCCAAACCCGTCGCGAATCCCGGCGGGCCCTTGATCCGGCAGGATGATGGCGTCGAGACGCTCGCGCAGGTTCCCCGCTTGAATGTCCGCATTCCGCAGGGTCACCGGCGCGAATCCGTAGTTTTCAAGAATCCAGCGCGTCCACCCTTCGTCGATGACCGGCACCCAGGCGCGATAGAGGCCCACACGTGGCTTCTTGATTGACATCACGTCTTTCGGCGCACTCGCGATGGCTTTCATGTTCAAGGATTCGTCGTGAGCGATTTTGGTGATCTTCGCGCGGTCCACATTGCTCACCACTATCGCTCCGGGTTCTTCCCCTCCGGCGTTGGAAGGTGCGAATCCGACCTGGCCGCCGCCGGCCAGAATTTCGTTGATGGCTTTGAAGCTCACGTTCGATTTGTGGCTGAGCACGAACACGCTGCCCGTGCCGTCCACGTTCCCAGCCGGACTCGTGAACTGTTCCATCTTGTGCAGAGCCTCACGCTCTGCTTGCGGCAACGGCACCAGGACCGGCGCTACTTGCACGCCCATTTGCATCGGTAACGTCCATCCGGTCACGTCGTAGGGCAGCTTCGGAGGGCCGTTCGGAGATTCCCGCAACTCCGGATATTGCTGCGACTCAAACAGCTCCTTTACGAGCGGCGAGAACGGTTGATCCATTAGCACGACCCAAGTCTTTGCCGGATACTCGCGCCCGTTGGCGCGGAAGGATTTGGCCGCCTGCTGAACTTCGATGCCGTTGATCATGAGCTTCTGAACGAGAGTCGCGGCCTCCGCGAGGTCGCGCTGTTCGAGCGGGATGATGTACGCGTAGGGCGGCTCCTTCGTGAAACGCTTCACGTTGTCCGTCGCCGCCAGGTAGCGGTTGTACAGAAGCTCTTCGTGATACTTGGCCGCGGTGTCCAGCACGGCCATGGACGCGCCTTCCATGTAGTTCACAGCGTCGCTCAGTCTCCACCAGCCGCCCTTCCACGGACTGCTGTAGAAGACCTCGGAACGCAGAGCGCGATCTTCCCTGGGAAATTCATCCACGGGGTAAAAACGCGGGGTCGCATAGCGAAAGAGGGCCGTCTCGGTGAAAAACGAAATGCTGTTGCGAAAGATGTGCGTGTAGTCGAGGAAGCCCGGATACCAGTTGTCAAAGCCCACGCGGTTGACCGCGCCGGGCATCCCGTGCTCGTCCAGGTAGGCAGCGATATCGGTGCCCAGCACATTCAGCCAGCGCGCCATCAGCGGATGAATGTTAGAGGAAATCGGTTCGACAAACGGCGGAATAAAGATGCGCGTGGGAAACGGCGCGGTCTGGTGATGACAGTAAAAAATCACCGGGTCCCATTCCAGCTCGGTGCGCGTCACGTCCTGTGACTCGAGCATGTTGTTCATATAGCCGTCGCGATTGTTGTCGTGGCCCACGTACTCCTGATACAGGTCGGGGAGCGGGCTCACTTCGTAGCGTGTGCCCACATTGCTTCGGTACCAGGCCACGACTTCGTTCTGCCCGTCGGGATTCAGCGTCGGCCAGAGCATCAGAATCACGTGATTGAGGATGGCGTCCACTTCGGGATCGTTTTGCGAAGAGACCAGCTTGTAGGCGAGATTGATGGATTGTTGCGCGCCGGCGACTTCGGTGGAATGCAAACCTCCGTCGATGTGCACAATGGCTTTGCCCTGGCGCGCGAGTTCGCGCGCTTCGGCGGCGGACAAGCCGCGCCCGTCCGCCAGCTTCCGCGAGATGTCCTTATATTTATCGAGGCTGGCGAGGTTTTCGGGCGACGAGATAATCGCAATCTCCCAGTCCAGGCCCCGCGTGGTCTTCCCGACGGAAATCAGCTTGACGCGATTGGAGCTGGCGGCCAGCTTGCGGAAGTATTCGCGCGACTCGTCATAGTTTGCGAGATAGAAGTCGTCTCCCGGATGATGGCCGAGGACGGATTCGGGCGTCGGCACGTTTGGAAGCGGGTTCGTCGTCGGGGCGACTTGCGCTTGGGCTGAAATGGCGTAAGTAAACGAGAGGATGCTGGCGAGCGCCAGGGCGGTCTTTGTCAGTTTTGGCATGGCGTGAGGATATCTTCGGAGTTTGGCAAAGTAAACAAAGGGAATAGTGGCGAGTGGCCCCCTCGAAGTTCGGAGTAAACGAGGTGGCGGGACAGAACGGATTCTGCGGTAGTGTCCGGGCCGCGAGTGGGCAATCGGGAGACTCCCCGGGGGGTGTTGCAAGTGTGGCAAGCAAAGGAGTTGCAAGGGCGGGTTTTCGGATCTGTGGCAAACAAAGGGGTTGCGGGAGAAATCGTGGAAGTGTGGCAACGAAAGGACTTAAGGGAGGTTGAGCGGAAAGTAGAAGGGGCCCAGCCGCAAATGAGAGGTACCGCGCGGTGGGCGAGCATGGCCGTCTGGGGACGGGAGTCGTGTCCCAAGCAACTGAACTATTATAGCTGAACGGTAAACGTTGTCAAGATAAATATAAGTACCGTGTTTTCTGCGGAATAGCTAGGACAAGAATCAAAATCGCCTCTCGCCCGCCTGCGGCTGGCAGGGAAAAGCGGCGGGTACCCGACATGTGCGGTAAATTCAAGCTATTCTTGACGACTGAGTGGTTGAGGTGTCTAGCCGGGGGAGTTTTGCATGAATGAACTTCGTAGAACTATGAATCCCAGATTTGTTGTCTTGATTCTTGCGGCGCTGATGTCGACCGTAACCGGATGTAACTACGCCAAGAAGGCGAGTATGCCCATGGAGTACGGCTCACCGAGGATGATGGTGGAAGCATTTGCGGCATCGCCCCAACGTTACATTGCTGAGCACCACAAACTTGAAGTCATCACGCCAGAGTCAGATCTTCAGAAGTCTTGGGAATCGACGGTTGCGTTCTGCGCAACAGTACAATGCGAAGTGGTTTCTTCCAGCATCACAACGCGTGCGGGTGATTCTTTACCATCGGGCATCATTTCCTTGCGGGTGGCGCCGGACGACTTGAAGAAGCTGTTGGGTTTTGTCGAGAAGTCCGGAAAAATCGCACAACACACTACGCAACGCGAAGATAAGACGACTGAGGTCGTAGACGCTGAAGCCAAAATCAAGAATCTCACCACTTTCAGAGATAACTTAAGGGCGATGCTCGGGAAGCCCAGCGCGACAGTAAAGGACCTCGTAGAAATCCAAAAGCAGTTGACCGATACCCAATCGGAACTGGACAGCGAGACAGCGGGGCGAAAGATACTGGCAAATGCGACAGAGAAAATTGCCGTCGAAATCTCCTTCCGTGTGGAGAGACCCAGCACTGATGCAAGAGGCTTTGCCCAAATCTGGAGTGCTTTGCGCGAATCAGGTTCTGTTTTGGCAGATAGTACAGCGTCTGTTATCACCACCATCTTCGCTATCATCCCGTGGCTGGTTTTGGTTTTGCCGGTTGTCTGGCTTCTAGGCAAAGCCTGGAGAAGGCTGAGGCTGCGTCGAAATCGAACCGCTTCTCCGCCAACGCCGCCGGCGAGCTAAGTTGAGGTTTCGTAGTGTTTCCATCGGACTCGGTGGGGGCCGAATCAAGCCAGGATTTCTCGCTTCGCTCGAAATGACAAGCGCGAGGAGACATTGCGGCAAGCATGAATTCGGTGGGGGTCGAATCAAGCCGCGATCTCCCGCTCGCTCGAATGACAAGTAAGAGGAGAGTTAGCGGCATGAATTCTGAAAAGGACTGACAAATGATGAGGAAAAGGATTCGGTTGGCGCTGGTTTTGTCTTTCGTTTTGGTCTTGGCGGCAGGCGCACCGGGAGTTTCTGCGCAGGACGCGTCGACGGACACGGCGAGGGACAAGGCGTTTAAGGCGGAGCGGCATGAGTTTGTCATTCCTAATTTCAAGACGGAAAGCGGAGTGACGCTGACGCAGGCACGCGTGGTCTACGGCACCTACGGCAAGTTGAATGCGGCCAAAGACAATGTGGTCCTGCTGCCCTCGCACTACATGGCCGATTTTCATGGGTATGAGTGGCTGATGGGAGCGGACAAGGTACTCGATCCGTCGAAGCTGTTCCTGGTGGCGACGGAGTTGTTTGGCAATGGGAATTCCTCCTCGCCGAGCAACACACCGGAGCCGTATCACGGGCCGCGCTTTCCGGTGACGACGATTCGCGACAACGTGGAAGCGGTGCACCGGCTGCTGACCGAGGAACTGAAGATTACGCACCTGCGCGCGATCATTGGTTTTTCCATGGGCGCACAGCAGGCGTTTCAATGGGCGGTGAGCTATCCACGTTTTGCGGACCGCATTGTGGCGACGGCAGGCACGGCGAAGTGCTATCCCCACGGAGTGGTGCGGCTCGAAGGGCAGATTGCGGCGATCACAACCGACGCAGCGTTTGCGAATGGTGATTACCAGGAGCAGCCGAAGAAAGGACTCGAAGCGTTCGCCGTCGTGTGGACGGGCTGGCTCTTTTCGCAGGAGTGGTGGCGGCGGGAACTGTGGCGCGAGGGAGCCAAGCCGGGAACGACGTTCGAGCAGGTACTGAATGATTTTCGGACCAACTTCATTCCCGGCGCGGACGCCAACAATCTGATTCTGCAAATGCGGACCTGGGAAAAACACGATGTGGGGACGACGCCTGGATTTAGCGGAGACGTCGAGCGAGCGCTGAAGTCCATCCAAGTGCCGTTCCTTTATATGCCGTCAGAAACGGATTTGTATTTTCCGATTGGCGACGCGCGCTATGAGGCGGCGTTTATTCCCGGTGTGTCGCTGGCGCCGATTCCGTCGTTGTGGGGACACACGGCAGGAGCAGCCAGCAATCCCGCGGATGCAAAGTTCCTGAATGAAACGATTGGGAAGTTCCTGTCGGCCAAGCCCTAAATCATTCCGAGCGCAGGGCCTGCATGACGTCGACGCGCGCCGCTCGCGCCGCGGGCAATGCGGATGCGACCACAGCGGCGACGAGAAGGATGAAGGCTGAGCCGACGACCGGCAACACACTAGGCATGCGAATATCGGGGAAATAGCTTCCCGCAAAACGCGCGGCCAAGTATCCACCGGCTGCTCCCGCGACAACGCCCGCGATGGCCATGATCACGCCTTCGCCGATGACTCCCGCCAGAAGATGTTGGGGCGCCGAACCGAGCGCCAGGCGGATGCCGAACTCCCGCGTCCGCGCGCTGACGGAAAACGCCAAGACCCCCGCGACACCGACGAGCGCAATGGCCAGGGCCGCCCCGGCAAACACACCGAAGACCACCGTGTTCAGGCGGTCCGGCGTGAGTACTTCCGCGCGCACGTCTTCCAGAGTGGCCGCCCGCTCAACGGGCTGCTCGGCGGACATGCCCCGGATTACCTTCGTGATGGGCATGACGAGCGAATACGGATTGGCGCTGGTGTGAATAAAAAGCCGGCCTCCAAAGAGCGGACCGTCGTCGAACGGGTTGTACACCGTGAGCGTCGCTCCCGGAACGACGTGTTCGTCATCGATGTCCGCAGCCACGCCGACGATGCGCCGCGGCGCGGTGCTGATCCCGGGAGCGAATTTGAGCACCGGATCCGTCCAGTACACATGGCGATTGATCGCGTCCTGGGTGGGGAACATGCGTTTAGCGAGCGACTCGCTGACGATCACGACGGGCTCTTTGCTTTGGCCGTCGAGTTCGTTGAAATCGCGCCCGGCAAGAATGGGAACACCCAGTGCGGCAAAGAAGCCCGGAGAAATGGAACGAAACTGCGCGCGCGGGTCCTCTTCCCCTGGTCCCTTCACGTGACCATCGCCGGAAAATTGAAAGCCTGGGCCGAAATTTCCGGCATCGCGCCAAGGAACGACGATGCCGAAAGCCGTCTTGTCCACGCCGGGCAACTCGTCGATGCGGCGCATCGATTCCTTGTAGAAATCAGTTACTTGCTGGGGCGTCTTGCCGTTAGTCATCGCGGGAACGTTGATGGCCAGCACATGACGCATGTCCAGGCCGGTCTGCGCGCTTTGCAGGGCGATGAGGGTTCTCAGAAGCATGCTCGCGCCCGCCAGGAGCAGAAAGGACGCAGCAATTTGCGTAACTGCGAAAACTCGGAGCCGGCGGCTGGTGCTGCCGGTGATGCGCACGCCGCTGCTGGCGATGCTAAGGCTCTGCGAAGTGCTGGCAGTGGGTAGATGCGGAACGTAAGCCAGCAGAACGGCGGCCAAAATTGCCAGGATCGCGCCCACCCAGAGCATGCTCGAATCCACCGTCAGATCCAGCGCGCGCACGGAAAACCGCGAGGCGTAGCGTGCCAGCACGGTGAGCAACGGGCTCGCGATCACAACACCCAGCGCGGCGCCGACGGTGCAAAGGACCAGGCTTTCCGCCAGCAGAGTGCGACGCAGCGCGCTGTTGCTCGCGCCCAGAGCCGAGCGGATCGCCAGCTCCCCTTCGCGGCGGACGGTGCGAGCCAAGATGAGATTCGCAACGTTTGAGCAGGCGATGATGAAGACGAGTCCGGAGGCGGCGAGAAGCACCAGCAGGACGGTGCGTGCGCCAGAGGTGATTTGATCGCGCAGCAGCTTGGCGTCAATGCGGAAGTCGTCCTGCGCAGCATAAGCATCGGGATGATCTTTCTTGATGGTAGCGTAAACAGAACGCAACTCCGCACGAGCTTGGTCCAGCGAAACCCCGGGCGCGAGCCGTCCAAACAATTCCGTCATGCGGTGGATACGCCCTGTGACCATGGTGGCGGAGAGGTGGTGCGGGCTAGTGACGATATTGGCGATGATTTCCGTATCCGCCGGATAAGGAACCGAGGGTTCCAGCACGCCGATGATGGTGGCAGAGCGGTCCCCAAAACTTCCGAGGCGGACCACTTTGCCGAGCACGTTCGGATCTTTCTTCAGCGTTGTCGTCCAGAAGCGGTAGGTCAGAACGACGACGCCATCGGCTTTGGGGCCGTCGTCCTGCGGTCCGATCAGGCGACCCAGGACCGGGTGCAACCCCATAACCCGAAAGTACGAGCCTCCCACGACGCCCGCGCGTACTTCGCGCGGCTCACCGAGACCGATCATCGTGAAACCGATCGTGGAGAAGTCGCCAAATTCGGTAAGCGTGTGAACACTAGCCTTGAGGTCGTCGATTTCGGGGACGGAGAAATTTACGTTTTCGCTGCCCATGCCGGGCGCGCTCTGCCGAATGTAAATGAGGCGTTCCTCATCGGCGTTCACGAGCGGACGAAGAAGCACGCCGCGGACCAGGCTGAAGATAGCCGCATTTGCGCCGATGCCCAGTGCCAGCGTGACGATGACCGTCATGCAGAGGCCTTTGGAGCGCGACAGGGAGCGGACCGCCAGCTTTAGGTCTTGAAGGAATACGGACAGGGTTTGCATCGCTCACCTCTTGCTAGAGCCGGGTGGCCGGAGTGGCTTGGGCTAGTGCCCGAAAGCCGATTGTCACTGGAACGTCAAAAGAACGCAAGCTCATCATTATTTAACAGGAGGCTGTTGAAACGCTTTCCCTCTTTGCTGCACGATTACCTGAGGTGCTCCGAGGAGGTCCCTGTCGCTACGCTAAGGGGAATCCTTCTTCCAGGGCAGCTATACGGCCTATGCGGATTCGCGAAGAATAAGACGATGAAAGGAGAACCACATGAAGGTGCTAGGCCTGACCTGTCTCCTGCTCGTACTCCCGGGATCCCTGCTTGCCGATCGGGCGCATGACCTTGCCAAAGTGGCGGCTCAGCAAAAGGCCGCACGGTGCACTCCGGCGAGTCTGGACGTGCAGACTTGTCACCAACAGTTTCCCACCGGCTGTACCGATGCGAAAACGCTCTCGTATGATCCTTACCTCAACTTTTTGAAGGATCAGACTCCCGGCGCGGCCTTGGCCTCCACGGCAGTCCTTGGCCAGCCGGACTTTCAGTCTCTCGAGACCAAGATTCCGTCCGGTATGGGCAAGGGAGGGCATGCCAAGTTCGCCTCGCAGCTTGCTCCGCTCGGCGAGGGCAACATCGTGACCGTTTTCGCCTACCTCTACTTTGTGGAAGACACCGGCAAGGGCTCGGGCAGCAAGCCCTCGGTCGGAGAGACCTGCAACTGCAAGCTCCAGCTTCCCGACAGCTACGATTTCCATATCGGCATGGGGTTTGACAAGACACTCGCCGCGCAAATTCGCAAAAACAAGACGCAGCCGGTGCACGGCAAGCCAACGGCGATGGACAAAACCAGCGTGGTCGCCGAAATGACGCCCCACACGCGAGGGCCGAAGTGGACCTTTGCCCGCGTCAATTCCTTGCAGGGTCAGCAGATCAAAGTCGTCGGCCAGCTCATGATCGACAACGAGCACCTGAACGCCAATGATGACTGTGGCTTTTCGGGGGCAGCTGCGAGTTGCTGGCGCGCCACGGTTTGGGAGGTGCATCCCGTTACTCAGTTTTATGTTTGCAATGTGAGCGCCGGCTGCGATGCTTCTTCCCCCGCGAGCGCGTGGACTAGTATCGACGATTTGCCTTAAAGATGTGCTCGCAACGAATTTACTCTGCGGGGGTTAGCTCTGGAAGGAGACAAACGCAGGCCTCTGAAAAGCTGGTGCGGAAGGAGGGATTTGAACCCCCACGGCCTTTCGGCCACAAGATCCTAAGTCTTGCGCGTCTGCCAGTTCCGCCACTCCCGCACGTGGGGCAGGTTCAGTTTACCGCTTTAAGAAAGGCCGTTCCAATGGGTTTTTGCCAGGGCGTCGCGCAAAGAAGGCTCCTCTCCATGGCGTCGGAGGGTGCGCAATCTTGCTGGATTCACGGGAACGCTGGAGGCATAATAGCGACGTTCAGAAGCATGTGCCTGGCTAGTCCCCCCGCCGGGGCGAAGCGCCTTGTCCCGGGGCGTGTTCGCGCAAAGACGCTGCTAAAGAGGGCAGCGCCATGATCATCCAAGAGCAGGGCGACCACCTGGTTTTGATACGCCAGACGGACCACGCCGTCCTGGCGGGCCATTTTGCTCGCGAACTGGGGAATGACGCGTTCGCCGGGCCTCAGCCAGCCGAGTCCTTTCGCCTGGCCGCCACCGAACACGACAATGGCTGGAACGAATGGGAGCTGCTTCCCGAAATCGATCCTGTCACATTCCTGCCGTACAGCTTCATGTCCATTCCCACGCGCGATCACATTGAACTGTATCAGCGCGGGATTGAACGCCTGGTGAAGGTCGATCATTACGCCGGTCTGCTCGTCAGCTTGCACTGCCTCGGACTCTACGATCGCACCCGGGCAACCATGCCGGGTTTTTCCGCCAAGTACATCAAGTCCCAGGAAACACAAATGGTCAGCGATTTTTTGCAGACGCTTCGGCTGCAGCAGCTTCGTCTTAAGGTGGATTTGCGCGCCGATCCCAAGATGAAAGACTTCACCGAAGAAAAATGGCTGCAAGCCAATTCGCTGCGCCTCGAAGCGCTGGACCGGCTCTCCCTTTATTTTTGCATGGGACCGCTTGAGGGCGCGACGATCGACGCTGTGCCCGCCGATTACAAGGGCGCGGAAGTTGACTGGGAGCTGCAACCGGACGGCACCAACGCGGCAACGCTCGAGCCTTACCCGTTTCGCCGTGACCCGCTCGAAATCAGCATCCTCGCGCGCCGTATTCCCAAGCGCCGCTATGCGGACGACAGCGATCTGCAGAAAACTCTTGCCCAGGCGCCTTACTTTGCGCTGAAGTTCACTCTGCGGGCCGGGGGCGCGCACATGCGTGCCCACAGCGCCGGGACTTGATCACGTCAGTTCGCGGCCCCGCGTCTCTGGAAGCAAGAGCGCCAGAAACGCCGCTACGAGAAATGCCCCAGCCAGCAGGAAGAACGCCGGAAGAAAGCCGAATTTTGTGGCCATCGCACCGACGGCGAACGGTGCCGCCGCCGAGAAACCGCGCCCCAAGTTGTAACTGAACCCCATCGCGGCCGCACGAATCTCCCCGGGAAATAATTCGCTGGCGATGGCCGCGTAGCCGGAGAAAAATCCGGTGCCAAAAAACGCGACGAGCGGGCCGAGCAGCACCAACAAAATTGGACTGCGAATGATTCCGTACAGCGGCACCAGCATCGCCGCGACAAGCAGATACGTGAAATAAGGTTTGCGCCTCCCGAACGCGTCCGCAAAAAACCCGAAAGAGGCGTACCCCAGCCATTTTCCCGGTGACAGCACCAAGTACAGCGTAGTCGCCGCGACCAGCGTGAATCCCCGGCCTCCCTGCGAAACGGGAAGCGCCAGATAGCTCGGAATCCACGTAAACAGTCCCCAGTAGCCGAACATGCTACAGGCATTCATGGTGGTGGCAAGCAGCCCGTTGCGAAACACGTCCTTCTGAAGGAGTTTCTGCAATACGCCCGACGTCTTTTCTTTTGCGCGGTTCGTCCACAGTGCGGGTTCCGGAACTCCACGGTAAATCCAGAGGACCAGCAGTGCGGGAAGCACGCCGACGAAGAAAACCGCGCGCCAGCCGAAGCGCGGGAACACCAGCAGAACGACGCAGGCCGCTACGGCTTCGCCAATGGCGTACATCGACTGCATCAGGCCGAGAGCCTTGCCGCGGTGCTCGGCGCGCCATGTTTCGGCAATCAGCGCCGCTCCGGTGCTCCACTCTCCACCCATGCCCAAGCCGAGAATGGCGCGAAAAATCGCAAGTTGTGTGACGGAATGCGAGAAGCCGCACGCCGCGCTGGCCATGGAGTAGACAAGGATCGACCCCATCAGCGCACGCGTGCGACCGATGCGATCGGCGAGGATGCCAAAAAGGAATCCGCCAATGGCAGAGGCTGCCAGCGTGAGCGAATTGAGCAGGCCCCCTGTCGCTTTGCTCATGCCGAATTCGGTCATCAAATACGCAAGCACGAACGAGTACAGCATCACGTCCATGGCGTCGAGCATCCAGCCAAGGCCGCCGGCGATCAGGGATTTGCGTTCAGCGGGAGAAATGTTGCGGGGCCAGGCAA
Organism: uncultured Acidobacteriaceae bacterium; assembly: GCA_964524985.1. Taxonomy (GTDB): domain Bacteria; phylum Acidobacteriota; class Terriglobia; order Acidiferrales; family UBA7541; genus Acidiferrum. Next base: position 13,240 of record CAZGFL010000088.1, read on the forward strand.
ATGCGGATGAAGATCGCGGGAACGCCCGGCTGGGAGTGGAAGAGACTTCAATTGTCATTTTGCCGTTTTGTGGCGCCGCGGTACATCAGTTCCCGGCATGCGTCGCGCGATCGATACTCTCGGAGATGCGCAGGATCGTCAGCACGATTTCCAGAAGAACCCGCAAAACCAGAACACCCACGAAAAATGAGACGATCCCACACCCAAGAACAATGAGGCCCTCCGCCGGAGATTGCTGGAAGCCCAAGACCGTATATGCAACCAGGGCGATTCCGCCCCCGAGAATCCCAAGGATGTAGAGAACCTTGACGATGCGGCGCGCGAGCACCTGCTGAAACGAGAAATCGACGAGTCCCGCAAAGAAGTTCTTATCGTCGGGCATGAAGCCTCCTGGCAAGATTTCGATGGCGAGCCGGGCAGATTCCTAGGTACGGCCTTTGCCAAAGGATGTCAAGAAGGTTTATCGGCAGGCAAGTGCCGCTGTCCGCTTGATGGATCGCCCAGTCAATACAAACGAGTCTCTTACCCTGCTCTTGACAATCAAGAGGAATGGCGTATCCTTCCTCTTGATTCTCAGGGGGAGAGCGAATATGGCTGACAAGTCGAACAGCGACAAGCCGGGCGACCTCATCCAAGGCACGCTGGATATGCTCATTCTGAAAACGCTGGCGCTCGAACCCATGCACGGGTACGGGATTGTTGTGCGCATCGAACAGATGAGCAAGGGCGTCTTCCGCGTCAATGCGGGGTCTCTGTTTGTTGCTTTTCAACGTCTGCAGCGAGCAGGGCTGATCAAGAGCAATTGGAAAGCCACGGAGAATAGCCGTCGAGCCAAGTACTATGCTTTGACCGAGCAGGGGCAGAAGCGGCTCAACAGCGAAACGCGGGAATGGGGCAGGCAGGTGGCGGCGATCGCCAGAATCCTCGAAGCCTCGTGAGGTAAACATGTCGTTGCTGCGAAATTTAGCAGGCGGCCTGCGGGCGCTGTTCCGTAAGGAACGCGTTGAGGCGGAGCTCGATACAGAACTAAACGAGTTCTTGCGGCTGGCGATCGAAGACAAGATGAAGCAAGGCATGGATCGCCAGCAAGCGCTGCGCGCGGTCCGCCTGGAGCGCGGCGGACTCGAGGCAACCAAAGAAGAAGTTCGCACCGCCGGCTGGGAATCGTTCATCGAGACTTGCTGGCAGGATTTGCGCTTCGCCGTCCGCATGCTCCGCAAGAATCCTGGTTTCACTGCCGTCGCCGTGCTCACGCTGGCTCTCGGCATCGGCGCCAACACCGCCATCTTCAGTGTCGTTTATGCCGTGCTCCTGAAGCCGCTGCCCTGCCCAAAGGCAGGACAACTCTTCAACGTATTCGAGGAGCAGCCGCCGGACCCGAGTGGCCAAGGCTGGTCGTTTCCGAATTTTGAAGAATTGCGGGAACAAAATCACGTTTTCACCGCCGTGGCGGGAGCCACGCGCCACCAACTCACTCTCACTGGCCATGGCGAGCCCGTGCTCGTGAACACCGCGGTCGTCACGGGAAATTTCTTTCCGCTCTTTGAGGCGAAGCCTATCGCCGGCCGCATTCTCTATCCCGAAGACGCTAAGGCTGGGGCGCCGCCCGCCGTCATACTCAGCGAAAGTCTCTGGCGCGGGTCGCTGGGAGCGGATCCCAACATCATTGGAAGCGCCATCGATTTGGACAAGCGTCCTTTCACCGTCGTTGGTGTCATGCCGGCGGCATTTGTGTTTCCACTTTTTCCCGCAGTTACGGAAGCGCCGCAAATCTGGATCCCCGTGGTTCAGGACCCGCTCTTTGGCCCGTGGATGGAGCGGCGCTCCCTGCACTTTCTGCAGGTCACTGGCCGCGTCAAGCCCGGAATACCCATGAGCGAGGTCCACTCCGAGATGGATGCCCTTGCTGTGCATCTCGCGAAGGAGTTTCCCGCGGAAAATAAGGGCTGGGTTGTCCGCGTGGCACCGCTGCAGGAAATGATCATCGAGAACGTGAAATCCGCGCTCTTCGTGCTCCTCGGCGCCGTGGGCCTGGTCTTGTTGATTGCCTGCGCCAATATCGCCAACCTGCTTCTCACCCGCGCCACCTCGCGCGCCAAGGAAATTGCTGTCCGCGCAACACTCGGCGCCGGCCGCGCGCGAATTGTTCGCCAATTGCTTAGTGAGACCGTCGTTCTCGGTTTGCTCGGCGGAGTCGTTGGTATTGCGCTGGCCTTTTGGGGCGTTCAAGTCCTGGTTGCGCTGATGCCTCGGGAAGTGCCTATCGTCAACGCCATTCGTGTCGACAACTTTGTCCTGTTTTTTGCGCTTGCTCTCTCGTTTCTCGCCAGCATCGGCTTCGGGCTGGCTCCAGCTTTGCTTGCGGGCAGCGGCAATCTTGTCGAAACGCTTCGCGAAGGAGGCACGCGCTCCGGCCAAAGCGCGAGCGGCCGCCGCGCGCGCAACATTTTGGCTGCCGGAGAAATTGCGTTGGCGATGATGCTACTCGTGGCCGCGGGCCTCTTGCTTCGCAGCTTTGCCAAACTGACTGCGGTCAATCCCGGCTTCGAAGTTCAGCACATGGTCATCGCCGAGGTCGACCTGCCGCGCTCGCAATACTCGACACCCCAGCAGTGGATCGCCTTCTCCGACGAGTTGCTTCGGCAACTTCGGTCGGAGCCCGGCCTAAAAGATTCCGCGGTGACCATTCCTGCGCCCATCGCCTATATATGCGGCACTGTTCCATTCGATATCGTCGGACGGCCTCCGATTTCTGCGAACACTTCCAGAATCGGCGACTACTTCACCGTCAGCACGGAGTATTTCCGCGCCATGGGCATTCCTCTCGTGGCAGGACGGCTTTTCAACGACCGCGATGTCATGTCCGCGCCCAACGTCACGGTCATCAGCAAGGCCTTGGCGCGCATTTATTTTCCGAACGAGAATCCCCTGGGAAAACAAATCTCTTTCGCCTTTCAGCCAGCTCCCGGGGTTGCACGCCAGATTGTCGGCATTGTCGGCGATGTGCGTGATGAGTCTCTGGGCAAGGATCCCAAGCCCATGATGTACGTTCCCTTTGCGCAGGCGCCTTTCCCCGGCGCTGTAATCGTGTTGAAGAGTCCGCTCAGCGTATCGAGCGTGGTGGCCACGCTTCGGCGGGACGTGGCAAAAATCGACAAAGATCTGCCGGTCAGTCACATTGCTGCGATGCCGGACGTCCTAGAAACCTCGGTGGCGCAACCCAGATTTCGCACGTTTTTGCTGGGCCTTTTCGCCGCCATGGCACTCGTGCTGGCCGCCATCGGGATCTTTGGTGTGATTTCCTATTCCGTTTCCTGCCGCACGCACGAAATTGGCATCCGCGTGGCGCTCGGCGCTTCGCGCGGCACCATTCTGCGCATGGTCTCCCGCGAAACACTCCTCCTGACGCTCGGCGGGCTCGTTATCGGATTATCCGGTGCGCTCGCGGCTTCTCGCCTGCTCGGGCACATGCTCTTCGGAGTTACCGCGTATGACCCGGCCACGTTCGTGGCGGTTGCGACGGTGCTCGGGGCCGTAGCCGCTCTGGCAGGTTATGTCCCCGCGCGGCGTGCCATGCGGGTGGACCCAATGACGGCGCTACGCGATGAATAGGGCGTCGGCGGCTCTCCGCGTTTGTCGCTGGGCCAACAGGCCGAAGCGGAGACTAGGCGGTGGCTTGCGCTGCTCCGGCGGCCAGCAAATTCTCCAGCCGGTCGTAGCTCGCGGCCACGCCGCGCTCCATTCCGGACTTGAGGGCGATGTCGCGAATCTCGCGCGACTCAAAAAGGATCGATAGAGTGAGCATGGTTTTGCCAGCCTCCTCGAAGAGCGTCGTCGTCACCAGCGCCTCCCCTGGCTGCCCGTCCATGGTTTCCGTAGCGACCATTCGCTCCGGCGGAACGAACTCCCGGCACACGCCGCCGTTGCCGAACTGGTGCCCGGTCGTGGTGTTGCGCCATTCATAGCGATAGCGGTCGCCGACTTTGTTTGCGACATTGCAAACCACCATCTCCCAGCCCGGAGGGCCCAGCAGCCAGCGCTTCAGCAATTCGGGCTTGGTATAGGCCTCGAACACCAGTTGGCGCGGCGCGTTAAACACTCGCGTCATCCGGATTTCGCGGTCGCCCGGTGTGGTTACTTTCAGACTTCCGGTATCACTCATGGCTTGTCTCCTTAGGTTTGGCGTTTCCCCGTTTCCCGTGCTGCGTTTTGAGTTCGTCGAGCAAGGCATCCAGGCGCTGGAAGTTGCCTTCCCAAATCTTTCGGTAACGCTCGATCCACCGCGTGGCTTCCGCCAAGCGTCTCGCTTCCAGGCGGCGTGGGCGTCTTTGCCGGTCGCGGCCGCGGGAAATCAGCCCCGCGCGCTCCAGCACCTTGAGGTGTTTGGAGATGGCGGGCTGGCTCATGGAGAAGGGCTTGGCCAACTCGAGGACCGAAGCCTCTCCGGAGGCCAGCCGCGCGAGGATGGCGCGGCGCGTGGGATCCGCGAGCGCCGAAAAGATGGCGTCGAGGCTTCCGGACGAGGTCATTGCATAACTCATAGGTTGTACAACCACTAGGTTATGTATTGTCGGAACGCTTGTCAAGTCTTTGTTTCGAAAGATTTGATGTTATAAGGGAGGCGCTCCATCGCTGGTTAACAGCCAACGCTTATGGAGTTGGACGAAACGCCGCAGCACGCGGCTGCGTCCATTGCTTGCGAGTGACCCAGCGCTGGTTGCTTTCTGCAAATCCTTCAGGAGAAACGCGATGAGTGGTCTAAAGAAAAGTTTGTTTGGTGTGCTTATTGTTTTGCTCGCGGAGATGGCCGGTGCGCCGCTCCGCGCACAAACGCTCGACGAAAACGCCCTAAAGGGCATGAAGTGGCGTCAGATTGGGCCCTTCCGCGGAGGGCGCGCACTCGCCGTCACCGGCGTGGCCGGCGATCCCGAAACCTATTATTTTGGTGCCGTCGCGGGCGGCGTCTGGAAAACCGTGAACGGCGGGCTCACCTGGACGCCGATGACGGACAAAACCGGCATCATGTCGATCGGCGCAATCGCCGTCGCGCCTTCCGACCCGAACGTAATTTACGTCGGCACCGGCGAATCATGCATCCGCGGAAATATTTCCTACGGCGATGGCATGTATAAATCCGTCGATGGCGGGAAGACCTGGTTGCACATCGGACTCGAAGATACGCAGCACATCGCCAAAATCCTCGTGCACCCGCAGAATCCAGATATCGTTTTTGTGGCCGCGTTGGGCCACGCGTATGGGCCGAACGAGATGCGCGGCGTCTTTCGTTCGAACGATGGCGGAAAAACGTGGACAAAAGTTCTCTTCAAGGACAACAAGACTGGCGCAATTGACCTCGTCTTCGATCCCAACAATCCGCACATTTTGTTTGCCGCGCTTTGGGAGGCGCAGCGCACTCCATGGGGCATGACGAGCGGAGGCTCGGGCAGCGGCTTGTATCGGTCCGGCGACGATGGCGCGACGTGGAAGCGGCTCGAAGGCCACGGTCTGCCGAGTGGCGTGCTGGGACGCATCGGCGTCTCCCTTTCGGGTGCGGATGGCAATCGCGTCTACGCCATCATCGAAGCGGAGAAGGGTGGAATCTATCGCAGCGAAGATGCCGGCGAAAGCTGGAAGCTGATCAATCCGGACCATCGCTTCACCCAGCGCGCCTGGTATTTCCATCACATTTTTGCGGACCCGAAGAATGCCGACACCGTGTATGTGCTGAATACGGGCGTCTCGCGCTCCATCGACGGCGGAAAAACGTTCGAGGCCATCCGCGCGCCGCACGGAGACAACCATGGCTTGTGGATTGATCCCACGCATCCGCGGTGGATGATTGTTGCGAATGACGGCGGCGCAAGCGTTTCACACGACGCGGGAAAGAGCTGGACCACGGAAGCCAATCAGCCGACGGCTCAGTTCTACCATGTGGCCACCGACAACGCCGTGCCGTACCGCATTTACGGAGCGCAGCAAGACAATTCCACGGTATCCATCGCCAGCCGAAGCGACGGCTTCGCCATCGACCGTCCGGACTGGTACGACGTCGGCGGCGGCGAATCAGGGTTTGTTGTGCCCGATCCAAAAAACCCGCTCGTGACTTACGCTGGCTCCTACGATGGATTGATCACGCGCTTCGACAAGAAGAACGGCCAAGAACAGGACATCTCATCCTGGCCGCTGAATCCCATGGGTTCGGGCGCGGCTGAATTGAAGCATCGCTTCCAATGGACGGCGCCGATTCTTGCATCGCCCAACGATCCAAACGTGCTGTATCACGGGGGCGAAGCGGTCTTCAAAACGACCGACGGCGGAATGAGCTGGACGGCCATCAGCGGCGACCTCACGCGCAACGACAAAAGCAAACAGCAATCTTCCGGCGGGCCGCTGACGCAGGACAACACCAGCGTCGAATACTACGACACTGTTTTTGCTCTTTCGGAGTCACCGGTGGAGAAGGGCGTTCTCTGGGCCGGCACCGACGATGGTCTCGTCCAAGTTACGCGCGACGGCGGCGCACACTGGTTGAACGTTACGTCGAAGGAATTCGGTGAATGGAGTCTCGTGAGCATCATCGATGCTTCGCCGCACTCCGCAGGTGCAGCCTACGTTGCCATCGACCGCCACAAGCTCGACGATCACAAGCCCTACCTTTTCAAAACGGCGGACTATGGAAAAAGCTGGACGAAAATCACCACCGGCTTGCCGGACAACAGTTACACGCACAGTGTGAAAGAAGATCCCAAGCGCAAAGGGCTGTTGTACGCAGGCACGGAGAATGGAGTTTACGTCTCCTTTGACGATGGCGGGCATTGGCAGTCGCTGAAGCTCAACCTGCCTACGACGCCCATACACGATTTGACCGTGAAGAATGACGACCTGATCGTTGCCACGCACGGGCGTGCGTTTTGGGTTCTCGACGATATTTCTCCGCTGCGCCAGATGAACTCCGCGACGGCCAGTGAAGACGCGCACCTCTACCAACCGCCCGTAACAATTCGCTATCGCGGTCCAGGTTTTTCGCTGCCGGCGACAGCACCAGTCGGAGCGAATCCAGCAACAGGCGTGATCGTCGACTATTTCCTGAAGAGTGCGGCCAAAGATGGAGTCACGCTCGAGATTTCCGATGCAAAAGGGAAGGTTATCCGCAAACTGTCCAGCAAAAAGGAAGGGCCGGGCGCTTCGCCGGATGAAGAGGAGTTTGGCATCGAAAGGACAGGCGGAAAGTTGCCCGCCGAAGCGGGCTTGAACCGCTTTGTTTGGGATATGCGCAGCGAAGTGCCGGCGAGCGTGCCCGGAGCGGTGAGCTGGGGCGGACGGCCGACAGGCCCGCTTGTCGTGCCGGGAACGTATCAGATCAAGTTGACGGTCGGCGGCAAGTCGTACACAGCATCCTCGGAGATTCAGAAAGATCCGCGCATCAGCGCCTCACAGGCCGATCTGGAGAAGCAAAACGAGCTGACCATGCGTATTCGCGATCGCGTCAACGCCGCGCATGAAGCGGTGAATCAGATGCGCAGCGTTCGCTCACAATTAGACGCGTTGAAAAAGCGGCTGGCGGCGGATGCCAGCGCCAAGCCGATTCTGGATGCGGCGGATGCCCTCAAGAAGAAATTGGACGCCGTCGAAGAAAAGATCATCCAGCCCAAATCGAAAAGCGGCGAAGACCCGCTAAACTACCCCATTCAGGTAGCGGACCAGCTTATGGCGCTGCAAGAAACGGTGGAAAGCGCGGATACCGCTCCGACTGCGCAATCCTACGTCGTGTACGACGAGCTCAACGGCCAGTTGGAGCCGCAGCTCGCCGCATGGCGCGAAATCCAGTCGAAAGACCTGGCCGCGTTCAACGAGTTGATGAAGAAAAACAATGTGCCAGCCGTCGCTCCCACGGCGGAGAAGGCCAAAGACAGCGCCGAATAGCGCGGTCTTTCCGCTTGACATTCGTTGCGCAGCCGTACATCTTGGTTGGCTTTGTGTCCCCCGCCGTTTAACACCGTGCAGGCGAGGCAAAGCACTCACTTATGACCAAGGTTCGGCTCTGTTTCCACGATCGCTGTTTTGATGGCGCGGCTTCCGCCGCTTTGTTCTACCGCTTCTACCGCGAGAAACTCGATAACACTGCCGAATTCGCCTTCACGGGGATGACCCACCGCGCCGCCAAGCCCTGGGAAGACAGCCTGTTCGACGGCGACGAAAACGTGATTGTGGACTTCAAGTATTCGAATTCGCCGAAGGTCACCTGGTGGTTCGACCATCACCAGAGCGCGTTCCTGACACCCGCCGACGCAGAGCATTTCCGCACTCATCCGGGCCCGCACAAATTCTACGATCCTGACTACAAATCCTGCACGAAACTAATCTCCACCGTCGCCCGCGAAAAATTCGGATATGACACCAAGCCTTTGGAGGAGTTGATTCATTGGGGCGACATCATCGACGGAGCACAGTTCCCTACCCCGGAATTCGCGACCGCCATGGCTGAGCCTGCGACGCAACTGGCGCTGGTCATCGAGGCGGCGCCGGAAAACGGCATTCCCGCGAAGATCATTCCTGAGCTCGCTTACCGGCCCCTCGCGGAGATGGTGAAATTGCCCAGCGTGGCGAAGCATCTCGGCCCGCTTCTCGAGCGCCACCGCAAATCAATCGACATCCTGCGCGAAAGGATTGAAGCGCGCGACGGTGTGATTTTTTTCGACGTGAGCGACCTGGACCTCGAAGGCTACAACAAGTTCATCCCTTACCTTCTGCATCCGGAATGCGTTTACTCGGTGAGCGTTAGCGCCTCACCTGTGCGCGCAAAAGTCTCGCTCGGAACCAATCCATGGAACCAAGCTACTGCGGACCAGAATCTGGCGTCGTTGGCGGAAAAACACGGTGGTGGCGGCCATCCTCGCGTCTCTGCTATTTCGTTTGACCCCGGCGATTTGCAACATGCGCGCGAGGTGGCGCGCGATTTGGCGGCTACGTTGCGGCGAAAATGAGGCCCGGGCAGGCGCAGTAGCGTTTCCGGCGCATCGACAAATTTGTACCTCCCGTGTAAAATTCTAAATATCATCCTGGACCGGTAGCTCAATGGTAGAGCAGCTGACTCTTAATCAGCGGGTTGGAGGTTCGAGTCCTCCCCGGTTCACCAAGTCTCTCAACGACTTACTAGCGGTTGCGGTCTTCGGCTGATTGGAACCCAAAGACTTGATTATGCGATTGCAACTAGAACGGCTTCCCGGTCAGAATTTCGTATTTATGCCTTGACCGCCACCGCTGGCAGCCGGTGGTATGAGCGGTGAGCCAGCCACTGCTGGAACGATTCCATATGCAGGTAGAACCGGCGGGGCTGACTGTTGGTCGGACTGTGCTTTCGCAGCGGACTCCTCACGCTGCTTATGCGGGTTGCGGACGGGTCACCTATTCGGTCATGCTCACCGTCTCCGGCTCTTCGGTCCTGATTGGCGGCGCAATCCGCTTCTCCGTCTCCTGCGCATCGACTACTGCGATTGCGGCAATATTCACGATCTCTTCGACCTCTGCGCCGCGCTGCAAGACGTGCACCGGCTTGGACATACCCATCAGAATCGGACCAATCGGTTCTGCCCCTCCGATCCGTGCCAGCAGCTTGTACGAAGTGTTTGCGGACGTCAGATCCGGGAACACCAGCACATTGGCTCCTCCGTGCAGTTTCGCAAACGGATAGGTCTCCTCAATGATCTCCGGCACCACCGCGGTGTCCGCCATGACTTCCCCATCTACGATCAAATTCGGGTCCATCTGCCGGATCAATTCGACGGCCCGCCGCACTTTTGCTGTCAACGGATGCTGCGTGCTCCCGAAATTGGAGAACGAGAGCATCGCTACTCGCGGAGTTACGTCAAACCGCCGTGCCGTCTGAGCTGCGCACAGTGCGATCTCCGCTAGGTCTTCGGCGGTCGGCTCAATGTTCACCGTGCAGTCTGCCAGAAAGTAGATGTCTCCACGCCGCGTCACCATTACGTACAACCCCGAAACGCGGTGCAGGTCTGGCCGGGGCTTGATTACTTGCAGCGCCGGGCGGATCGTGTCCGGAAAGTGCTGCGTTTCTCCTCCGACCAGAGCATCGGCGTCGCCCAGATGCACCATCAAGGAGCCAAACACGTTGTGGTTCGCGATCATCTCCCGCGCTTCCGAGAGCGTTATTCCTCGCCGCTGACGCAACTGATAAAGCGTCTCGATATACCGCTTGCGGTCCGGCCATACCATTGGGTCGACAATCTTCATCCCGTCCAGAGCCACTCCGAGATCGGCGGCCTTCCGGAGAATTGTTTCCTCGCTTCCAAGCAGAATCGGCGATGCGATCTTCTCGTCTGCCAGAATGCGCGCCGCCCGCAGGATCTTTTCGTTTTCTCCTTCCGGAAACACAACCCGGCGGGGCGCTGCCTTCGCCTTGTGAATGACCATGCGCATGAATTCATGCGCCTTGCCCAACATTTTCTCGAGCCGCTCGCGATACTCCGCCAAGTCCACGGGTTTCTGTGCCACACCTGTTTCCATCGCCGCACGCGCCACTGCCGTCGCCTCCCACACCAGCACGCGCGGGTCAAACGGTTTCGGAATGATGTAGTCTGGCCCAAACCGGAGCCGCTCCACACCGTATGCATGGCACACCGAATCGGGCACGTCCTCCTTCGTCAATGCCGCCAACGCATGCGTCGCCGCCAGTTTCATTTCTTCATTGATGGCGGTCGCGCGCACGTCCAGCGCACCGCGGAAAATAAACGGGAAGCCCAGCACGTTGTTTACCTGATTCGGATAATCCGAGCGCCCCGTCGCTATGATCACGTCTTTGCGTGTCGCCAGCGCATCCTCGTAGGTAATCTCCGGATCGGGATTCGCCATCGCGAATACGATCGGCCGCGTCGCCATTCCGCGAAGCATCTCCGGCGTCATTGCGCCCTTCACGGACAGCCCGACAAACACGTCCGCCCCGCGCAGCGCATCAAGCAGAGTCCGCATACTTGTCTTCTGGGCGAATCGCGCCTTGTACGGGTTCATTCCCTCGACTCGGCCGTCATAAATCACGCCTTTGCTGTCCACCAGGGTGATGTTCTCCCGTGGCACTCCCAGGCACACGTAGTGCTCGGCGCACGCAATCCCCGCGGCCCCTGCTCCGTTGATCACCAATCGCACTTTGTCAATTTTCTTGCCCACCAACTCCAGGGCATTCAGCAGGGCGGCCCCTGAAATGATCGCCGTTCCATGCTGGTCATCGTGGAACACCGGAATCTTCATCCTTTTCTTCAATGTCTCTTCGATGTAGAAACACTCCGGCGCCCTGATGTCTTCCAGGTTGATTCCCCCAAACGTCGGCTCCAGCAGCGCGCATACTCGAATGACGTCTTCCGGATCTGTCGAATCGACTTCCAGGTCGAACACGTCCACGTCGGCAAATCTCTTGAACAGCACTCCCTTCCCTTCCATCACCGGCTTGCCCGCCAGCGCTCCGATGTGTCCCAGCCCTAGCACCGCCGTGCCGTTTGACACGACCGCCACCAGGTTTCCTTTTGCCGTGTACTTGTATGCGTCATGCGGATTTGTTTGGATTTCAAGGCAGGGGTGCGCAACCCCAGGCGTGTATGCCAAACTCAAATCTCGCTGCGTGCGGCAGGGCTTGGAGGGTACAACTTCGATCTTCCCCGGCCGTGCGCCAAAGTGATAATCGAGTGCTTCTTTAATATGAATGTTCATAGCGCAGCTCCGTGCATACGGTTCAGTGGATAACGATGCCGAGCGTTCACACCACTTCCCGTAGGACACTGTTGGGCACTTTACTAGCCAAAGAGCTAGCCTGTGCAAACGGCGAAAGGCGTTTATCCCGTTTATCTTTTGAGACTTAGCGCAATGTGACGCCACTCACAGCCGGAATGTTAAACGCGCAGAATCGGCTTGTCGCGCTTTCTTGCGCACATTGACGCAGGCCTGCCCGCTTTTGTGATCACCCACACAACGGTTTAATTTCCCGAATACAAAGAACTCGCTGTTCTGCTCAGCGGACTCCGGATAAGTCGTAACAGCAGGTTTGGGTTCGCGGGAGGGTACCTCTTGCTACGCTTTCTCGGCCGCGAGCCACTTCAGTGGAATCAGCGCGCTCTTCCCATAGTGCTCGCCTTCTAGAATTCGCACCTGGCAGCGGGAGGTCTGCTCGTGCATAGCGAGGATTCTGACAGGTGTCCCTTTAGCCACCAGAAACAGCTTTTGCGCGGCAATCAAGAGTGACAGGCCCACGTCATCGTTCGCGGCATCCAGCTTTTCTCTCTCGGCGGCCGCCTCTTCGTCGACAGATACCAATGCAAACGAAGTCTTGCCGTCCACAGAAACCCTTGCTACCCGCCCCACCCACGGAGACTCGCCGCCGCTTTTCCGCGGAGCCCGCACCGCGACTCCTGCACGCTGCTCCACTGTGCCGATAAACCGGTAGCCGCGCTTGGGAAGTGTTTCGATGTACCGTGGCTTCTTCTTGTCGTCGCTCAGCGCTTGGCGAAGCTTCTTGATGGCCGTATTCAGGCTGTGGTCGAAATCCACAAAAGTATCCGCGGGCCAGAGCCTTTTCTTAAGTTCATCCCGCGCGACGACTTCCCCCGGACGCTCCAGCAGCATCGCCAGCACGTGAAACGGCTGTATCTGCAACGGGATCTTGCGGCCTCCCCGAAAGAGTTCTCCGGCACGAAGATTCACTTCGTAAGCGTTGAAGCGCACAACATCGCCGGACTGGTCTTCGCGCGGCATTGCGATCTCTCGGATTGCGACGCATATTCCACCACCTTGCATCACCAGGACGCAAGCGCTTCCTGGGCGACGCGCTGTCCACCCCCGCTCCCCATTCGGGCTCTCCAGTTCACCATAAGTTGCCTTCCAGTTCACCTCCTGTGCATTGTCAGCATTCGAAGAACGCGCGATAGTCGCCGGCGTTACAGCGCACCGCCAGATTACAGGGGTTCCAACTGGGGTGATCTTGAGCGGCGCTGATACTGGCAGATAGGAGAATTCAAATGAAAAAGTCGATTATCCGAATGGCAAGTATCCTGGCGCTGGCGTTCCTGGCGGCGCCCCTCATGGTGCGAGCGCAACAAGGCGTGCGCGTGGACGTTCCCTTCGCGTTCACGGCAGACAAGGTTACGCTGCCCGCAGGCGAGTATGTGGTCAAGGGATCGGCAGTGGACAGAGGGACGCTGTTGATTCAACGCGTCGATACCGCCGCCTCGATCTTTGTGCCTTCCTACTCCGCTGAAAAAAGCGCGCCACAGTCCGAATGCAAGTTGATCTTCCATCGCTATGGCCAGCGCTATTTCCTCTGGCAGGTCTGGAGCGCCGGTTCCGCAATTGGCCGCGAACTCCCGAAGTCCGCTAAAGAAAAAGAAGAGGCTTTGACAGCGCGCCATGAGGCGCCGGAAGAAGTCACGATTGTTGCCCGCCTAAGTCCCCGTTAGCACCTTCCAAAAACGAGGGCGGCAACCCTGCGGGAACCCGGAAGATCCACCGGGTTCCCGCGCCCCCTTTTTGGGCCCTTTTTTCTATCGACCTCTGGGACGCGTGTAGATTGTGCGAAGCCGAAGCACCACAAAACTATGGCAGTCGTGACAGTCGTCTGCAACGTCACCGGTGATTACCGGTTCTGAGCGAACCTCGAAGCCTAATTCCGTGTAAAGCTCCGTAACTTCTTTGGCCCGTTCCTCGTCCACAGTAAACCGACGTTGCCATCCTTCGGCTACAAGTGCCGGGTCCGGCTGAAGCTGCGCGTCCGATAGAAACCGGTCGCTCGAGTGGTTCAGCAGCGACTCGATTTTGATAAATTTGTCCACTGCCCCTGTGTCCGTCAGTGCCGCGCTTGGATTTCTGTGCTCGCAACGTTCGGGCCGAGGCCGGCGCTCAGTTTCTGGAATCGCCGCTGCGCCAAAATCGCCGCGCCGAGCGCATTGACAAATTGCACGAGGTCTTCGGGCGGCACGTTCACTTCCGCGCGCAGATGCTCGGACACCACGCGGGCCATCGTCTCGAAACGCAGGATACCCCCGATCAGCGTGAATTCCGGCTCCATGCGCACGCGCTTCATCAACTGCACCGAGCGGTCCACCAGCGACACGATGGCGCCGTGCATGATATCCGCGGGCGCACTGCCGAGCGAAAGCTGGTTGATCACTTCCGACTCCGCAAACACCGCGCAAACGCCGGAAATCGTCACTGGCAGCTTGGAAGTAGCCACGAGCGGGCCGATTTCCGCAGTGCCGTACCCCATATACCGCGCGGTCTTCTCAAGGAACGCGCCTGTCCCGGCCGCGCACTTGTCGTTTAACCGGAACGACTTCACTTTAGCGGAGTCATCGAGCCGCGTGGCTTTCATGGTTTGTCCGCCGACGTCCAGAATCGTGCGCGTGCGCGGAAAGAAGTGGCACGCGCCGGCTGCGCTGGCGGTCAAGTCCGTTACGTGCGTGTCACTGAACTTGACCATGTGCCGGCCAAACCCCGTGGATACGATGTAGGAAACGTCCGAGGAACTCAGGCCGGCATTCTGGAGAGCCTCTTCAAAAACCTGTTTGGAAATCTCCGCGAGTTTGAAGCCGGTGTTCTTCAATGCCCGACCGCGGATCGTTCCGTCATCGCTGACAATCACCGCCTTCGTGTACGTGGAGCCGATGTCGATTCCGGCCGTGTATGTCATGACGGCCTCCCCGCCGGAGCGCGCCCCGCGAGAACATGATCGAGAGCGAACAGCGCGGCGCCGAGCGCGCCCATGAAATGGGAATCATCGCTGACGTTTAGCTTCGCTCCCAGACCCTTCTGCAAAGCCTCGATCATTCCGATGTTGCGTGCCACACCGCCCGTGAATGTAATTTCTTCTTCGACACCAACTCGCCGCAGCAGTCCGATGGAACGAGCCGCAATGGATTGGTGCACGCCTTGCAGAATGTCCTCGATTTTCTTTCCTCTGCCCACCCAGGCGAGCACTTCGGATTCCGCGAACACCGTGCAAGTAGTGCTGATGCGTACCGGCCGCTCGGCCCGCAGCGCTGTCGGGCCCAGTTGACTTAGCGGGATGTCCAGGGCGCTGGAAGCCGCGCCGAGAAACCGCCCCGTTCCGGCAGCACATTTGTCATTCATGCAGAAGTCCACGATCTCACCGTTGGGACGCACGCGGATCGCTTTGGTGTCCTGGCCACCCATGTCGATCACCGTTCGCGTTCCCGGAAACATGCGAATCGCGCCACGGGCATGGCAGCTGATCTCCGTAACCTGCGCGTTTCCAAATGTCACTCGGTAGCGCCCGTATCCCGTCCCGACCACATATTCGACTTCTTCTTCCTCGACATTGGCGGATTGCAATGTCTTGCCAAACGCTTGTTCGGCGGCCATGACCACGTTGGCACCGGTATCGATCAGCGCGCGGCCAATGATGTTCCTGGCTTCATCGATCACCACTGCTTTGGTCTGCGTCGACCCGACATCGACCCCGGCCGTATACGCCATCGTTTCGCTCCTCCACGCGGAGAATTTCTCGCCTTAATGGGCCGCAGCCTCTTGCTGCCGGCGCGATGCCAGACCTTCGAAGAACGCATCAATGCGGTTCTTCATCTGCGCCTCTGTCACGACGCGGCGGTCCATCATGTCCGACTCGATGAACAAGCTCGGAATGTCGCGCGCGGCCATCAGCGCGCGGCGGTTGTCCGCCATGCCCGTTGACGTGGTGCGGCAGCTTTTCACGGGGTGATAGACGACACCGTCCAGATGAAACGTATCGACCATGTCGAGGATCGCGCGGTCCTGGTAGAACATGCTGTCCATCGCGTCTCGAACGTTAATGAGCACGCCGGCCGCAAGGCTCTCCAGCGGATGCGCGAGGTCGTATTCGAAGCCGAGATTGGCGCCGCCGGAGGCAAACCATAAATATGTGGAATGCACAAACGTGCCGCCCCACTCGGTGAAGAGCTCGTTGAACCGGCGAAAGATGGGATAGCAGGGAACGCCGATGAAGGTGAGGCGGTATTTTTCGTCAGTGAGAGTGCCGATGCCGTTGGCGGCCTTGTACGCCATCTCCTCCACCAGGTTCGTGAAAAACCGCGCTCCTTCCGGAGCGCCGCGGAACCCGTTCGTAACGCCGAGATAGATCGTTCCATCTGTCAGCGCGTTGAAGAGCGATGGCCGGCTTTGGTTGTACTCCAGGACGCGCTTCCAGCCGCGGGACATCTCGTTGGCGTACCCCATGCATTCCCGCAATCGGTCGATATCGAACCGGATGCCCGTCACGCGCTCGCACAGCGCGATTAACTCCGTGATCTGCGCTTGCACATACCGGCGGTCATTTTCGAAATCTGGATCTCCCGGCCACGTTTGCGTGCCTGCCGCGCGCGTGCCCGGTATATCGAGCGTGAAGATCGGGATGTTGTACATGCGCTCCCAAATCTCCGCCCACTTGATGTACGTGTTGCACGCGTTCGTCAACACCGCCAGCGCGGGCTTCGGAATTTGTCCCATGGGATGCTCGCCGCCCCGCAATTGCACCGCGACGTCCGCCTTCACATAGCCGCAGATATCCGGTGAGTAGCCGTAGTCTTCCGCCTGGTTCAGGTATTCGTGGGCCACGTGCCGCACGGCCATCTGGAGCGAATTGATTTCCGGGAACACCACCGGCAGGTTGAAGGTGCGCAGAATCTCGCACATGCTACCCATCACAAAAACATAAGCTGCCGGCCCGCCCGACTTGGCGGTGTTGCTCAGGCCGGAGAACCATTGCCGGAACAGATCAGCGCCCTCGCGGTTGCCGCGGCCCACCAGACTTTGCTCGGGTTTTTCGGCGCTCATGATCTGCCTTCCTCAGTTGAAAAGAATGTTTTCCGCAAAGGTTTCCAGCTGGATTTCCAGGTGCTCGAAGGTCGTCATCTTCTCTTCAAATTCGCTGATGAAATAGGGGATGCCCGCCTTCTCGAGCGCATGAGCGTAAGCCACTTGCTCTTCCAGTCCGGGTTCGCACATTTTCGCCGCGGTCAAAATTGCCGCTTCCGCTCGTGAATTTCGGATACGTTCGAGAAGCATCTTCTCCTTGGGCTTGCGCAGGTCGTGTTGTACCGGGCTGTAAGTGCTTTTTTCCAGGTACGCGCTGGCGAGATTGAGAAGCGGATCGCCCTCCAGCGGCACATCCTCGAGAATCCACCGCAAACCGATGAGCAGGTCATCGTCCACTACGTAGCAGGAGCGGCCGATAGCGCGAATCAGGTCCAGAGGAGGCTGCTCGCAGAAGCCTCCTTCGAAAACCAGGCGGATCTTGTCCTGCTTCTTGTTCGGACGAGCCGTGAGCATTGGCAAAACACTTGCCAGCAACTCGTTGTGCTCCTCCCGCGGAATCATTCCGCCGATGGCCAACAGCACATACGCTTCATCGACGGATACCAGCCACGGTGTTTCACGCTTGATGCCGTAGAGTTCCCGAATCAACGAGCGATTGCGATTGTAAATCGTCAGCGATCGGCGAAGGTCTTCTTCCTGAATCGCTCGCCCGGCAATGGCTTCGACGCCGCGCTGCAAACGTGCGTACTCGTTCCGCAAGTAAGTGACCGCCGCGGGCGAATTTGCATTTTGCGGCAAATACAGGATTTGGCACGGGTAAGTAAAATTGCGCCCCCACACGGCTCCCAGGTTGCGCGCGGCGTCACAGATGGGGTGCGTCACGAACATCTCGAATTCCACCCGTTTACTCAGCGCCAGTTCGAGCGAGGTCTTCAAAATCGAGCACAAATAGGAGCCAAAGCGGGAATCCGCCTGCACTGCTTCGATTTGTGCCCCGCGAACTTTAAATGGCAAAATTCCCGCCGCGTGAACAATCTCCTCGGGGAAATAAACCTGGAAGTGACCGACGACTTTTCCTCCGGATTCCCGCCACCGGCGTACCGTAGGAAAATCTGCGTCTTCGAGCAGTTCGCGGCATTCGTAAAGAACTTCATCGAGCGGCTTATCGCGCCAGGCATCAAACGTTTCTACGCTCATCAGAACGCCCTTTCGAATTCCGCGCCTTCAAGCAAGGTTTCGCGCTCCCGCGTCCCGACCTTTTACTTCGCCGCTTTTTCCGGCTGCGCAACCCATGGCGCAATTTCGCGGACCAATTCCTCGCTCCAGCGCGTGCCTCGTGCGAGTTCCTGACGAAGGCGCACAAAATCGACTTCGCGCTGCTCCTTCGAGCCGTAATGGAAGGCGCGGAAGCCGGCGTTCGCTTCCGTCATCATGTTGAGCGAAAGCCATGCGCGATTGCTTTCGCGGTTCTTGTCCCAATGCTGGAGCTTGTGTTTGCGAAGGCTCTCGATGGTCTTGATCAGGCAGTCTGGCATCGTGTAAAGGGACTTGGTGCACAACCCTTCGACCGTCTCGTCGAGGAGGCTAAGATCGATAGTGCCCTTGCGCAGCAGAGCCTTTCCGTCTTCCCGTGCCTGGCCCGTCTTCCATTCCCCAAGTACCATGCGGCCGTATTCATCCAGAACGCGATCCGTCACCACCTGCGGATTGGCTACCCACTTTCCGTCGAACTTCAGTACGGGAACAATTTGTGTAAGCCCGCCAAGCGCATAGAAGCGGTGCGCGCTCCAGGTTTCACAGAGTGTTCCGCTGTACATGGCGCGTTCGATGCCCACGTAGAGCGGAAGAAAATCAGTGCTTCCGCCGTCAGGGGCTGACCCATGCTTGGGTCCGGCTTGACTGAACACGGCGAGGTCGCTGGCCACGGAAAAGTCGCAGGCCATGCCGATCTCCTGGCCCCCGCCCACGCGCATCCCGTTCACGCGGCAGATCACCGGCTTGTCGCACTGGAGAATCGAAGTGACCATGTCGCTGAACAGCCGCATGTACTGGCGGTATTCGCCGGGCGCGCCCGCATAGTTTTCGGCGTATTCGCGCGTGTTTCCGCCGCTGCAGAAGGAGCGCATTCCCGCTCCGGTCAAGACCACCGCCACCGCAGCGCGGTCATTGCTGGCTTCGCGCAACGCCAGGATGATCTCCTTGGCCATGCTGGTCGTATAGCTGTTGAGCTCGCCGGGATTGTTCAGTGTGATCCAAACGTTGTGCAGCCCCGCCACCGGCGCGCCCGAGTGGTCCATCACGGGTTTCTTCTCGACAAGGATTTCGCGTGGACAGGAATCTTCAATTAGATTGTGATTGATCACGGCGTCGCCTCATTTGTTGCTTTGCGAATTCCGTTGGCGGGTTGAAGAATCACGCGCTTGCGCAGCGCGTGCTTCGCCACCGCATCGAGAAGTTCGGGTGCCTCTTGCAGCGGATGAATTTCAACAAACGGGGCAAGCGCAACCTTTCCCTCGATCACCATGCGGAGCGCTGCGGGATATTGCGAAGGCGGACATCCCCAGTTGCCGCGCGCCATGGCGTCATAAGCCATCAGATTTGACAGGCGCAACTCACTCGCCTTGGGCGTATATCCCACGACTCCCAGGTACGCGCCGTAATCCAGCAGATTGAAGGCCGTCGTCTGACCGCCGGGCGTTCCGCTCATCTCAAAAATTTTCAGGCCGATACCTGAACGCCCGGATTTCTTTACGAAGTCACGGACTGCCGTCTTCAGCGTTTTTGGTTCCGTCGAACTCGCGTTCAAAGCCAGTCCCGCGCCATGCTGCATCGCGAGATCGAGCCGGTTCTGGTCCACATCAATGGCCACCACAGCAGCATCCAGTGCCGCCGCGATCTGGACGCCGAATCCGCCTACGCCTCCCACACCAACCACAACAGCCACATCGTTCGGACCGAGCTCGGACCTGCGGATGGCTTCATAGGGAGTGGTCACCGCATCGGCCACAACGGAGAGCATTTCAAGCGTTAGCCCGGAAGGAAGCTTCTCCGGGACGGGACAAAGGCCGCGCGCCGGCACGCGCACGTGCGTGGCAAAGCCGCCATCTCCATCGTTCCCGGGCATGAACTGTTGGCGGCAAATCGTCTCCCGGCCTGCTTTGCAGGCGGGACAAATTCCGCACGAAATGACTGCCGGAACGATTACGGGGCGGCCGATCCACTCCGCTGCGTTCTGACCAACGGAGACGACGCGTCCGGAAATCTCGTGCCCGAGAATCAGCGGCAGTGCATGCCGTGTCGGCACTCCATCGAAGGCGAACCCAATGTCGGTGTGACAAACACCGCAGCCTGCTACTTGAATAATGACTTCGTCCGAGTCTGGACTGACGGCAGGCAGTTCGCACCACTGAAGAGGGTGCTTGGGGACTTGCAGTTGGAACCCGTATGCTCCTTGGACGGTCGCCACGTTGTTGCCTCTGCGCTCGGGTTCTGCTTAGGTATCCAGGGGACGATAACTCTGCAACTCACAGGGAGCAGTGACGGGGGTCACATCCCCGTGTGACTCGAACCAATTACCGGGATCTTTGCAATTCGCATTACTCGTCTGTTTTCAACGAGTTCAGAGCAATTCCCTGCTCTCGCGAACGGCCGGTATGAACTGGTAATCGAGCAAAGCGTGCTACCATGACGCGGCCATGGGACATCCTCAACTGGATCTGTCGAACAAGACGGCCGTCGTCATCGGCGGCAGCAGCGGAATCGGGCTTGCGCTAAGCAAAGGGCTGGCAGAAGCAGGCGCCAATGTCGTTCCGACAAGCCGGCGCGAAGACTTGGTGCGCGTTGCAGTGGATCAGGTGAAAGCGCTCGGCCGGCGCTCGCTGGTTTGCGCCTGCGACGCCACCGACACAAAACAACTGGAGCAATTGCGCGATGTCGTCGTCGGGGAATTTGGCAGCGTCGAGATTCTGGTGAATTGCGCGGGACGCACCAAGCGCATGCCGACACTCGAGTTCCCAGAAACCGAGTGGAACGCGATTATCGAGACGAACCTGAACGGCACGCTGCGCGCGTGCAAGGTGTTTGGCGCGCATATGCTGGAGCGCAAGTACGGGCGCATCATCAACATAGCGTCGCTCAGCTCGTTCCTGGGGATCTTTGAGGTCACGGCGTATGCGGCCAGCAAGGCGGCGGTGCTCGCGCTTACAAGACAACTGGCGGTCGAGTGGGCGATGAAAGGCGTGAACGTGAACGCAATCTGCCCCGGCGTGTTTCGCACCGACCTGAACTCGGCCCTTCTGGATGGGACAGAACGCGGGAAAGAATTTCTGATGCGCACGCCGATGCGGCGCTTTGGAAAAGTGGAAGAGCTGGTGGGCGCCGCCGTGTTCCTGGCTTCGGATGCGGCGAGCTTCGTCACCGGGCATACACTGGTGGTGGATGGGGGGATACTGGCGAGCGGGGTAAACCAGTGAAGGCGTACCGGTGCGAGTTCGCGTAACCTATGCAATATCAGACAGTTAAGAAAATTTCGTTGCGTTTTTGGGCTTTTGAAGAGAAGCCGCAGACTACATTATGGGATAATCTACTTTGTGGCAAAAAGCACCGAGCGCCTCGTCGGCGTCAGTTCCCGTGACCTCTCGTATCGCGAATCCCAAAAATCAAACTTACCGCAAGAACTTCAGAAAAGGCCTGCAGGGATACGCCTGCCTCCGACAGGCAGGCGCTGCGCTACAGCAGACATTCAGAGAAAGGCTGCCGGGCTAAAGCCCGGCGCTGTTTGTCCACGATGCGCAAGCGCCACGAAAAGGGGTACGGGGGATCCTCCGCTCCCTGCGGTCGCTCAGGATGACAAAGCCGCGGCGGACGAAAATGGCGCCGCAAAGCGTGCCTGCGGTCGCTCAGGATGGAAAAAATCGTGGAGAACAAAAACGCCGGGCTGAAGCCCGGCCTCTACAAACGCGCGGGCATCACCGCGCAGCGCCGCATGTTTTGGGAGTGCGAGGCATGCCCAGGAAACTTGCCTACGATACTGTCCGGGCGGCGCGGATGATTTCCACGAATTTGCGGGCGGTTTCCGTGATGATCTCGGGCTTCCCTGCTTTTAGCGCAGCGGCTTGAACGAGTTCCCCTCCGACACCGAGGGCCGCGGAGCCGGCCTTCAGGAAATCGGCGGCGGTTTGCAAGTTCACGCCACCGGTAGGAATAAAAGGTATTTCCGGGAAAGGCCCTTTCAGCGCTTTGATGTAAGACGCGCCGCCAACGGCGCTGCAGGGAAATATCTTCACGTAGTCGATGCCCAACTGCCAGGCGAAGTCTACTTCCGTAGGCGTCAATGCACCAGCCATCATGACGACGCCGCGAGAGGCGGCAAATTCGATGGTCTTTGCATTCGTGCCGGGGCTGACGAGGAATTGCGCACCGGCGTCGAGGCAACGGCGCGCGGCTTCGGGGTTGCGAACGGTGCCCGCGCCAATCAAGACGTCGGCGCCACACTGCTTCGCCAGGGCGGCGATAACTTCGACGGCACCGGGAACAGTCATCGTGATTTCAACGATGGGGATGCCACCCTGGCGGACGGCTTCGGCGGCCATGCATGCCTCCTCCGACGAAGCGGCACGCACGACGGGGATGATGCCGACGGCTTCGATTTTCTTCTTAACTTCTTCTTTGTTCATTTTTTCTGCTCGATTGAGGAATCCCTTCTGATACGCAATACGCTCGGAGAAAGCTACTGCAAACATTCAGAGAAAGACCGCCGGGCTGCGCCCTGCGCTACAAAAGAAAACAACGGGTCTAAAGACCCGCCACTACAAAGAAAGAGCCACGGGGGTAAGCCCTGCCTGCAGCAGGCAGGCCCGCGCCACACCTAATCCTCAGAGAAAAGCCGCAAGGCTACGCCCTGCGCTAAACATAACTCGGAGGAAACCGCAGGGCTACGAAGACTCCGCCCTGCGCTACAGCAATATATCGCGCCTGGAAATTCAGCGGACAATGCGCGCGCCTTTTCCTTTCATCACTTGCAGAACTTCCTGAAGCGTGACCATGGAAGTATCGCCGGGGGTGGTCATGGCGAGAGCGCCGTGGGCCGCGCCACAGTCGACGGCCCACTGGGGATCCTTGCCGGAGAGAAAACCGTAAATCAGGCCGGAGGCAAACGAGTCACCGCCGCCAACGCGATCGAGAATCTCTACGTCTTCCCGCCTGGGAGCTTCGAAGAATTTGCCGTCACAGTAACAGATCGCGCCCCAGTCGTTGCGCGTAGCGGTTTTGGCTTGGCGCAACGTGGTGGCCACGACCGAGAAGGGAAAGTCGCGAACGACGGTTTGAATCATGGAACAGAACGCGGAGACATCCAGCTCGGAGTGATGTTCGTCGAGACCGGAAACCTGATAGCCAAGCGCGGCGGAAAAGTCCTCTTCGTTGCCGAGCATGACGTCGACCAAAGGAGCGAGGCCGCGGTTGACTTCCTGCGCGCGAGCTTTGCCACCCAAGGATTTCCAGAGGGAGTCACGATAATTGAGATCGTAGGAGACGATCGTGCCGTGACGTTTTGCCGCTTGCATCGCTTCGCGCGCGACCTCGCGGGAGGATTCGGAGAGCGCGCAGAAGATGCCGCCGGTGTGAAACCAACGCGCGCCTTGCTGGCCGAAAATTTCGTCCCAATCGATGTCGCCTTTTTTTAATTGGGAGACGGCGGTGTGGCCGCGATCGTAGGAGCCAAGGGCGGCGCGGACGCCGAAGCCGCGCTCGGTGAAATTGAGGCCGTTACGGGCGGCGCGGCCGACGCCGTCGTGTTCGACCCAGCGGATTA